>NZ_BAIZ01000010.1 GCF_000613445.1 Hoylesella shahii DSM 15611 = JCM 12083
AAAAACAGCCACAACAGAGAATAGCAAGGACAAAAGACACGCGACCAAACCATAAAAAGCGCAAAGAATGCACGGCAGAGAATAGAGAGAACAACAGCTAAATCCCAACCATCGAACACGCCACGAGAAGCACAAAGCAGAAATAAAAGCTATAAAAAACGAAAAGGGATGCACCATCAGGCACATCCCTTTTTGTATCGTTTCTAGCTACCGAGGTTAATCGGCAAGCAAGATTTCAGCGCTTTATTATTCAGCAATTTGAACAGTAGCACGACGGTTGAACGAGATAGGAGACAAATCGTCTACACCACCCTTACCAACAGTTGAAATCTTATCGCGGCTTACACCCATCTTAACGAGTTCGTTAGCAACGGTCTCAGCACGCTTGTCAGACAATGCTTGGTTGATGCTAGGAGTACCAGTAGCGCTGTCAGCATAACCAACAACGTTGATGTTAGAGTTGTTCTCCTTAGCGTACTTAGCAACAGCTTGAACGTTAACAAGGTCTTTTTGCGAAGCAATGTTTGTCTTGTTGATGTTGAAGAATACAGAAACCGGTGTGGTAACAAATTCCTTGATGGTCTTTGTTTCAGCAGGTTGTTGGTTAGCCAACATATTCTTCAAACGAGCGTTTTCAGAAGCTGCATCGTTCAACTGAGCGTTAAGCGCGTCCATTTGAGCTTGAGAAAGAGCCTTCAAAGCATCTACGTCTGGAGTTTTGTTCCATGTAGACTTGCCCAAGTTGAAGGTAAGACCTAGCTCAGCGTAGAGCAAGTTGTCTTTATCTTCCCATCCGCGGTTGTAATGAACATTGCTAAGCGTGTTGCCTTGGTAGCCGTCCATGTCTTCTTCGAAGCGATTCCAGCCAAGTTCCACGTTGATAGCAAGCTTATCGCATACGCGGAAAGTGTTAAGAACACCAACAGTAAGGTTCATCGAATAGAGGTTGTGAGTCATTGTACGACCCATACCACCACCGAAGAAAGGAATAACATTCCAAACACGATTAGGATTGTAACCCAATACCATGTTGCTTACGTTCAACAGAACGTGTTCGTTCAAGTTCCAGAACTTGTTAGGACGATCTTGGCCGTCAACAACCGACTTACCCCAAACTCCTTGCAGTTTGGTACGCAAACCGATGCCAGGAGTAAACCACTTACCTACAGCTACAGAAGCACCAGGACCTGAACGGAACTTTTTGAATGGGCTTGTTGACAGGCTCTTTCCATGTTCTTCGTCTGAATACCATGCGTTCCAGTCGCCACCAACTTGGATAAACCAGTTGCTCCAGAAAGAGTTGGTTGCCACGCTATACTTTTGTACGGGGTCTGAATCCTGCGCCATTGATGCTGTTGAAACACCAGCAAGCGCCAATACAATCAATAATTTTTTCATAACTAATTTTATTAATAAGCAAAAATATCTTCTCTCTATAATTCTGTACCTACCTAAATACAATGCAAAGTTAGTGATAATTTTCTTTATTTTTTCATGACAAGCAATGAAAAAATGCATTTTAACTAACTTTATACCGAAAACTTGATTTATCTCAAATCTGCAAAAATACTTTCTTGAACATTAAAATAAGCCTTTGAAGTTCGGCAACTTGGAGTCACCCTTAAACTCAAAGGCTTGACTATTAGCAAGATATAAGCATCAACGAAATTGTTGTTCCAATTCGTCTTGCGACAAAATGACCAAAATTTTCTGCCCATTAGGCGTATAGTTCACATTGGGACATGCGAAGAGCGCATTGACTAAATTCTCCATCTCGTCGTTACCAAGAACCTGTCCGTAGGGCAAAGCAGCGTTGCGAGCAAGACTTAAAGCCAGTGCTTCATTGATTTCGTCGCGCAATCCGACACCCTTTTCCATAGCTGTTACAACCATGTCGCGTATCATTTCTATGGGATTGATGCCTTCAAGACCAGCGGGGATGGCATTAACGGCATAATTGCGCGCACCGAGATCGGTTAGTTCGAAGCCCAATCCCTCCAAATCGGACATGATTTTTTGCGCCATCAGGTCTTCGGTGGCTGTAAATTGCACCACTTCTGGAAACATCACCTTTTGAGAAGTGCCTGAACGCTGCGCCACCTGACGAAGATATTGTTCGAAAAGTATCCGTATATGCGCCCGATGTTGGTCGATTACCATCAGTCCAGATTTAACGGCGGTCATCACATAACGCCCTTTATATTGGTAATGTGCAGGCGATTTATCTTCGATTATTCCGCTCGCTGTTGGCTCGCTTGGGGTCTCTGTTTCGGGAAAGAGACTCAAATCGGGCTTTTCTTCAGTCTGCAAACCTGCATAAAGGTCGTCCCACCTACTGCTATTCTTTGCTTGTAGTGCAGATTGAGGTGTGTCGTCGAAGGGATTGTAATGCGGATTATAGTTCACCTTGGGCGCAGGAGCGCTTTCATTGGGATTGAAGACGGGGATGTCTGGGCGTCCTTCGGTGTCGAAATCAATTGTAGGAACATCATTAAACAAGCCCACAGCCTCGCGCACAGAAGCCGAAAGGATTTGCCAAACGGCTTGTTCATTCTCGAATTTTATCTCGGTCTTGGTGGGATGTATGTTTACATCAATATCTTCGGGGTTCACTTCGAAGTAAATAAAATAAGGCACTTGTTCGCCTTGAGGTACAAGTCGTTCGAAAGGTTGCATCACAGCCTTATTAAAATAAGGGTGTTTCATATAGCGCCCGTTAACAAAAAAATACTGATGTGCGCCTTTTTTTCGCGACGATTCGGGTTTACCCACAAAGCCATGTACCTTGCATATAGACGTTTCTACGTTGAACGAAAGCAGGTCTTGACTGATGCGCTTACCGAAAACATCTACAATACGCTGCTTAAGTACAACTGCTGGAAGATTGAATACCTCAGTGCCATTGCTACGAAGGGTAAACGTAATGTCGGGATAAACAAGGGCTATACGCTCGAAGGCGGTGATAATATGATTTAGTTCGGTGGCGTTAGACTTGAGAAACTTTCGCCTGGCGGGGATATTAAAGAAGAGATTTTCGATAACAAAGTTACTGCCTACGGGACAAGCACAGGGTTCTTGTCCGGTGAACTGCGACCCAGAGATAGACAACGCCGTACCAATCTCTTCGTTGGCAAGACGTGTTTTGAGTTCCACTTGTGCCACTGCAGCTATAGAAGCCAAAGCTTCACCCCTAAAACCCATTGTGTTAAGGGCGAAAAGGTCGGATGCCTGACGTATCTTTGATGTGGCATGGCGTTCGAAAGCTAGTCGCGCATCGGTTTCAGACATGCCTCTACCGTTGTCTATTACCTGCACTTGGGTTTTACCTGCATCGACAACGTTCACATCAATACGGGTTGCACCAGCGTCAACAGCATTCTCAACCAACTCTTTAATAATGGAGGCTGGTCTTTGTATTACCTCGCCGGCGGCTATTTGATTGGCCACCGAGTCGGGTAAAAGTTGTATTATGTCGCTCATTGATTGTTTCTCCTTATATATAATGGTGTGTCTACATAGGCACATAACAAAAAGTGCACAAGACTTTGCAGCAAATTTCCCCCTTTAAGCACCAAATAGTTTTAACAGCACATAGCCCATGAAGAGTAATAAGGCCACAAATAAGAACACCCTGCTACCTAATGCCACATCATAAGCTGCTCCGCGACGATGCAAATGGCTATTGTGCGGGGTGAATGCGCCACGAAAGCGATCGGCATCTCTAGGCAAATCCTCTACTTGGGAGTGTTCTGTGGCTTGTTCTAAGCTCGTTTTCGCACGCTGTTCTATTTCCTCCAACCGCTGTTTACGGTCGTTGGCGTAGATATATTCATGATGAAACCTGCGCGGACTGCGCATTGAAAACATTCCCATAAGTGCGATATTCTTTTGTGATAAGTCAAGAAAGGATGCGCTTTTTGCCCAATTGCAGTGCAGCAAGACAAGCAAAGGACACGGTATTGAAAGCCAGTTGAGGGCGAAAAGTTCCACGCTATTGTCCACCTAACGGACTAGTTGGTTTAGCCTTTGGCTGCGGTTTTCTTTGTTGTAGATGAAGTGCTACTCTTCTTTTTAGTCGTCTTGGCATTAGATGCTGAGGCAGATTTAGCCTTTGCAGCAGCCGAGCCATCAGTCTTTACGGCGTCAACGATTTTCTCATCAGCAACATTTCCCGTGGCTTGCGTTGGCACTTGAGCATTAGACTGCTTAGTTCCATCCGCATCGTTGAGTCGTTGTTTGGGCAGCGTTCGGGGCTGTACCTTTTTCAATTCGCTTCCTGCAGCCTTCGGACGCCACTCAAAGAGGTCGTCTTTATTTAAAGGTCGCACATAATCGAACCATCCAAAAGCCTCCAGCTTCTCTTTACCGGGTGGTATTTGAGACATTGGGTAGAGCGTAGCTTCAAACCTACAAGTCCATATTTTCTGCAATTGTCGTTCGGCAGAAATAAACATTCGCATTGTGTCTGTTTCGAGATAGTTCAGTCCAATGAGTGTACTATCCTTATCATCTACCGAAAAATAGATAGAACGAACATTGCTAACGGCATCGTTACGGCGCACGTTTCCATCAATAAAATAAGCAAACATGTCTTTAGACGACAGCTGATTGAAGTGCACCGAGTCGGGCATTTGCTCCACAGAGAGTGCTTGCCCCAGCACGTGAGCCTCTTTAACGGTGCTATCTTGCATGTAGATTTTGATTACTTCTCCCAGCAATTGTCGGTTAGCATTCCAAACAATGGGGTCGCGATACATGGTAAGACACGAGTCTTTTGAGTTAGCCACCATCGAGTCGCACACAGCTTGCACGTCTTGTCGATAGGCTCGTACATGCTTAAAGCAATGAGCCATGCGATAAACCGAGTCGGTATTGATGTTGTAAGTAAAGAACTTCACCGAGTCGGCATGTACATACAGCGTATCTTTTTGCGAATAATCTTTGGCCAAGAGCTTACCAGTAGCCCACCCTACGCCCGTTTTTTCGTTGTATTTAAAGCGCTGACACAACAGGCTATTTTTGTTTTTCTTATCTACATATACCACATCTCCATAGCCTTCGCTTTGTCCAGTCTTATCGTCATAATAAAGACTGTCGCCCGTAATGGTTTTGTCTTTGTCGTTAACTGTTGAGCGACCGTACAGCGTTGACATGCTTGTTTTGGTGTTTAGATAGCCATCGCGGGTTTCAATCACCCCTGTTTTGGAGGTTATTTGCGATGGCCCGAGCACGTGCGCCATAGAGGTTAGGGTGTTATATTGCAAGGTGTCGGTGGTGATAATGCGGTCGTTCTCTATCATCTTTACATTATAATAGAACACCGCTTCTCGCGTTTGGGTGTTATATTGCCCCCAGTCGGCCACCAGTTTTTGGTTCTTATCGGTGAGCGTTCCCCCTTCAAAGAAGTAGGCGTTGTTATAAAGTCGGTCGTAATTAAGACTATCTGTGTTGAGCGTTTGCCCTCTATGTTTTAGCCAAACGTTTTTCCGAGCCTCCATTAACTGCGCTTGACCATCGTAATATGCCCTCTCGCAGGTAAGCGAAAGGGTGTCGCCTTGCACCATTCTCACATGTCCGAAGGCTCGAAACGAGTTTGTTTGCTGATAGAAATACGCGCTATCGCACCACATTTTCGCCCCTTTGTGCATGAATTGCACATTTCCTTTCACGATTTGTGCATCTGGAACGAGGCCATATTGGTCGTAGCGCAACTCATCAGAGTGCACTAGATACACGCGATCGTCGGTCTTCGGCGCAGTTTTCACCTTCTTTTGGGCTAGTGCTGGCAGCAGACTTAGTACAAAAAGGCATAGAAGCGCCCACAGAGCGCCACTATGCCAATCGCCATTAGATGTCGATATCGTTTTTAATCTCATTTAATCCATCCCTGATATTCAAAGTCGCAGTTCTTATAACGGTCGTCCATGCGCACGTAAGTCTGCTTAATTTTGTTCACAACCCAGTTGTGTAGTTTCTTTTCACGCTCCTTTGCAAGCACCACATTCTTCATTTCTTGGAAGTCTTCTGTGATGGTTGCGCGGTGTTCGTCTACCCTATTCTTCAATTTAATGATAGCCACAACGGTTTTACCGCGAGCGTTTGTCATTTGGAAAGGTTTGGATATATCGCCCACTTTCATTCCTTCCACTTCGCGAGCCACCTCGGTTGGCAGGTCGCCCATACGAAACTTCGACGTTAGCGAGCGCGTTTCGCGGTCTGTATAGGCCATCAGTCCATGGTTGTTCTTGGTGTCTTTATCCTCAGAAATAAAAGTTGCACCCTCTTCGAAGGTGAATTTACCAGCTTTGATATCGGAAGCAATAGAGTCGAGTCGCGCCTTAGAGCGGTCGATATCGTCTTGCGAGATATGCGGTTTCAATAGGATGTGGCGCACATTCACCTTATCACCGCGTTTGTCTATCAGCTGTATGATGTGATAACCAAACTCAGTTTCAACGATTTTTGAAATTTTATTGGGGTCGGTGAGATTGAAAGCCACCGCTGCAAACGTGGGGTCGAAGGCCGCCCTACCCGTGTATCCCAGTTCGCCGCCTTGTCTTGACGAGCCTGGGTCTTCAGAATAGAGGCGCGCAAGGGTTGCAAAAGTAGTCTCCCCCTTAGTTACGCGGTCGGTATATTCGCGCAATTGGTCTTTAATACGATTCACTTCCTCGGTTTTCACCTTAGGATTTTGAGTAATAATTTCCACTTCCACCATTGTAGGTATCATGGGAATGCTGTCTGCGGGTAAGTCTTTAAAGTATTTACGCACATCAGCAGGCGACACTTTTACATCGCTCACCAATTTTTCTTTCATCATGGCGATGAGTCGATTGTTCTTATAATCGTCGTGCATCGACTGTCTCATCTCCGAAATGCTTTGTTTTCTATACTCTTCCAGTTTCTCTTTCGAGCCCACCATTTGTATCCAATAGTTTATTTGCTCTTCAATACCCTGAGAGATTTCCGATTCGCTCACCTCCAAACTGTCGATGGCAGCTTGGTGTAGGAACAGTTTTTGCACGGCCAACTGTTCGGGAATGGCGCAATCGGGATTACCTTTAAACTTGTGTCCATCGTTTTCGGCTTGCAGACGAGCAGCCTCAACATCGGATTTAAGTATGGGTTCGTCGCCCACTACCCAGATAACTTCGTCCACCACGCTCGATTCTGGCACAGCAGCTTCGGTCTTTGCAGGAGTTTTTGTTGCCGTGCTGTCGTTCGGTGCAACCTTAGTTGCCAGTCCTTGCTTAGCATTGGCAGAAATGGCGGCAGTCAAAATCATCGCAGACAAGCCGCAGAATATCTTTGTTTTGGTTTTCATCGTTGTTTAAAATATGTCGTTTTGTTGGTGTTAGTGTTTGTTTACGGTTTTGAGTACCGCTTCGTTCACTTCCACCTTATATTTTTTTCGCAAGTCTTTTACCCATTCTTTTTCGAGCGTTTCTTGGAAATCGGCCACCACGAGGCTCTAACGTCGTCCATTTCTTTAGGCGATTTAAGTTTTTTCCTACCACGCCCATCACTGGAAATTGGGGATTTTCTTTCACGTTGCCATGTTTTTTAAACACCTCTCTATCAACTAGCGCATTGTCTCCAGGTTTAAACATGCCTCGTTCTGCCCTTATCCTGACGGTTGAATCATTGTTAAATGCATTTGTCAGGGCTTCGTTCCACTGGTCAAAAGGCAATTTCTTCACCATTTTTTTCACCGCTTTAAGGTCGGCTTTTGTTTTAGCGTAGCATGCTATGCCCTTAAATCGAGGTTCATCCCATACATATCGCTTTTTGTTTTTGCTGAAAAAGTAGCGCAATCCCTCTTCGTCTTTTGCTGCTTTTTCCCAAACGGTGCGGTTACTTATTTCGTAAAGCAACAGTCCGTCGTGATATTCTTGATTGAGATATTTCAGTGCGGGGTCTTTGGCCTCCATCTCTTGCACGCGTTGCTGTAGCACTTCGGCAGGCGTTTGGGGCGTAGCAGAGGCTTTAGCCAGTTCGTTCAGTTTGTTATCTACAATCTGTTCGCGCATTCCTGTTTGGTCGATGTAAGCCAGGATGTCGGCCTTTACCGAGTCGTAAGGCAGAAACATGCGACGTTCAATCAGTTTGATAACATGATAACCTGCAGGCGAGAGCACCGGTTTGCTTATTTCTCCTTGCTTAAGTGCGAAAGCTGCGTCTTCAAACTCTTTTAATGTTTGTCCCTTTTGCAGCCAAGGCAGTTCGCCACCATGCTGTGCCGAGCCTTTATCGTCAGACAATTTACGAGCCAATTCGCCAAAGTTAGCACCACGTTTAAGTGCCTGATAGACGGAGTCGATGCGCAGTTGAGCACGTTGCTGAACTGATTTCGAAGCCTTTTGAGGCAACAGCAGCATGATATGAGCCACCCTCACCTGTCCGCCTTGTGCGTCGATGCGCTGCCTAGTCTCTTCGTACATCTCTCTAGCCAGCTTTTCTACGTCGGCATTAGTAACAAACGAAGGTCTCACCTGCTGGTCGCGATAACTCAGAAACTCGTCTTTGAAAGCTTGCATAGTGTCGAGGCGTGCAGCCAAGGCTGCTTCCACCTTAAGCCTATAGTTCACAAAGAGGTCTACATATTGTGCCACCGTTTTCTTATCGACCACATTTCCAGCATTGTTTTTATTATACGAGTACTCAAATTCCGAACGACTCACAGGCCGTCCGTTAATGGTCATAAGGGTGGGGTCGTCTTGGGCGTGGGCCACAAGGGCACCAAACAGCAACGCCGCAAAGAGGGCTCTACATCTCATTAGTTACAGGTTAAGTGGCGAAAACTTCTCGCCTGCGGGGCGTTGTTGGCACAATAGCCACGCACAACGAGAAGTTACACCATATTATATATAGGTTATAAAATTATTCTGGACGGCTATAGTTGGGTGCTTCACTGGTGATGGTGATGTCGTGTGGATGACTTTCAAGCACACCTGCATTGGTTATTCGGGTGAACTTAGCATTATGAAGCGTAAGGATGTCGTTTGCTCCACAATAGCCCATACCCGAACGCAGACCGCCGATGAGCTGATAAATCACCTCTTGCACCGTGCCTTTGTAGGGTACTCTGCCTGCAATACCTTCGGGAACAAGCTTCTTTGCTTCGATGGTGTCGCCTTGGAAATAACGGTCTTTCGAACCATTCTTCTGCTCCATAGCCTCCATTGAGCCCATTCCACGATAAGTTTTAAACTTTCTACCATTAAAGATGATGGTTTCTCCAGGACTTTCTTCGGTACCAGCCACCAGCGAACCAATCATCACCGAGCTACCACCGGCTGCCAAAGCCTTTACCACATCGCCCGAATAACGCAGTCCGCCGTCGGCGATAAGTGGCACGCCCGTGCCTTTAAGAGCATCAAACACGCTGTAAATAGCGCTAAGCTGTGGCACACCCACACCAGCCACCACGCGTGTTGTACAGATAGAACCAGGACCGATGCCCACTTTAATAGCGTCGGCACCATGTTCAACCAGCAATTTTGCTGCTTCGCCCGTAGCCACATTACCCACAACGATGTCTACATTGGGGAAAGCGCGTTTGGCTTCAACCAGCTTTTCAACCACATATTTAGAATGACCGTGGGCCGTATCAATAACAATTGCATCGGCACCAGCCTCAACGAGCGCTTTCATGCGGTCTAAGGTATCGCCCGTTACGCCCACTCCAGCAGCCACGCGCAAACGTCCTTTCTCGTCTTTGCAGGCCATTGGCTTATCTTTAGCCTTGGTTATGTCTTTATAAGTAATCAATCCCACGATGCGATTGTTAGCATCCACCACGGGAAGTTTTTCAATTTTGTTTTCTTGCAATATCTGTGCTGCGGCCGTCAAATCGGTTTGTTGGTGTGTCACCACAAGGTTTTCGCTAGTCATCACCTCATCAATCTTTTTGTCAAGACGATGTTCGAATCGCAAGTCTCTATTGGTTACGATACCCACGAGACGATTATCTTCATCCACAACGGGGATACCACCGATGTGATAGTCGCGCATCATGTCAAGCGCATCTTTCACGGTGCGCCCCCTTCTAATGGTTAAGGGGTCGTAAATCATACCATTTTCGGCACGTTTCACCACGGCCACCTCGTGTGCTTGCTCTTCAATAGACATGTTTTTGTGTATCACACCTATTCCACCTTCACGCGCTATGGCTATGGCCATGGCTGCTTCGGTAACAGTATCCATAGCTGCCGTAACGAAAGGGATGTTCAATTCGATGTTTCGAGAGAACTTTGTCTTCAACGTTACTGTCTTTGGCAGCACGTCTGAATAAGCGGGTATAAGCAGGACGTCGTCGTATGTAAGACCGTCCATCACAATTTTATCTGCAACAAATGATGACATAGTGGAGAATTTAGAAATTTATTGCATGCAAATTTAGCAATAAATTTTCACAACACAGATGGTTTGCGTGTTTTTCTTATTTATTAAGTCAAGTTCAATTAAATAACATGCTTCTGCTGATGCTTCTGCTCTTGGCTCATAAAGGGGTTGGTTTGAATAAAAAAACACCTATCTAACACCGCCACCCACTCCCCTACTCCCCTCTCGTTTCTATCTGATTTATAGCTATTTTATGGTCTCTTTTCTTCACCACGCATGCCCTCCTGGTGGGCTTTTCGCTGACATGGCAATCTTTTCTTTCTGTCCATGCTTTGTCTTACTCATTGTTTAGGACTTTTTCCACTACCGCTGTGCTATGCTATTAAAAGCTTTAACTAGGGTAAGCGCTTTATCTCGCAAGTGGCGCACATTCCTCATTCATCGCATTAAGCATGCGTTTTAACCTAGGGTTGCACAACTAGAAGTAGAAACTGAGCGCAAAACGCTACAAAACGAACACTTTAAAACTGGCAACACATCACGCTGTGCGAATTTTATAAGACTCATACGGATTTTAAAAGATTTAAACACCCTAAGCCTTTACGGCTCGTAATTTTTTATTATATTTGCATATTGTAAATATCTAAAACATTAACAATATGAAAGTAACAAGATTTACACACATGTTGATGGCCCTTACGGTGACGCTCGGCGCATGGGCGCAAGGTCCCAATGGGTCGGGAACTTATTATCAAAATGCTAACGCTCTAAAAGGCGAAGCGCTTAAAACGGCCTTGAGCAAAATTATCTCTACCGGTGCGAAAGACTTGGGTTACGATGCGTTGTGGAATGCGTACATAGCCACCGACCTGCGACCCGACGGAACAATTTGGGACATCTACTCGAATGTCACCAAATACGACCCTGTTAATGGCCATAAAGGCAATTATAAGCAAGAGGGCGACGTGTTTAATCGAGAGCACACCACACCTCAAAGTTGGTTTAAGAAAGCTAGTCCGATGAAAAGCGACCTCTTCCATGTGTTTCCCACCGACGGATATGTTAATAATAGGAGAAGCAATTTTCCGCTAGGAGAAACCAAAGGCGAAAACTATCAATCGAAAAATGGATTTAGCAAAGTGGGTAAGTGCACCACCGAAGGATACCATGGCACGGTGTTCGAACCTGCCGACGAATATAAAGGCGACCTTGCACGTGTGTATTTCTACATGGCCACACGCTATGAAGACCGCGTTAGCTCGTGGGGTGGCGACACTTATGGCAAAAGCAGCTACCCGGGACTGGCACAATGGGCACTTAATATGTTTATTCGATGGGCTGGAAACGACCCCGTGAGCCAAAAAGAGGTGGACAGAAACAACGCTGTGTATAAACTGCAGATGAACAGAAACCCCTATGTGGACTACCCCGGACTGGAACAATACGTGTGGGGAACGCTCACCGACAAGGCTTTTGATTATGCCAACTACACTGCACCTGGTGAAAACAAGAAGCCTGATAATCCTGATGAACCGAATAACCCTGACCAACCGAACAAGCCCGACGAGCCTAACACGCCTGATACACCTGATAATAACTCTGCAATGCCTACGGGTAAGGTGGTGTTTAAAAAAGTTATGTCTGTTAACGACTTGCAACCGGGTGGATACTATCTCATCGTTAACGAAAAGGCTACCGCTGCTTTAGGCGCCAGTAACAAAGGTTATCGCACGTCGGTGACGGCGCCTATGAGCCGATTTGAAATGACTGCAGAGGTGAATGGCAAAGACCAGCCGCGCACATTGACGCTTGGTGGAAAGCAAGGAAGCTACACGCTGTACGACGGAATAGAGAAAACATACTTGGCATACAATGGCACGAAGAACACGCTAAACAACGAAAAAGATGCCCAAAATGCCTCTGCTCAATGGGACATCGACGTGGTGAACGACACAATTGTGAGAATTACCAACAAGCAAAGCACCGAACGCGCTATTTATTACAACAATCATCAACCACGCTTTGCATGCTATAAGAGTTCGAGCGCGCAACAAATTGTGCAGTTGTTTGTGGCCAATGTCACTACCAATATTGTTACTTTTCCACAAGCTGAAGCGCTAAACGTGAACGTTTATGCCATAGACGGCCGACTGATACGCGCTAATGTTGAGAAAGAAAAAGCACTTTTGGGCTTGCCCAAGGGTATTTATGTGGTGGGTAAGAAAAAATATGTGGTGAGATAAGCACCCCACGCGCCAACAACAATCCCAAGCAATTGTTTGCTGGTATCTAACAGTTGATGCCATCCCTCGCGTTGCTTACTGTTCGCCATTTGCTGTTGCACGCATCTTGATTAAGGCATGTGCTTGGCGCAGTGGGCTATATCTACAAGAGTTAGACGTATCAGCTGTTCATAATCCAACCACATCTGTACTGGTTTTAACAACCGCTTTGGGTTAAACACCATTTATCAACACAAGGCAAACCAGCCTTTCAACCCCTCGCTTGCTGCACTTCGCATGGATAAGTGCAACAAACGAGGGGATATTTTTATCTGCTTGCTATTCAATAAACTACGCGTTAGCAGCTGATAGAGAAATGTATGGCGCTGAACAAATAACCTTTTACAAACATTGCTACACATGTTGCTCATACAGCAGCATGCGCCAATAAGCACTAAGCAATAGATGGTGCACCCTATTGTTGCCATAACCCAAACCAACATCAAAGAAAACAGAGTATTTGGCGTGAGCAATATAAAGACGATAACCACCATATAAAACGCTCATTTGCCACACACAACCACAACGACTGAGAGGAATTGAATTGTTAACACGATAAATATTCTTTACAAAACACCCTTTTCTCGCCACTCATTCTAGACGAAAAAAACCACTAAAACCTATATAAAACACCCCAAAAATAGAAAAATGGCAGCAGGGTTCAATCCGTTTTTCGCCCCATTATTTGCTATTTACTATGGTTTTGCATTTCTAGTTTTAAAGAAATAGCGCCATTTTTGCCTTCGCGTCAACAAAAAAAGTGGCATTTTTCCATGCATTATTTTCTGCGTTTTGTAGCAAAACGCATTGTGTTTAGCACCAAATAGCCTTGCGTTTTGCTGCATATTGCAAGGCGTTTTGCTGCTAAATGCAAGGTGTTTTAATGCTTTTTACAGCGTCATTTTGCTGCAATATTAACAATAAACGCAACTATTTGCTAACCAAAACAAGATTAAGAAAACACAAAGCGCTTTTTACATCCAATTCACTAACAGCGTATAAAAAGCAGTCTCATCACAAACAAACTGGCGCTTCGCCAGCGAGAATTATCTTTATTGCAGGACTAAAAAGGGGTTTTTAGTCTAAAAACACTGTAAACCACAATAAATCAGCACCTTACAAACTTTAAAAATACGCACGTTTTTTAGCCCTATACTCGAAAAATTCGCACCGAAGGCACTCTCAGCGTTAAAATTTAGTACAAATATTTTACAATGCATCAAAACCATTAAACCCAAACCAGTCATTAGAGAGCCTAGAAACAACACAAAAACAAGAATTCTGGAAACATTGTGGCCTAATAACCGATTGGAGTTAAAAGTGTAAACTTGGTTCGCACTACAGCAAAATGCAGTCCCCTGCTCGTGGCTGTTAAAGCAAAACAATACCATCAAGCAAGTTATAGCCCCCAAACGTCGTGGTGATGGTTATCGTTTGCGCAGCGTTTTAGCCTTTCGCGGCAAATAAAGTTTAGCCGAGCCCACCGTATTTATTTGCTTATCCACCTCCATCAGTAATGGTGCAGAGATGGTTATAGCATCCTTTCCATGCAAGTTAGACAGCATTTTGCTATATTGCTTACGCATAAAATACAACAACGAATTGGCTTTGGGTTCGGCAGTCTGCAACTGATATAAAGCCGTGTAAGCACTTCGCAGCAGGTCAACAGCCTGTATTCGCTCTGGTGCGATGTCGGCATACCGGTCTAAAGTCAAAAGCATATCCCGCCACGAGTCGAATATTTGTTTGCAAAATTGCTCTCTTTTGCTTGCCATTGGCACAGCCAGCAGCCGTTCGAACCTAGCATCGAAGAGCCATGAAGGTGGCAAAAAGAAATGGCGTTGCAAAAACTTCACTGCATTTTTAGCTACGTGGGGTGGTTCTAGCTGATTGATCACCGAAGGAGGAAGATTGGCTTTTTTTATACCATTGATATGCCTAATCACATGAGAGAGCATGTGCTGATAATGCTCAACCAATCCTTCATGGCGGTTGCGGAAGAGATTTCGTTGCACACTGTCGCGCGAAATCCATATTGCAGAATCGGCACAAAGCAGCCTAATATTTTCTATGCCTTGCTCGTTAACCGCCAGATGGTTGTTACCCAAGTCTTCTGCACAGGCCATAACATCTGCTCCGCTGTCGAAAGCCAGCAAGCTATCGCCCTTGGTTTCGTTAATCCATCGACTGCGATTGGCCTGCCTCTCAGCCTCATCTTTACCCGGAAACCAGCGATAAGCACAGGCAATAGCCCAACAATCGTACACCCCTAGTCGGGCAATGCGGTTGCTCAAGCTTACCTTATCAGTTGGTTTTAGCGCGTAGTTGCATCGCACATAGTCCATAACCGAGGTTGTAATGCCGTTGCGATGAAGGAAATCGTTGTTGCGAAGACTATCTAGCGAGAAATGCGAAGACGCTAAGAAATTGTGTTCTAAGCCCAATGAATGCCCCACTTCGTGTGTAAGCACCAATTCGAGCAGCACATTGAGCACCGAGTCGGGCAGTTCAGGCTGCCTAGCAGCAGGATCGTTGGCACCACATTGCACAAAATACCACTGCTTAAGCAAGTCTAACACCCCGCTAAACACGCCAATATGGCATCCCACCACTTCGCCTCCGCATGGTTCGCACGGTGTTGGCCCATAGGCATTACGAAAATTAGACTCCTTCCACGATATAAACGGCACAGTTATATCGTAGGGACAAAAGTTGGGATTAACCGAGTCTTCAGGTGCCAGCTGCGCATCAATGGCGTTTTTAAAGCCTGCTTGCTCGAAGGCTGGCAACCAATTGCGTACGGCTTTGATGGTTGCATTGCGAATTTGTTCGGGCATTTGGCGATCAACATAAAACACAATGGGGCGTATTGGCTCTACCAGTTCGCCATTAAGATAGCGTTGGTGCAGTGCTGGTGGCACTTCCAGTCGCCATCGCTTAACAATGCTGCGCCGAGAAGGTATACCTTCTCCTCCAATAGCTAAGCGCGAAATAGTAAAATACGAGCCCAACCCCACCGTAACAGGCTCTAGCGACTGCTTAGGCATGAGTGCAATGCACACCCCCGTTAAGTAAGAAACCGTTTTAGGGGTTGTATCGGGCTCGTGGGGAGAAGATAAAAACGAATTATAATCATATACACGCGACACCTGAAACAAAAAACGGTCGGGCTTAACGTCAATCTTCTCTATCTTATCAAACTGCTTTTGCTTGTTGCCAAGCTTAAAATCTAAGAAGGCAATGTTCATGGAGAACAGCGGAAAATGCTTAAGCCACTCGCCCACTTCAACCAAAATGCTGTTGGCCGAACGCTGAATGATAGGCAACCGCTCGTAAACACGAGTAGTGGAACTGGTTAATGCAAGACGCGAAAACACCGAAGTGCTATCCGTGAAATAGCGATTATACTGGGGATGAGTAATCCACAACTTGTCGCCATGCACCTCCATGCCAAAGAAAACAGGACCAATCATGTCGCCTGGATAACCCCATTTTGGGCCACTTTGAGTTGTCTTATCCAGTTTTTGAGCCTTAAGCACCGTAATGGAAGACACAAACTCTCGCCCAAACAATGTGTCGGGGATTTCCCAATAAAGCTTTTCTCCCACCTTATATGTGGTGAAAAGCCCGTTCGACACATTTTTTTCGGGATTATTAGAAAAGAAATGAGAAACCGTTTGCCCCTTGGCCACCACAAAAAGCAGGGCAAAGACAACGATCAGACCAACTTTGCGCAACATGATTAAAATAATCGTTTCAAAGAAAAGAAAAACGCACGCTAAGCACAGTATGCCCAACGCACGTTTCTCTTTACACCTTTATTCGTAACTATAAGTAATATCTGCTATTTTTCCAAAGGGGAGACTACCATTGCCATAAACAAAACTAGCGTTGGAAACATGCGCTAAGTCGCCCGAGGCAGTGAGTTTTAGTTCAACCACCATGCCTTTATCACCCTGATTATAAGCCACGCCCATCGTTGTACCCAAGATTTCGGCCGTTTCGCGGTTCTTAAATTTGGCGCAAACCACCTGTGCATCGCTCGGTGCAGCATACACTTCAACCACCTTATTGCGTTTTAGGTCTACACGATAAACCTTGTTTGCAGCAGCCATAAACAACAAGTCGGCCGAAAAGGCGTAGCTTGCAGCAAACTTAGCGGTGCTTAAATCTACCTCTGACGGCATGTTTACCGTGTATTGCGCCACGCAATGCGGCTCTGTGTCGCGACAACTAAACTTGTACACCGTGAGTTGCTTACTGCCCGTGCGATATCCAATGCCATATAATTGACTACCATAGGCGCCACCAGCAACAATATCGGTAATGGTTAAGTCGGCCGGAATGGTATCAGGATTGAAGGCGTTGACATAAGTGTCGCGCTGCCCCACAGGTCTTACAGGCACACCACGGTCTACCCATGCGCTACCATATCGGCGCATAGAAACCGACTTATAGGGTGTGCCATAGAAGTCGGACAGTCCGAAAGCAGGTCGTTTTAAGAAGCGATGGTTTTGCGAATCGTAGAAATATAGCACGTTTTGGCCAGCCCCATAAGCGAGATGGTGGGATATTTGTCGCCCTCTTTCACCGAATAGGGCACACACGTGCCATCCATGTGTGCGAAATAGGCTTTGCCATCGTTAACCAATAGTTCGCCATGTGCATCCATCTTATAGGTTTGCAACTTAATTTGCTTACCATCAGCAGTGGGTTCGAAGAGAATTTTTTCCGTGGAATATTTCACCGCAAGTGTGCTAGGCGTAACCAAAGCCACCCCCTTTGTGGTGGCAATAACCATTCCGGGATTGGCCGAAAAGCCCAAAAAGCCGAACACACTGGTGGCTTCTTTGCTGCCATACACCTTACGTGCAGCCAAGGCAAGCGGTTTTCCTTGGAGTGGGAATGGCTCGTTGCGTTCCGACTTGTAAACATCAGCATAGACAAAATAGCCATCGGGTGCGCCTTCAATGGCACCCAGCATCGTTTTCCCTTCTTTTTCGTGCAACACAAACCAGCAAGGATTAAACGGTTTCACAATTTTCACCTGCGTTTTTTTGTACCATTGCGTGCCATTTGCTTTATCGGTCACCACAAGCAGCAGTCCGATATTGTCAGTCTGCCCAGCTTTCACCGTTACCTTGCACTCCTTACCCTTAGCATAAGGCATATAATCGTTCATATTATCCGATAGTGCTTTGGCATCTTCTTTGATTATCAGCCATTGAAAATCAAGATTTTCGTCGCCCATTGCCATCGTTTGCGCGATAATGGGCTTGAGTGTCACCTCGGCATCATCGCTTTTAGGCATACGTACTTGCGGTTCGTCTATCTCTATTTTTACGCCATTCACATCGTGGTAGTCGTAGTTTCCCTTATCTTCGTAGCATCCTGCCAAGACGAACACGGCACATGCAAGGGCAAACCTTATTATTTGTGGTTTCATTTTCATTATTACTGTCGATGTTAATTGGTAATTATTCTGGCTACACGTATCTATTTCTTTCGTTTTGCAAGATTTAGCGATGCATGAGCAACGTTATTGCGCCAGTTATTAACATTTACGAATTGATTAGAAGGATATAGGCGTGCCTTTATCGTCGACGATGGCCGGTTTACCTGCTGCCAAATAGGCTTCGTAAGCTTTGCTAACCGTATCAAAATCGTCGTAAGTGAGCTGCGAATAATCTTTACCCAGCACGTCCATCATGTAGATATACTTGGCATCACTGTATTCACCCCAGTCGCATTCGTCCCAGTTATAGGGTCGCAATTGCCACCGCACGTTCACCAACATTTGGTTGAGTTCCACCAGTCCCTTATCAAATTGGTGGTTGGGATTGGCCTGAGCGAACGCCACTAAGCATCCAAAGGCTTTGTTACCACGCTTAAGTTCGGGGCGTTTAACCCTATAGTAGTAGGTTTGGCACACGGTGTCAAGCGCCGAGAACGTGTATTTGTCGGCCAATTGCAGTTCGGGTGAAGCCTCATAGCCCTCAGCAGGCATCACTTTCAAGCAGAAGTTGCGTGGTGCTTCGAGGTTAACGCCTTGAATGCGCACAGCAAAGCTATCGGTTTTAAACTCCGTTTTCTTCACATAATCTGTATCAACAAACTCCACGATGCGTTGTCTTGCATAGAAGTTTACGCGTGAAGATTGGTTGTAAAGCTCAATTTCGTTTTGCTTACAGCTCACAAAGGCGCTTGTAACAAACAACAGTGAGAGCATATATAAGATGTGTTTCATACCTTCGTTACCTTAATTGTTATTACCATGTATCTTCTCATCGTCGGGGAGTGGCATCCGATATTGCGTCTTAGTCATGCTATTGACACCGCATCCCAACCATGTTTCGTAGTTATGCGCTTTGAGAAAGAAGAACAATTTGCCTTCGGCGAAGAACTCCTTACGATATTCTTTCATGATTTCGTTGATGCGTTTGGTTTGCGTTCTGGTTACTCCAGCCATGGGTTGGGCATCGTCATAATGCTCTGTGCGCACCTCATCGGCAAACGATATGCCACGCGCAAAGCGCACAGCATTAAGCGCATCGGCACTTTTCTGTGCATCGGGTTCGCATTCGGCAACGATATAATACATTTCGGGCAAGCGAATAAGCGGGATGGCATCGGCTCCAACGTAGGTGTAGGCTTCTTTCAAAGGTTTCTGATTATACTTACGACAGAAGGCTCTGACGTCAGAAGCGCCCGTTAGTTCGAACATTTCGGGCAGTTTACGCCAATCGGTAACGCCTACACCCGCTGTTTCGAAGAACTCGTTAAAATGGCTTTCGCTGGTGGTATAATGCATATCGCTGCGTTCGCTTCGGCATCCATGCCATTGGCAGTAAGCAATTTGTCGAGTTCGTAGACCGAAAGACCAAATATTTGCTCGCTATAACGGATGGAATTATAATTGGCAGCCGACTGTGCATCAATGAGTTTGAAGTGTTGATTGGCGTCGATTACCTCGCGCGCATACTTCAAAGCGAGCGCTTTACTTTCGGCATCACCTTTATAACAATACACCCTAGCAAGCATGGCCTTTACGGCAAAGAGATTCATACGAAACTCGCGGTTGATTAAGAAGCCATTTTTCGACTTATAACCCTCGTCGTAAGGGTCGGTAAAGAAGTCGAGTGGGTCTGATGATTTCAACAAGTCCTCTGCCTCGTGCAAGTCTTTTAGCACCGCTTCCACCACAGCTTGAGCCGTTAATATGGGTGTAGGCACGCGGTCGTAGGTGGTGCGATAAGCGATAGCCTTTGCGTTAGGCTCTTCTTTATATATAGGTCCGAAGAGTCGCAGCAGGTCGAAATGCAAGAAAGCACGTAGGGCCAAGGCTTCACCGCGCATAGTTTCGTAATATCGCGGTGTAACAAGAACCTCGCGTTTGGATTCGGTGTGAGCAATAATATTGTTTACATTGGCAATGACATTATAGAAATCGGCGTAGATAGCGTTCTTTTTAGTCTTGAATTTATTATCGTAATCGTACACCATACTTTGGTCGAAGACGATAGAAGTTTCGTATCCAGGATAGCCCGAATAGATGCCTGCCAGTTCGTCTATGTAGCCATACGAGAGGTCGGCTCCATAAAGTGTGGCCGAACCCATTTTGATATACACGCCCGTTAGTGCGTCTTTAAATCCCGATTCAGAACTAAACTGTTTATCTGTAGGATAGAGGTTTTGGGATTTACGTCTAACCAATCGTTACAAGCAGTAAGTCCCAGCATCGCTCCCAGCAATAATATCTGTATTTTCTTCATCATTGAGTTCTCCTAAATTAAAATCCGACGTTGAGCGAGAATATAAATTGGCGTGAGAAAGGATAGCTTGTACCCCTTTCGCGCTTGACAGTAGAGAGGTAGAAAAAGTCTTCCATGTTGAAAGCAAGCCTTGCCGAGTTAACGCCCACGCGTTTTAAGAAGGGAGTATTGTTGCGGTCCATGCGGTAATAAAGCGAGAGCGAACTACCTTGCAGCACATTTTCGTCCATAACAAAACGCGAGGTGGCCTTGGTTTCCGAGCCATTGGGGTTTATTTCGCGGAACATAGCCCTATCGCCAGGCCTTAGCCATCGCAGTTGCGTTACACGGCGGTCGGCATTGTATTTAAGATTGGCATTCTCAACCTTATCAATGAGGGTTTGATTGTACACCTGCCCGCCGAAACGGAACAGCATGCTCGCGTCTATACCCCATCCCATGTAGGTGAACGAGGTGTTGATATGGCCTTGCCAAGTTGGTTCGGTGTTGCCAACAGGTACTGCATCTTTGGCATCCCAATATACAGCACTAGTCATTTCGCCATCGCGTCTAAGCAAAATTTCATCGCCCGAGGCGGGATCGATGCCTAATGAGCGCACCACCCAAATGCGATTAACCGACTGTCCTTCTTCGTATCGAGGCAAGGGAGCATTTTTTAGGTTTCCAGCATTCACGTCATTGAGGTGTCTCATGGCCTCTGATATTTCCAAGAGCTTGTCTGTGTTGTGCGAACCATTAATGGTAACAGTCCAATACGACTGTTTGGCCATGTTGCGATAAGGAATTGCCGAGAGTGTCAGTTCCCATCCGCGGTTCTCCAGTTTACCAATATTTTCGGGATATTGGGCAAATCCCACGGATGGAGCAAGGCTCACCATGGTTATCATGTTATTAGTAACCTTGCGATAGTATTCCACGCGTGCCGTAAGTCGATGGTCTAGAGCCCCCAATTCCAATCCCAAGTTGAGGTTATGTGTTGTTTGCCACTTTAGTTTTTCGTTGTGCATGGCAAGAATTTCGCTACCTGTGGCGTCCGAAGAGTAGTAAGGCAGCAGCAAGTTGGCGTAAGTGTAGTAGCATGAGCCTGATAGGGGTTGAAGCCTTGCGAGCCTGTGGTGCCGTAGGTAGCACGCAGAACGAAGTCGGAGAGCCACGAGAGGTTTGCCAACCACGTTTCTTTCTTAGCATCCCAACGCAAGCCAGCCGACCAGAATGGCGCCCAACGGTTATCTTTACCAAACTCTGACGAACCATCCAGTCGTAAATTGAAGTCAATTGAGTACTTATACTTATACGAATAGCCACCAGCCAGCACCCATCCAATGCTTCTGCTGGTGCTTTCGATGCCGTCTACCTTCTCATTATATTTCTTACCGAAGAGCAAGTTGTCCATATTGTCGTTAGGAAAGCCCGTAACATAGTTGCCATAGGTTTCTCGGCTGTGTTCTTGAACACTCATTCGGGCATTAGCGTTATATAATGGTCGGCCAATTGCTTATTCCAGCTACCAGTAAGGTCGATGCCCCACTTCACTAATTCGCTTTGACTGCGGCGATAATCGCCTCTGAGTGTGGGGTCGGTTAGTCCATCAAAAGCCGTATGTTGTGCAGGTCGGAATTTATCTCTGCTTCCCACGCTCTTAGAGAGCGAGAAAGCAGCTTCCAATCGCAAATCTTTCAGCGGAGTATATTCCACCTTAAACAGTTCGCGAACGCTAAAATTCTTACTTCTGTCTTTACTGTTAAACGTAGTGTTATACATTGGATTGAGGTAATCCGAGTCGCCTCCCAGTCCTGAGAAGTCGTCTAGTCGCTTCAAAAGTTCTCCATTTTCGCTATAAGGTTTAAGATATGGGTTGAGCAATGCATATTGGTCGAAGCTTCCCCAGGGCGATTCATCGGCTGTAGAGTTATCCAGTGTGATGCTATTTTTGAGCAACACCTTAGGCAATCGATATTGAAAATCGAGTGCACCAGTAAGCACATCGCGCTTACTACCTTTCATTACGCCAGGCGAATGGTTATATCCCACGTACATACGATAGCGTAAAGCCTCGTCGCCACCCTCCAACGTAACGGTGTGTCGTTGCTGTAAGGAAGTTTGCAAGGGTTTATCAAGCCAATAAGTATCGACTCCCGAAAGCACTTGTCGCAACTTAGATTGGTACAATCTCCATTTATCAACTGTTGCTCCACCCATAGTATACAGTCCGCTTATGCGTTCGGCCTCCAGTTTTTCGCTAGCGTTCATGAGGTTATATCCAGTGAGGTCGGGATTTTCCACGCGGAGTTCGCCACCGTAGGTCACCCATATACGTCCAGGTTTAGGTGTTTTTGTTTCGATTACGATAACGCCGTTAGCGGCCCTCGAGCCATAGATGGCCGTTGCGGCGGCATCTTTTAGCACCACAACAGAAGCCACGCGGTCGGGGTCGAGGTCGGCTAAAGTTTGCACACTTATTTCAAAACCATCCATGATAAGCAAGGGTTGGTTGGCATAGGTTTCGTATTCACCTTGCACAGCAAGCACCTTACTGCTAGCCGAGCTAGCTAAATCCATGTTAGCACCTCCTCGCATGCGCATGTCGGGCAGGTTGTTGGGGTTAGAACCGCTAACGATATTCTCGGCGATACGTAATCCTGGAGCGATGGCCGACAAAGCTTTGGCGATGTTGGTGGCGCTATATCGCTTGATATCTTCGCCTTTCATGGTAATGGCCGACCCAGTAAATCCTTCTTTCTTTCTATTAAACATACCCGTAACCACAAACTCGTCGAGCATCTTTGCATCCGATTTAAGTCTTACGGTGACATTAGCCTTGGCCCTAACATTGATAGCCTGCATACCCACATAGGTGATATGTAGTTCGGTTCCCAGCTTAATGCCCGGCAAGAAGAAGTTACCATCTCCGTCGGTCACGGTTTTTTGTCCTGTTGCGATAGCCGTAACGGTGGCTCCCATCACGGGTAATCCATCCTCATCTGCCACCACATGTCCTCTCACATCCACTCTGCCGTCGTCGCCTTTCTGCAAGAGTGGCGCGCGTTGTGCGCCCTTATCTGGTGCAAATGGAATGGAGCCCCAGGCACAGAAAAAGGGAAAAAGCAGAAGTGAACACGAGGTTATGCCTCTTAGCACTAGGTTCTTTTTCATAATCAGTTGTTTTGAGATTGGTATTTTGTAGCCTGTTCACATTGGCAACAGTTTGCGCGAACGCATCGAGTAAGCCTTGTTTAGGGCTATTGTGAAGCTAGTTGTTTGTGTGTCGGCATTGCATGGAGAAAGGTCGGCACGGGGTTAACGATGTGTCTAGTATATGGTATGTGTCGGAGAGCGGTGTCTTGGCACACACCCTAGTTACTTTAAAACATGTATTTACGTTCGCAAATTTAGGATTTATTTTACAAACCTGCAAATATTTTGAATGTATTTGCACCCTTCGTTCGTATTAAATACAGTATAGGATAATTTGAGCACGCTACAACCAGAAGATGATGCTGACACCAAATACTATAGATCTCGTTGTTATCGATTGCCCACTGCAGACGAGTTTGAAGAAATTCCAACTAGATGCGAATGAAAATGGGTAATACGCAATAATATTAAGGGTTATATTCTAAGTCGCAATGGTGCGTCTATCTTCTTGCAAGCAACAGACGATAACAACAATTTTCCCTCACTTAGATATTGGTCTCGCTCGCTCAATACTAAGAATTACAATGAAGCAATGATTCTTCAAGCACAACATTTATTGGTATTAAAGTCGTAAAGTAGAAGGATATGCCGCACCCTTGGTAGCTTTATACGCCTTGTACCTCAATAGTTACCATATAACCCGTGGCATAACCAAGCGTTACAACCAACAGCATTTCATCGCAACATGGGTAAACCACATGCATTTAGTTAGCAAACAATCGGCGTTGCGATGAGGGAAGCGCGAAAACGAAGTGCATTTCTCACACCCCTTGGCTACAGTCGTAGCCTTTATTGGGCAAAAACAGGGTGCGGAAGCCCTAGAACGATGCACACAATTTCCACTAATCAAAACAGACACAAGGTATGTTCCTTAGCATATACTTGTGCCTGTTTTTAGTTTTTTTCGTTTAACACCACTAACGATTTGTGCGCTTAACACGTAATATCGCGGTCTTTGGCCATGCAAAAATGCCACATTCCTTACGTGCTAAGCAACCAAGATGCAACTCAATTCGCCATTTCCGAAAGGAACTTAATGCGCACCAACCTAATTTCATCGTCGGTATAATCGCCTCCAAGTTCTTCGGCAGCCGTATTAAGATCGTCGGTTTCGCTTTCCCTAAAATAGTCGTATATTTCATCAACGCGGTCTTCGTCAATCACTTCTTCAAGGAAATAGTCGATATTGAGTTTCGTTCCACTGTTCACGATAGTCTCAATCTCACTCAAAAGGTCGTCAAATCCCATGTTAAGTGAGTCGGCGATGTCGTCAAGCGCCATCTGTCTGTCGATGTTTTGAATAATTTTTACCTTGTTCATGGATTTTTTGGCTACGGTTCTTACTCTTAGTTCTTCTGGCCTTTCAATCTGATTTTCTTCGCAATATGTCTTTATTAATTGGCAGAAAGCTTCCCCGTAGCGTTTAGCTTTACCCACTCCCACACCAGGAATGTTTTGCAATTCTTCAAGTGTAATGGGGTAAGCCACGGCCATTTGTTCGATAGACACATCTTGAAAGATAACATAAGGTGGCATGTTGTGTTTCTCGGCCACGTCTTTACGCAGCTGTTTGAGCAAGGAATACAATTGTGGGTCGAGTGTTGAGCCACATGCATCTCTCGATTCTTCTTCAAATTCGTCGTCGAAATCGGTATCTTCCACAATCATAAAGGGCTGCGGTTGTTTAATGAAACGTTTTCCAGCCGAAGTAAGTTTCAGCAAACCATAGTTCTCCACATCCTTTTTAAGATAGCCTGCAATAAGTGCTTGGTGTATCACAGGGTTCCAAATCTTGTCGTCTTCATCCTCTCCTGCCCCGAAATCGTCCAATTCGTGATGCTTATGCGACACCAAATCGTCTGTTGGTCTGCCCTTAACAAAATCGATAACATAGTCACTTCTAAAATTTTCTTTAACGGCCATCACCGCTTTAAGCACGATGAGCAGAGCCTCTTTGGCCTCGCGTTTGGATTTAGGATGTAAGCAATTGTCACAGTTATGACAGTTTTCTTCCGTATATTCTTCGCCAAAATAGTGGAGCAACATTTTGCGACGGCACACCGACGACTCGGCATAAGCGGCCGTTTCCAGGAGCAATTGTCTGCCGATATCTTGCTCGGACACGGGTTTGCCTTCCATAAATTTCTCCAGTTTTTGCAGGTCTTTGTTAGAATAAAACGTCACACAAAGTCCCTCGCCTCCGTCTCTACCCGCGCGACCCGTCTCTTGATAATAGCCTTCAAGACTCTTTGGGATGTCGTAGTGGATAACAAAACGCACATCGGGCTTATCAATTCCCATACCAAAAGCGATGGTAGCCACAATCACATCAATACGTTCCATCAAGAAATCATCTTGTGTTTGCGAGCGTTTGGCACTGTCTAAGCCTGCATGATAGGGTTCGGCTTTGATGTTATTGGCCTTTAATATGGCCGACAACTCCTCCACCTTCTTACGCGAGAGGCAATAGATAATACCACTTTTACCTGCATGTTGGCGAATAAACATAATGATATTACGGTCAACATCTTGCGTTTTGGGGCGCACCTCGTAGTAGAGATTAGGGCGATTAAACGAACTTTTAAATTCCAATGCGTTGCAAATACCCAGGTTTTTCTTAATGTCCGACCGCACTTTGTCTGTTGCTGTTGCCGTAAGCGCTATAACGGGCGCCTCGCCGATACGCAAGATGGTGGGCCTAATATTGCGATATTCGGGGCGAAAATCGTGTCCCCACTCCGAAATACAATGCGCTTCGTCTACAGCATAGAACGAAACCTTCACCGACTGCAAAAATTCCACATTCTCATCTTTACCCAACGACTCGGGTGCTACATACAAAAGCTTCGTTGCACCACGTCTCACGTCGTTCATTACCAGCTGTATGGCCGCCTTATTAAGCGACGAGTTAAGATAATGAGCCACGCATCCGTCTTCGCTCATGCCGTTCATCACGTCCACTTGGTTTTTCATCAGTGCGATAAGTGGAGATATAACGATGGCAGTTCCTTCCATCAAGAGCGACGGCAACTGGTAACACAGGCTCTTACCGCCACCAGTTGGCATGAGCACAAAGGTGTCGTTACCCGCAAGAAGATTGCGGATGATAGCCTCTTGGTCGCCTTTAAACGAGTCGAAACCAAAATATTGTTTTAGCGGTTCTGTAAGATTAACGTCCTTAGTCATAAATGGTCTAGGTTTCACAGATGTGAGATTATTAGCTTTCGCGCAGGGAAAGAGATGAAACAGGTGGCGCTGCAACTTGGTTGTATTAGCCAAAGGGCCATTCTTGGCTAGCAAGCATGTTTAGACGTTTTTTGTTTTGCAAACCAAGACACGCTCACAACGCCTCCTGTTCATGTTTTATTGTTTAGCCAGCCTGTTCTTGCAGGCCCGACTTGTCTAATTGTTCTTTAGCATAGGTCAAGGTAACATCGAAGTTTTTCACCTTCTTCGATGGCACTTCGAACATAGCATCCATCATCACAGCCTCGACAATGGAACGCAGTCCGCGTGCGCCAAGTTTATATTCCACGGCCTTATCCACGATATAGTCGAGCGCTTCGTTGTCAAAATTCAGGTTTATGCCGTCCATTTTAAACAGTTTTTCGTACTGTTTGATAATCGAGTTTTTCGGTTCCACCAATATTCGGCGCAAGGCTTCGCGGTCAAGCGGATTAAGATAAGTGAGCACGGGCAGACGTCCAATGATTTCAGGAATCAATCCAAACGACTTAAGGTCTTGTGGAAGGATGTATTTCATCAAGTCGCCCTTGTCTATTTTGCGCACATTTTGCACCGAGTTATAACCCACAACGTGCGTATTGAGTCGTTGTGCAATCTTTCTTTCAATGCCATCAAAAGCCCCACCGCAGATAAACAGAATGTTTCTTGTGTCAACATGGATGTAATCTTGATCGGGATGTTTACGTCCACCCTTTGGTGGAACGTTTACCATGGTGCCTTCTAGTAGCTTTAGTAATCCTTGTTGCACACCTTCGCCACTAACATCACGTGTGATGCTGGGGTTATCGCTCTTTCGGGCAATTTTATCAATCTCGTCAACAAAGACGATACCTCGTTCGGCAGCGGCCACATCATAGTCGGCCACCTGCAAAAGTCGGCTAAGTATGCTCTCCACATCTTCTCCCACGTATCCAGCTTCGGTAAATACCGTAGCATCCACAATGGTAAAAGGCACGTCAAGCAGTTTGGCAATGGTTCGCGCCATGAGCGTTTTACCAGTACCAGTGCTACCCACCATGATGATATTGCTTTTTTCAATCTCCACGCCATCATCATCAATGGGCTGTTCCAAGCGTTTATAATGATTGTAAACCGACACCGAGAGGTAGCGTTTAGCCTCGTCCTGCCCAATGATATATTGGTCGAGATAAGCTTTGATGTCCATTGGTTTGGGAACATCTTTCAAGGTTTGGTTCTTTTTTCCCTTACTGGGTTTGGCCTTTGAAGCATTGGCCGACTTGGTTATCTCGTACGCCTGCTGAGCACAGTTATCGCAGATATAACCATTAAGTCCTGCTATAAGGTAGTTTACATCTTTCTCGCTTCTTCCGCAGAAGCTACATACATTCTTTGGCATTTATTCCTTTCGTTTGTTAACGGCTTAGTTCCGCTTGTCTTGTTGGTTTTGTTTGGCCTTCTTGTAATGGGCTAAACAAATTGCCCCACACGCTATGCCGAGGTTCAACAGCTATGTACACCTGTGCATAGCCTTAGCCAATGCACAGGTTTTTCGCTGTTTATATTATTTCTTCACCAGCACAGAGTCTATCATTCCATACTCCTTAGCCTCTTCGGCGTTCATCCAGTAGTTACGATCAGAGTCGTTCCATACCTTATCGAATGGCGTATGCGAATGATTTGAGATGATGGTGTAGAGTTCTTTCTTAAATTTAAGTATCTCTTTAGCCTCAATTTCTATGTCAGAAGCCTGTCCTTGCACACCTCCCAATGGTTGGTGAATCATCACCCTACTATGAGGAAGAGCCGAACGCTTGCCTTCTTGACCCGAAACCAGCAACACTGCAGCCATCGAAGCAGCCATACCCGTACAGATAGTAGCCACATCGCTAGAGATAAATTGCATGGTGTCGTAGATACCAGACCTGCAGTAACGCTTCCACCGGGGCTATTGATATAGATAGAAATATCTTTTCCTGCATCAACAGAGTCGAGATACAACAACTGGGCTTGCAATGTATTGGCCGTATAGTCGTTAATTTCGGTACCAAGGAAGATGATGCGGTCCATCATCAGGCGCGAAAACACGTCCATTTGGGTTACATTCAGTTGGCGTTCTTCCAAAATATAGGGGTTGAGATAAGCTGCCTGAGCTTCATCACATCGTCTACCACCATCCCATTCATACCGAGATGTCCAGTGGCATACTTTCTAAAATCGTTCATATTCGTATTAATATCCTTTCTTGATGATTGGGGTTTAGGGCCTATTGACCACCTATCCCGCTTGTTTGAACAACAAAGTTAATAAAAAAAGTGTCTACTCCAAAAATATTAAGGGTATTTTTCCACACCCTTTTTAATGGTGCGCACAACCGCTATGCCACCACCTCGCCACACCTATTATATAAGGTGTGTTCTATCTCGCCACACATGCAATGGAGCAATGCAATTACTTACGCACCAATAACACTGTTGCAAACGTCATACCACAACCACGTTAAATCGGCAACAAGCTATTGCGGTTGTCGAAATAATATCGTAAATTCGCAATGGGAATGTCCCTAAAAGCACCCATCCCTGCGCCGCACGCACAAAAGAAAATCAAACATCGCCAATTATGAAACAAATTTGCTTATTGATTTGTGGTTTGCTATGTTGCACAAACGCCCTAGCACAGGAACAAAAGAAGCTCCGAAAAACGGTGCAAACCACCGAACGACCGTTGCCCAAACCCCGACAGGCAGAGCCAAACCCCACGCTAAGCCCAACAACGACACTCTTCACCAGCCCCAACGTGCAAGAGAAACCGCTCTCGATAGCCGACTCCATTGCCATTGCCAACCGTTTTTGGAATGCAAACGACAACCTAAACCTACGCCTAACACAGCCCATGCCCACGCAAACAACGAGCCTATCTTCCACGCCTGCCACCAACTACAACCGCGCTGGACAGCTAGGCGAATGGAAAGGGCTAAACTTTTATGGGCAGAGCTACCGCGAAACTTTTCCTGCCATGCTTGTAAGGCAAGGCGCAACGGTGGGCGTTAGTCGCACTTGGGACAAGCTTTCGTTCTCGGCTTTCGCCTCAGCCGACCGCTATCGCACATTCCACACAGCCACACAATTCGGTCTTGGCGGTTCGCTCTCCTATCGGTTCAGTCCTTATGTCAGTGCAACAGCCTTCGGTAGCTATTACAGCGTGCAGCCTTTCCTATCTTTGGCCACTTTCCCTTACGTCAACAGTTCGGCCTACGGCGGTTATTTCACCCTCGAAAACGATCGCTATGGTGTTGACCTTGGCGTGCAACGACGTTACGATTCCTATCGGCAACAATGGATTGTTTCGCCCATTCTCACACCCAAATACCATTTTCCTCAGAAGTTCACCATAGAAGTTCCAGTTGGCGAAATGGTACGCGACGTCCTTGAAAAACTCATATTCGAGCGTCACAACAGTTCGCCCACAATCATGCCAGCAGTCCCTCACACTCGCTAGTCTCATTCAAGGCTTGCACACCAGCCACCAATCTACATCTCTTTTATTTTGTGGAGTAGCACGTTTTCGCTACCTTTGCAGCAATGAGTGAACCATTAGCCGAAAGACTGCGCCCACGTTCGCTCGACGATTACGTTGGGCAGAAACATCTAGTTGGGCCAAATGCCGTGCTTCGCAACATGATTGAAGCAGGGCGCATACCCTCTTTCATACTCTGGGGACCACCTGGGGTAGGTAAAACCACGCTTGCACAAATCGTTGCTAAGAAGCTAGAAACACCCTTCTACACGCTTAGCGCAGTGACAAGTGGCGTAAAAGATGTGCGCGATGTTATTGAAAAGGCCAAAGGTGGGCGCTTTTTTGGTTCGCATTCGCCCATCCTTTTTATCGACGAGATACACCGTTTTAGCAAATCGCAACAAGATTCGCTACTGGGAGCGGTAGAGAAAGGCGTGGTTACACTTATCGGTGCCACCACCGAAAACCCTTCGTTCGAGGTTATTCGCCCCTTGCTCTCACGTTGTCAGCTTTATGTTTTGCAGAGTCTTAGCAAAGAAGACTTGGAAGAACTAATACAACGCGCCCTCAAAACCGATGTGATTTTGCAACAGCGACACATCGAAGTGAAAGAGAATGCCGCCCTAATAAGGTATAGCGGAGGCGATGCACGCAAACTTTTAAACATTCTTGAACTGGTGGTTGAGGCCTCACCGCTTAACACCGATGTGCTGATAACCGACGAAATGGTGGTGAAATGTCTGCAACAAAACCCCTTGGCCTACGACAAGGATGGCGAAATGCACTACGACATCGTGTCGGCTTTCATCAAAAGCATTCGCGGAAGCGACCCCGATGCTGCTCTCTACTGGATGGCAAGAATGATTGAGGGGGGCGAAGACCCACAGTTTATTGCACGCCGACTGGTTATCAGTGCTGCCGAAGACATCGGATTGGCCAACCCCAACGCCCTGCTCATCGCCAATGCGGCCTTTGATGCCGTGATGAAAATTGGCTGGCCCGAGGGTAGAATACCCTTAGCCGAGGCCACCGTCTACCTTGCCACCAGCCCAAAGAGCAATTCTGCTTATCAAGGCATCAATACTGCACTCGAAACGGCACGCTCAACAGGCAATCTCCCCGTGCCTTTGCACCTGCGTAATGCACCTACAAAATTGATGAAACAACTGGGTTACGGCAGCGGATACAAATACTCACACAACTACGAGGGACATTTTGCACAACAACAATATCTGCCCGACGAACTTAAAGACGCACGTTTTTGGTTCGCACAAAACTCGCCTGCCGAAGAAAAGCTACACCAACGCATGGTGCAACTGTGGGGAGACAAGAAGAAATAGGCCACCACAATATGGCTTTCCTGAATAATTGCCACAAAATGCCTACTGCATCACTGGCAACAACGGCAACAGACACTCTACTTGTTGGCTGCAAAACGCGTCAAAGATTAATATATCAACAACATATCACCCAAAAATAAAATTTAAAACATGAAAATCGTAATATTAGATGGCTATACTGCCAACCCCGGCGACTACTCCTGGAAAGAGCTAAACACCTTTGGTGAGGTGGAAATATACGATCGCACTTCGCCTAACGAAGTTATTGAGCGCGCTAAAGACGCAGACATGATTCTAACAAACAAGGTGGTTCTCAAGGGCGACACACTCGCACAGCTACCCCAACTCAAATATATTGGCATTCTTGCCACTGGTTATAACATCATCGATGTTGACGAAACGCGCGCCCTCGGCATTGTTGTATCTAACGTTCCTGCATACAGCACCGACAGTGTTGCACAAATGACGTTTGCCCATGTGCTCAACATCACCAACCGTATTGAACACTACGCCAACCAAAACCGTAAGGGACAATGGAGCGCAGCTGCCGACTTCTGCTACTGGGATACACCACTTTGCGAGCTGGAGGGCAAAACATTCGGTATCGTGGGACTAGGAAACATCGGACAAAAGGTGGCATGCATTGCGCGCGCTTTTGGCATGCGCGTCATTGCCCTCTCAAGCAAAAAGGCCGAAGAAATGCCCGAAGGCATTATGAAAGCCAACCTCGACGAACTGCTTTCGCAAAGCGACGTGCTGTCGTTGCATTGTCCGCTCACCGAGAACACACGCGAAATGATTAACAGCCAATCGATTGAAAAGATGAAACGGGGAGCTATTTTGGTGAACACTGGGCGCGGACCGCTGGTTAATGAGGCCGACGTGGCCCAAGCTTTGGCCGATGGCAAGCTGGCTGGCTATGGCGCTGATGTGATGTGCAGCGAGCCACCCAAAGCCGATAACCCACTACTCAAACAGCCCAATGCCTTTATCACACCCCATATTGCATGGGCTACGGCCGAAGCTAGGGGCCGACTGCTGGCCACTGCCATTGCTAATGCCAAAGCTTTCATTACAGGGAAACCCCAAAACGTGGTTAACGCTCTCTAACAAGCGCTGCCACCAATCACCTATAAGGCACGGCACGCAAGCTCTAAGCCCCGCCGTTCACTATAACAAGACAAACTATTTACACATCGAGCGTTCGCCTTGTGCGCGAACGCTCGATAACAACAAGTTCCAAAAACATGGGCTTTGCCCATCCCTTTCCCTTTCAGGATAATTTATAAGAAATGATATACAGAGACCCCGAACTGGTTCAAACCGTTCAAACCATTATAGAGATAGTAGGAACTTTCGCTTTTGCCATATCAGGCATACGCCATGCATCTGCCAAACAGGTAGACTGGTTTGGCGGATTGGTATGCGGCATCGCCGTGGCCATTGGTGGCGGTACGATGCGCGATGTAATGTTGGGCGTGCGCCCCTTTTGGATGACCTCCTCTATCTACATGATTTGCACCGTGCTAGCCCTGCTTTCCATCATCGTTTTTGCCAAATACGTAAGACGCCTTAACAATGCTTGGTTTGTGTTCGACACCCTCGGACTGGCCCTTTTCACCATTGCCGGCCTGCAAAAAACCCTGGCTTTGGGCCATCCCTTTTGGGTGGCCATCATCATGGGCTGTATAACGGGTTCGGCTGGTGGCGTGGTGCGCGATGTGTTGCTCAACAATGTGCCCCTCATCTTCCGCAAAGAGATTTACGCCATGGCAAGCATAGCAGGCGGATTGCTCTATTGGGGACTTTACGCCTTGCGCATTGATGTTGGCCTCATCGTGGTTATCTGCTTCCTTTTCATCTGTCTTGTGCGCTTCTTTGCTATGCGCTATCACATCTCATTGCCCACTCTGCGCGAAGAAGAGATAAAGGAATAAACTTACTAACATAGCTTTTAAGCCACATATTTTATCTCCCCAAAAACCTCTCGTTATGCAAGAAAACAATCCTTGGTGCGCTGCAGCTGCACAACTGGCAAGGCAGCTGCATACCCATCAAACCGACAAGGCAGGCGTTGATTATTTTGAGGGCCACCTTTCCACTGTGGCCTCCATGGCAAAAACATGGCAAGCCTGCGTTGTAGGCTATCTGCACGACGCCAGCGAAGACACACCTCACACCGTAAACCAAGTCGTCGACATACTCGAAAACACCTGCGGAGCATCGCTTTCGCCAACAGATAGGGCCTACATTGCCACGGCCTTAACGCTGCTCAATCACCACAATGCGCCCGATAGAGAAACTTATATTCAGCGCATTGCACAAAATGCCCTAGCAAGAGCCGTGAAACTAAACGACCTTACACACAACATGGACCTTAGCCGACTGCCCAATCCCTCGCCTAAAGACCTTACCCGACTTGAACGTTATAAAAAAGAATACGCCTATTTGCAACTTTTTTGTCCCTAACTTAGTCTAATAGTAAAACAAAAACATAAAAATCATGAGTAAAGGAAAAGGAATATATCGTTCAAGAGACCGCAAAATTGCAGGCGTTTGCGGTGGTATCGCACAATATTTTGACTTCGATGTCACATTGGTACGCCTTATTTATGCGCTCGCAACCGTAACAACCGCGTTCTCGGGTGTGCTTGTTTATCTCATTGCCTGGCTTGTTGTGCCTAGCGAAGAGTTCACCCTCGACAAACCCGAATAGGCTTAAGCCTTATTTAAGTAAACAGGAATAGTTCTAAATAATGTTCGTCTGTGCTTGCCCTTATTGGCAAAGCACTCCCCATCTGTGCCAACAAACTCTACATACGTTTGCCACAGATGGGTGTTATGTTTTTAAGGTTAGGCCTCTTTTTAACCCAAATCGATAGTTAGAGCCGTTTAAATTTTGCATCTTATTGAGCACATTGCCTCTTGTTATGCAAGACAACACCTTAACCCCTAGCCTTGCCACCCATAAACACCTAAGTTTTTGGCTTTAAGAAAGGATTTATTTGCCCCTTGTTTCATCCTTTTAAAGCCTACAAAACTGTAAAATATTTCCACCGCTTTTTAACATTATGAATGCCCTCGGCGCAAAATTCTCTGCCGTCGGGCTTATTTTCGTGCGTATTTTAAAAGTTTGTAACAAGCTGATTTACACCCATTTATTTATTTTTATGGTAAAAACAGCCCTTGTAAGGTCTTCATCAAGGATAAAATACCCTGCCAAGGTAGCAATTAATCAGCAACAACTTTTATTATTATATGCGGTTAGAAATTCTCTCTTTAAATCGTCTTTATGACATATATACGCGCATGTTACAAGCATATTGTTACTAAAACAACAAAACCAAAATCAAAACGACAGTGCAATTTGCAGCAAAACACCTTGCATTTAGCAGCAAAACGCAGTGCAATCTGCAGCAAAACGCAAGGTGTTTTGCTGCTAAATGCAAGGCGTTTTTGCTGCAAATTACAAAACGAAATGATAAGAAAAAGAACTGTTTTTGGGTTGTTGCGAACACCAATTTGGCGCAACTTTTCGTGAAATAGGAATGCAAAAACATAGTAAATAGCAAAAATCAGGGCGAAAAATGGGTTGAAACGTGCTTCCATTTTTCGCTCGTAGGGGTGTTTTATATAGGTTTTAGTAGGTTTTTTCGTCTAGAATGGTCTGCCAGAAAATCATGTTTTGTAAAATATATTTACCCAATTAACACATCGCAGCAACGATATTATCCCCAATCGGTCATGAGAGCCTAAACAGATTTTGTTTTATTGTTGAGCATATTGTCTGTATTTGTAGCGCAGGCGTAGCGGGCTACGTCAAGTTGCAAATACAGCAAGATGCCGACAAGAAAATAAAAGATGTTAGGAAACAACACAAAAACAAGAATTGTGGAAACATTGTGGTCTAAAGACCGATTGGGGATTATACTATAAGCAGTGCCAACAACCACAAAAATAGGCATTCAACCTCAGGAAAAAGCCAACCAAAAAGCACAAAGAAACGACCAACATCCAAGTTCAACAGACATGCCATTGCAGCTATACAAAAAAAACAGTCTGCCCGTTTTGCAACAAGCAGACTGATTTGGGTTTAATCTTTGTAGCTAAGGGTGTGCAAAATCATGCAAGGCAACAAGCCATAGGCTTTCGCCTTGAATGGTAATAAAAGCACTTAAGCGGCAACTATTTTTCCCATACCACAGTTTTAGTCTTCAGTTCTTCACTATTAGGACCAACCATGATTTCAAATTCACCCGGCTCAACCACATATTTCATGCTATTGGTGTAAAAACCCAAGTCGCGCACTTGTAAATCAAACTCCACGCGTAGGGTTTCGCCACGCTTAATAGGCACCTTTTTAAAGCCTTTCAGTTCTTTAACCGGTCTAACCATCGATGCCACTTTATCAGCCACATACAATTGCACCGTCTCTTCGCCATCTCTTTCGCCCGTATTCGTTACGTTGACAGCCACCTTCAAGTGGCCATTAGCATCAAACCGCGAAGCACACTCAACAGCGCCATAGGCAAAAGAAGTGTAACTAAGTCCGTAACCAAAGGGGAAAAGGTTTTTATTTTTCAGGTCGATATGGCGCACAGTAGACGTTTGTTCCATGTCGCCAGGTCTGCCCGAGCGTCTGTAATTATAATGATTGGGAATTTGTCCCTCGGCATAAGGGAACGAAACCGTGAGTTTACCCGAAGGATTAACGTCGCCAAAAAGCACATCGGCCACAGCATTACCACATTGAGTGCCAGGGAACCAAGCCTCAAGCAGTGCATCGGTTTGCTCGTTAACATGGCCCAGGGTGAGTGGGCGGCCATTCATCAGCACCGTAACAAGCGGTTTACCAGTCGTTTTAAGCGTATCGATAAGTTGCTGTTGCAAACCAGGCAGCGACAAGAAGGCACGGCTACGGCTCTCGCCACTCATCAAAGCCTTCTCTCCCACCACAGCAATCACCACATCGGCATTAGCAGCAGCCTGGCGTGCCTGCGCAAATTCGTTGGTTTTGGTATCAAGGAAGTCGCAACCGCGAACGTACACCACCTCGGTGGCAGCTCCCAGTTTGTTGCGCAAGCCCTGCACCACGGTAATCACGTCGGCATCTTCGCCACGAGCTTTCCACGAGCCCAACACTTCAGCCTATTATCAGCCAAAGGACCAACAACGGCAATGCGTTTGATGTTTTTAGACAAAGGCAGCAGCGCATCTTTGTTTTTTAACAGCACCATACTCTTGGTAGCAGCCTCGCGGGCCAAGGCCATCAGTTCGGCCGACTTAACAGTTTGTTGCTCGCGCGCTTCGTCAAGGAAGGCATAAGCATCATCAAACAAGCCTAAACGATATTTCTGTCTGAGTATTCTTTCAACCGAAGCGTTCACTGTGGCCTCGCTCACCAAGCCCTTTTTCACAGCCTCGGCAATGTGTTCGTTGTAGAGTCCATCCACCATATCCATGTCGAGACCAGCGTTAAGCGCCATGATGGCCGCCCCTTTATCATCTGCCGTCACGCCTTGCGTTTTGAGTTGCACCACGGCATTCCAATCGCTCACCACAAAACCCTTAAACTTCCACTGGTCTCTAAGCAGCTGGGTGAGAAGCCAATGACTTCCCGAAGCCGGTTCGCCATTAACATCATTAAAGGCCGACATAAAGGTTTGCACGCCAGCATCAATGCAAGCCTTATAAGGAGGCAAATACATCTCAGCAAGCGTAGAAGGTGCGAGGTCTACCGAAGCATAGTCGCGACCAGCCTGCGGAGCGCCGTAGGCAGCAAAATGTTTGGCACAAGCCAGCACCGAATTGGGTTTACCCAAGTTCCATTGAAAGCCTTTAACACGAGCCTCGGCCACCTTACAACCCAAGAAAGGGTCTTCGCCGGCACCCTCAACGATACGTCCCCAACGAGGGTCGCGTGCCAAATCCACCATCGGAGCAAAGGTCCAGTGTATGCCCGAAGCCGAAGCCTCGATGGCAGCAGCCTTTGCAGTGCGATACATCAGGTCTAAATCCCAAGAGCACGACTCGGCCAAAGGTGTAGGAAAAATGGTTTTATAACCATGAATAACATCAAAAGCAAAGAGCAAAGGAATTTTAAGTCGCGAGAGGCGCATGTTTTTATCTTGCAATTGGCGCAAGTTGGCCACGCCACCCACATTCAATATCGAGCCCACCATGCCCCTAGCCATGAGCGAATCGCTAAGAGCACCACTCTTAGGGCCTGTTAACAGCGAGCCGCCAACGTATTGCGACAGCTGTCCCACCTTCTCATCGAGGGTCATTTTGCTAAGCAGTTCGGCCACAAACTTATCTTCGGCAGTGGCCTGCTGTGTTTTTTTCTGCTGGGCAATGGCCTTTTTAGGCAATTTGGGGCGTACCTTTTGGGCGTTGGTTACTAAGGCCGTACCCATAAAGAGCATGGCCAGCATCGTTGCACGTGGTAATTGCAATTTTAAATTCATGTTGTGTTATCTGTTGTTTGTTACGGGGAAATGCAGACCCATTGTGATATTATTTCGCTTTAATTTCTAACTTTAACTCGGCATCTTCAAGGCCAATGGACTTTGCTTTTAGGTTAACTTCTCCCTCATCGTTGCCAGCTTGCACCACCACGAGACACTTTCCAAAGAAAGCCTTACGGCGATTATCCTTAAATCGTTCGAGTGAGAAGGGGCTACCATTGTCAACCCCAGCGATGGAGGCATGGCCATTGAGCGAGAAAAACACCTCGTTTTCGGCCCAAGGACAAAGGTTTCCATCCTTATCCACCACTTCGACGGTAATAAACACCAAGCTTCGGCCATTAGCAAGAAGCGTTTTACGGTTGGGCGTAAGTCGCAGATGGTGAGGTTGTGCAGCCGTGTTGACGGTTCGTTCGGCCACTTGGCGTCCAGCCTTTCTCGACACCACGCGCACCGTTCCCGGTTCGAAGCGTTCGCGCCACATCACATGATACTCGTGTTCGTTGGCTTTTCGTTTCACGCCACGCGATTGTCCGTTAACAAACAGTTCCACCTCGTCGGCGTTGTTATAATAACACCACAGGTCAATTGTTTGTCCAGGCATCCAGTTCCAATGCGGGAAAAGATGCAACACCGTTTTGTTAGTCCACTCACTTTGGTAAAGATAATAGGCATCCTTAGGAAATCCGGCAAGGTCTACAATGCCAAAGTAGCTGCTTCGAGCAGGGAAATTAAAGGGAGTGGGTTCGCCAATATAATCGAACCCCGTCCAAATAAACTGTCCCGAGCAGAAGGGTGTGTGTTTCACCACATCCCAAGTAGCCTCGTGAGTGGCACTCCACGAAGTGCACGAGTTATCGTAAGCCGAGCAAAGAAACGATGTATCGATAAACGGGCGGCGCTTACCTGGCAGTCGTCTTATCGAGTCGCTGGGCATGGCATAGAAGCCTCGCGTTTGCAAAGCCGATACACTTTCGGTCAACAAGAAGGGTTTGCCGGGGAAATTCTCGGGTACTTTAGCCACCTGCTTAGTATGATAGTTAAAGCCAATAACGTCTATCGCCCCACTTTTAAACAAATGGTTGCTGGGCGAAGTTTCGTTACATCCCGCCGTAATGAGTCGCGAGGGGTCGTTACGGCGTACAATATCGGCAAGCCATCGCGTAATTTTAGAATTGTCGCTAAGTTCTTTATTATCTGCCAATCGCGAGGGGTCTCGGGCGTTATTAAGTAAGATATTTACATCGTCGAGGTCAACCCCTTGGTTTTTGTCGGTATTCCATTGCTCAAGCACCTCGTTACCGATACTCCAAAGAATAATACTTGGGTGATTTCTGTCGCGAAGCACCATATCAGTGATGTCTTTTTCGGCCCATTTATCGAAGAACAAAGCGTAGTCGAACTGAGTTTTGCCAGTTCGCCATTGGTCGAAAGCCTCGTCCATCACCATCAGTCCCATGGTGTCGCACATGTGCAGCAGTTCGGGTGCAGGCGGATTGTGCGAGCAGCGAATGGCATTAGCGCCCATATCCTTCATCATGCGCAACTGTCTGTACAAAGCATCCTCGTTGATGGCAGAGCCTAGACACCCCAAGTCGCCATGCAGGCAAACGCCATTGAGCTTAGTGTTTCGGCCATTAATTGCGAAACCCTTTTTGGCATCAAAGGTAATATTGCGCAAGCCCATGGTGGTGGTGTCGCGGTCAAGCACCTTTTTGCCATCAATAAGTTGGCTCACCACCTTATATATATAAGGAGCATGTGGCCACCACAGCTTGGCATTAGTCATTTTAATCTTTTGGCTCACCGTGTTTTTGCCTCATGGGCCACACAAGGAGTGGTGGATTGGGCCACGCAGCGCCCCTCGGCATCGTAAACCATCTGCTTAAGACTTAGCTTACGAGCTTGTGTAGCAAAACTTTCAATCGTAGAGTTGAGTGTAATGTTAGCCCCACGGCCTTTGAGCACGGGCAAAACCTGAACGCCCCATTGAGCAAGACGAACATCATGCTACGCAAGAGGTAAACATGCCTATAAATTCCACATCCCGTGTACCATCGGCAGTTGGGTTGTTGTGCATTGTCTATGCGTACAGCCACGACATTTTCGCCCTTTTTGTTAAGAAAAGGCGTGATATCAAAGCCAAAACCTATGAAGCCATAAGGCCTAATGCCCACCAGCTTACCATTTACATACACCGAAGTGTTCATAAACGCCCCATCGAAGTGCAGCACATATCGGCTATACTCATTGTTGTCGGTGAGCATTAGACGCTTGCGATACCACCCAACCCCACCCGGCAGCGCGCCACCAACAGCACCCGAGGGATTTTTAACATAGAAATTGCCTTCGATAGCCCAATCGTGGGGCAGGTTAAGCACACGCCAAGCAGAGTCGTCGTAGTAAAGTTGTGCCATCTCGGGACTATCAGCCAATGCAAATCGCCATTGGGCATCCCACAATTGGCGCTCCATGCATGCCCGCCCATAGGCAAGCATGCCACGAGGCACAACAAGAGAGTCCGGCACAATATCCCCGCACGAAGCGAGAAACAGCTAATGCGCCCCCAAAAAGGATGAAAGAGGGCCCGCATCATTTCACAATCACCTTTTTACCGTCAACCACATAAACGCCCGAATGCAGTTTGGTATGTTCAAGAGTGTCGGCAACCTTCACACCCGTAACGCTATAAACACCTGTTGAAGCCTTGTGCAATTCGGCCTTAGGCATATCCACAGCCGTGACAACAGCCGTTTGTGCAGGCGTGTTAAGCGTAGCAATGAAGAGGCGCACATTGTGAGCACGAAGCACACAGCCATCTTTTTTAAGACGTTCAACCATTGCCTTACTACCAATGTTAAACACGGCGTGGGTAGAACCTTGTTTCAAAGCGAACGAAGGTTCAACCAATTCGTTGCCATGAGCATCGCATAAAGTAACCGAAGGCGACGAACCAAAAGTCTCGATGTCGAGTACAAGCGCGTCTTTCTCGTTAAGTTTGGCAAAACTGCTTGCATCCAACGCCACTTGAACATTGGGCGATGTAACTTGTTGCAGGTCTACCGAAGGCACTTCGCCAAACCAAATGGGTCTGTTAGCACGCTTATACACACGCACCCAATCAAGGTCGAGATGATATTTGGTGTTTTGGTTAAAACGCTTTCCTTTCAATTCAGGATTGTCTTCGGGATAACTAACACCCAAATATTTGCCACCCATCTGCCCAGTAATAGCTAAATCCCATACTTGGTCTTCGCCTTTAGGCATATTTTCGGGTTTGAGTAAACTTTCGAACTTACTAGTAGACTGCCAAACAGAGCGCACTTTGCCATCAAGAAGGAAAGTAACCACAATACCATTGCGATTGGTTTGCTTGTCTACCTGCACGCCATAAACATGGTAGTCGGCACCGGGATTAAAATCGACAGAGCGAATACGGTGGGCAGAGTCGTTGATGTTGTAGTGCACTGTTTCGCCCCACTCCACATCTTTACCATGAATACTCTGGTTAACCATGTATTTACCAGGATGGTATCTGCGAGCGCTGCTCACGAAAACCTCTTCCAAATCAATTTCAAACATGCTTGCTCCCATGATATGTCGCAACCACAAAGCCATCCAAACGCCATATTCGTAAGGCACTTTAGCCCTCATCTCGATGCGCGAATATAAAGGATAATACTTCTTGGGCTCTGCAACATAGTGCGTTTGAGGATTTGATTGATAGGGATGCGTGCTAGACAATGCTCCCGAACGCCAACAAAGCTTGCCTGGAGCATGCGGAGCAGTTGTGTGTTTGTCTACTTGTGCCGAGATACGAACAAAGTCGGGCTTGCCAGCAGGCAACAGTGTAACCTGACTTGCATGATAGTTTTGCACGCTACCTTGCCCTGCATTAAAACCATAACTCCAACCTGCTCTATCTTCACCACTACCATAGACAAACCAATATGTGGGATTGAGCGTAGGCGAAGTAAACTCGTCGCCATCATAATAGGTCCAACCAGCAGGCTGTTCTTCCTTAGGAACAGAGCCGTTAGCACCCTTATGCAAGCCCTGTGCGCCCATAACGATAGGCGACAACAGCAAAATGGGTAAAAGAAAATACTTATTCATGATTTATTATTTTGGATTTAGAACATAGGTCAAGCCCATATTTAAGAACATTAGGCCTTTGAAGAGCTCGCCAAGCCATCTGCCTTCGACGGCAAAGCCTGGCGAGCAGCAACAAAAAGCTTAAGGTTTAACGATGGTGGCCTTCATCGTTTCGAAGTTAATAGTAATCTTCGTGCCGGCCGTCCATACGTAATCTTTATTAGGTTCGGGGTCGCCTTGCTTGCGATAAAGAAACTCTCCCGTCTCAGGAACAACGTAAACCTCGCGTTTCCAGTCGCCAAACTTCTTGACATGATTGAATGTTGGGATGCTGGGATACATTCTCATACGCCCCGTTTCGCAGAGTGGCGCTCATACTCTTACCATCGGGGTCGACAGTAAAGGTGGCCGAGCTGCTTCCCGACCATGCTTGAAGCTTAACAGGCTCGATTGCTACCTCGCGCGAATCAAGTCCTACGTATATCATATATATACCATCGTTAGCCACAATGGCGCGATTGTTTTGCACAGTGAAGCCAGTAGAAGTGGCAAGCGTAGCAAAATTGCCGTTTCCGAAAGCCTTCTCGTCGCTAAATTGCACGCCAGTGCCAGCCTTGAGGTAAGCAATATAGAACCAACGCGACTTTCCTGCATAGCCATTTTCAAGACTAACAACGCCAGGCGAAGCCCAATTCCAGCCACCAAAAGCGTCGCCCGTGAGGTAAAGGTTGTCTACACTACCAGGGAGTTTGTTCTCGGGTGTGGGGTCACCAAAGTCTGCGTTACCCTCAGCAACGTTCAAGTTCACCGTTGTTTGTTTAGCAACAGGCACAGCAGGCACGTTGTTCGTGTTTAATCCAGGATAAACAAGCTTGCCATTGTTGATGGTTAAGAGCATCGTATTCCAATCGCGAGCATTATATTTAGATGTGGCGTAAAGCTTTAAAGCCCCAGTGCTAGAAGTGTTCAACGACAATTTGTCGCCAACAATATCAGCCTTAACTTCACCACCTCCAAAACATTCGCCCGTGCCATACACTTCAGGCTTCTCAAAAGCGAGCAATTTGCGGTTCAAATCAACATAAACAAGGTACAAACCAGTTTGCGACACTGTGGCTTGACCATTGCCATCGAGGGTGGCTCCCACCACATTACTAAAGGCAGACACAGAATTAGCACCATCGGGCGTTGTAGACAAGGCCACGGTTTTGCCAGCTTCAACATAGCGTAAGCACCAAAATTCGCCGTTACCAGCAGCTCCCACGGGCGTCATGGTTACCATCTGAGGGGAGTTCCATGCGCCAACGCCAGTACCGGCCATATAAAGTTGCTCGGAAAGGCCAGTGGCTTCAACGCCTTCACCGCCAACGCGAGCAGTAAAAGCCTTGTCGAGAACGCTATATTGCACACTGATGGCATACTGTCCCTTAAGGGTGAAACGCAAATTTACGTCGGACTTAGCCGTGAGTGGTGCGTACTTGGCATTAAGCACATTGGTACGAACACTTTTACCAGTACCCGTTAGCACAGTGGCAAAGGTGTCGGCCAGGGCCTCATTGTCATCACTCACCACCACAGGTTTGGCATTAGCAAAGGCAAAAGTGTATTCGGTGGGCAGCACAAACTGTGTGGTGTCGGCATTACTCCATGTCACCACGTGGCGCAAATGGTCGTATTCCATCTTAGCCAGAGGCAAAACGCGGTCGCCCTTATCGTTCAAAGCCAATTCTCCCTGCACGAAAAACTTCACAGGAATGATGGTTAACTTCTTTGTTTGTTTACTTACCACTAGGGTGTAAAGGCCTTCGGCAGGCACGCTTATTTCGTCGTTGCCCTCTTCAAGTTGGCATTGCATCACACCCGAAGCAGCATCGGTGGCTATTATTTTTCCACCATAATATACAGGATGGCCGTCGTCGCCCACATAGGCGATGCGCAATCCGCCATTTGTTGATAGCCAAACGTTGTGGCTAAGAATATTTTCGTGGGTCTTGGCCGCAAGCATACCCGTGGCGATGGGTCGCGAAAACTCGGTAGACGAGCCAGAGACGTAAACGCCAGCAGGAACGTTTTCAACGGGGTCGAACCCTATATTATTGTCTACGCAGCTTGCCACCAACGGCAGAAGTGCGGCTAGCAGTGTATGTTTTAGCTTTATCATGACTTTATCTTATTTCGTTTTGTGTTCTATTTGTTGATGAGCGTTAGAGCTAACTAGCTGAACAGATGCAGAACAAAGCAATATCGTGGTGAGCAAGTTCTATGCTTAAGCGTTTCTATTGTTTACACATGCTTTACGCTTATGCATTTGTTTCGCCCAGAGTTTATTGCTCAACTACTTCTCTTATAAACGTTCGCGGTTCGTATAAATTACGCAACGTCGAGTGTATAACATGTTTTGCAACAAGAGTTCTGCCATCTGTTCAACCAAGTTAAACACCCAATCACCATTGAGGGTTTTGTTTCCAGCCTTTGAGTTTGAGCAATTCAGACTGTGGAATGGGATACCAATACATCTTAGGTTGGAACACACGCTGCTCCACCACATAGGGAGTATAGGTGTAAGTGGGCGTTGCTTGCGTGTTATCACGCTCTATACGCATACCCTTTAGCGGAGCACCCAGTGTAGACGAAGCCACTTTCCAGCGTCTAACGTCCCAAGCACGATGTTCTTCGAAAGCCAATTCCACACGCCGTTCGCGTCTAATGCGTTCGCGCATCTCGTCTTGCGTAAGTCCGTTGGGCAATGCAGGCTGGTCAGAACGTTCGCGAACTAGGTTCACATAGCGTTCGATGTCGGGATTGCCAGGTGCATATTCGTTTAGCGCCTCAGCATAATTCAAGTAGATTTCGGCCAATCGGAAGTAGGGGAATGTATGTCCCAGCTTTCCTCCGCCAGTCTGAATGTTCACCGACTCGTTGAGATACTTACGCAGATAGTGTCCAGTTGTAGTGGCATTGGTTTGATACAATCCATCTTTACCTCCGATATAGCTTTCAACTTTACCATTGTGGAAAGTTTGTTCGTTAAAGAGGAACGTGGCATCCATTCTACTATCACGGTCGGCATAGGGATTTGCAGCCTGTGCAGCGTTGCTCCACGAGAAGTCAGAACCATCTGTCATCTCATATGCATCCAGCAAGTTAACCGAGGGATTGGTGCCACCAGTTCCACCAAAGCTAACAGGGAAATTAGCTTTTTCGAGATTATCCGACACCGCATAGCGACGCAAGAAGATGTATTCGGCATCTTGGAACTGGTTATGGAACAGTTGCACATAATTGTTCGAAAGCGAATAAACGTTTAAGTCAATAACTGCTTTGGCAGCCTTAGCAGCTTGTTCCCACTTGGCGGCATTGGTTGGGCGGTGTGTTTCGTCCAGGTTTTCGTAGTCAAGATACAAAGGACTGGCTGCATAGAGCAACACACGGCTCTTCAAAGCCAATGCAGCGCCCTTAGTGGCATGGCCCAATGCGGTGTTATCGCGCCAGGGTTGCAGCTCTAAGGAGTCGGCTGCAGCGTTGCACTCATTAACAATAAAGTTCACACACTCGTCCATTGTGGGGCGCGTTACATTACTGTAATCGTCGTTAATATTGAGCGACGTTGTCACGATGGGCACAGGACCGAAACGTTTTAGCAGTTCGAAATGGAAGAAGGCACGCAAAAAACGAGCTTCAGCCTTCCAAATACGAATATCTTTTTTACGGTTGGCATATTCGGTTCTTAGTTTTGGGTCGAGCCTATAGGTCTCTAAATCCACTTTATCTGCATTCTCCATCAGTTCGCAAGCCATGCGAATACCCATATAACACCGTTCCCAAGGGTTGTCGGGATTGGTAGTTGCATCCCACGAACCGTGTTAATACTTTGCATATCGCCTGTTTGCAGAGCAAATTCTGCATCGTCGGTAACGCCATCGAACATGGCATTGCCATCCATGCGCGTGAGTCCTTCGGGTAACAAGGTATATATATTGGTGAGATATTGCTGTGTGCGAATATAAGAAGAAAAGGTCATATTCTTGTCGATGTACGAGTTAGACTCCCTATCTAGGAAGCCACTGCACGATACGAGCGACATGCCGCCACCCAAGCAAAGGGCAACAAAGGCATGTTTAATGATGCTTTTACTCATAGAATTGCTGTTTTTAGGAATTTATAGAATATTCGTGCATTTAGAATGCCACTTTAACGCCAAGGCTCAAGGTGCGCATCAGCGGATAGTTGTACAAGTTACCTGCTTCGGCATCGCCCAATTCGTGCAGTGCGTCGATGGTAAACACATTTGTGGCATTGGCATAAATGTAAACGTTGCTCAATCTAATGGCATTTGCCAAACGGTTTGGTAGGGTGTAACCCAGCTGTATATTGCGCAAGCGCAAGAAGCTTCCGTTGCGTTTCCAGAAGGTAGACGAGCGGTAATTGTTGTCGAAGTTCACCGTAGACAGGCGTGGATAACTAGCCGTTGGGTTCTCCTTCGTCCAGCTATCAAGTGCCAAGGGCGATGCAGTGCCATTGTCTTTAAACGAGTAAACAGCGGGGCCACTGAGGTAGATATCGCGTTTGGCTACACCTTGGAACATCACATCAAGGTTAAATCCATTCCATTTACAACCCAAACCTAGCATGTAGTTCCATTGTGGAACAGTGGAATTGCCCACAGGATAGGCATCGTTGCCATTGATAATGTTATCGTGGTTTTGGTCAACATACTTGATATCGCCAGGTGCAACGTGGCCAAATTGTGGCACAGGCAATCCAGCCTTAAGCGTTCCATCGGCCTCGAAGTCGCTTTCTTGATACAGTCCATCAGCCACAAGCATAATGGGTTGCCACACAAGATGGCCTTTTTGGTAGAGATAAGGTTCGGTTTTCAGGTCTTCTCCCTGTTCAGTAACCTTACTTTTAGCAAACCACACACCCCCTTCAGCATAATAAGAGAATTGATTTTGCAACGTTTTATCATAACGTGCAGAGAACTCGAAGCCCTTATTTTCTACGCGTCCGATGTTGGCCATTGGCAAAATACCACCCCACGAAGCACCTACAAATCCTGGTACTTTCGAGTAAGGACGGGTAAGGATGCCCGATTGCACCTCGTTAAACACATCGGCCGAGAGCGAAAGACAATTAAAGAGGTTGGCATCGAAGCCTAGGTTAAAGATGGTTTTGTCTTCCCATCTCATTTCAGGATTAGCCAATGTGGCCTCGCGAAATCCGCCAGAGCCATTATCGGTAGTACCAAAGAGGTAGCCTCCGTTATAGTCGTAGGTGGCATCAAAGATATATCTAGCCTTGGTTTGGTTGTTTCCCACCTTGCCATACGATGTTCTCAGCTTCATATAGTTGGCCCATTCGGCATTCTGCATAAAGCTTTCGTTGCTGATAACCCATGCCAACGAAGCAGCAGGGAAGAAGCCAAAACGATGATTGGGCGAGAAATTGTCGGTTCCCATATACGAAGCAACCACCTCGGCCACATAAGTTTTGTTGTAATTATAGGTTGCACGACCGGCCCAATTAAGATAACGTTCGTCATCGCGCATGCCATACACCTTATATATATCAGAGACGAACATGGCCATAGCGTCCACTCCGTGACGTCCAAAGGTGTTGCCGTAAGCAATTTGTGCCCTTAGATTGGCGCGCGTAAAGTCGGTTCTAAAACCTTCTACGCTTTGCAAAGGTTCGTTTGCTCCATATTGGGTGTACTGATACACGGGCATATTGTTGGTGTCTAGGCCAGTTTGCGCTATTGAATAGCGCGCATAGTTGCGTTTTTTCTGCGAACTCTCGGCCACATAGTTGTTATATCCCACTGCTACATTGGCGCTAAGTCCCTTCACCAGCTTATCGAAATCGTAGTTCAACTTAAATATTACTTGCATTGAACGGGCGTTTTCTTCATACAAACCACGTCCGAGTACATTGCCAACAGGGTTGGTGTAGTTGCTTGTTCCGCCGTAGCTGCCATTAGGGTTGTAAACGGGGAAGGCGTTAGGAGGTGTTGTCCACATAGAACGAACTATCTGTCCTGCGCTTATTCCACCGCCTGGTGTACTTTGGTCGCCAATGCTCACACCGCTATATAGCGAAGCTGTTAGTTCGGGAAGCACATTAACATCGAGATTTGCTCTGAAGTTGTAACGCGAATAGGTGGCATTAGCATTCTCTTTTTGCTTACGGTCGGTGCCTGCATATAGACCACCGTTGTGCAAAAGACCAGCCATTACATAATAACGTATGGCCGAACTACCACCGCGGAACGTCATCTCGGCCATGGTTAGTGGTGCCGAGCTGCGTAGCAACTGCTTTCTCCAGTCCACATTGGGGTAAAGATAAGGGTCGCTACCATTTTGGTAGGCTGTCAAAGCATCGTCGGTATATCGTGCTGCCAAGCCATCGTTGGCTAATGCCTGATTGTAAAGACGAGCATAGTCGTAGCTTCCCAGTGGTTGCGGGGTGGATGTGGGCATTTGCAAGCCCGTTTGCACCCTGAAAGAGATAGAGGGAGGAGCCACCCTACCCTTCTTTGTGGTTACAAGCAGCACACCATTGGCACCACGAGCGCCATACAGTGCCAACGCTGCAGCATCTTTAAGCAGCGAGACGCTTTCAATCTCTTCGGCCGAGATATAGTCGAGCGGTGCTTCGAAGCCGTCAACGAACACCAGCATCTGCTGTCCGCCAACAAAAGAACTTAGTCCGCGGGCATACATGTTTTGCATGTAGAAGTCGTATCCGGGTTCGTCGGCCTGCTGCAGCACAGTAAGTCCAGGTAACAATCCTTTAAGAGCATTGCCCACAGTGGGCGAAGTGATGCGCATTAGTTGTTCTCCGCCAACGGTAGACATAGCCGCCGACGTTTTCCAAGCGTCTTGTTTGCCATAGGCCACATGGCTAACGTTGCTCACATAGCCCACGGTGTTGCTATGCCCTTGGCCTTCTAGGTTGCCTGTTTCTTTCTTCTCCACCTTGTCGGTTTCGCTTTGTGGCTTTGCCATAAGTCCTATTGGCAACAGTGAGCAAGCCATTATCAGGCTGAAATATCTTCTTATCATAGTTGTTTTTCAGTTTGGATGTGTTGAACATATTTACCAACCAGGGTTTTGCAAGAGTTGTCCCTTGTCTACTTCTAGCTGTTTCAGCGGATGCAGATACGAGTGTCTGCTCCACGAACGGGTTTCAAACACATAGGGTTCGTAGTGCACATGAGTCTTATTTCCATCGGGCGACGAGATGTTCAGTCCGTACATTTTTCCTCTCATCACGCCTTCGTTCTCTGCAATCATCCATCTACGAATGTCCCAGAAGCGATGATCTTCGAACGCCAGTTCAACAGCGCGTTCGTTGCGAAGCTTTTCACGAAACTGTTCTTTGGTAAGCGTTGAGGGGAAGTTGGGCATGCCAGCGCGTTGTCTCACTTTGTTTACAGCGTCGAAGGCTTCTGCGGGAGGCGTGTCGGCATACTCGTTGAGTGCTTCGGCCAAGTTTAAGTATAGCTCTGCCATACGGAAGTTAATCCAATCTACGTTCACCGAGTTGAGCGGAGGCGTTACGCGCAGGGTGCGAGGTGCCCATTTGTGCAACAGGTGACGTGTTTTGTCGGTGCTAGAGCGGTGTGATCCACCGGGAAGGAAGTCGATAAAGGTTATCTCGTTGTTCCACGATGAACCATGATAAGCCACTGTTTGCTTGAAACGTGGGTCTAGCGTGTTGTAAATATCCATTAGATTGTTACCGCCTGCTGGGTTCCAGTCGGCTGGTGTTCCGTCTTTTTTCTCGTAATACTTCACGAAGTTAAAGGTAACATATAGTCCACCATCGCCCCACGATTTGTTCATAGCCCACACAGGGAGGTTGGCCACTAGTGGCAAACGGCTCACTTTGAGGTCGCGATATTTCTTATTGGCTAGAATTATCTCCACGTTATCAGGTTCGGCCCATACATTTTCGTAGTCTTGGTCGGGATTTCCGGTGTTCAGCAGGGCATAATGGCCTGTTGCTGTGGCCGTATTGAGGGCCTCTCTTGCAGCATCAGCGGCTTTCTTCCAGCGCTCTTTGTCGTAATTGCCATAGCAAATCAGGTCTTCATGGCCAGGGAAGGGCATGTAAGGCGTGGCGGTGTTAAACAGCGGACTGGCTACATATAGCAGCACTCTACTCTTCAAAGCCAAGGCAGCAACGCGTGTGGCGCGTCCCACTTTGGTGTCATCGGTATAGTAATCGGGCAGAATGGCCGCAGCGCGGTCACAGTCTACCAATATCGAATCTACACATTCGGCAAACGAATTGCGTGGATGCAACGAGAAGTCTTTTGCATTTAGCACGTCGCGGATGATGGGCATGCCACCATAACGATATGTGCCTTCCCACAGAAGCATGGCTCGCATGAAGTAAGCTTCGCCCTTAGCGCGCTTATTAAAGTCGGGGTCTCCAGCATCATAAGGCACTTTGTGCACATTTTGCAATATGCGATTACACACGCGCAGCACACTCCAGCGTTGGTAAAAACGGCTATCTTCGTCCCAGTCGATGCTATTGTTGTTATGATTGTCTACGTTCCAGGAAGAGTTTCCTTTAGCCCAAACAGCCACATCTTCGGCTTCGTCGCATGCCGAACCAAGAGTTGACGATGACCCAAGCCTTCTATCGGTGTTGCTTGTGCTGGCATTAAAGCCCAAAGGCAAACCTTGCGCATAGATGCCAGTGAGGTATTTCTCGGCCAAGGTGCGGTCGGCAAACACTTTATCCTCGTCTAACTCTACCGAGGGAGGTGTTTCAAGGAAGTCGGAACATGCCGTGGTCAATGCCACCAGCATGATGGATGATATATAGATGAACTTCTTCATAATTGTCAGAAATTGATATTTAGACCGATATTGTATATCTTTTGTAGCGGATAGGTGTTAATTTCCACGTTACCCCCTCGCGAAGGTGCCTCGGGGTCTAGGTCGATAACATCGCTCCAGGTAAGGAGATTAGAGCCGCTAACATACAAGCGCACGCTTTGTACACCTAAGGGGCGCACCAATCTTTTGCCAAAGGTGTAACCCAATTCCACGTTTTTGAGGCGCAGGTATTTGGCATCGCGTGTCCAGAGGTCAGAGTCTTTATAGTTATTGTCGGTGTCTTTGTTAGGACTTTGCGACAAGCGAGGGAAGCTAATGCGTTCGCCGCGAGCATATCTCTCGGCAGTCCAGCGCTCCAGTATCAGACTTTTAGCACTCTCTTTGCCATTGATGAAGGGCCAGAGCGAGCGTCCAAAGTATTTAATAGACACGTTGGCTGCTCCTTGCAATAGTGCAGAGAGGTCGAAACCCTTCCAGCTTAATCCAAACGAGAAACCGTAAATAATTTCGGGCGTGGGCGAATAGCCAATGGGCACCATGTCGTAATCGTCTATTTTGCCGTCTTTGTTCACGTCTACATAGCGCACATCACCTGGTTGCAATTTGTTTCCGCTCCATGCACTCACTGGTCTATCAAGAGCATTTACCTCTTCCCACGTGTTATAATATCCGTCAAAGAGCAGACCGTAGAATTGTCCCACGCGGCGTCCTGTTTCCATTTGGTAGGCGTATTTCTTCTGTACTTCGTCTTTAAACAGCACTTTGTTGCGTGCAAACGAATAGTTGAAACGTGCCCAATAACGCAAGTCGCGTATATTGTTACGATAGTTCACATCTAATTCCCAACCTTTGTTTTCCATCTCGCCCATGTTGTAAGCTGGCAAGTTGGCACCTATCACCATTGATAGTGTGTTGCGGTTGGCCAAGATGTTGTTGCGATGCTCTTTAAAGAGGTCGAAAGCCACTGTAAGGTGGTTCTTCAAGAGGTTCATCTCAACACCAAAGTTCAGTTTTCGTGCCTTTTCCCAGGTTAGTTCGGGGTTTCCAATCTTGTTTTCAACCACCATCAACGAGTTAACGGGCTGCGAAGCCTTACCGAAATTATACTTGTTGATATCTTTGTTTTCGGCATCGCCATACGAAGAGGGTAGATATAGGAAGCGGTCGCCACCAATCTTGTCGTTACCCACTTCGCCATAGGTGGCTCTAAGTTTTAAGAACACCACGTAATCGTTCTTGGGGAAGAAGGGCTCTTCGCTCACAACCCAACCTGCCGACACAGCAGGGAAGAAACCAAACCTACGTCCTTTAGCAAAGTTTTCGGTTCCGTTGTAACCCATATTAAACTCGGCAAGGTAGCGCGAAGCATAATCGTAGGTAACCCTACCCACTACACCTTGATAGGCATTGGGCACTAAATACTGTAACGAGGGAGAATAATACTTGCTTTGGTTGTAAAGCAACAGTCCTGTTGTGTGGTGTTTTCCAAAAGTTTGGTCGTAGTGTAGGCCCACTTCGGCATATATCTTGCGATTTTTTCCATACGAAGAGGATGCGCCCCACACTGTTTCTTCCTCTTTAGGAATAAACACCACGCCACCTGCTACACTAGCATCGCGTTCGGGGGTGTAATAATGAATGCTCTTACGGAAACTCTTCCTACTGTAATAATAACTATCGAACGATATGCTACCATGTACCGAGAGTCCTTTAAGCAACCAACGGCTAAGGTCGTAATCCATTCTTAAGGTGGTATTCACGTTGTTTTTGCTGTCGGCATCATATCCATTGCCCAGCAACATGCCGTAAGGGTTCTGTTCGCCCAACACATCTTGCAATCTAACCACCTTACCATCGATAAGTCCAGGAGAGCTTAGGGGGTTGGCCCACGATATTTCGCGCCATATAGTGCTGTTTCCCGAACCTGGTGTGCGCACGTTTTCAACCTGTGCAGCCAACTGCAAAGAGGCCTTAAAGTCTTTCGTGATGGTGAAATCAAGGTTAGAACGGAAGTTGAAACGCGCGTTATGAGCGTTTACATCGTGGTCGGCATCCACCTTGGTGTGGTTGTACATACCTTCTTGCGAATAATATCCTGCCGACACAAAATATTTCACACGGTCTGTTCCGCCTGTAAGCGTAAAGTTATGTTGTGTTCTTAGCGTGGTTTTGCGCAAGAAATCGCCCGTCCAGTCCATGTTGGGATGAAACAGCGGGTCGGTTCCATTGCGATAAAGTTCGATATCTTGGTCGCTAAAACGTGGCATATAGGCCGTTCCCGATGTGTAGCTGTCGTTCAGTTGTGCTTCGTTATACAGCATGGCATAATCGGCACTATTAAGATAAGAGGGAATAGCGGTGGGGCGTTGTATGGCCACATTACCCGAATAACTTAGCTGGGGCTTGCCCGTTTTACCTTTACGTGTGGTGATAAGTATCACACCGTTGGCACCACGCACACCATAAATGGCTGTGGCCGAGGCGTCTTTAAGAATACTAACCGACTCGATTTCGTTTGGGTCGATACCGTTATAGTTGTCTCTTTCCACACCGTCAATCATCACCAATGGTGCGGTGTTGTCGGTAAAGGTGCTCACACCACGAATTAAGAGCGTAGAACCGTCTTCGCCAGGAGCACCACTGCGCTGCATGGCTATAAGTCCAGGCATTTTACCCACCAGCATGTTACTGATGTTTGCCTGTGGCGTTTGCACCAGGTCTTTTGTTGTAACCGACGAGATGGCGCCCGTTACGCTGGCTTTCTTTTGTGTGCCATAACCCACAACCACCACTTCGTTAAGTTTCTTAGCTGCATCTTCGGCCATGGTAATGCTCAGATGGTTTGTGTTTTTCACACTCACCTCTTGCGGAGCAAAGCCAATGTACGACACAGAGAGTGTGGCATTGGTAGGAACATCAAGAACAAACTCGCCATCCATGTTGGTAATAGTACCCTGATTGGTACCCTTCACCATAACGCTAGCGCCCACAATGGGTTCGCCAGTATCGTCTTTCACCACGCCCGATATTTTTTTGCCATCTTGATTTCGGCCCGTGGCGCCTAACTTTGGGGTGGTTTGGCGATTTGATGCATCATCGTTTTTGCGCACAAGCACCACCGTGTTGTTGTTAAACGAGAACTGCACACCCAGTGGTGTTAGCACTTGCGTCAACACTTTTTGCAGTGGTTGGCCGTTGCACACCATTGATACGCGCGTCTTAGGATTAAGCACGCTGTTGCGATACACAAACGTGAAGGGGGTTTGCTTCTCTACCTGCCTGATAAAGGTTGCAACCTCTTCGTTGTGAAGGTTGAGCGTTACGCGCTGTGTTTGCGCATTAAGCGTCTGAACCATCCACAAAAGCAAAGCTACAAGCAGCCACATGCGCTTGTCTTTGTGTTCACTTCTTCGGTTTCTAGTCATTTTGGAAGTATTTAGATTTCTTGTTTTAGGGAGTTATGTTCATTGCTTGCTATGCCCTTTGGGGCTTAAGCGCGCTTTAAACCCTCACTCCACAATGATTTTATCTCCTTGTTTACGATAGGTAAAGCCATATTGCATGCTCAAGCTGTGCAACACGCTCTCTAGTGTTTCGTTGTAAAACGAACCTGTTAGCAGGTCGCCTCCTATACGTGGCCTAGCCAACTGCAGTTGCACACCATACCAATTGGCTATCTGTTGCAGCACATCATCGAGTGGTGTAGAACTAAACACCAAATAGCCTTCTTTCCATCCGGCATCCCGATGTAGGTCGTTGGGCATACATCTTAGCGCTGCAGTGTCTGCCGTGTACACAGCCTTTTGTCCGGGTTTCATGCGATAGGGGCGGTTAAGGTTGTTGGCCGTGAGGCGCACCGCACCCGAGAAAAGGGCTGTTTCTACCCTCTCACGGGTTGTTTTCACGTTAAATCGAGTGCCAAGCACCTCTACTTGCATGCCTTTTACGCGCACATGAAAAGGACAATTGGCATCTTTAGCCACATCAAAAAAAGCCTCGCCACTGTTAAGCACCACTTCGCGACGCTCGCCTGGCACCACATCATAGCACAAATTTGTGCCCCCATTAAGGTCGATGCGTGTGCCATCAGGCAACACCGCACTAGCTTTCTGCCCTGGTTTCACGGTGATGGTGGCATAATGTCGCACTGTGGCGTTGCTCATGGCATACCACGTGTAGCTCCAATCATCACAAATAGCAGCACAATGGCCGCTGCCACGTAGCGCAACTTAAAACTTTTGCGCTGTGTTTTGGTTTCTCTTTCAATATTCTCTAACACACGCTGCTTGGCGTCGAATGGCATTTGTGTTGCCTCCGAAGCATTAACAAAGTCGAGACACATCAAGTCCCACAGGTCGTCGTCGGCTGTTTCGGCCACCAATTGCCTAAACTCCTCCAACTCCTCGGCCGATAATTCGCCTCGCAAATAGCGTTGATATAATATGTCTATGGTATTTGCCATAACTGTTTTTTGTTATTGCTTATACGTGGAAGAATGTTTTTAGTACTACATTTTAATATCTGTTAATACTTTAAACAACAAGGAAAGAAAGCCTGAAGGGAGCAAACGATGTGGATTAAACTCAAATCAGCTGTTTGAGCTATGTAGATTTTGGGTTTTGTTGAGCACATTGTCTGTGTTATTCGTCAAACTGTAGTGCACCACGCCACATGAATAACACGGGCATGATGCCGACCTGAAAACGAGGGATGAACAAGAAACAATGAAAACCAGATAAAAACAAATGCGCAGCAACTGTTTAATTGCTAAAGCTCAAACATTATTTTCTAATTCACACCTTTACTTTTATAATAATGAAATGCCAACTAATAGCGCCAACCAACAAAGAAAGCCTAATTTATCAGCTTAAGAATTAAAATTATTAATAATTCTATGGTTAATATAAAATAAATCTGTAAATTTGTCTTCGGTATTTACACGGAAGTCTGTTTGTATTTAATGTTTTCAGCAATATCTTAATTACAACGCTTACTATTTACCATTTAAGTTAATATATTTAAAGATAACCCCCATTGACTTGTTGTAGATGTGAATTTTATTTGAGCTTATCAGCTATTCTGCGCAATAGCATCATATAGTTGTTTATATTTACAAAGCCATAAATGGGACCCTAAATTCATAGACATTGAAAAAGTTTACATCCATAAAATCAGATTGTTTTACCACACAAAATATTTCAGTTACTTTGTTCTCAACTCCATAACATTCTTTTGTTTTAATCTCTAAATTCCTTTAAGAGATTTACTACAATTAAGCAATCAATAAAACGCAGATAATAATGAAAATCAATAAACTTGTTACCATTGCATTGATGGTATTATCGGTTATTAGTTTCCAAGCTGCTCGGGCACAGTCTTTACCCACTTCTAGCAAATGGCATGGGGAAAAAGTAACGCTTGTAGTTGAGACTTCCGAACGCCTTGCAGGGCTGCACCATGTCTTGAGGCTTACTGCTGACCCCACCAATAAAGAAGGTCTTGTTTTTGTTGGTTTAAGAATGCGTGGCTCTTCGGCTGTTATATCCTTCTGTCTGATTTCTGATGATGAAACAGTTGGTCTCTTCGACTATGAAAAATAAACGAGCTATTCAAGAGCTTAACATTCAAATTGAAAATATACTGAAGAAAAAGAAGTTCTAATCTATCGTAATGAAAAGATATATTATTTAGCAATCATGCTTAGCGTTGCATACGCTGCAAACGCAACAGACTTTAAAGGTGGGCTTACCATTTGGTTTGATAGACCTACTACGTTAGCAAACAAAGCTATTTGGTGGGGACATGCCCCCGAAATGTGGAAAGGTGAGAACAAACCTGAATCTGCTGGAGACACTGCCCAAAATCCAGATGCTGAGTGGGAATCTCAATCTCTACCCCTTGGAAATGGCAGTTTGGGTGCAAATATTATGGGTTCTATTGAAGCTGAACGCATCACATTCAATGAAAAAACCCTATGGCGTGGTGGTCCAAATACGTCAGCTGGCACTGATGCCTATTGGAATGTCAACAAACAGTCGGCACATTATTTAAATGAAATCCGTAAGGCTTTCCTTGAGGGCGACGAAAAGAAGGCTGCATTGTTGACTTGCAAGAACTTTAATAGTACTGTTCCTTACGAATCGTGGAAGGAAAAGCCTTTTCGCTTTGGAAATTTCACCACCATGGGTGAATTTTACATCGAGACAGGCTTGAGTTCTATCGGTATGACCGAGTATAAACGTGCTCTTTCTTTGGATTCTGCGTTGGCAATGGTGCAGTTTAAGAAAGATGGCGTGAGATATCAACGCAACTATTTCATCTCCTATCCAAATAATGTTATGGTTATTCGGTTTAAGGCCGACCAACCTGGTAAGCAAAATTTGGTTTTCAGCTACGAAGCAAACCCTGTGTCAACGGGTAAGATGGAAGCCGACGGAAGCAATGGCTTGGTGTATAAGGCGCATCTCGACAACAACCAAATGGAGTATGTAATCCGCATTAAGGCTTTAAATCAAGGCGGCACTATCAGTAATGATAATGGCAAATTCACGATTAAAGGCGCCAATGAGGTTGTTTTCTTGATTACAGCTGATACGGACTATAAAGTTAACTTCAATCCTGATTTTAACGACCCAAAAACATACGTAGGTGTTAATCCCTCTGAAACAACTTCCACATGGATGAAAAATGCTCTCGCACTAGGCTATGATGCTTTACTTGAGGCACACTATAAGGATTATGCGTCGCTTTTCAAACGCGTTTCCTTGACGCTGAATGATGGGAAAAGCACAAACGACATCTCAACACCACAACGCTTGAAAAACTATCGCAATGGCAAGGAAGATTTTTACCTAGAGGAACTTTACTATCAGTTTGGACGATATTTGCTAATTGCTAGTTCAAGGCCAGGAAGTCTGCCTGCTAACTTGCAAGGGATGTGGCACAATAATGTGGACGGACCCTGGCGTGTAGACTATCATAATAATATCAACATACAGATGAATTATTGGCCAGCTAGTTCTACTAACTTATCAGAATGCACGCTCCCACTGATAGATTTTATTCATACGCTAGTAAAACCTGGTGAGAAGACTGCAAAGGCTTATTTTGGCGCTAGAGGTTGGACTGCGTCTATCTCTGGTAACATCTTTGGGTTTACTGCTCCTTTTGAAAGCGAAGACATGTCGTGGAACTTCAACCCTATGGCTGGGCCATGGCTTGCTACGCATGTATGGGAATACTACGACTATACTCGAGATAAGAAGTTCTTAAAGGATGTTGGATACGCTCTTATCAAGAGCAGTGCTATCTTTGCATCTGATTATCTATGGAAGAAGCCAAATGGTATTTATACTGCTGCTCCTTCTACTTCGCCTGAACATGGACCTATTGACGAGGGTACAACCTTCGTACATGCAGTAATTCGTGAAATCCTAACCGATGCAATAGATGCTTCAAAGGTGTTGGGCGTAGATAAAAAGGAGCGTAAACAATGGGAAGAAGTATTGAAAAATATCGCGCCATATAAGGTGGGACGCTATGGGCAATTGCTGGAATGGTCGAAGGATATTGATGACCCCAAAGACGATCACCGACACGTAAACCATTTATTCGGTTTACATCCTGGACATACCATTTCGCCTATTACGACGCCGGTGCTAGCAGAAGCGTCTAAAGTGGTACTAAATCATCGTGGTGATGGGGCTACAGGATGGAGTATGGGGTGGAAACTCAACCAATGGGCACGCCTTCATGATGGAAATCGTGCTTATAAACTCTTTGGAAACTTGCTGAAAAATGGAACGCTAGACAACCTTTGGGACACGCATCCACCTTTTCAAATCGATGGAAATTTTGGAGGTACTGCTGGTGTTACCGAAATGCTGATGCAAAGTCACATGGGCTTTATACACTTACTTCCTGCACTACCAGACGCTTGGAAAGATGGAGAAGTGAAAGGGCTTTGCGCTAAGGGCAACTTTGAATTAGATATCTGCTGGAAAAATGGTAATCTATTTGCTGTTACCATTCGTTCGAAGAATGGTGGTAACTGTGAAGTAAGATACAAAGATGATATTTTTGTATTGAAAACTGCCAAAGGAAAGACTTACACACTAAACTATCTCAACGGAAAGCTTGCTCTAAATAACCATTAATTGGGGGTTTTGATATAACGAAGACAAAGGAATTGGTTCAACTACCGATTCCTTTGTTTTTTTTTCCACATCCCCAAAGGCATCTTTTTGACCTTTGCGCCTACTGCTTCGTTTGCTTGTATGTAGGCATCGTGCTTGTGTTATGCTTTTGGTGTGGTGTGCAATAGGGCGTAAAGAACAACACTGGAGATGTGCTTAACAATACACAAAATCTAAACGGCTCTAACAACTAATGGGGAATAAAGCTGTGTCTTTGCTTTATTGAAGCAAAGCGACTACATCGATACTGTAAAATGTAAAGTTTTATGTTTAAAAATTAACACAAAAAGAGGCTTTTTTATTCACCAATAGCTTTGTTGCCCGCAAATATTCAATTCTCGCGAGGGTTTGTTTAGGTGAAAAAGGGGTTGATTTGTAAATGTTTGAAAATTGCATTTGCACTGAATATAAATGTGAGATATACAGAAACGCGGGCATTTATCACCCCAAAACGTGCGTTTTGCTGCAAATAGCACGCCGTTTAGCAGCAAAACGCAAGGCTAAATGCAGCAAAACGCAAGGTAAAATGGTGCTAAACGCAAGGTAAAATGGTGCTAAACGCAAGGCGAAATGCTACTAAACGCAAGGCGAAATGCATAATGATACACATTGATTTGTGGGTTTAGGGGGCTAGAAGGGATAAAAACGGTGGTCTATTGGGAATAAAAAAGTGGTAAAAATGTTCGTTTTTACCTACTAAAAGCTGTTTTTGAGCCAGTGAAAAACTGCGAACTTACGCCAAAATAGAAAGGCAAAATGGTGCAAAATGTAGGTAGAAGACTGAAAAACGATGTAAAATAAAAAGCAAAAGGAAGAAATTTGGGCCTAAAACACTGCTTTTGAGCATGTGTTTTCTCTAGAATGGGTAGGAAAGAAGACCGTGTTTTGTAAAATAATAATACCAAATTTAACAAAACAAAGAAGCTGCAAGCAAGAAAAAAACGGAAATACGGCGCGAAAAAACACCTAAGTACAAACCAAGATGCAGGAGATACCAGTTTTTAGTGCAGCCGTTAAGTTACTGATGTGCAGGAGTATTTCGGGTTTAATGTAGTAGATGGCGGTTTTAGTACAGCCTTAACCAACTGAATTGCAAGAGAATACAAGAAAAGAAGCAACAAAATACATAAATTAACGGCAATGCTAACCAGCCAAAGCAAATACAAGGTGAAAACATCAACATCCCCTTTGCCCACAGCAGAGCAAAGGGGATGCGATGTAGAAGAAGGTGTTACTTCACAACTTTCTTTCCATCAATGATGTAAACGCCTTTATCTAAGGCATCTAAACTGATGCCCATATACGCGCCATCAAGGCTGTAAATACGCCCATCTTTGCCCAAACTTGCAGGCGAAGCGGTGGGAAGGTTGGAAATAGAATTGGTAACCGAGCGTTTAACCAATAGCTCGTCGAGGAAAAATCTTCGCTGACTATTGCGCATTGTCAACCGCAAATAGCCCGCGCCCTTAACCGTTAGCTTAAAAGTTTCCCATTTGCGTTTAGGCAGTTTAAAGGTGTTTTGCGACAATTGCACTTTGGGATTGAGACTCTCTACCTTAAAATCGCCAGCCTCGTTGCTCCATGCAGCAGCCTTAAAACTAATGGTGGAGCCATCCTCAATGTAGAACACGGGCGTGTTTTCTACCACGCCATACTTTTCACCAGTGCCAATAACGGCGCAATGTCTTCCGGCCGAGGTGGCAGAAGGCACCGAAAAGGTCCAGCCATCATTATCGGGTTTAAACTCGCCATATGTTGCAAAGCCACCCCAGAGACCATCGTTTCCTCCCTTACCCTCGCACTTGTTAAACGATTCGTAGAACAAAGTATCGCTTTTGAGATGCTTAGGTCTGAGGTCGTCTAGACGAAATCTAAACGAAGCATCACCTTTGGCGTCAATCCTTATGCCTAATACCGACTTATTGAGGCGGTAGGTTTCGTCCGCCCCCGAGGTAAACACTTCGGTAGCGGGTAAGGAAGTGGCAGTAAGACTGTCGTTACCAGCTTGCGGATAAGGAATGCTATCTTGTGCACTCCATACCTTTCGCTGACGATTATCGGCTGGAACAATGGCGCAACGCTTATGGCCAGGTGTGGCATTAACACCGTTTCTGAGCCATGTTTCTTGGTCGAAGTCAACGTGCAGCACCACAAGCCCCTCACCAGGCAGGTGTGCATCCCAGCCTTTTTTGCGTCTATTTTCAAGCAGATAATATTCGTCGGCATTGGCATCGTTGCGTATGAGGTAGGCATCTCCATGGTCGCACATTGGCTTCATGCCCGTAATAACAGTGTCGCGGGTTAGTTCGTGTGGTTTTAACCAGCCCACAAACATTTTTTCGTAGCTGGTGTAACCAGCAGGAACATAGCCATGATTATTGTAACTTCCAACGCTCATTACGTCGTAATAACCCGTACCAAAGGCGTCTTTACCTGAAGTGTCGTACATATCAGGCAGGCCAAGGCAGTGTGTAAACTCGTGGCAAGCCGTACCAAAGCCGCCTAACTTAGTGGAATTAAAGTTCAACTCGTTGCTACATGCATAGGTGTTGATGCGCATATTGTTGCCCACTGGTAGATATTTGCCATAATCAGAGTATTGCAAAGCCCACTCGTGAGGCCAGATGGTGTTGCTGTTTCCGCCCGAAGCTTGGCCATATCCAGCGAAGATAACCAGCACTTGGTCTACAGCACCATCGCGATCCCAATCGTAATCGCGAAAATTCACTTTGCCGATAGCGGCTTTACATGCCTCGGCCACCATTGTTCCCGCCCTGATATCGGTGCGCGAGCCTCTCCAGTCGAGGGTATCTCGGCCATAGTAAGCCATATCGTGCTTGAGTTGTACAGGTCCAACCACATCAAAAGTAAGGTCGAAGAGACCATTACTCTGGGCTTTAAAATAGTCGTGCAGACTTCCTTTATGGCCGTCTTTATAGGTAAAACCCACCTCGTTGGCCATTCTCGTGAGCAGCTCGTTGGTGTGTTCGGGCTGAAAATGGGCATCAGTAAAGTTGGCCAGCACAATAAGCCCCTTGCGTTTGCCCACATGCTTACGCGAGATGCCCACAGTTCGGGTTGCAGCAGCAGCGCGTCGGGCGTTGTTTTGTGCCATACGTGTGGCAGCATGCGCCCTCACAGCCTGCATATTAGCAATAGGAGTGGCCACGCCATTATCATCAACGTTATAGCAAATACCACGTGCATCACGCCAATAGTGCAGGTTTTCGTCGCCCACTTGTTCAAGTCGGATTTGCGTTCCATTGGCAAGCTTAGCCATACGCCATATTCCAGGCATGGTGGGAATGGCCAGAGCAGCAACAAAAGTGGCTAGAAATACAAGGATAAGAAATTTTATTCTCATAGAAAAGTTAAACTATAAATAATTGTTTGGTTTAAAAAAAACGCTAAAATGGCCCTGTTGGCCTATCCCCCATTAAATAGATGTAGCACAGGGCGCATGAAAGGAGTTAGTTCGCAGGGGCGCGAAGTGCCGTTATAACCCTCGCGCGACAATGCCCACGTCACAAAAAGTCGTTGTTTGGCACGTGTCATGGCCACATAAAACTTGCGTGCGTCTTCGTTTGTTTGTCGTGCATCGGTGCGTGTGTAGTAATTGGGATAACGCCCATCCACGGCATCGAATATCAGTACATTGTCGAACTCCAGTCCCTTTGCTTTGTGAATGGTGGTTACATAGATGCGTTCGTCAATGAAGTCGCTACCACAAAGGTCGGCCTCTTTCAGGGTGTTGAGTTCCATAATATGCGCTTGTAACTGCTGAATCAAGCTTTTGCCTCGCTGCCCTGTAACATATTACCTTGTAAATAGGCATTAACATAGGCAATATTAGGCACCGGAGGATGTAGTTTTCGGCCACAAGGAAATGATAAAACTCGTCAATCACCAGCATCATGGCGGGCATTTGGGGGTGAGTGTGTAAGGAGTAGAGTTGTGCATGATGTTTATTAAATAGTTTGGAATAACGCTGTCGCAACGTAGCAGCACAGTTTTGCACGCGCTGACGGGCCAAAAACTGTTGCTGAGCAGGGATTATTTGGGTAGCTTGTTGCCTACAATAGCCCACCAAACTCACTGTGGCCATCACGTCTTCGTCGGCCAAATGCGAGTTGGTTCCTTCCAAATGCAGCACCTCAAGCAGAGCCTTGAGCTTGTATTGCTTAAGTCCTGGTTGCAGCAAGCGAATAAGTTTTAGTGAATCAAAATAAGTGGGATGCGCCTCAAGCAGGTTCACTTCAGGGCAATAGCGCTGCAAATTGAAGCGCAAAATGTTGTAATCAAAGTCGGCATTATGCCTAGCAGCATGCTATTGCCTACATATTGCATAAAGTTTTGCAAGGCTTGTGTAGGCGGTAAGCAGGGGTTACACTGCAATTGGGCTAAGATGGGGTTGGGAATATCGCCAAGCATGGCTGGCACGGGGCGCTGTGTTTGGATAAAAACATTGAAGGCCGAGCCTTCAACCACACGTCCAGCCCGCATTTTTACAGCTGCAATCTGCACGATATCGTCTTCAAAGACATTTAGTCCGGTGGTTTCGGTGTCGAAAACCACTATTTCTTCGTTGTCGAAACATTGTGCAAAACTCTCCACATAGGTGGGCATTTGGGGCGAAAGTAGGTCGGTGGGCAGCATGGCACAGCGCAAAAGCGCCTGTACAAAGTTGCGAGCCGAGGCATTTCCTTCGAAAACACGCAACCCCTTAAGCAGTCGTGCCCATGCAATAAAGTTGTGTGGGTTGGCTAAGATATTGAGATGTGCGAAGAGCAATTTAATCTCGGGTGTGGCAAAGAGGTCTTGTCCAGACACCTTAAAATGACTTAATCCAAGAGAATTAAGTGCGCGACTAAGGTCGTCGGCATCGCGATTGGCATTCACAATGATGGCCGTTGTGCCGTTAGGATTTTGTTTTTGCAGGTTTCCCGCCAGTTGTGCCACGTCTTTATATTCGGTATCGAGCACATTGCTACTCACCACTTGCAGTTCGTTTCCTTGGCCTTGGTCGGCGTTATTGGCTTTGGGAAGCAAATGCGGGTCGATGTTGAGCATGGCTGTGGCATAGGTATTAAACACGTTGAGCAAATATTTGGGCGAGCGATGATTGATGGCCAAGTGGTGAACATTGTGTCCACAGCGTTGTCGCAGCGTGTTCAGCGTGTCGAGTTTTGCGCCCATGAATGAGAAGATGGCCTGCTGTTCGTCGCCCAAGAACATCACTGTGGGGTTGTTTGGGTCTGTTATTGCGTCTACAATAGCCAGTTGTAGGGGGTTAAGGTCTTGCACTTCGTCTACCTGCAGCCACGAATATCGGCGATACACAGCCTCGTTATCATTGGTCAATGCATCGTAAGAAAGCAGCAAGAGGTCTTCAAAATCAATCAACTTGTTCTCTCTTTTGTAGTCTTCGTATTGCTTGGCGAGTTTCATTTTGCGCAAAAGGGCCATCACCAAGCACAAAGAAGCATAATCCATCTGCGCGCCTTGCACCATAGACTCGTAGGTGGAGGCGTGCAGATAGATATCGGTGATGCTCTGCGGAGTAAAGTCTGTTCGGGCTAGTTCGCACAAATTGCGCATAGCTTTCACGTCTTCGGCCGAAAGGCAATCGGCATGTAGGCGAAGATTTTTAGGATGTGCACACGCAATTTGGTGCATGAGATGCGACAAAAAGATAATGTCGAAGTAGTCGCGACGTCGTTTGAAGCTCTCGGCCACCTTCATTTCGTCTTCCTCGGTGTATCGTGCAAGGATGCTTAAGGCATCATCATCGTCGATAACAGAGGTCTCGGCAGCAATCAATCCGTTATCGTAGAGAAAGCGTGAACAAAACCGATGCACGTTACCCACGAACACTTCGCTAGCCGAGTCGTTGTCAATATTGGCCTTAATGCGTTCCATCATCCCGCGAGCTGCCCTATTGGTGAAGGTAAGACACAGCATATCGGCACAATTCACACCGTTGTTGCGCGCCAACCGCACGCGTTCGGAGAGTATTTGTGTCTTTCCACAACCAGGAGGAGCAAGCACAAGGTGCACGCCCTGCTGCAGATTGATTACCCGTTGCTGACTTTCGTCGGGCTGCCAGGCATCTATGGTATTAGACATAATCGTGAAAAGGGCGATAGAAGACGTTAACGCGAGAATGAAATTTCGCCAAAGAAAGCCGGACAATGGAAGTCGGGCTTAGGCAAAGCAATGGGATTCCAAGACAGGAAGTGAGGTTTCTGCGTTTTATCGCCACACTTATAGAAGTTGGCGCGCATGTTTGCATCCTGCAATTGCAATCCAGGATGGTGCATAAACAATGAAGTGGGGATAACCAAAGCCATCTGCCATTGACATTGCCCTACCCTTTCGTCGAACGGTAAACGACCCAACGACGACCAACGGTCTACCTTTTGCAGTACGTTTTCGGGCAAATGTTCGCGCCCTTCGCGTCCTGGACCGAAGCCAACAAGGAGCGTTCCTGCGCAATTGCACTCAATATTATAATACGTTCCATCGTTTACCGGACTAACAAAGAACTCGCAACAGGAGTCTTCCCACACGTGTCCGTTGTCTGAAGGGGCCACAGCGCGCACGCTATCTTCGGTTACTTGGAAGTTGAGCAGTATGTTATCGCCTGCGTAGGCCATACGAAAAGCCACGCTAGGCTTGTAAGGGAAGGTCTCTGCCCAGTTAACATTGTCGATGGATTCGAAGCCAATACCAGCCTCATCGAGTAGCGAGGGCACATCTTGAGCTTTTACTTGAGCCAAAGAAAGGGGCGAAACAATGTATTTATTCATGCTTTGAAATGGGGGGTTATGTTATGGAAGGCACAGCCAGACAAGGGCGCAAACATAGCGTTGCGCCCCTGCTAGGCTGTTCCTTATTTATTTACTGTTCTCGGCGATGAAGTTTTTCATCTCCTCTTCGTGCGAACAAACACTGTTGAAGAGTGCCAATTGGTTCTTGGCACGGTCGAGATTGTGTTCTGGATACTTAATCTTGTAGTACACATCACCATTGATATAATCGGTGAGGAAGCGCACACACTGCATAAAGGGAAACAACTTAGCAGCAAAAGGCAAGTGTTCGCGCTCGATGGGGGTAAGGAAAGCGCCAGCCGAAGTGAGGTAACCTTTGGTGAAAGCCTTAAAGATATCCATGTTAAAGCCCACGTTTGCAAGGTTGGGATCGTCTTCAGCAGTGAAGTTTGCGCCCGTTCTAAGGAAGTCGCCATAGTCTGAGAACACATAACTTGGCATCACCGTATCGAGGTCGATAACGCAAAGAATGTTGCCATCGGCATCAAACATCATGTTGTTAACCTTGGTGTCGCAATGACAGATGCGTTTAGGCAGCTTGCCATCGCGGTGAAGTTGTTCGGCTTTGCACATCTCTTCCACGTTGCGGTTAAGCTCTTCAACCATGCTTTCAACCACCGACAAGCGTTTAACAGGATTGTTTTGCACAGCCTCTTTCAGCTGTCGGGCGCGCAATTCCATGTTATGGAAATCGGGAATTGTTTCTCCCAGTTGTTGAGGTAGGTCTACAAGGGCGGCTTCAAACTCACCAAAGGCCAAGCCAGCAGCATGCGAATACTTCTCGTTCACCGTTTCGTAGGTAAAGGCGTTGGGAATAAAGCGCATCATTCTCCAATAAGTATCGTCGGCTTCGCGCCAATAAGTCTTACCCGTTTCGGCCTTAATAAAGTGCAGAACACGACGATCGATGTCGGCAACCTGCTTCTCTTCCAGTTTTTTTCTTAGATGAGCCGTAACAGCTTCGATGTTACTTTGCAACAATTCCACATCCTTAAATATGGCATTGTTGATGCGTTGCAGCACATAAGCGGGTGCATCTTCTTCGTTCATTGCCACCTTATAAGTGTCGTTGATTAGTCCGTTTCCCAGTGGTTTCACGCTCTTCACCGTGCCCTGCACATCAAAATGCGACACGAGTTGGAGCAAATTCTTTTCTTCCATGTTGATAATAATGATCGTTTAGATTAGGCAAAAATCCCCATTGGGTTTATTCTTCGAGGCGCTGCACGAGGCAAACGCACAGGAAGAACAAGTCCAATGGGGATTGAAATGGTATTGTCTATGTGATAAGAACAAGTGGTTAACTTGCTGTATAATGGTTATAGCCTGTAAAGTCGTTAACTTATCGTCTTATTAACGCGTCAACTCGTTAACAGATAAACTCATTCAATCGTCAACTTATTAACTCATCAATTCATTAACTCGTCAACTCATCAACTCATTAACCACCCTTCTTCATTTACATCTCCTTGAACTTATATTCTACAAAGGCTTCCATAGCCTCGTAGCAAGCCAATCCCAGTTTGTCATAGAGTTCAGCAGTACCGCGATTACGGTCTTCCGAGCGTTGCCAGAACAAACGTTCGTCGTTGCCAAGGAATGGTGCACTCTCCATTTGCGATTGGTGTTTGAGGATAGAATTGCGTTTAGCGCGCAACTCTTCAGGACTCATAGGCACGCACATTTCGATGTTTTCGATTTCCCATTCGGCCCATGCGCCACGGTACATCCACACGCGACAGTCGTCAAGCCACTTTTCTCCAGCCTTCAATTCTTCGTCTATGGCGGCGAAAACGGCGTCGGTACACTTCTTGTGTGTGCCATGTGGGTCGGCCAAATCGCCTGCAACGTATATTTGGTGTGGCTGAATGCCGTGGATAAACTCGCGAACCACCTTCACATCGGCCTCGCCCATGGGCAGTTTTTCAATCTTACCCGACTCGTAGAAAGGCAAGTCGAGGAAGTGAACACGCTGCAAAGGTATATCGTTATACGTAGAAGCGGTTCGCGCTTCACCACGACGGATAAGACCTTTAATGGTAAGAATGTCGCGCGTATCGCCGATACTGTCTTTCTTCTCTTTGAGGAAGGCCTTTATTTCTTTGTACTTCTCCTTGATAACCGTGTCTGAGTCGCCACCGAAAATTTGGTTAAAGCCATTGATGAAGTGCATAAAGCGAATCACTTCTTCGTCGCCAACAGCGATGTTACCCGACGTTTGGTAAGCCACATGCACCTCATGACCCTGTTCAACCAATCTGCGAAGCGTTCCACCCATAGAGATAACATCGTCGTCGGGGTGAGGCGAGAAGATAATCACACGCTTAGGATAGGGTGTTGCACGCTCAGGACGATAGGTATCATCGGCATTAGGCTTGCCACCAGGCCATCCTGTGATGGTGTGTTGCAGGTCGTTGAAAATCTTAATATTGGCATTATAAGCCGAACCATAAAGCGCCAAGAGTTCGCTTAGGCCATTTTCGTTATAGTCTTTGTTGGTAAGCTTAAGGATAGGTTTACCAGTTAGCTGGCACAACCACACCAAAGCCGAACGCACAAGCTTATCTGTCCACTGGCAAGACGTAACCAACCAAGGATGAACAATGCGCGTAAGACGCGATGCAGCAGGCAGGTCGATAACCACATTTGCATCCTTATGGGTTTGCAAGAACGAAGCGGGAAGCACGTCGGTAACTTTCTCTTCCACGGCACGCTGAATGATATCGGCCTTATCTTCGCCCCAAGCGGTGAGGAAAATTTTGCGTGCGCTGAGGATGGTGGCTATGCCCATGGTGATTGAACACGGTGGAACAGCCTCTTTAGAACCAAAGCTGAGCGTCATCTCTTCGCGCGAAACGGCATCGATAAGTATCAAGCGCGAACCCGAAGTAAGCACACTTCCTGGCTCGTTGGTGGCAATATTACCCATTCGGCCAATACCCAGCAGCATCACATCGATACCGCCCATGTCTACAATGCGTTGCTCGTATTGCTTGCAACTGCTGTTAACCATCTCTTGAGGAACGGTTCCATCCAGCGTAAACACGTTTTCGGGGGCGATGTTCACATGGTCGAGGAAACGTTCGCGCAGCTGACTAATGCTGCTATGTGGGTTTCCTTCGTTGAGTGGGAAATACTCATAGGCATTGAAAACAGCCACACGAGCAAAGCTCAAGCCGTTTTCCTTATGAAGTCTAATGAGTTCTTCGTACACAGGCGTAAGCGAATTGCCCGTTCCTAAACCCAAAACACAAAGTTTGCCTTGGTCGTTTTTAAACTTAATTTCGGCCTCGATGGCTCGTGCGATATAGGTAGCACCCTCTTCAATCTTTGGGAAGATGTCGGTATGTATTTTCTCGCAGCGTGTTATTTCAGAGCGTTCGACGGCGGTTTTAGGGTTGTAATATTCTTCGGGGATTTTGTTTAGCACAATCTCCGAGCTTAGATTAAGTCTCATTTCTTAAGCCCTTTCAATGTCTTTAAAATATTTGTACGTGCCAACTTTCAGTTCGTCGGTGGCTGCTTCATCACAAACGATGATAGCATCTTCGTGCATTTGCAGCGCGCTAACGGTTCTCATCTGCGTAACGGGGCCTTCAACGGCGTCGCGCAATGCGCCTGCCTTGCCATGTCCATTGATGAGTACCATCACTTGGCGGGCATCCATCACAGTGCCAACACCTACAGTGAGTGAGAAACGAGGAACTTTTTCGAAGTCGTTATCAAAGAAACGCGAGTTAACCACACGCGTATCGTGGGTTAATGGCATACGTCTTGTGCGTGAAGTGAGCGACGAACCAGGTTCGTTGAAGGCCAAATGGCCGTCTACACTACGCCACCGATAAACAAGTCGATGCCTCCTGCGGCCTTAATAGCCTCTTCGTATTGGCGACATTCGGCCTCCCAGTCTTCTGCATTACCATTAAGGATGTGCACATTCTCCTTGGGACAATCGATATGGTCGAACAAATTGCGGTACATAAACGAGTGGTAGCTTTCGGGATGTTCAACGGGTAAACCCACATATTCGTCCATATTGAACGTTACAACGTTCTTAAACGACACCCTACCCTCTTTGCATGCCTTTACCAAAGCTTGGTACATGCCAATGGGAGTGCCACCAGTTGGCAACCCTAACACGAACGGACGCTCCTTTGTTGGTGCTGCTTTTTTAATACTTTCAATGACGTGTTCAGCTGCCCAATTGGACAGTCCGTCATAATCTGCCTTTATTACTAATCGCATGGCTTTTAAATAAATGTTTGTTTAAAAGATTATGAGCTGCAAATATACACAAAATAAGCCTAATAAAAGCAACTAAATTGAGAGAAAATACAAGTATCTTGTGTTTTTCATCTTTTCTAGGTATATGGCTAGATGATAACTTCTTGCCTTCGAAGGCTCTGTCTCTACCTGCTGGTCTGCCTTCAACTTATGCGCTAACAAAAGCAAATGGCGCATCGCTTTCATCGCCTCGAACGTGTTGCCTCATAGCAAACAGGTTCGCTAACAGATGAAAACGATGCGCCAGAGAAAGGGGTTGCGACTTAACCCTCCGGCATTAACGCGCCACAAACTTTGACTTTGATACCAAATGCACGCACACGATGCGGTGCGCCACCTTATATATATGCGCCGATAGCACCGTCTTTAGGCTTCTACTTACGACAGTCGCGCAGTGTTACACCTTCAGGATGCATCGCCAGCAATCTAAAATTGCTCAAGAATAGCAATGCGTTTCTCGGTATCGGGGTGTGTGCTAAACAAGCCTTCTACAAACGCAAGCACGCCAAGGTCCATCTCATCAGGATGAACAATGAACAGTTGCGCCACATCCTCGCGGTTTACATGGTCTAAACCGGGGTTGCCAGATATTTTTCTTAATGCCGAAGCCAGCGCCAAGGGGTTGCCACACAACTCTGCTCCACCAGCATCGGCCATATATTCGCGTTTTCGCGAGATGGCAAACCGTGTGAGCAGGGTGAAGAAATAGGCCACAGCAGCGCACACCACCACAGCAATGAGCACAAGATACATGGCCGCCGCGCCACCACCTTTATCTTTCTCGCTGCGGCGCGACTGCATTCCGCTCATCCAAATCATATTGTAAAGTGTGCGAGCAGCCACCATCATCACCGTGCTAACAATGCCCACGAACACAATACTGGTGATGAGCAGGCGGGTATCGCGATTGCGAATGTGGGTCAACTCGTGTGCCAACACCCCCGCCAGCTCGTCGTCGGTGAGCAAATTCAGCATTCCCGTGGTAACCGTAACAGCATAGGTGCGCTTGTTTATACCACTAGCGAAAGCGTTCAGCTGGTTGTCGTCTACCACATATATGGCCGGCATGTCCATATTGCAGGCCATACATAGGTTTTCCACGATGTTATACACCCTGGGATTTTCTTTTCTACTTAGCGGACGCGAGCGAACTGCAAACTGCACCATGCTTGCATTGGCGAAATAAGCTATAACAAACCATATCGCCACAATGCCAACAACCCATGGGAGCACGTCGAGAAAATAATAATTAATGGTGTTTGTGTCTAGCTGATAATGCACTTCGCCAGCTGCATCATAATAGCCGTTGCCGAAATAGTTTATCACAGCCAAGCAAACCCACGTCATGCCCAGTATGATGGTAGGGAAAAGCAGCAGCAACAACACGCTGAGCATGTTGTTGCGGCTTATCTGTGTTTGCATTCCTACATACTTCATGTGTACGCAGAGATAACAAAATTAGAACTTAACCTCTGGTGCACGTTCTATTTCGGCACGTTGGTCGTTGGGAATTTCAAACATTGGTTCTTTTTGGAAGCCGAACATCTTGGCAAAAATCACCGAAGGGAAGGTTTGCACGGCATTATTAAGCTCGCGCGTTGCCGAATTAAAGAAGCGACGAACGGCAGCCAGCTTGTTCTCCAAGTCGGCCAGTTCTTGTTGCAAATGCAAGAAGTTTTCGTTGGCTTTAAGTTCAGGATAAGCCTCTAACGACACCTTTAGGCCCGACAAGGCACTAGTAAGCATGTTTTCGGCTTCAATTTTATCATTAATCGAAGTGGCTCCCATAGCAGCAGCACGCGCTTCGGTTACACGCTGAAACACATTCTTTTCGTGATCGGCATATCCCTTCACCGCACCCACTAGTTGCGGAACAAGGTCGTGACGCATTTTTAACTGCACGTCGATGTTGGCAAAAGCGTTCTCGCGATTGTTGCGCAGCTTCACCAGATTATTATACAATGCCACGCCCCAGAGAACCAACAGCACGGCCACCACAATAATAACGATTGTTGTTACACTCATTGGATTATTAATTTTAGTGTTAAAGCGCTATAGCTTGCTAGCATTATTGTCTATGCCACGCGCCCAAATATAAATTCACTCTCTGCAACTTGCACAGCCTTGCACCAACTTTGCTTGCACCAAACGGCACTTTAAAGCACGAGCGCTAAGCAAACGCACACATTGCATTATGCAAAGATAACGCAAAAACAAGACAACGCAAAACAAATGGTTGAAATTACGCAATCTATTAAGGAATACTCACCCTATTAAAGAAAAAGGGAGCAATTCACATTGCTCCCCTTTACAAGGCATTTCAGTTTTCTATGTAGCAGGATTTTTTTGTCTTAGTTTCAAATGTTTTGGAAATCGGTCGTATTCATTAAACGACGGCAAAGTTACACATTAATTAAATACTCTGCAAATGTTTCTAAAATAAAATTAAATACTTTAGTAAAATATCTTTTATTCTGTTACTTCTTTGCCAAAACAATGCTATCCAACATAAAATCAACAACATAAACAAGATCTTTTTGCCTTAATTGTTAGTAGCTTATGCACTAATGTTTGACAAAATCATTAACACAATGAGCCTTATTGCTATGTTTTTAAATGTTAATTTAGTTATTTTATTTTACAAACCTCTGCTTTAAAAATCATCCTTTTAGAGAAACAAACATGTTATAGAGGCATGTTTTTCGCGTTTATCACCGCATTTTTTGTTATTTATTTGTTCACTTGGCAGGCCAAAAAGTGCAAATCCATAGCATTTAGCATTTCTAGAATGGTTCGAAACGCGTAAAATCGTCTTCGCCTTAAAGCCATTTTTAGAGCATTAATTCGCTTCCTTTTCGTCATTTCCACCTTTTTTCTAGATAAAACACAGCTAAAAACGGTCACTTTACACCTCTCTTTCGGCTATTAGTAGCATTTAACCTTGCGTTTTGCACCACTTAGCACTGCGTTTTGTACGAGATAGCACTGCGTTTTGTAGGAGATAGCATTGCGTTTTGCTGCATATTGCGCAAAACATGCGCCCCAAAGGCTGTTAAACTTAAAAAATACGCCCGTATTTTGAACTCAACGCCACTTCGTTCGGAAATAACGCAGCCACAATGTTAAAATCTAGTAGAAATATTTGACATTACAAATTGAGCAACAACACGCCTCGTTGCAATCCTTTTGTTTGTGATTTCCCACCCCTCAGCAGCGCGCAATGCCCCATAAACCCGGTTTACACATCCCCACGCTATACCCATAATACAGCAAGGCCATATCGGCACCCTTGAAAGAGCCACCGATATGACCTTGTTATGATGTTAAAGGCTTTTCGAAAAAAGCCGAAACGCCTTGTTATTTATATTCGCCCTTACCTGTAGAGAAGTTAAGATAGCAGCGCTTACCAGCTGTAACAGCCACAGGCTTTTGTTCTACGCCGTTGCCACGATAAGAGATAGCACCATTGGCATCCACCACAAACTCTGTTCTCCACCAGTCGAAGCCATTAAGCTTCACACACATGCGAACAACGTCACTGGCCACAAAGGCCGGCGAAACAAAGTTGCCCGAGGCCGTAGTGGGCACAGTAAAGAGGTTTTCGGGTTTGCAATCCCAGTTGCCAATGGTAGGACCTTGCAGGTAAACCTTAGGTTGTTCGAAGCTAATCGTGCGTTTTTCGCCATCATTGCTTACCACTAGCACATACCATCCTGCCGTTCCCACCTTGATATTGCCACCTTCATCGGAGACATTAGCCCCTGCATTGTCGGTGATGGTGGTGCCAGCGTAACCGAAATCGTTGCCCCAGGCTGCTTGCGGTGCACACTTAAACTGTTCGTCAGCAGCGAAATAAATCACAGCCCAGAACGTAGGCGTACCCGTAGCACCCAGTTCAACGGTGCCATAAACAGGCGTTAGGTTCTTCCATTTACTCCATCCATAACCACTACCAGTGAGATAGCAGCTATTAATTTTAGGAGCCACCTTTACATAAGTAGGTATGGCCGCGAACTGGATGGTGTTAGAATACACCGTATCAATACCAGGCAACACAGCCTTAACACGCATATACACAGCCTGAGCCGTGGTAGGGATGGTAGATTCTTTCCAATGCGCCACTTGTTGCAGAGCCAGGGCCAAGTCGAAATTGGTAAGCTGCGCCGCATTAGTTACGTAAACAGTTTGAATCTCCTTATAGTCGGCCGAGCCAGCAGCCACAGTGCCTGCATCTTCATCAGCATACGAGGTGGTGAAATTACCCGTATGCGACACCTCGATGGTGTAGTCCACCTTGGCACGATAGCCAAAATCGGGCTTATCCCATGTAAAAGCGAGATTGGCCGTATCCTTTAAGTTTAGTTGTGAGCCACCAAACGACGGCGTTTGCATGCTAAACGTGTCGGGCAGCTTGATTGTGGGGTTGTCGTCCCTATCATCCGAACAGGCCGCCAAGGCACAGATACCAGCAAAGAGCATCACAGATGATTTTATGATTTTCTTCATTTCTATCATGATAAGTGAGTTAATAACCAGGATTTTGCTTAAGGTTTTTGTTTACAGAGAGGTCGGACGAGGGCAAGGGGAAGAGGTTGCGGTAGCTATCAAAGCTGCGACCGTTGCTGCTCCGCCTTTCCAGGTCCAATTATAACTATTGTTTCCGCCATAATATCCATAACGAATAAGGTCGGTGCGGCGTTGTGCTTCGAAATAAAATTCGCGGCTACGCTCGTCCAAGATATCGTTTAGCGAGAAGCTAGTGCGTGCAGCTGCATGTGCACGTTGGCGCAATTGGTTAAGATAAGCAATGCCTTGAGCGGTGGCATTGCCTCCATTGAGTCGCGCCGTTGCTTCTGCATAAGCCAAATAAGACTCGGCCACACGGAAGAAGAAGAAATCCGTATCGGCAAAACCCGTATTGGTTACAGCAGAGCCATCGCTCTTAATACCAGTGAATTTCACAACCGAGTATCCTTTTTTAAAATCGGTTATGTCGTTGGCAGTGGGAATTTCGAGCGTACGGTTTACGGCATAGAACAACGCGCGGTCGTCGTTAGCAGCAGCCAAGATGGTGGCCGTGTTGCCAGTTGGTGGCGTACCGGTAAAGAATTTCTTAACCAAGTCTTTGCGTGCACGGTTACCTGCCCACGTACCACTTATACCATTGTCGGGCATATCGGTATTATATGTAGAGGCAATAAGGAAAGTTGTGTTAGCATAAGCTGCAGTGCGGTCGCCCTGTTGTAGCAAAGGCAGAACCGCTTCTACCGAAGCACCGCTCTCACCATTATCGCCCATAAAGAGCATCTGATAGGCCGAGTAGTTGGCTGTGCCAGCAGTAAAGAGTTTATAATCAGAGTTTATCACCTTTTGTGCATACTCGGCAGCTTTTGCCCATTGAGCAGTACCCGTGTAAACCTCGGCATTTAGGTAAAGACGAGTAAGCAACATCCATGCTGCGGCCTTATCTGCACGGCCGTATCCAGCATCGGTAGACTTCTTTGCCTTGGGTTCGGCTAAGAGAGTTTCCACCTCTAGGAGTTCTTTTTCTAGCCATTCGTAAACTTCTTTTCGTGTGTGTTGCACAGGTTTTTCGGTGCTAACGGTCAGGGGCAAACCAATGTTTCCGAAGGCATCCATAGCCAAATAAAATTGCAAGGCGCGAATAAAACGCACCTCGGCCGTACGTGTTGCATCAACACCCGAGGCCACATCGAGATAGTGATTGCACACCGAAATACCCAAATAAAGACGGTTATAGAGCAATGCAAGGAAGGCATTGCTGGATCCTTGCTCGTTGGTGTTCATCGTTGCCACGCCAGGGTCGCCCCATCGGCAAATGGCTTCGTCGGTGGTAAGCTCGTTAGAATTGAACAATTGGCGTAGAAGTCCTGTTGTTCCGTTGTCTTCTGCGCTTACAATAGAAGATCCAGGACCATCCAAGCCCTCGATAGCCAAGTTGGCATAACATTGATTAAACAATGCCACGGGGTCGAGTTCGGTTCGCTTATTGGGGTCGATGGGCGTAACATCTAGGTCGCCTATGCACGAAGAAAGTCCCACCGAGAGCAGCATTGCGGCTGCAGGAAGGATATGTTTGATATATCGTTTCATTGTAAATTCTCTTAGTTGATTGTTAGAAATTCAAGCTCAAGCCCAAGATAAACGAAGTGGGTCGTGGGTAAAGGTCGTAATCAATACCATTAAACACCTCTGGGTCGAGTCCCTTATACTTGGAAATGGTGAACACATTAGAGGCCGTGGCGTAGAGACGGCCACTAAGTCCGTGCCAAGAACCCGTTTTAAGAACGCGTTCGAAGCTGTAACCCAAGGTGATGTTGTCGCACTTGAGGAACGAAGCATTGCGCACAAAGTAGTCGCTTTGCACCCATTTGCTGGTTTGCCAATTAAGGTCGATGGTAGATTTGGGTCGTTGCTCAAGATAACCGCTATTCCAAAGCTCGTTCATATTGCTGCGGCTGGCTTCCACATCATTGTAAACGTAGTTACCAATGTTAGCACGGAACGATATACCAAAGTCCCATTTTTTATATTCGAGACGCGAAGCCAGACCCATTGTTACGGGTGCAGCAGACTGTTTGTAGAAATAGCGGTCGTCATTGTTAATAATTCCGTCTTCATTGCGGTCTACAATAGCGCCTTCGATGGCTTTACCGTTAGCGTCGTAAGCCTGTTGGTACACATAGAAAGCAGAAGCAGACTGCCCCACAGCATAGGCCTTCACCTTTGTACCCGTGCCACTGTGCACCGAGTTACCCGTTTCGATGGGTTTAGAGTTTGCGCCCACCAGATCGGTAATGCGGTTTTGGTTGTAGGTTACGTTATAGTCAATCGTCCAATACCAATCTTTAGACTGTATGGCTTTCCAGCTCAATGTGGCCTCAACACCAGTGTTGCGCAGCGAACCAATGTTGGTATCCACGCGGTTTTTGAAGTTGGTACCTGCTGCAGCATCTGCATTGTTAATCAAGTCGGTAGTGTTGCGATAGTACCAATCGATGCTTCCGCTAAGTCTTTGGTTAAGAACACCCCAGTCAATACCCACGTTAAAGGTGGTGGTTGTTTCCCACATAAGCAGTGGGTCGTAAGCTTGAGGCATGTTCAATCTACCATTTTCCAAGATGGGATAAAAAGATTGCGTACCCGTATTAATATTGTAGATGGCGAAATAATTATAGTCGCCAATCTCATCTTGTTGGCCAGTTTTACCCCAACCCAATCGAAGTTTAAGGTCGGAGAGGGCATTAACGTCTTTCAAGAAGTTTTCTTCCTTAGCTTTCCATGCAAAAGCAAACGAGGGGAACCAAGCCCAATGTTTTTTAAAACGCGAAGAGCCGTCGTCGCGAACCGTTGCAGTCAAGAAGTAACGATTGAGGAACGTGTAGTTGGCACGACCAAAGAACGACACCAAATAGTTTTCGGTGCGCGAATGAAAAGGCTCATGCTCGGTTTCCATACCTCTTTTTGCAGTTGTATTAGTGATGGGATAAAATCCCCTGTAGTCTTTATTTTCGTCACGCCAGTAGTGTTGCCACTCGTAACCACCCATTACATCAAAGTGATGTTTCTCGTTAAAGTCTTTAAAATATTGCGCATACATGCTGAGCGAAAGGTTTCTCTTCAGCTTGTTAGCCGCGCCATAGCTACCATAATAGAATGCTGCTGGAGCAGTGGCAGGCACACGCTTGTTCTGTGTTCCTTCAGAAATATCGGCACCCAGTGTGAGGTGCAGGCGCAAATCTTCAAATCCATGAACCTTGTAATCAATGTCGGCACTACCCACAAACGAGCGACTATAAGCCCTTTCGTAATAAAGGTCGAGTGCAGCAACAGGGTTAGCAGGCGCCTTGTTGTTGTGTGAGAAGGGGTAATTGGGGTCTTTTAAGAACGCACCATTAGAGCGCCATTGGAAATAACCAGCAAAATTATTCGCGTCGGCACTGGTTTTATCGTAAATACTTTGCGTAGGGTCGAAGCGGAATGCATCGCCAATAGCAGCATAGTTAGGATAATTGGTTTCGGCAAACATACCCTTAGCGTTGAGATTGAGCGTAAGGTGGTCGTTCAAGAGCGAGGGATTGAGGTTCACAGCAGCAGTAACGCGCTTGAAATCTGATGTCTTAAGGATACCTTGCTGGCCAGTATAACCCACCGACACACGATAAGGCAAATTCTTAAAAGCACCTTGCACCGCCACATTGTGGTCGTGACTGAGGCTGTGCGATAGATTTCGTTCTGCCAATCGGTATTAGCTGTGCCCAGAGCCTTAGCAGCATCACTGCCAGCTCCGTACTTATTGGTGATAAACTCGCGATATTCGTCGCCATTCATCAGCTTAAGAGACCCACTCTTTACGCTAGCCGTAACACTACCATTGTAGCTAATTTGTGGTGCCATCCCTTTACGTCCCTTCTTCGTTGTAATGATAATAACACCATTAGAACCCCGCGAGCCATAGATAGCAGCGGCCGAGGCATCTTTCAAAACGTTGAACGACTCGATGTCTTGAGGGTTAATCATCGACAAAGGGTTAGACAAACCCTGCACGCCATTGTGGTCCATGGCCACACCATCGATAACGATAAGCGGATTGTTTGAGGCATTTAGCGACGAGCCACCACGTATACGAATGGTAGAACCAGCGCCAGGAGCACCGCCATCCGTTGTGATATTCACGCCAGCAACCTTGCCCGAAAGCATGTCTTGGGGGTTAACCACGAGACCTTTGTTTTTAGAATCGGGTTTTAAAGCCGAGACCGAACCCGTAAGGTCGCTTTTCTTCACTACACCATAACCAATCACCACTACTTCGTTCAGCGATTTGGCTGCATCGTCTTTCATAACGATAACCATGTTGGCACTGGCTGGAGCCTTTGTGTCGGCATATCCAATGTACGAAACTGTTATCTCAGCGCCGGTGTTAGCGCTGATGCTGAAGTTACCATCGATATCGGTAACCACTCCGCCTTCTTGTCCAACCACACGCACAGTGGCACCAGTGATGGGTTCACCAGTATCATCCTTCACGTGTCCCTTTACCACAATTTGCTGGGCAAAGGCACCGACGGAGAGGATTAGCGCACACAAGAGCATGGCAATCCTTTGAGGCATCGCATTAATTAGCTGCTTCATCATTCTCTGTTTTTAAAATGTTTAAGTTATGCATTGTTTAAATTAAAGTTGTCTGCTCTACCTATATAATGTACGCGCGCGCATAATGAGCCGCATTTCCCCTATGTGAGGAGACTATGCCCTTTCGATGTTAGCCCGACCATTACTATAAGTCGTTGTTTCAAAGCAAGTTCTTGGTTTATCACACCTTCATTTTTGGCCATTTGTTTGGGTTGGTCTGCGTTGTCGTCGCGTAGTCATCCAGTGCTTTTTAGCCACTATTTGGGCGCAATATTTGCAACATCCTTTATGCAAAGATGCTCAATGCACCGAAAAATGGCATAAAAGTTCTTTAAGAATGATTTCAGAACTGCCTCAAAAATGTTATTGTATCTCGTCTAATCTAGGTTTACTTGGCCCAAGTAGATCTACGGGCCTCAGTTAGTTGTGCAAAAGTAGCTGTCTTTATATTAGCTTTTACTTTATTAATAGTTAAAAGCAATCTCGTTTTTGCGAAACGTTTGCGCAAGTTATTATTAAAAAATACATAAGTACGTGATTATAAAAGCATGAAACACCCAAATTCGCCACTGCTTTAACCTTTCTTCTAACCATTTCGTTAACCATCCCCACCCATTACCTTTATGATTAAATACGCATCCACTTCTCTTCTCGAAAACATGCCAACTACAACCTCGTTAACTTTTTGCCCAAAAACTAACAAAACCGCGAATTATTACACATAAAAGTAAGGAAATACAGAATTAATTAATATCTTTGCAATGTCTACCTCAACATAAGACCATCACTGACGGACTTCAGAGACAACAACTATATGCGCTTTTTAGCGGCAAAAGAGAATTAAGAATTATGGGAGAAATATCACCTATCACGATGAAGGATATTGCTAAGGAGTTAAATGTCTCGGTTGCAACGGTGTCGCGCGCACTTAAAAATAGTCCGCGTATCAGTCGCCAACAACGCGAACGCATTCAAGCTTACGCAGCCGAACACAGCTTTACACCAAACCTCATCGCAGAGAGCTTACGTAAGAGCAAGGTGCGACCAATGAAAGTCATTGGTGTTATCGTTCCCGAGCTTACGCATTACTACTTTTCATCGGTGCTCGCTGGCATCGAAGAAGCAGCAGAACGACAAGGCTACCTCATCATGGTGGCCCATAGTAATGAGCAACACGAACGAGAAGTGGGCATTTGCAAATCGTTCTTCGAAAATAAAGTGTGTGGCATCATCGTGTCGCAAGCGAAAGACACGGCACAATATGCACACTTTCAACGACTAATAGACAGGGGTGTGCCACTAGTTTTCTACGACAGAATATGCACTGGCGTGAACGCTAGCCGAGTGGTTGTAGACGATTATGCTGGTGCTTATGCCGCGGTTAGCCATCTTATTGAAACAGGATGCAAACGAGTGGCCTACTTTAACTCGTCGATGAAACTCGAAATATCAAAAAATAGATATAACGGATACTGTGATGCACTGCTTAAACACGGCATCAAAGTAGACCCCTCATTGGTGTTTCAATGCGACAACCGAACTGAAGCAGAACGCATTACACCCGATATCCTGAACAGAGACGACCGTCCCGATGCTTTTTTTGCCGTTAACGACGATACTGCTATCGGCATTCTCTATTCGGTTAAACGAAAGGGGTTGCGCATTCCCGAAGATGTTAGCGTGTGCGGATTTACCAACGGACAACGCGCTGTGGCATGCGACCCCACCCTAACTACCGTAGACCAACATGGATTTAAAGTGGGAGAAGCGGCTGCTGAAATACTTATAAGACATGTTGAGGGCGTAATCGAAAAAGGAAAAATTGAAAGACGCGTGGTAAGAACACGACTTGTGGTGAGGCAATCCACACTACCTGTGTCCACATCTATTACCGAACAGATGGAACGAAGACTACCTAAGGAGGCCGACGAGCAACATCACACCTGCAAAAGGCCTACCGAACAGGTTAAGACTAAAGCCTCAAATTCGCAACAAACGGCCTAAACCACATAGCCAAACACCGACACCCCAGAAACAAAAACAACTAACGCCGATTTAAGAATACACCGACATATGAACAATCAATTGAAAAAGAAACCTGATTTAGAATTCTGGAAACTCTGGAATCTTAGCTTCGGATTTTTCGGCGTGCAGATAGCCTACGCCCTACAAAGTGCAAACATCTCGCGAATTTTCGCTACACTGGGTGCCGACCCACACAATTTGAGTTATTTTTGGATACTCCCGCCACTCATGGGCATCCTTGTTCAGCCCCTCGTGGGTACGCTTAGCGATAAAACTTGGACACGATTTGGACGACGTATCCCCTATCTTTTCGTGGGCGCCTCAATAGCTGTGCTAGTGATGTGCCTACTGCCCAACGCAGGTTCGTTTGGCATGACAGCTAGTATGGCCATGATTTTCGGACTCGTGGCCTTGATGTTTCTCGATACAAGTATCAATATGGCCATGCAACCCTTTAAAATGCTGGTGGGCGATATGGTGAACGAGAAGCAAAAAGCACTGGCCTACTCTATACAAAGCTTTCTTTGTAACGCTGGTTCTGTGGTGGGTTTCATCTTCCCCTTCTTCTTTACGTTTATCGGATTGAGCAACATCGCACCCGAGGGGGTTGTTCCCGACTCGGTGATTTGGTCGTTCTACGTGGGCGCTGCCATCCTTATCCTCTGTGTTATATACACAACTTTAAAGGTAAAGGAATGGAATCCCAAAGAATATGCCGAGTATAACCAATTGGAAGAACCGCTCAACGAGGGTAAAACCAACTTCTTAACCCTGCTGCGCAATGCGCCTAAAACATTTTGGACTGTTGGACTGGTGCAATTTTTCTGCTGGGCGGCATTCATGAACATGTGGACTTACACGCCTGGTTCTATTGCCGACACGGTTTGGGGCGTCGATATGCAATCGCATTTGGCCACAAGCACTCCCCAATATCAAGAGGCAGGCAACTGGGTGGGCATTCTTTTTGCCGTTCAGGCCATAGGCAGTGTGCTCTGGGCAGTGATGTTACCCAACATTCGTAACCGCAAAACGGCTTATGCGCTTTCGCTTGTGCTAGGCGCAATTGGCTTTATGATGGTGCCTTATGTTACAGATAAGTATCTCATGTTCGTTCCTTTCGTGCTTATTGGCTGCGCTTGGGCTGCCACATTGGCCATGCCTTTCACCTTTGTTACCAATGCTTTGGAGGGTAAAGGCCATATGGGCGCTTACCTTGGCCTGTTTAACGGAACTATCTGCGTGCCTCAAATCATCGCTGCGGCATTGGGTGGAACGGTGCTTCACTTGCTGGGTAGCGTGCAAAGTAACATGATTTTGGCTGCTGGTGTGATGCTTTTCGTTGGCACTTTGTGTGTGTGGTTTATTAAAGACAAAGAACAATAAGAACGTTGCTTTACACAAACGTCGATGTTAATCCCGAATTGGCTGATATCTCTGGCCAATTCGGGATTAATATTGTGCACACATTTCGCTCGCTTCTTTCGTTCGTTTATAGCGTATAACTGAAATGGGTCATTAGAAACGGATAAACGCCCTGTTTCTAATGACCCATTTTTTTGCTTGTTTTCCAACCCATGGCAAACAAATACCTGCCCATGAGCCTCCTTTATATTAGTAATGACAATGCCCTACCCCTTCAGTTTAAACGAAGTGGCGATACTTTCCACCTCCGAAGCAAACAGACTGTCGGTTTGTAAACGCGCTTCAACCTGTGCACAGCTATGCAACACGGTGCTATGGTCGCGCCCACCAACAAGTTTTCCTATACGACTAGCGGGCATTTTGGTGTATTTCTGCGCCAGATACATCGACACTTGGCGCGGCACAACCAAGTCGCGCTTGCGACTTTTGCTACTAACAGCCGACACACTAACATTGAAATGATGGCACACCTTATCTAGAATATCATCGATAGTGAGTGGCGTATCATCCACTTTTACTGCACGCTTAATCACCCGTTCGGCCAATCGCATGTCGATATCGCTGTTATACACCACCGAATAAGCCATCAAACTGTTGATAACACCTTCCAAATCGCGCACACTTCCGTTAGCCGTTTCGGCAATAAATTGTATCACTTCGGCAGGGATTTTCAGTCCATCGCGACGTATCTTGGCGTTCAATATATCCACACACAGCTGCACATTGGGCTTTTCTAGCTCGGCAATAATACCACAAGAGAAGCGAGTGATGAGTCGTTCGCTCATACCTCGAAGTTCAACAGGCGGTCTATCGCTGGCTAAGAGTATGCGTTTGCCGTTACGAAACAGGTGGTTAAAGATGTGGAAAAACGTCTCTTGTGTTTTCTCAGAGCTTTCCCAAGTTTGCACATCGTCGACTATAAGCATGTCGATGGTTTGGTAAAACTTGATAAAATCGTTGGTGGCGTTCTTCAACACAGCATTAACAAACTGCACCTGAAAGAGGTGAGCGCTGATATAAAGCACCCTTTTCTGGGGATAGAGCTGCTTAGTTTGCATACCAATAGCATTCACCAGGTGGGTTTTACCACATCCCGACGGCCCATAAATAAACATGGGATTGAACTGATTGCTATTGGGATGGTTGGCAATAGAAAGGCCAACCGAGCGCGACAATTTATTGCTGTCGCCCTCAATATAGTTAGAAAACGTTTGGTGCGGGTTGAGTTGTGGGTCGAGTTCCTTTTCTTTAGCAGACTCTTCCTTGCTATTTTGTTTTCCGCTCCACGTCTTAGCTGCTTGCGTGGCATGTGCTTCAGCTGGGTCGGCTTCGATGTCTTGTGTCTTTTTATGCTCACTATCCACCACCACACGATAGGTTAAGCGAATGCGTTGCCCAAAAGCAGAGAACAACACACGACTTAAAAGGTCGATATAATGTTCTTCGATATATTCGTACACATACGAACTTGGCACCCGGAGCACCAAAAGTTTCGTATCGTTATTAAACGATTCGAAGACAATTGGTTTGAACCACGTGTCGAATTGTTGCTGCGAAACGCTTTGCGCAATGAGCGCAAGAGCCGATTCCCAATGCTTATCGGGAGTTACGTCCATTATATCTATACTGTTGTTGGTTTGTTAGCACATGCGTGCCATGGTCTCTGAAATCTTTTGCAAATATCGTAAAAAAAATTGGTATCGGCAAATTACAGAATGATTTTGAAATATATAAATCGCTGAAAGTTTGTACATTGCTTGACAAATGCCACTAGCACAGAGTTTACGAATAATAATAGAGAGGAATAGGAGAATAAAATGCGCCATTTTGAGCCTCTGCTAAAGCACTAAAGCCAAGCACAGCGAAGGCCTAGTAGCTAGCCTTTGGGTTGAAGTTTCCGTTAATAGCGAGTTCATGATTAGTGGTTGCAGGGCTGTGTGCCATTTTTTC
>NZ_BAIZ01000009.1 GCF_000613445.1 Hoylesella shahii DSM 15611 = JCM 12083
TATAAATAGCAAAAAGGAGGGCGAAAAATTTGAGATCTCGCATCCGAAAAACGTCGAGAAAAGGGGTAAAACCATGCTATTGGGCATGTTTTATACGCTAAAATGGTGAACATAAAAAGCGTTATTTGTAAAATAAAACAAACGATTTAACAGTTTTGTTTAGCTATAAAGAGGGGGCTGTTTTATGCTAGTTGCAGCGTTTAGCATTAGCAGGCGTGCAACGATGTTTGCAGTGTGCCACTCCGCAAACAAGGGGTGAGCAGTTTTTTTTGCTTTATCAACAACTATTATGCACTTTCAAAGCACTGGATACCGAATTTTCTATGTAATTTTGTTGCACGCAAGTGATGCATTGAGCAAACTTTAGTAATGGTGCGAGCCGTGAAAACAACGAAAACAAGGACTTTGCCAACAAGGCTTGCCAATAGCTTTGCACAAAAAAGCGAGCAAGCTTGTGGGTTGTGACCACCAAGCATAAACAAGAAACCTATTTTTTTAAACCCCAAAACCACTAATAACATCCTAAAAGAGCATTAAAATGGTGAATAAAGAATTGAACAAAATAAAAGTAGACCGCGCAAAAAGTGGTTTGCTAAGGTTCCTAATGCCGAAAACATCGACTTAGAAACGCAAATACAGATTTGCAACAAGGTGGCTTGGCGCGTTGGTGTTTTGGCGTTCTCGCTCATTGCGCTAGAGTTTGTTTTGCTTGCTATTTTCAATGATGGCGCGTTGCTCTACCAATTGACCGACGAAATTAACGAATTGGCTCAGCATACAAGAACGAGAGCAGAGCGAAGAGGCACTGCATTGTTGGTCGTGTTATGGCTTAGTCCGCTATTTGTGCTGCCTGTTGTGGTGACTTTTAAGATGCGAAATAAATGGATATTGGCCGAGGCCAACAAGTATTTGGCTCTTAACCCGCAGAAAAAGGCTAGCATGAACATAGACAACGGTAAAACACAAGTGGCTGGTTCGAGTTCAGAAAATGAGCATTACGCAGGGTGGAGAATGCAACTTGAGAACGAAAAAGCCCGTAGTTTTGGTAAGGATGATTTGCAACAGATGTTGAAGCTGGTGAATACGAAAGGGCGTTTTGAATGCTGCCTAATGCCGCAAACGCCCGTGCCCATGCATCAGAGACGCGCTTGCAGCTTGATAAAAGTATGCCCCGACACCGGGAAACGCACTTTTAGACTAGAGATAAACGTGATGGATGTGGCGCAAAACAAGGTTGCTGTGACTTTTGGGAAAGCCGCTTTCAGCTACGAAGCAACGTTGGCACTGCTCACAGAGCTGGTGGAAGAGGGGCGCATGCCTTGTCTTTTTGATTGGGAAGTGCTTGAAGACCATCGTATTGGCAACCCTCAAGGCGTTGATGCATATCGGGCAATGCTGAGGCTAATGCCCAATAGCGGACAGCTAATGGCTGCTATGAACAGCTGTTTGAACTCGCCACAACAGTATTTTAATAACCATCAAGACCGTTACGACGAAAGAGGCTTCGAGGAAGAGGAAGACGAAAACACCATTATATGGTTTGCAATGGTGGACGAGATGATTGAGGGACAAACGGCGGTGGAACTGGATTGGAAAACAGATAGAGAAGAGTTTGCGGAACAAATGCAAGAACTGGTGAGCGAAACAAACCTGGAGTTGAAGGTAGAATGGCTGGACGAAGCAGGCGAAGTGCCTGCTTGGTGCAGAACGCTAGACGAGAAATGGGCCGAACACGACTATTGTGTGGGATGTATTGACATAAACAGCGATAGCTATGTGCTCTTTGTGTCGCAACGTGATAACTTGGAAATGCTGGAAGCTTTGTCTTTAAAAGTAGACCAACGCATAATGAGGCATGCCGATTGTAGGGTCAAGGCCATCCCAAAGGCTATGTAAGGGTTAATCTTTTTTTGCTCCATACGGCCAAAACGACAAGTGTTAGCGCCTCTGAAAGGGGTACGGCAAGCCACAAACCTTTAACACCAATGATGTGGGGGAGTGCAATGAAAATGGGAATAACCAACACAAAACCGCGAAGAAACATAAAAGCAATGGCCTCGGTGGCACGCTCTACGCTCTGGTAAAAACCAATAATAACCACGTTGAGCGAGAAAAACACAAAGCTGGTGGCAAACAGCGGGAAACCTTCGACACAAATATCGAAGGCACGTGTGCCAGAAGTGAGAAACATTGAAATAAGTGGACGGAAGGCCAACATGCCCAAAAGGCTGATGGCCACACCGCTGATGGCCGTGAGCACAAGCGATAAACGAAGCGTGCTACGCACACGTTGGTGAGCCGCCTGACCATGATTGTAGCTGATAATGGGCAACTGCGACTGGGCAATGGAGTTGCCAAACATAAATACCAAAGGGAAAAGATAACAGGCCACACTGAAAGCAGCAACGCCATCTTCGCGAAGAAACGACATAAACATAAAGTTGCCCACTATCATGAGTACAGAAATGGCCATTTCGGCAATGAAAGTGGGGAAGCCAAGTTTCATCATATACCCTAGGTTTCGCATGGTTAGGCGAAGACTGGTGCGGGAGAACTTTGGCTTATATAGGCGTAGGGTGTTGGGGAAATATAGCAGATAGGCCAGGGCCATTATGGCGCCAACTGCTTCGGAAATGGTTGTGGCCGAGGCTGCTCCCATCAAACCAAGGTTTAAAGGGAAAACAAATAGCCAATCGAGAAAGATGTTAAGCACGGAGGGAATAACGCTTGTGTACATGGCATATTTGGGCGAACCATCTAAACGAATGATGAAACCGCCTACGTGTACCAACACCGTGAGGGCTGGAATAGGACTGATATAGGTGAGATATTCAACAACGAGGGGTTCGAGCATTTGCGAACCACCAAAGAGATAACACAATTGTGGGGCAAAAACGGCAATGAGCACGCCCACTAAGGCCATCACAACGAAGGGCACAGTGAGGGCTTGGGTGGCATTGATGTTGGCTGCCTTGTTGTTGCCGCGCGATAGATGAACGGCTGCCACCACACTTACACCGGTGGCAAACATGAGCGATACGCCTAGGCCAATGAGGAAAATGGGAGCGGCAATGTTTACAGCTGCCAAAGCATTGCTTCCAATGCCCTGCCCAACAAATATGCCGTCGGCAAGGGTGAGCATGGCATTGAACACCAAACCGAGAAGCGTGGGAATGAAAAGCTTAATAAATAGGCGGGGTATATGCATCCTACCAAAGTCGATGTGGTCTCTGTTATCCATGTTGTTGGGGTGTGAGGGGGTGATGATGGGGCTTATTGCCTGAAACACTAATGATGCAAATAGCCCGAAGGGGAAGAAACAGTGCACGGTAATGCTGGGCGTGCAGAGAGGCCATTGAACGAAAACCCTGCTCCATTAGCGATATGTGGTTGGCAAGAAGGCCCCAAAGTGAGTGCAAAGTTAGTGTTTTTCGGCGAAAAACACAAAAAGGAAACCGAACACTCTTAGTCGTCTCGACAAGAAGTGCCCGGTTGTTAGTTTCCTCTTTTTTGTACCTAATATGCTATTAAACTATGCAAATAAATAAACTTCCATATGGGCAAACCCGCATTGCACGGATGCTAGGCGAGCGATTGCCTCGCTATGGTATGGCGCCACCTTACCAGCTCTGGAGGTAGGTTATGGGATTGCCCCCACTAGGCTATAACTCTTGCGCCATTTCAAGGCCTTTGACGCGCCATGATACATGAGTTGTCTTAGACCTTTCTCTGTTGTATAATTATCTCTCTCTTTATCTTTTGAGGCAACTTCACAATTGCCTTTTTACAACTTGACTTTTTAAACAATCTCTAATCCTGAAAAACTTTTGCCTTTAAAAGTAACTTTACCTATTGTTCATATACTATACCATGAATTATTTATCAGTGGGAATGTTGAAAAACATTGGCTCAGACACGGGGATGTTGTTTCCCGACACGGCAGCCACACGAAAGATGGCTTTGCCAGGTTTGAGCTTTTTGCTGGCTTTTACCAGTGCAGTGTAGCGTATTGCTTTACCTGGTTCGAGCTGTTCAACATGTATTGTGGGCGAGATGCCCAAGTGTTTGTTGCCAGTTTCTTCGATAATGATGGGTTGAACATCGCGTAAGGTTCGGTTGGAGTTGTTCCAAATTTCGAAGATAACCTTGCAAAGTTCGTCGCGATTGATGGTGCGGTCTTGATTGGCATCAACAAATCGGGCGTTTTTTATTTCGAGGGGTAGGGCGCCATTTGTGGTAAATGGTTGCTGCACCATGTCGTTATTAGTAGATGGTTGCTGTGCACTATAATTGCCATTGTAGTCGTTTCCTTTGAAATCGAAAATCCTATCATCGGCCCCATTGTTGTAGTTGATTACGCCATCTTGTACGGCTGGCTGGTAATACTGCCCTTGCTCGTTATAGTAATCGTAGTTGTATTGGCTTCGTTCTCTGCGTTCGCGCTCAATGCGTTTGCGTCTTTTTTCTATGCCTTTTATCACTTTCTTGTCGCTTGCTCACCAATAGTGGCGCCAACAACGCCTCCAACTCCCATACCAACAATCTGTCCGATGTCCGAACCGCGTGGTCCGCCGGTGATTCCGCCAATGGCGCTTCCTAAAATCGAACCTAAAGTGGCGCCTGTGTATGCACCCGTGCTGGCGTAAGAACCGCATCCAACGAGTATCGCTATCGCGGTTATGGCTGTTATAAGTTTTATTTTAACCATCGCCTTGTTGTTGTAGAGTTAAAAACTTGCGATGAGGTGGTTGGCATATGTGCCTATTTTCAACGCATTTGACTTTCTTTCGGATGCAAAGTTAGTAAGATTGCACGACCTGGAAAGGGGGAATTTCCCCAAAGAAGGATAGGGATTACCCTAAACAAAGTGTGGGGTTGGAGGGAAAGGAGATATTAAAAGGTGGGCGGATAGAAGGGTATTGGTTGTATGTTGTTGTAAAACAGCGTTTTAAGAGGTGTCTGTAGGGGTAAGGAAGTTTGGGTGAGACGTGCGTTGTTACGGCCCGTTTATAGTGTAGAAATTAAATCGTGCCTAACAAAAATCCCCCATCTCGCATCGACGAGATGGGGGAATGGATGATGATCACTTTAATTATTTTTCCCAACCGGGGTTTTGCTTGATGGCATAACCAGCGTTACGATAGAGCGTAAGTTGGTCGATGGGGATGGGATAGAGATAATCTCTTTCTTTATAAGTGCGCATAAAGCCTTCTTTAACGATGGGTTTGATGTATCCTTCATTTTCGTCGGCCACATACTTACCCGTTGGGTCGAGTTGCACAAGGTTCATTTTGCCAAGCTTTTCAAGCGTTAGAGCATTCTCGGGTTTTGCGGGTGGGTAGGTTCGGTTGTACCAAGCCACGTAGGCACTCTTATTAATATAAGCGCCCATGTTGAGTTTGGGGTTCAGAACCATGTCTGCATAGTTGAGCTTTTTCCAACGGCGAAGGTCGTTAAAGCGAAGTCCTTCGTACACTAACTCGGTGCGACGCTCGCGACGTATTTCCCAAAGAATGGGCGAAACATCAGCATCGCGTTGGCTGTCTTTCACCTCGCCAGCTGCAACGTGTAGTGCATCGCCAACCAATTGCACAGTAGGCATGTTGGTGCTGGGACGTTTACGCAGAGCGTTGATGGTGCGATCGAAGTCGGATTGGGTAAGGGTGTACTTGCCCAGCGAGGCCAATTCGGCAGCAGCTTCGATGTAGTTCATCATCACTTCGTTGAGTTTCATCACAGGTGCATCGGTAATGTTGGTGTAGCTTTTACCGCCAGCAAGGTTGAGAAGCGAGGGGTTGACAAAGCGATTAGCGAAATAACCCGATGTTGCATATACGGCAGCGACTGAAGGAAGACGAAGAGCCGTGGTGTCGATGGTGGCATAAAGGCGTGGGTCGCGTTTGGTTATTTCCTTCTTAAAGTCTTTGTCGCCCAGGTACATGGTGTTACCACCATCTTGATTGATGGGCAAACCGTTTTGTGTGAGGTAGCTTTCGATGAGCGATCTCGACGGACTAGACTTCTCGGGTTCGGTATTCATGAAGGTCATCAAGCTGTGTGTAACCACTCCAGCCACATACGAACGGTAGAGAATAACCTCAGGATTGCCAGCTAGGTCTACCGATGTGGTGAGGTCTTTGTAGTTGTTGCACAACTTATAGCGACCAGATTTCAGTACGTAGTCGGCAGCATCTTTAGCAGCTTGCAGATATTTAGCAGCCGCTTCAGCGTTTTGTGGGTTGTGATATTTTTGCCATGTGCCTTCAAAGAGGAAGATACGCGAGGCGTAAGCATAAACAAGGTCGCGCGTAATATTCAATCCTTGTTCGCCATCGCTTATGCGAACATTTTCCATTGCGTACTTCATGTCAGACAATACGCTGTCCATCACTTCCAAGCGAGGGCTGAATGCGCGGTAAAGCATATCTTTATCTTTAGGATCGATTGGCTCTTGATAATAAGGAACATCACCAAAATTAGAAACAAGTTTCGCATATTCCACAGCGCGGAGGAAGCGGTTAACGCCAATCCAATGACGTTTAGCCTCGTCGAGTATAGTAGAACGCGAAAGTTTGCTAAGATAAGTATTTAGTGTTCTTACATTTTCGAAGTTCCATTGCGTTGCTGCAGTGGTAGCGGTAGGCACGTTCTTGGTGAAGAAAGTAGCCACTTCTTGGGCATTATCGTCGTTCCAGTCGGCTATATCAGTTTCGGCAAACCAGTCAGAACGTCCCCATCCTGAGTTGAAACCTTTGAAGAAAGAGGGGTAAACGTTGTACATGGAGTACTTAATAACGTCTTCCGAGTTCCATGTCTCCTCATTATCTCCTCGTAGGCGGTCGAACGGTTCGCGTGTAAGGAAGTCGTTGCACGATACCAAAGGTAGGGTCAATAGTGCGAGACCCAATATCTTATGTTTCATTTTTTATTTTGTTAAAGGGTTTAGAATGTGGCTTGGAGGCCGAATGAGATGGTACGTGTGAAGGGATAAGAGCGTCCGAACGACCAAGCTGCATTAGCTGCGCCACGCTTGTACTCTGTTGTTTCAGGGTCGATGGGCAAGTGCAGGTTGTCGATTTCAAATAGATTTTCGGCGCTTACATACACACGGAAAGATTGCAACATGATTTTCTTCACGATGTCTTGTGGCAAGGTGTAGCCCAAGGTGATGTTCTTGCAACGCAAGTAAGCCATGTTGGCAAGGAAACGAGTTTGTTTCAGATAGTTCTGGTTGTTTTGTTTCCAGCTCATATCTGTGGGACGGGGATAGAAAGCGCCAGTGTTTGTAGGAGTCCAATAGTCGGTTTGGTGTGCATAGGCTGCATCCATGTAGCCAGAACCACCAGAGGGGATGCCCACAGCACCGCCAACCCAGAAGTCGCGCTTGCCTACACCTTGGAAGAATACGTTGAAATCGAAGCCTTTATAGGTTGCTCCGAGTGAGAAACTGTATTCGTAGTTGGGGAGATAGTTACCAATTACCTTTTGGTCGCCAGGGTTTTCCACTGTGTTGTTGCCGTAAGTAATTTCGCCATCACCGTTAAGGTCTTTGTATTTCACGTCTCCAGGACCGAATTTAAAGTCATCGTTCTCGTATTTATTTTGTTTAGCGATGCCTGCTTTTAGCTTACCGGTGTTGTCAAAGTCGTCTGCTTGGAAGAGTCTGTCGGTTTCGTAACCCCAGATTTCGCCGAGTCTTTTACCCTCATAGTTTCCGTTGATGCTACGAGTTTGACTGTTAAATTTGGTGATTACTTCTTTTACATGAGAGAAAGAAGCCGAAGCCGAGAGTCCTAAACCATTTTCGAATTGGTGTTGATAGTTGATACCAAGTTCGAAACCAGTACCAGTAAGCTCGCCAAAGTTAATCTTTGGAACAACAGCACCAAAGGTTGCGGGGAGTTGTTCGCCTGCGGTGTGCATACCCGAAGTAACGCGACGATACCAGTCGAAGGTTACATTGAGGTCGTTGTTGAAGAAGCTAGCATCGAAACCAAGGTCGAGTGTAGACACGCGTTCCCATGTTAGGGCGTCCGAATTAACAGTGGGTGAGTTAAGTGTGGCAACGTTTTTTCCATCGATTACCCAACCCGAGTTTTGTGGAGCATGATAGAGAGGTAAGAATAGGCAGCAACATCTTGGTTACCGATGGTACCCCACGAACCACGAAGCTTCAAATTGGTGAGTGCAGGCTTAGCCCAGTCCATGAATTTTTCTTCACTTGCGCGCCATCCAGCAGAGAAAGAGGGGAAGAAAGCCCACTTCTTGCCTACAGGGAAGCGAGAAGAACCATCGTAACGCAGGTTGAATTCGAAGAGATAGCGTTGCAGGTAGTCGTAATTGATACGTCCGAAGACACCCGCTGCAGCGAAATCGTTGTGGTAGCTATAGAGGCTATTGAACGAGAATTGGTTTCCATAGGCCAAAGCAATCTCTGGATATTTCTCGTTATAAAGCTTTTGACGCTCTGAATAGTGCGAGAAGGCTTCGCGTGTTTCGGCGTCGAAACCAGCCATCAACTTGAAGTTGTGTTGCTTTTCGATGTCGAACATATAGGTGGCATAACCCTTGAAGATGTTTTGAAGGGTGTATTGGCTAGACTGTTCGGCCATGTTGTGCGCCAAACCATAGATGTTTGTGAAGTTTGAGAACGGCGCTGTGGCGAACATATCGTAAGCGTAGATAGTACCACCATTTATCTTACGCATGTCGTTGGTAAACGAGAATGTGTAGTCGAAGTTCACCGAGAGGTTCTTCATTGGTGTTATCTCTGTACCCAAGTTGGCGCGAACATAGGTTGTTGTGGTGTTCTCGCGGTTGCCATGTTGGATATCGGTAACGGCCGAACGGAAGGGTTTGCTTGATAAGTGGTGTAAGGATACCAGCGAGGCCAACGCAAAAGGTAGAACCAAGCATCGTATTGACCCGACGTGAAGCGATAAGGCTCATCGTTCTTGGTGCGAGTGAAGAGTACGTTTGTGCGCACTTTCCACCAGTCGGTAACGTTAGTGGTGATGTTGCTATGCAGTGTATAGCGGTCGTATTTATCAGAATTATACTTCATCACACCGCTTTGTGTGAGATAACTTAGGCTGATGTTGTAAGTAGTTTTCTTGCTTCCGCCTGTTACCGACAAGTTATGGTTCTGCTGTGGCGTCCATTTGCGGGTGAATTCTTTAATGGGATCGAACGAGCGATAGAAGTAAGTGCTACCGCCAACGATTTCAAAGTCGCGGCCTTGTTGCATCTCTCCTAGTTCTTCTTGCGACATGCCACCGTACTTGTTTTCCCATTCTTCGAGCTTGCCAATGAGTGCTTCGTCGATGGTATAGCCAATATTAGCCTTTTTAGACAGGCCTTTGCTCTTCATAATTTCGAAGATAAAGCGGGCATTGTCTGAGGCTTTCATCTGCTCGGCCATCTTTGTTGGTGTGCTCCAAGCAAAGTTGTTAGAGTAGCTTACGTTAATTTTATCGTTGTTTGAACCCTGTTTGGTGGTGATAAGGATAACACCCCATGCAGCTCGCGTACCGTAGATAGAGGCCGAAGCGGCGTCTTTAAGTACCGAAATGGTTTCGATGTCGTCGGGGTTTACCAAATTAAGGTTGGGTACTTCCACGTTGTCTACGAGGATGAGTGGAGATGTACCGCCTTCAGCACTAAGCGAACCCACCGAGCCACGTAGTTTTACGGCGCTTTGTGTGCCAACACCACCCACGCGATTGGTGATGGTTAGACCAGGTGTGATACCTTGTAGAGCCTTTGCTACGTCGGTGATTGGACGGCTAGCGATGGCCTCTTTCACGTTTACGTTCGACACAGCGCCCGTGAGGTTCACTTTCTTTTGTGTGCCATAGCCCACAACAACCACTTCGCCTAGTTGACTGGCGTTCTCTGTAAGTGTGATGCGCATGTCGGCTTTAGCTGTCACTTGCATGGCGTTATAGCCCACGTAAGTGATGGTAAGTTTGTCTCCAGGACGAGCGTTGATGGTGAAGTGTCCGTTAATGTCGGTCACTGCTCCCACGCCTTTGCCTTCAATGGCTACAGAAGCGCCGTGATAGGCTCGCCATTGGCGTCGGTAACGATACCCGAAAGGGTAGTTTGCTGTTGCACGGCGTTAGTGGCGCGTGGCGTTTGGGTGGCTGCAGCGTGTGCCTGTTGTAGGGCGAAGGTGCCTGACAGGGCTGCGAAAGCCGCGCTTAGATAATAGATTCTTCGCATTTTTAATAAATGATTTGTTGGTTATAGGCATGTTTTAATTGTTAGCTCACCTGGGCATTGCTGCCTTATTTGGTATGCTCTGCGCTTTCTTTTCTTGATTATTGGTGGCGTCTTTTATTGCTTTCGTTTGTACACGGCCAAGATGCACCTTTTGAAAGCAAGTTCAATCAGCTTGGCAAAATCAGTCTGTTTGGGCACAGTTTACTCTTATAGCCTGCCTTTTTTCTGCTTTTTTGTTTTTGTATGTTGTTAATTAGTGATTTACTTTTACTCATGAGCAGGCAGGGTGCTTGCCTTTTTGGGGGCGAGTCCCTGCCTGTTCTCATTTAGTTTGTAGTGTTAGTGGCGGTTTGGGGTTTTATTCCCGCCTGTTGTTCGTTGCTTTTAGCCATGTGCGACTGGCTTTTTGCCAAGTCGTTGCCTTTTTGTTCCCTATTACCAGCCTGGGTTTTGGGTTAGATTGCTGAGTGTTATCTGGCCCGTTGGTATGGGGTAGAAGTAGTATTTCTTATCGAAACGGCGTACTTGGTTGAGTGTGTTCGAACCAATCATATATCCATTGCTGTTTACATCCACTTCGGGGTTGGGCACATTGCTAATGTTAGCGCCAAGATAAACGTTAGGATGTTGTTCCGAGTCGATGAGATGCAGTTGATGCCAGCGTATCAAATCCCAGTAACGAGTCCAGTTATCGAACATCAATTCACATCTGCGTGCGCGTCTTATTTCCCACAACAGGTTGCTAACGCCCATGTTATTGGCGGGGTCGGCAGCAGGTGCGAGTTGTATTCCTGGCAATCCGGCACGTATTTGCAGCTTGTTAATGCTGTTATCAAGGTCGGTTTGCGTGATTGTTCCTAGTTCGGCTTTAGCTTCGGCATAGTCTAAGTACACCACAGATAGCCAGAAAATGGGGCAATCGGTGTATTGACGGTTATTGTTATTGCGTTCGTCGATGGTTAGTTCAGTGGTGTTGTCGTATTTAGAAACAGCATAACCAGTGGTTGAAGTAAAGGCATGAGTTCCTGCACGTTGATAAGCATGACCTTTAAAAGCCAGCACGGGGTCGATGGTTTCAGCCAATCGTTTGTCGCGAACGGCCAGTTGTGCCTCTATTCCATATTGGTTATTGGCGTTTAAAGTGGCAGCATCGTTGGTTGCCAAGCTTGTTGTAGCCTTTGGTTTGCCATCGAGAAAGAGGTAAGCATCGAATGCATCTTTGGTCATACCGTTTGTTCCACTCGTGTTCATTGTGTAATTAATGGTGGAGTGGGTTAGCTTACCTTTCGAGTAAGGCTTGTAGAAAATCATCTCAGGGTTTTTACTCAAGTCCGTTGAGTTGTAGTTGCCTTTATAGCTAGCGTTAAGATGATAATCTTTAGTCATTAGTTTAGTGCAGGCATCGGCACATTCGTTCAAGAAGCGTTGTGCTCTTGTAAGGTCGGGACCTTTGCCAGCGTTGTCTGCTACTGTTCTATATTTACAGTATGTGCCTTCGTATAAAGCCACGTCGGCTTTCATAGCCAAAGCCATATCGGCCGTAAATCTCTGCTTGTTTGTTTGCGTAATGTGTTCGGCCGCGTAGTTAAGGTCGTTCAGTACGCTATCCATCACCACGTCGCGATTTATTCTTGGACCGTATAGAATTTCCTCATCAGCGGTGTTTACCACAGTGTTGATAAAGGGCACATCACCATATTGGCGCACCAGCTGGTAGTAAGTCCAGGCTCTATTAAGCTTAGCGATGCCCTCATAGGTAGCTTTTGCGTCATAGCTTAGCGAAGATTTAGCCAGACCGGTGAGCACATAGTTGGCATGTCTCACGGTTTCGTAAGCAGATTTCCAGTCGGCCGACGAAGCAACAACATTGGTAAAAGTCCAGTTATTGTCGGTAAAGTCAACTTGGTCGTCGCTTAATGCCTTGAAATAAAACCATCCGTACGAACTTCCGTTGCCATAACTAGGTAGTTGTTTAAGAATGTATTGCACTGGTTATCCAGGTTATCTGTGTTGCTCCAATAAGCAGGAGTATTGGTGAAAGTATCGTCTGGGTGAATATCTAAGAAGCTATTGCAACTAGTAAGCGCACCCATCATCATGATACTGCATATCAATATCTTTTTCATATATATAATGCTTTAGATGATTTCTTGTTTTACAATGTTACTTGCATGCCGAATGAGAACGTGCGTGTTATAGGAGCGGTACGTCCCCAGCCTCCATAAGCAAGGCCTGCGCCTGTACTTATTTCAGGGTCTACTGGCAAATCGTTGCCTTTATGCAGCAAGAACAGGTTGCTTGCGCTAAAGTATATGCGCGCCTTTTGTATGTAGGCCTTGCGTGTTAGTTCGGCAGGAAGGGTGTAGCCCAGTGTCACGTTCTTCAATCTTAGATAAGACATATCGGTGAGATAGCGTGATTGTGGGTAATAGTTGTTTGTGCCGTTGTCTATTCCCGAGATGGTTCCTTTGGGGTCGTTGCCAGGGAAAAGTCGTGGGTACTTATTGTTTTGGTTTATTTCGTAGCCCGTAATGGTTTTGTAGTCGGCCGTAAAGTTCACCTTGTTATAGCTTGTTTGGTGTGCATATAGTGCAAGGTCGGCATCGCGCATCAAGGGGAAATTCATTGAAGAAACGGTCCAAGAGTCGCGTTTGCCCACGCCTTGGAAGAACAGGTCGAGGTCGATGCCCTTCCATGTACCACCAAGGTGGAAGCTATATTCGTAGCGTGGCAAAAAGTTTCCAATCACTTTCAGGTCGCCATGGTTGTTGGCTGTTCCTTTACCGCCATCAATAACACCGCTACCGTCAACGTCTTTGTACTTCACGTCGCCTGGCCCGTAGTGGAATGAGCCTTGCTCCAACCCCTTTTGGCTAGCAATACCTGCGGCATAGTTCCATGTTCCGTCGGGATTTTTACCGGTGAAATCGCTCTCTTCAAAATATCTATCGGTTTCAAAACCCCAGATGTCGCCATAGGTTTTGCCCGAATAGTTGGTGTTAAGTAGCATTGAGGGGTTGTCCCACTTCGTTACTTTGGTGCGCGAGTCGCTGAGGTTGAAGTTGGCGTAAACGTTAAAATCGCCAAAGCGGTGGTGCCAATCAACGGTAAATTCCCAACCACGGGTGCGCAATGTGCCTGCATTTGATACGGGTGCATCGGCTCCGAGCACTTGCGGGAGTACCTTAGAAGGTGCGAGCATATCGCGGTTTTCGCGTTGATACCAGTCAAAGCCCACCATCAATTCGTTGTTTAAGAAACCCAAGTCGATACCGATGTCGGTGGTGCGTATGCGTTCCCAAGTCAAACTGCTTGCAACGAGGTTAGGCATATTATACATGGTGAGCAAGTTAGCGTTTTCTTTGTTGTTGTCAACCCAATACACCTTTTTCTCTTCCAGTTGGGTTATCAATTCTTCGAACATGTATTCGCCCACGGCTTCATTACCAATTTCGCCAAATGAGGCACGCAATTTACCGTTGCTTACCACGTCTTTTAAGTTTTTGAAGTAGGGTTCTTCGCTAAAACGATAGCCTAGCGACACCGAAGGGAAGAAAGCCCAGTGGGCATTGTGTGGAAATCTAGAAGAACCATCGTAGCGACCGTTAATCTCCAAAAGGTAGATATCGTTGTAATCGTAGTTAACACGTCCGAAGAAACCTGCCGAAGCGCGACGGTTATGCTTAGAGCCTAGGCTCTGTCCATCTTGTCGAGCCAGGTTTAATTCGGGCTGCGCTTGGTCTAAAAGCACGTTTCTCTGCCCCAAAAGATACGAATATTCTAGCTTTTCGGCATTGAAACCAGCCATTATTTTGAGGTTATGTTTTTGGGCAAACGATTTCTCGTAGTCCATATAAGCATTGAGTGTCCAAGTGTTTTCCTTCGAGTTGTCTTTCCACGTAGACGTTAAGTCTTTGCTAAGAATGTATGAAGGACTGGCGCTACCCCAGTCAATGCCATAAACCGAGAACTTGCTTGAGTTGCTGTTTAGGTTCTGGATTGAGTAAGTGAAATCGGCGTTGAACGTCAAACCTTCGACGATATTGGCTTTAAGGAAGGTGTTCATGCGAAGAAAGTCGGTAGCTGTTTGGCCCATGGCAGCCTGCTTTAGATGTGCGATGATACGAGGGTCGTATCCGTCGATGGTACCCGATGGCAAGAAGAACGACCCCCAGCGCCATAGGTATTGGTACACATTAGAGGCGGTTTCGGGGTAAGTGTAGTCGCGACGCGTATAGTTAAAGCGTGCGCCCACCTTCAGCCAGTCGTACAGACTTGTGGTTACGTTCACCGTTGCATTATATTTATTCAGTTTGTCGGGGCGCATCTTCATGATACCCTCTTTGTAGTCGTAGCCAAAAGAGAGATAGTAGGCACTCTTACCCGATGAGCCTTGAATAGACAAGATGTGGCTTTGCGAGGGTGAAGCGTTGTTGTAAAAAATCTTATTTACATCCCAGTCGGCATAGTAATAAGGCTTAGTGCCAATCATGGTGTAGTCGCCCACATTGTTGTCGTCAACATATTTGCGCATTTCGCCGTAGTTAATTTTGCCACCATTTTGTTGTTTCCACTTCTCGGCGTAGGGCAAAAGCTTGTCGAAATACATACCAAATAGTTCCACTTCGTATTTGCCAGAGTTGGCTCTTCCTTCCAATGCGGCCTTCAACTGTGTGGGAACGTCTGGGTAATCGGGTATAAATGTAGCCTGATCCCAGGCAAAGTTGTTGCTATAAGTAATGGTGGTGCGTTCTGTTGGGCGCGCTCCCTTGGTTTGGATAAGTATAACACCAAAGGCAGCTCTTGTTCCATAAATGGAAGTTGAAGCTGCATCTTTCAGCACCGACACGCTTTCGATGTCTTGCGGATTAAGGAACGAAATATCGTCCATGGGTACACCATCAACCACAATGAGCGGGTTGCTTTTAGCATCGTTGCTCAATGTGCCTACGCCGCGTATGCGCATGGTGGGCTTAGCGTTGATGTCGCCATTGCTGCTAAGTACCGATAAGCCTGGTACAGCACCCTGTAATGCTTTTGCTACATCCTGTTGCGGACGGCCGGCCATTGTTTTTGTGAGGTCAACAGTGGTTACAGCGCCCGTTAGATTGGCTTTTTTCTGCGAGCCATATCCCACAACCACCACTTCAGAAAGTTGTCCAGCGTCTTCTTGCAATTCCACCTTCATTGACTCGGATGCCGCGATGTTCACGGTTTTGTAGCCCACATAAGAGATGCTCAACTTAGCGCCAGGGCGCACGTTAAGAGTAAATCGCCCGTTGATGTCGGACACGGCGCCTACAGCTTTGCCCACCACGGTGATAGTTGCACCTGTGATTGGTTCGCCTTGGGTGTCGGTAATCACACCTGTGATGGTGTTCTGCTCTTGCAGTTCGGTCATTGTGGTCGCTCCATTGGAGTTTTCTGCCATGGCCGTCATCATGTTAGACGGGGCAGAAAGTGCAGCCAGCGTTGCAAGTAAACAATAAGTTTTTTTCATAAGGACATTATTAGGTGGCTCCTTTGTAAAACCTTTTGGCGTTGTAATCTCTTGTGTGAGAGTGTTTTACGCTATTGGTAAGGCTCGCTTTAGTTGCCATTGTTAACTTAAATTGTTTAGAGTCTACAGCCATTTATCATCTTTTTTGGCCGCGACATTATTTTAGGTTTACGCAAATTTACGAGTTTTTAATATACATAGACGTATTTTTGTGTTAAAAATAATTTATATCACAAGATTTAAGAGTTTAGCAATAAAAGGTTAATTGTTGTTTGTTTGCCATTTTTACACTATGTTTACGGGTTTAGTGTTTTGCAGAGTGTAAAAAGATGAGATTTTAAACAAAGTTTAGAATACGCTTATTAAATGTTTATTAGTGTGTCGGCTTAATGTTTGGCGTTGGTTTTTGCGATGCGTTTAGTGAAGCGTTTTATTTTTTCGGGTGGGTTGTTTCGTTAGCAAGTACAGCACATGCGTATATGTTTAAACGCCGTTTTAGTGCCTGACGAGCTGTTTACAGGTGCTATAAGCTGTTTAATGGCGCACTATCCAACGTTTTTTGGCCATGCTGAGTGGCTAGTTGCTGCATTTAATCTCCACGTAAATTCATGGGCGAAGAGTTATCCGCGAGCGTGTTTCTGGGCGTTTAATGGTTAAAAAGGGTGGGGCTTGATTTGTTAATGTGGTACGCAAACTTTACAAAATACACTCTTCTGTACAACCCTTTCTAGACGAAAAGGCTCGCTAAAACCTATATAAAACGCCCCAAAGACATAAAATTCACGACGTCAAACAATCAGTTTTTATCTCGTTTTGGGGCATTTACTATGCTTTTGCACTTTTTTTTGAGGAAAATTTGTGCTAAATGTGTGTCGCTCCGACAAGAAAATCGACGCTAAAAAGCACGAAAATGCAGTGCTATCTCTTGCAAAACGCAATGCTATCTCCTACAAAACGCAGTGCTATCTCCTGCAAAACGCAGTGCTAACTCCTACAAAACGCAATTAAAATTGCTGTAAAAAGCGGCTTTAACTTGCGGTGGGAATTGGTAATAGCTTGATATATAGGTTGTTATTGTGTTTTTGATAAATTCCGACAGTCCACTTTTGGTTGAGCGCTTAATTACGCCTTTTTCTTCTATTTTTTGTTCAAAATAGGATGATTTGTGCGTTATTTGCTATAATTGTTTATAAATCAACGTGTTATAAACTTTCGAAATACGCGCGAAAATTCGGCCGATGCTCGGATTTTTCACACCGAAGGCACTCATAATGTTAAATTACGGTGGAAATATTTTACAATTTACGTGCAGCTTTGTTTTTCGCCCTTTGCTAGGATTACCTATTCTTATCAGCCCGTTATTGTTTAAGTTTCTTTAGTTTGCAGTTGAAAGACCTTGCCAGGTGTGCGATTATAGGTTTTGTGTTTGGTTTTATGTCCAATTTAATCGGTAGGGTTGTTTATTACAATCAAGGGATGTGAGGAGGCAAAAGAGGAAAGGACGGTGCTAAGTGTTTGTGTTTGCCGCTGTTGTGTGTTGTTAATGGCAGAGCGTGGTGCTTAAACGGTAAGAAAGATGCCCGCAAGTAAAGCCCTTTTGTGCGATTTTGCTTAGTGCTGAGCGAGCCTTTACTATGCAGGAAAAAAGAAAGCCCCATCTCCAGCGCTTAATGCTCTTGCTGGAGATGAGGCTTATTGTATATAGGAGTTAAACTCTAAGATGGGTTTAGTCTTCCATTCTTTGGGCCACTTTACCACTATTTGCATCAATTTTCTTTTTCGAACCGCCCGTGATGAACGGCACGAGAATGAGGCAGACGATGATAAGGAAGTCTACAATACCAACGGTGAGAATGATATTGGTGAGCGTTTGAGTAGTCATGTTCCAGCCTTCGGGTAGGGTTATGCCCCAAATCTTCATGATGGCGAAGAGAACAATGAGCACGATGAGCAAGACAACGCTGAGTGTTATGAATTTGATATATTTCATTGTCTATATTGTTATTGAGTTGATAATTATTTAAAGCGAGCGTCTCAGGAGTTTGTTGAGACCTTTGAGCGATTAAATCTCGTTGAGTAGTTCGCGTTTTTTAGCCTCGTAGTCGGCCTCGCTAATTACATTTTCGTCTCTAAGCAGTCGCAGGCGAGTCAGTCGGCGTGTGAGTTCGTCGGTGGGGTTGGATCGTTCGTTAATGATTTGGGCTGCAGCGCCCATTTGTTTACCCATTTCCAGTCCCACGCCCATCTGCACTCCAGTGCCAGCCATTCCTCCTTCGTTGCGTGCAGCGTCTCGCAGTGCGCGCAGTTTTTCAAGTTCGGCATAGGTAAGTCCGCCCTCTTTAGCAGCTTGCGAGTCGGCAGTAACGTCGGCAATTCGTCCGATACGTTCTTGCGTTTGCTCGTCGAACACCGTACCATCAACACGGAAGTCGGTTAGTGTGAAGCCCAGCTGTTCGGTATCTTGGTTGAGTAGGCTCGTCATTTGTAGTCCAATCTCGGTGAGATGTCCATCAATTTCGTTGTAGGCATATCCCAGTTTGTGAATGGAACTAATAATGTTTTGCGAAAGTCGGCCCAGCAGGAGTTCTCTAATTTCGTCGTTGCTAACCTCAGCTTTAGCACCAACGATGTTGATAAAGAAGTGTTCGATGTTGCTAATTTGGTAAGAGAAAGTTCCGTTAGCGCCCATTTCTACGGGCAGTTTATATTGTGGGTCGATAAACTTCACGGGCGAGGCTGTGCCCCAGTGTTGGTTGGTTACTTGAGCCTTGCGGAAGAAGAATATTTGCAATTTGTGTTCGCTTTCGAAGTTTTGGCGCAAGTTTACCAATGTGGTGAAGAAGGGGTGGTTGTCTGTTTTGAGGTTAAAGGTGCCATCGTCGGTAAGAACGTCGGCCACTTTACCTTCGTAAACCAGCACGGCGCCTTGTCCTGGAGCCACAATTAGCTTGCTGGCGTTTTTTATCTCGTCGGTTTTAGATGGATATTTGTACCAGAGAAGGTGTTGCTTGTCGGCGTTCCATTGAATAACTGCCGACAATTGATTGCGAAAAATATTGGTTATGCCCATGATGTATGTTTATATAAATATGAGTAACGTGAATGAGTTATTGATAGCGGTTTAGAACTCTCTTGTTGCTACGGTTTTTCCATTAAGTCCCAATAGCCACACTTTGTTATATCCGCATATGATAAAGCCTTGTGGTGAGTGTACCACATGTCCCTGTAAGGAGTAAAAATGATAATTTTCGGGCTCTTTCACCGACCACAAAGGTTTGGCTGTTGTGGCGTCAAGGAGTTGGTAAACATATTCGGCATCTTCAGATGCTGTGGATTTAAAGCGTATAAACACATGCGAATCGTTCGACCAGAGTACGCTTGCAGAGAAGTAAGTTGCGTCGGGTGTGAAGTTTTCGTATTTAATAAGTCGTGCTCTTTCTTTGTCGAAAGTGCTGATGAAGGCCTTTACCGACCCTTCATTTCCTACGAATATACCCCATTTACGTCCAAAATCTCTGCACCAACCGAAGGACCAGCTATCAGATTTGGGGTATCCCACTTGCGTGTAATGCGAGTATTTTATCAGTTGGATCTCTTGTTCGGGATAGTCGGTAGTGGTTCGTGAGAAATCGAAATCGGTTTTTACAACGGGGTTGGGCAGTGGTTTCTCGCAGGCTTCGAACAATTCCCGCTGTGTGTACACCTTATTAATAATAGGCAGGTAAAAGCGTTCTTTAGCCGTGTTGGTCATTATTTTGAAGCCATCCGAGTCGCCACTGGATAAGAATTTGATGTTTGCAAATCCCGATTCCAGTTCAGGCACGTTTTTATAGTTTGTCATCTCTTTGAGGTCGAGCGTGCTTTTATCGATGGTGTACCAGGTGCTATTGTTGAGAATGATGTTAACCGAGCCATCGTCGAAGGTTCTTCCCTCTACCTCTTTAAGTTTTTCTATAGGCAGTTGGGTTGTTTTGATGGGTTCGTCCTTTTTCAAATCGTAGATGCGAATTTGGTTTTCGGTTATTTTTTTCGCGTAATCGCCTCTTGAGTATACGCCAAAAACAGCCACAACGGCGCGACCATCCTTTGTAACAAAGGGTACGAGTTTTTTAAAACTGAAGCTTTCTTCTATTTTAGGCTCATTATTCGCGGTGGAGTTAAAAGTAATAGGGTCGTCAGAGGATAAGAAGCTGAAGCAAGTAGAAATGACAAAGGGTATAATCATAAAGCCCAATATCGCCCCAATAATGGCAGATGCTTAGCGTTGAGGCCGTTAAGCAGGTTGTTTTCTGGGGCAATGTATCGGTGGTTGATGTTGATATCGTCGCTATCAAGGAAAAACTCTGTAGAGCATGCTTCACATTGGTAATAATCGGGACGCGTTTCTTTCACCTTTGTGCTTCCGCAATGCGGGCATTTTATAACTTTTATATGTTTACTCATGTTGGTTGTCCAATTCTCAAGAGATGTGTAAATGTTGGTTTTCTAATTAATTTTAGTTCGTTCTGAATAGTCTTTCGACTACAAAATATTGCTTTACGTGTTCATGTTTTTAATCATACGTATCGCCCTTCGGTGCGTGTTGTAGCCCTCGTTACAGTTTGTTGGGTGGGCGTTGCCTTAATGTTTGGGCATCAACGTGCAGGTTAAGTGCTGCATTTACCGAAGTGGAATTTCAGAAACAGTTTTATTTTGGGTTGTCTTAACTGTTTTTTTAGAACATTCTTAATGTTGATGTTGGTTCTTAAACCGGTTTGCTTTTAAACATTCAAGGCACTCTAGCCCTTTAAGGCAGAGTGCGCTCGAATATTTTTGGGTGAATGCGGGCGCTTTGCGTGCATGTGTTAGTCAAGTTGAGGAGGTTGACTTACAGGCATTGCAACGTCCATGATTCAAGGCCGTGGTTTATCGCCTAGCGTCGAGTTGCTTTTTCAGCAGCTCAGGGATTTCGCTTGTTTCTCTAGCCACGGGAATACCAGCAGCTTCGAAGGCGGCAACCTTTTCTTTAGCCGTGCCGCTACTACTAGAGATGATGGCTCCAGCGTGTCCCATTTGTTTGCCTTTAGGTGCTTCGCGCCCCGATATGAAAGCGGCAACGGGTTTAGTTACGTGAGCTTGATGTATTCGGCAGCTCTTTCTTCAGCGTCTCCGCCAATCTCGCCAATGATGGCAATGCTATCCGTTTCGGGGTCGTTTTGGAACATTTCGAGTAAGTCTTGGAAGTAAAGTCCCACGATGGGGTCTCCGCCAACGCCCACAGCAGTGCTTTGTCCCATGCCCTTTTGGGTGAGGTTGTACACCACTTCGTAGGTTAGAGTGCCACTTCGGCTGATAACTCCAGTTCCACCTTTCTTAAAGATGTTAGTAGGCATGATGCCCACCATGCTTTCTTCGGGCGAAATAAGTCCGGGACAGTTGGGTCCGATAAGCTTAGCGCCCTTTTGTTGGATGTAGTTATAAGCCTGCACCACGTCGAGTGTGGGCACGCCTTCAGTGATACAGATGATGAGTTGAATGCCAGCATCGGCGGCTTCCATCATTGCGTCTTTGGCGAAAGCTGCGGGAACGAAGATTACTGACGTGTTGGCTTGAGTGGCTTCGACGGCATCTTTCACGGTGTTGAACACGGGGATGCCATTAACTTCCTGTCCGGCTTTGCCTGGAGAAGTGCCACCAACAACGTTAGTTCCATACGCTTTCATCTTGGTGGCATGAAAACCACCATCTCGGCCCGTGATACCTTGCACGATGAGCCTTGTATTTTTGTTGATTAGAATACTCATTTTAGGATGTTTTTAGATTGTGAATGTATTGTTCACTACTGGTTAAATAACTTGCGAATGCAATGTTCGGTCTTTCCTTAAGTGCGTTTGCGTTTAATATCTAGCAGCAGCAACGGCTTTTTTACCAGCTTCGGCCATTGTTTCGGCTACGATGAAGTTGGTGCCTTTAAGCAATTCGCGTCCTTCTTTCTCGTTTGTGCCGGTAAGACGAATAACGATGGGCATATCGGTTTTCAGTTCTTTGAAAGCCTCGATAAGTCCCGTAGCCACGTCGTCGCAGCGAGTAATACCACCGAAGATATTGATAAGCACCACGCGCACATGTTTGTCGGCCATCAGAAGTTTCATTGCTTCAACAATCTTTTGTGGGTTAGAGCTACCGCCGATGTCAAGGAAGTTGGCAGGATTACCACCATAAAGTTTAATCATGTCCATGGTAGCCATGGCCAATCCAGCACCATTCACCATGCATCCAATTTCACCACCGAGGTTAACATAGCTAAAACCTTTGTCTTTAGCCTCTTGTTCTTTCTTCTCATCTGGTGTAGGTTCGAACATTTCGAAGATGTCTGGGTGGCGGTAAAGGGCGTTGTTGTCGAAGGTCATCTTGGCGTCGATGGCCTTTAGTTGTCCTTCTTTGGTTAGCACTAGCGGGTTGATTTCGGCCAGCGATGCATCTTTTTCAACGAACAGCTTATACAATTTTTGGAACAAAGGCACAGCTTGTTTCACCTGAGCCATGTCGTCGAAGAGTTTAAAAGCTGCTTCGCGCGCTTTGAAGTCGGTTAGTCCAACGGATGGGTCGATAGCAATCTTGAAGATTTTCTCTGGCGTTTCTTTAGCCACAGCCTCGATATCCATACCTCCTTCGCGGCTCAACATGAGTATAGCACCCTTCGATTTGCGGTCGATAACGATGCTTACATAATACTCAGCGGCGATGTTTACGGCCTCTCCCACCAATATACGGTCTACGGTAAAGCCTTTAATGTCCATCCCAAGGATGTTAGTGGCATGCTCTAGCACTTCGGCTTCGTTGCTAGCAAGCTTCACTCCGCCGGCCTTTCCGCGGCCACCGGTGTGCACTTGCGCTTTTACCACACATCGTTCTGTGCCAAGTTTCTTGAAAGCTTCTACTGCCTCTTGGGGCGTTTTGCATAGAATGCTGTTGTCTACTGGCACGCCATAACTTGCAAAAATACCTTTTGCTTGATATTCATGAACTTTCATAGTTTGATAATTAATTATTTGAGAATGAGTTCTAAGTGCAAATTTAGTTTTTTTTGTTAATCCACAGCGTTGTTTACTGGGGTATTTTGTTGAATAATGATTTTTTAACAAACCTGCTTTTCGTATGCCTTTTGACAAAGTTTTGTTGTTTTTGCCCTTGTGCCTGTCTGCTTTTTCGCTTCGTAGGCATGTAGCTTACAAGTTGAAAGGCTATAGTTCGTTGTGGTGAACAAGTTGAAAGTTACTTCTTGTTCGTTTCTTTCGTGTTGCAGGTTGTTGTTTTAGTTCAGCATGAGTGTCATTTCTGCCTGTTCGTTGCCAAAGATAAAGTCGGCCAACTGTTCGATGCGCAGCCTTGTGGCGTTAGCATCTGGTTCGTCGGTTTTCTTCACTTTTCCGTTTGCCAAGATATAATAGGCATTGTTCATGGGTATGTCGTGGTCGTCTTCCACACGTATAACGGTGTTTGTTTCGGGATGTTGTTGCAGGTAAAGTTTGAGTGCTCGTTTGGCATTCACCACGCGAATCATCCCTCGAACATTGTTTTCTGGACGTTGATACTTGTCGCCCATCAGTCGGATGTCTTCTTTAGCCACGTCGAAAGCGTCGGCGTCGTGTAGCACGATGCACGATTTGGCTCTTTGCCAGCGGTCGAATGTAGCAAAATTCATGCTTTCTATGCCTTCTGGAGGCGGTGTACAAGTTATTTGTTGAGCGTATCCGCACTTAGCATACCAATCAAAGAGCCATTCTTCGGCAGGTATGAGCGAGGCAAAAACGGTGTCCTTATAATATAAATCGAAGTGCGCTTGTCGCATCAAGTTATCGGCAACGCCCTGCTGTCGATAGTCGGGATGGGTGCTCACACCACTTATATAGGCTGTTTTTACTTCCGTTCCGTGATACAATAAGTTATAGGGGAGCGTCTGCAGAGCGGCCACCACGTGGTTGTCTATTTGGCAAACGATATTGAATTTGGGTTTGAACACGCGCGTGAAGTAGAGGTTAACAAACTCATCGGTGTCTTCGAACACCAATTTCCACAGCGATTTCGTTTCTTCTTTAATTCGGTTTACGTCTTCAAACAATGCCAACGGGTGTTGTTCCATCACGCTGTTTTTCTCTAAAAGGATGTCGGGCTTGTACGATTCTTTCGCTCTTCGCAGTCCTTCGTCGCCCATGTCTTCTTCTCTATTGATGTAATAGTATTGTTCGGGCAGATGTTTCACAAACTCTTGGTTGATGATGGTGAATGCGCCCTCGTAGTTTACGTCGGCCTTTTCAACACAAACGTCGAACGTGTTTTGGTTGATAGGGCAGCCAAAGGTGAAAGCCACTAGGTTGTTGTTCACCCAAATCGTTCCACCAACAAGTCCCAATCTATCCCATCTATTAAATGCACGAGTCATCGAGCGCAACTCTTCCGAGAGTCCTTCGTCAAGGTCGTCCTCGTCGTTATCGTCTTTCGACACGTTTCTCCATTGTTTTTCGAGTGCCAAACATTGGGGGATAAGGTCGGGTGTAAGTTCCTTATACACATAATTGGGGTAAAGGTTCTTAAACTTATTGATGTGGTTGCGTTTGCTTTGCAGCTTCTTTCCCGAGAGATTAATCAGCTTTTCGCGCGTGTAGATATAGTCGGCGAAATCTCTGTTAGGCTTTATTTCAAATGTGTTGGGAAAGCGAAGTTCAATCAAGTCGCGCATATAATTGCACACGCCCATGAGCAAAAAGGGATGTCCCATGGCAATAGAGTCATCGCGTATAGCTTTAATCACGTTGATAGAACATTCGTCGCAGGGTTTCACCTTATAGGTCCCGTCTTCTTGCAGCTGCGGTTTAGCCACGGGCATCATGTAAGCAAGGTGGCGATTATAGTGAAATCTAAACACCAAATAGTCGTCTACGATGGCAAATTGTGTGTTGTATAAGAATCTCCAACTGATGAGGTTGGCAAACGATAGGTCGCAATTTTGCCGTTCACCCCATAGCGTATAGCTTTGAATGAGCTGTTTGTCGGCTGTTGCGAGGTCTTTAAATTTTATCATAACGCTGGTTGGTTGCTGGTGTTGAATTTGTTTAGGGCAATCTATTGAAATAGTTTTGCGGGACATGTTACGACTCTTTTCTGGTCACGAATATCTATTACCGAACCTATTCGGCTGCCCCACGATACAAAATTATTAATTTTTATTTGTCGGACAAAGGCTATCCCATATATTTTTGTTACTTTTGCATTGTTCATATAGCAAAACAACGTAATAAAAAATAACTACATTAACTATAAGGAAAATAAAAATGGACCTATTAGACCAAATTATAGCGCGTGCTAAAAGCGACAAGCAGCGCATCGTTTTGCCCGAAGCTAGCGAAGAACGCACGCTTAGAGCAGCCGACAGAGCTTTAGCCGACGAAATCGCCGACATCATTCTCATTGGCAACCCATCCGAAATTCATAAGCTGGCAGAGGCTCGTGGACTGGTAAACATCAGCAAAGCCACCATCATCGACCCGCTTGACAATCCCGATAGCGAAGAACTGGCCGAGTTGTTGGCACAACTTCGTAAGAAGAAAGGTATGACTATTGCACAGGCTCGCGAGCTAGTGAAGAACAATTTGTACCTTGGTTGCATGCTTATTAAAACCGAAAAGGCCGACGGACAGATATCTGGCGCACTCAGCACCACTGGTGATACGCTGCGCCCTGCATTGCAAATCATTAAATGCGAACCGGGTGTTACCTGCATTAGTGGCGCTATGCTGCTGGTTAGCACACAGAAAGAGTATGGTGAAAATGGTGTTCTCGTAATGGGCGACGTGGCTGTTACGCCTATGCCCGATGCCAGTCAGCTTGCCCAAATCGCTGTTTGCACCGCTGCAACAGCTCGTTGTGTGGCTGGATTTAAAGACCCACGTGTGGCCATGCTGAGCTTCTCTACCAAGGGAAGTGCTAGCCATGAGTTGGTGGATAAGGTGGTTGAGGCTACCCGATTGGCCAAGGCTATGGCCCCCGACCTGCGTATCGACGGCGAATTGCAGGCCGATGCCGCACTGGTTCCATCCGTTGGACAGAAGAAAGCGCCTGGAAGTGCCATCGCAGGTAATGCCAATGTGCTGGTGGTGCCCAACCTCGAAGTGGGAAACATTAGCTACAAGCTGGTGCAACGCCTAGGAAACGCCCAGGCCATTGGCCCGATTTTGCAGGGCATAGCACGCCCTGTTAACGATTTGAGTCGCGGTTGCTCGGTAGACGACATTTATTACATGGTGGCCATTACTGCTTGTCAGGCACAAAACGCCAAGGCCAAAGCTTGCGCGCTCAATGCCGATAAATAAATAACAACGATATATAACAATGAAAATCTTGGTTTTAAACTGTGGAAGCTCGTCCATTAAGTACAAGCTCTACAACATGGACGATAAGTCGGTTCTGGCTCAAGGAGGCGTTGAACGCATCGGTCTAGACGAGGCTTTTTTGAAACTAACACTGCCAAACGGCGAGAAAAAAGTGATTATGCACGACATGCCCGACCACAAGGAGGGTGTGAACTTCGTGTTCCAAATGCTGCTCGATAAAGAGATTGGCGCCATTAGCGACCTCAAGGAGATTGACGCCGTGGGTCATCGCATCGTGCAAGGTGGCGACAAGTATAACGATAGCTGTATCGTTACGCCCGAAGTGGAAAAGGGTATTGAAGAACTTTGCGACCTTGCCCCTGTGCACAACGCTGGCCATCTTCGTGGTATCAGAGCCGTAGATGCCTTATGCCCACCACGCCTCAAGTGGTTGTGTTTGATAATGCCTTCCATAGCACCATGCCCGAACATGCTTTCCTCTATGCTGTTCCTTATAAGTTCTACGAGAACTACCATGTTCGCCGCTACGGTTTCCATGGCACAAGCCACCGTTATGTATCGCAACGCGTGTGCGATTACCTGGGTCGCGACATCAAAACCCAACGCATCATCACTTGCCACATTGGCAATGGCGCCAGCATGGCTGCCGTTAAATTTGGTAAATGCATTGACACCTCAATGGGTCTTACACCACTCGAAGGACTTATGATGGGCTCGCGTTCGGGCGATATCGACCCCTCGGCTGTTACTTACCTGATGGATAAAACGGGAATGAAGCCACAAGAAATGGCCGAATACCTCAATAAGCAGAGTGGTGTGCTGGGTATCACGGGAATCTCTTCGGATATGCGCGAAATTGAATCGGCTGCAGCCGAGGGCAATAAGCGTGCACAACTGGCGCTCGACATGTACAACTATCGCATTAAGAAATACATTGGCGCCTACGCTGCTGCAATGGGTGGTGTAGACATCATCGTTTGGACGGCTGGTGTTGGCGAAAACCAAACGGGAACGCGCCTCGATGCTTGCAGCGATTTAGAGTTCTTGGGTATCAAGATGGATGCCGAAGCCAATAAAGTGCGTGGCAAAGAGGCTATTATCTCTACGCCCGACTCGAAGGTTACGGTGTGCGTTATCCCCACAGACGAAGAACTGGTTATCGCAAGCGATACACAAAAGCTTGTGAGCAAACTTGGATAAATGCCTCGCTAGCGCCTTAACGCTACTGATACTATTGGCCATGCTAGGATGCTAGCCACCCAATACCCTTTAAGCGACCAATTGAGCCATGCGCCCAATTGGTCGCTTTCTTTTCTACCTATTATTAGGTATTGTCTTATTGTTTATCTATTGTTAACTTTGCAGCCTTATTCTGGATAGTTGTATTTCATAACATCGCATTCCAGCTTTTCAAACAAACGTACATTCAGCAACTGAACCCTTCATCCCAATCAGTACTGCGTGTTTCTCGTGTTACTTGGTTGCAGTGGCTTTATTCCTTCTCATCTTGCCTAATGAAGGATGAAAGCTGAGAGGTGAACTTTAAATGTAAAATATTCGGTGCAAAATTTAACACTGTGAGTGGCTTTTTTGCGCGCCAATCGTCGCGCGGTCGCAAATATTCAATTCTCGCGAGAGTTTGTTGAGGCGAAACAAAGATGTGGGAGGCAAATACCGACAAAAGGATTATTAGCAGGAAAAGTTGCTGTTTACACCAAAAAATAGATAGTTTAAAACAAAAATTAGACTAAAATACAGCAAAACGCCGTGCAATATGCAGCAAAATACCTTGCGTTTTGCTGCTAAACGCAGTGCGTTTTGCTGCTAAATGCAAGGCTAAATGGTGCAAAACGCAGAGCTAAATGGTGCAAAACGTGTTTTTTTACAGCGCCTAAATCTTTACAATCGAGAGTAGAATGGTACCTAATTTTGGTGAAAATATCGCCAAAAGTCTACTTTTTGCATGCTAAAACTGGTTTTTGGGACGACGAAAAATTGTGATCTTGGCACCAAATAGAAAGGCAAAAAGGTGCAAATTGATACTTTGACACTCAAAAAGGCTGTAAAATAAAATGTGCAAGACTGAAATAAAGGCCTAAAACCATGCTTTAGAGCATCTGTTTTCGCTAGAAGGGGTCGGAATTGGAGGGGTGTTTTGTAAAATAATAGTACTGGTTTTAACAATGTAAGGTGGGCAAATGGTTTCAAAAAACAAGCTTCACGCCCTGTTAATGCGCGCGCACATGCGTTGCACACACAGAATTAACCACTCTGTAACAAGCATATTTCTCGCCCCAACGCCCTAAAGAGAAGGTGTGTTTGGGGCTGTTAACACGCAACAGATTGTCGAAGCATATTGTGGCGTTGTGCAATTTTTTATACATAAAAGTATGGCGAGGTGGAAATAAAACAGTAACTTTGTGCAACAAAACCTAAAGATAATTATTTAACGATGACAAAGCGCATGCCTTGGGCATTGCAATAAACCTTTATAAGACACGGAAGAAATGATGACATTAATTGTTGTGAGTGGCTCGAGACATACCGACTGGGTATTTGTTGAAGATGGAAACATCGTGGAAAAGGCTCGTACTGAGGGATTAAATCCTTATTTCCAAACCCGAAAGGAAATAAGCCGAAGCGTTAGACTGGGCTTGCCCGAGGAGTATTTTCATCGTAAGCTGCAAAAAATATATTATTATGGTGCAGGATGTAGCAACGAATCCAAAAAGAAAGTGGTGAGCACGTCTATCATCTCGCAATTTAAAACCCCAACTTTCGTTGAAAGCGATTTGCTGGCGGCTGCTCGTGGCATGTGTCAAGATAAGCCGGGCATTGCCTGTATTCTTGATACGGGTAGCAACTCGTGTTTTTATAATGGTGAGGAAATTGTTAAAAACGTGCGACCTGGTGGTTTTATTCTTGGCGACGAGGGTAGTGGTTCGAACATGGGAAAGTTGTTTCTCTCGGATGTTCTTAAACGTTTGGCACCAGAAGAATTGGTGGTTGATTTTCTATATCGAAACAACACCACGCCATCCGAAATGATGGAGAAGGTGTATAACGAGCCTCTGCCACATTATTATTTGGCTACGGTGAGCAATTTCTTGGCCGAAAGGTCAAACCATGAGTATGTGCGCGAACTGGTTGCAGACAGCTTCCGTAACTTTATCAAACGCAATTTGATACAATACGATTTTCAATCGCAGCCCGTTTACTTCATGGGTAAGATTGCAACAACGTGGGAACGACTGCTACTCACCGTGTGTTCGGAATTTAATTTCCAGCCTGCACGCATCGAAACCGATATTATTCCAGGACTGGTTAACTATCACAACCTGCGCCATCGACAAGGAAGCGACGTGCGCGGATAATGTTTGCGAAGCGCTCTTGTTTGCCCAATGAGGCAGCAAGGGCGCTTCGAGGTTTTATAAGGTGCATTTGTGGGCGTTGGTTTTGGGGCAAATTTCATCGTGTGAACATCTACTTTTGCACGCCAAAAACACGATGTTACAAGCCAATTGGTGAAATAGGGGAGAGGTTAAAAGGATGACCTTGAAGGCTTAACATGTATTAAATAGGCAGATGGATAAGACAACAAAATATAAAATGTAATATATTTATGGATAAATGCTTGCAACGTAAATAATAAAGAATTAACTTTGTAATGTGTTTTTCATAGTATTAGATTTAAGGTTAACAAAAGGTTGGGGCTCAGCGGAGCCCTTTTTTTATGCCTTAAATTTAGGGCTAAGTGCTGTTTTTTCATCTGTTTATCGCTGCATTTGACTTATTTTTCGCATAGGTTGAGGGCTAATCCATCAGTTTGTGAAGTAATATTGCACGATATTTGTGTTTGTGTCGCGATTTTTTATTAACTTTGCAGTCAAGCCCCCAGCATAGAATACTGTGCTAAAAATGCGTTTAGAGAAGCGCGGAGAGTGTTATAATATGGTGGTTAAGGGCAAATGTGAGTAGTGAGCCAATCGTGGCGCGCAACAAAGTGTAAGCGTGGCAGTTTCTTAACGAATTGAAACACGCTCGTGGCAGTTTCAACAGGCCGCAACAACGATTATCTAAGTGCGCAGATGTAAGGCCACACAAATTCGATAACAAGAAATACGCAATTTTATTATTACGAAATGAACAAGCAACAGCCGTCGCTCACCGAGCGTAAGTATCTTTTACCCTTTGTGCTTATCACCACCCTGTTTTTTCTATGGGGCTTTGCTAGAGCCATACTTGATGTTTTGAACAAGCATTTTCAAAACGAACTCAATATATCGATAGCCCAATCGGCCTTTATCCAGGTAACAACCTACTTGGGTTATTTCATCATGGCCATCCCCGCGGGGTTGTTTATCAATCGTTTTGGCTACCGTCGAGGGGTGGTATTTGGTCTGTTGCTCTTTGCGTTGGGGGCATTTCTCTTTGTTCCAGGTGCCTATCATAGCACGTTCGAGGTGTTTTTAGCGGCTTTATTTGTTCTTGGTTGCGGACTAACGTTTCTCGAAACGGCCGCCAATCCCTATGTCACCGAATTGGGTTCTGAACAAACGGCCACCAGTAGACTCAATCTCTCGCAATCGTTTAACGGCATGGGAAGCATCTTTGCCACCTTTAGTGTGGGGCTGTTTCTCTTTCGAGGCGACAGCGAAGGGGGCAATGTGGCCGTGCCTTACGTGGTGCTGGGCATTGTGGTGCTTATTATTGCGCTGGTGTTTTCGCGTGTGCAATTGCCCGAAATACATCCCTCAGTCGGCGAAGAGCAGGAAGGTGGCGGGCTGCATAACCTTTTTTTGCTCTTTAAGAAACCCATGTTTGTGTTGGGTTTGGCCGCTCTTTTGGCTTACGAAGTGGCCGAAATATCCATTAATAGCTATTTCATCAACTTTGTAACTGGGCAAGGATGGATGACAGATAAAGTGGCTTCGATGGTGTTGACCGCTGCATTGGCCTTTTTTATGATAGGACGGTTTGGCGGAAGTTGGGTGATGCGCCGTGTTAGTGCTCAGCGTGTGTTGCTGGTTTGTGCAGTGGGCTGCGTGGTAAGTATGTGCATGGTGTTGCTCAATGCGGGCTCGTTGTCGTTGATAGGGTTGCTAGTCAACTATTTTTTCGAAGCCATTATGTTTCCCACCATCTTTTCTTTAGCCCTTAAAGATTTGGGCGTTCTCACCAAAAGTGCTTCATCAGTACTGATGATGACACCCGTGGGTGGATGCGGTTTTTTGCTGATGGGTCTTATTGCCGATGGTGGCAACCCCGTGCTTCCCTTTGTTTTGCCTCTTGCAGGCTTTGCGGTGGTGCTAGCATATGCGTGGAAAGTGAATAGGGCAAGGAGATAGGTGATTGCTACTTCAAGGGAGAAAAGTTTAGCAATGGCTTCGAAGAATTCAAGTTTAGCAATGGCCACTTGAGTGTATAAGGTCTCGATGATTTTAAGCATACCAAGGCTATTTAGGCTATCTATGAGCAAGTTATAATCCCTAAAAGAACATAATATAATCCCACTTATGCCTATAAGTGGGATTTTTTTTGTAACTTTACCACACTATTCACCAACAACCCGGTAGTATGCCACAATAAAGGCAGCCGGCAAAACACAAAAACAATCGTTCAAAGCATGATCACTACATTAGTAATCCTCGCAATTTCGGTAACTATGTTTATAATTGGCCGCGTCCGCTCTGATGTGGTGGCAGTTTGTGCCATGGCTGCACTGCTTATTTTTGGCATCCTAACCCCAGCCGAAGCCCTTGCAGGCTTCTCTTCTACCGTTGTTATCATGATGGTGGGCCTGTTTGTGGTGGGCGGAGCCATATTCCAAACAGGCTTGGCCAAGGCAGCTAGTCATCGAATAATGGCGCTTGCAGGTGGAAACGACACGTTTATGTTTTTGTTAGTGATGTTTGCAACGGCCATCATTGGTGCCTTTGTGAGCAACACAGGTACAATTGCGCTGATGATGCCTGTGGTGGTTAGCGTGGCTACACAAAAGGGAATGCACCCCGGGCGAATGCTTATGCCACTGGCTTTTGCTAGCAGTATGGGCGGTATGCTCACACTTATTGGTACACCCCCTAACCTTGTGATACAAGAAGCATTGACACAGGCTGGCGAAACGCCACTTACCTTCTTCTCGTTTACTCCCGTGGGACTTATTATCGTGGTGATTGGCGTGCTGTTGATGTTACCCCTGTCGCGCATGTTCTTGGGAAAACGCAAACAAAAAGATGGCGATGCAGCCAATAAAGGTAAAACATTAGACCAGTTAGTGGAGGAATATAACCTCCAACATCAACTTAGAAGATACCACATCACACCGCAATCGCCTATCACAGGACAAACCCTGGCCGAACTAGACCTGCGCAACCGATTTGGCGTTAGCGTGATGGAGATAAGGCGAAAGGCTGCACGAAGTGGCCGATTTATTCGTAACGTGAAGCAAAGCATGCCCATGCCCGACAGTATGATGCAGGCTGAAGACATCATTTACATATCAGGAGACAACGAACAGATGGACCGCTTTGCCAAGGATATGAAGCTGGAACAGCTGGACGACACCGGAATTGACTTCTACGACTTGGGTATTGCCGAACTGGTGCTTATGCCAACCTCGCAACTTAATGGCGCAAGACTAAAAACTTCGGGACTAAGAGAACACTATAACGTGAATGTTCTGGGTATTAGACGTAGTCATAACTACATCCTCAACGACCTCTCCGAAGAAAAATTGCATGCAGGAGACGTGTTGTTGGTGCAGGGCTCGTGGACCAATATCGGACAATTGGCAGGCGAAAACGAAGACTGGGTGGTGCTGGGACAGCCCAAAGAACAGGCTCAAAAGGTGATTCTTACTAATAAAGCTCCCATCGCTGGCGCTATCATGGTGTTGATGGTGGCCATGATGATGTTCGACTTCATACCCATTGCACCCGTTACGGCCGTTATCATTGCAGGACTTTTAATGGTGCTAACGGGGTGTTTTAGAAACGTGGAAGCAGCTTATAAAACCATCAATTGGGAAAGTGTAGTACTCATTGCAGCATGATGCCCATGTCTACCGCCCTTGAGAAAACAGGTGTGTCGGCGCAAATATCACACACTTTGGTAAACTCGCTGGGAAGCATGAGCCCACTTGTGCTGCTCGCAGGTATATATATCACCACTTCGGTGATGACAATGTTTATCAGTAACACCGCAACAGCCGTGCTAATGGCCCCCATAGCCCTGTCGGCCGCAAAGGAAATACACGCCAGTCCCTACGCATTCCTCTTTGCAGTGACCATCGCTGCCAGTATGTGTTTTATGTCGCCGTTCTCCACTCCGCCTAACGCACTGGTGATGAGAGCCGGACAATACACCTTTATGGACTATGTTAAGGTGGGCTTCCCCTTACAATTGGTCATCGGCGTGGTGATGGTTTTCCTACTCCCCATCATCTTCCCGGTATAATAAAACTAACGTATGCAAATGTAAAGTAAAGCTGACAAAAAGTAAGTCAATAACTGATAAATGTCAAGTAATGTTGCATTTCGAAGGCGCAAGACAATAAAAACACAAACAACTCTTTGTGTTGACAAATTAAAACATTAAATTTGCATGTGTTTAAAAGAGTATCAGGAAATCCAACTTTATAATATAATAAAATTATGGTAGATTACAAATCACTAGGCCTAGTAAACACTCGCGAGATGTTTAAAAAGGCTATCAATGGCGGATATGCAATTCCGGCATTCAACTTTAACAACATGGAACAGCTGCAAGCCATCATTAAGGCTGCTGCCGACCTCAAATCACCCGTAATCTTACAGGTATCGAAGGGCGCACGCAACTATGCTAACCCCACCCTTCTGCGTTATATGTCACAGGGCGCTGTTGAATACGCAAAAGAACTCGGTGTAAAACACCCCGAAATCGTTATCCACCTCGACCACGGAGATAGCTTCGAAACTTGCAAAAGCTGTATCGATGCTGGCTTCTCTTCTGTAATGATCGACGGTTCGTCACTTCCTTACGACGAAAACGTGGCTCTTACCAAGAAGGTTGTTGAGTATGCACACCAATTCGACGTAACTGTTGAAGGCGAACTCGGTGTTCTGGCTGGCGTTGAAGACGATGTTGTGGCTGCCGAATCGCACTACACCAAACCCGAAGAGGTTATCGACTTCGTTACGAAGACTGGCGTTGACTCGCTGGCTATCTCTATCGGTACTTCGCATGGTGCATATAAGTTCACTCCCGAACAATGCACACGCGACCCCAAAACTGGCCGTCTTGTTCCTCCTCCCTTGGCTTTCGACGTGCTCGATGCATCATGGAGAAACTCCCCGGATTCCCAATCGTACTCCACGGCTCGTCTTCAGTACCCCAAGAGTATGTTGATATGATTAACAAATACGGTGGCAAGTTGCCCGATGCTGTAGGTATCCCCGAAGAACAACTGCGTAAAGCATCGAAGAGCGCTGTTTGCAAGATCAACATCGACTCTGACTCGCGCTTGGCTTTCACCGCTGCCGTTCGTAAGGTATTTGCTGAACACCCCGCTGAATTCGACCCCCGCAAATACTGCGGACCTGCTCGCGACCTCATGACCGAACTCTACAAGCACAAAATTAAGGAAGTTTTGGGTTCAGATAACAAGCTGGCTCAACTCGACTAATTTTTTAATAAGTCTTTTGAGGATGTGCTTCCGCAGTGGGAGCACATCCTTATTCTTTTATATAAACCAAACAATGCTGTGCCATTTGCTGCTAACAGCATTGCTGCTGATGGAAAACAGGTTGCTAACATCTACACGCGCCACCTTTATAATAAGGATAGGCGCTTATTTTTTTGCTTAAACGCCAACCTGAAGCCATACATCACAAACTCATCTCGTAAATATCAACTTTAATGGCCAACTTATCTGCTTCCAAAAAAATAACTTATTGAACAAACAATTATTCTCCTAAAAAACGATGTGAATACAAAAATATTCTTTATTTTTGCAAAAAATACCATGGAGATATGGAGAGAATAATCATTACCCTGTTATGCACACTCAGCGTTTTTAACTCTATTGCCCAATCAAAGAAGGGATTTGTAATCACAAGTGACATACCCGACCTGCCCGATGGCATTGAGGTGGAACTCGAAACTGCTGAAGGTTCAAACTACGATGAAGTGGCTAGAACCACTGTTAAGGATGGAAAATTCGAACTCGTGGGAAAACTTACGCATCCCACGCTCTGCACGTTGTCTACCAACAACTACAAGTTGTTGCTGGCAATGGAGTCGAAAGAGGAACCTACGTTTACTTTTACACCCATCTTTGTGAGCAACACCGAGATGGTTGTTAAGGCTGATAAGTATAAATATCTTGCATCTAACTTGCCACTAAGTAGCCATCTAAAGGTTACAGGCGGAAGGGCGCAAGCTGATTTCAATGACTTTAACCAGCGAAAAAACGACTCGCTCACCTGGATGAAGAAGCATCCGCAATCGCCTTTGGCCATAAAAATGGCCACCGAAATGGTGCAGAACAATCGCTCGCTTACTAAACGCCAGATACAAGACATGACGGCCACCATATTTGCGTGTCCTGAAGATTATCAAAGGGTAGTGGCTTATAGACGAGCTGTGACTATCGCTGAGGCTATGGCCGTGGGAGAGAAGCTGCAAGACGTGTCGATGTACACCGAAAAAAACAAAGGTACATCGCTGCTTGAGGCCATTCCTGCTGGCAAAGTGGCGTTCGTGGGCTTCTGGACTACCTGGCGAAAGACTAATCAAAAGCTCATTCCCGAACTTAAAAGGATGATTGCCAAACACCCTGAAGTGTCGTTTCTCAATGTGGCCGATGATAAAGAAGATTATCTTTGGCAAAAATTCTTGGAGCGCGAACAACTATCGTGGCCTCAATATCGACTCACAAAACGGGGGTTGAAGCACTTCACCGAGGCTTATGGCCAAGATGCAACGCCCTTCTTTGTGATGCTTGCACCCGACGGAACTATCGTTAGGGTGAGCAGCTACTTAGCCGATATGCATAAGTTGATGGATAAAACTGCTTCGCGAATGACCCGATTGTACGAACAGAAGCAGAAAAAGGCTGCTGAACAAAATCCTGAACGCAAATCCAAGAAAGGTAAATAAATTGCTTTGTGGCCTCACTCATGATGCGTTGACGCGTGGGAAAGGCAGTTTAAAATTATACCCAATGGTAAAAAAGGTTTACCATTGGGCTATCATTGTTTGCTTGCTAGCCTATGTTTTTTGCCTATTGGGGCTGTCATTCTTTGCCTGTTGGCCTTTGCTTATGTGCCTATTGGGCTATGACGGTTTGCAAGTTGCATAATGATAATCTGCCACAAGTGCAAGAATCACTTGCTTAAGGGCAATTTGTATTTGCTGAACACGCCGTATGTTAACCATAGACGTGTAGGCCATATTGTCTTTTTAATTCAGTTTCACCCTTATCTGTCTGTAGGTTTCTCACTCATTTCGAAGCTAATATTAGCCCCAGCGGTAAGCGTTTGGTGGGTTAACCAATGGCTTTTGTGGGGTGTTGCGTTAACCGTTAGGCCCTTAATATATCGCCATTGCGGATTGTTACTGGTGATAACTGTGGTTTTGCCATTCTCTAGGTGCAATTTCACCTTCGCAAAGAGAGGCGAACCGATGGCGTATTCGTTGCTAGCAGGGCACACTGGATAGAAGCCCATAGCCGAGAAAACATACCATGCCGAGGTTTGGCCATTGTCTTCGTCGCCACAATAGCCGTCGGGTTGGGCGCTATAAAGTCTATCCATCACCTCGCGAACCCAATATTGTGTCTTCCAAGCTGCGCCACTCCAATTATAAAGGTAGGGCATGTGCTGTATTGGTTGGTTGCCATGAGCGTAATTACCCATGTTCATAATCTGCATTTCGCGTATCTCGTGTATCACTTGTCCGTAATAACTATCGTCGAACACTGGCGGAAGGGCAAAAACAGAGTCGAGCATGGCTGTGAAAACCTTATTACCACCCATTAAAGCAATGAGAGCGTTGGGGTTATGAAACACCGACACGTGTAATGCCAGCCGTTTCCCTCGGTAAACACATCGCCCCACTTCAGCGGATTGTAGGGCGTTTGCCACTCACCGTTTTTCTTTCGTCCGCGCATCAGGTTAAATTCTTTACTGAAAAGGTTGCGATAGTTTTCTGCTCGACGTTCGTACACTGCCCATTCTTTCTTGGGTTTGCCCAGTGCTTTGCCCAATTGAGCAATACACCAGTCGTCGTAAGCATACTCTAAGGTGCGCGCTGCACTCTCGTTAATACCCACATCGCAAGGCACATAGCCCAATTTGTTGTAATATTGGTGACCTAAACGACCTGTAGAAGCCACCTGCGGGTGCACTGCTTTGGTGCCATTCTTAACAGCTTGCCAAAGTGTTTCGATGTCGTAACCGCGTATTCCTTTGATGTAAGCATCGGCAACCACCGAGGCAGAGTTGTTTCCCACCATGCAATTGCGATGGCCTGGGCTTGCCCATTCGGGTAAAAAACCGCTCTCCTTGTAGGCATTAACCAGTCCTTCCTGCATCTCGCGCGCCATAGAAGGGTATATCAAGTTAACCAGTGGGAACAAACTGCGGAACGTATCCCAAAACCCCGTGTCGGTAAACATTGTTCCTGGAAGCACCTTGCCGTTGTAGGGACTGTAATGAAGGGTATCGCCTTTGGCCGAAATTTCGTAGAATTTGCGGGGGAAAAGCGTTGAGCGATACAGACAGGAATAGAAAGTGCGAAGGTTATCCACGTTGTTGTCTTCCACGCTGATGCGTCCCAACACCTCGTTCCATCGTTGTCGGCCCTTTTGTAGCAGTGTTTCTAACGAGTGGTTGCCCAATTCGTTGAGGTTTTGCATGGCTTGCGCCTCGCTAATAAACGAAGATGCCACACGTGCATGCACCTGTTCGCCACGCTTACAACTAAAGGTGACGATGGCGCCAGCGTGGTTGGCCTGCACTTCTTGTTTGCCAGTGGGCAGCAAGTTGTTGTCATCGGCCAAACGCACTGCTGCAAAATCGCGGTCGAATACCACCACAAAATAGTTTTTAAAGTTATCGGGCACGCCGCCACTGTTTTTTGTGGTGTAACCCACGATGGTGCGTTTGTCGGGCATTACCTTTACATACGAACCCTTGTCGAAAGCATCTACGATGACGTTTGCCGAGTCGGTCTTTGGGAATGTGAAGCGCAGCAGGCACGCACGCTCGGTAGGAGCAAGCTCGGCCGTAATGTCGTAATCGGCCAAGTACACCTTATAATGATAGGGTTTGGCCGTTTCTGCCTTGTGCGAGAACCACGAGGCGCGCTCTTCCTCGTCAAAGACGGGTTTACCCGTTGTGGGCATGAGGGCGAATTGGCCGTAATCGTTTATCCACGGACTGGGTTGGTGCGTTTGTTTCAGTCCTCTTATCTTGTTGGCCTGATAGCCATACGTCCACCCATCGCCCATTTTTCCTGTTTGGGGTGTCCAAAAGTTCATGCCCCAAGGCATTGCAATGGCGGGATAGGTGTTGCCTGTAGACAGTTGATAAGTGGACTGTGTGCCCACCAATGTGCTAACATAATCAACGGGTTGGGTTTGAGCCATGCCCGCATTGGCAGCCCAAAAGGCAAGAATGATGAAACAAAACTTCTTCATTGTGCTAAAAATGATAATGCGTTGTAAACAGTTGGGCGCAAGAAGTCCCATTGTTTACAACGCATTTTTTGTTTAGATATTATATGCAGTGTGCCCGGATTAGGGAAATTACACTTTTATAGATGCGGTTTGAGTTGCTTAACCCACACGTCGTAGCCAGCTTTGTTAAGGTGAAGACCGTCGGTAGTTAGGTCGGCTCGCATGATATTGGTACCAGGTTCGGCGAAATGTGGGAAGAGGTTGATGAAGGTTAATCCCCTTTCGCGTGCCAGCATCTCAAGGCGAGCATTGATTTGTGGAATCATATCGGTTTTGCCTTGCAGGCGTTTCCATCGTCCAGTGCTTTCGCGTATAGGCAAAAGGCTCTGCAGCACCAGTTTTGTTTTAGGCGATTGAGTGCGTATATGGTCAACCAGCAGGCGTATGCTGTTCACGATACTATCAACAGAGAGGTCGTGACTAACATCGTTTACGCCGATGAGCAAGAATATTTTTGAGGGCTTATAGGGTGTAATCTGAAACAGGCGATCATCAACACCCATAACCACATCGCCACTAATACCACGGTTGCGCACGTTGGGTTTACCCAGTTTCTCGGCCCAGTTGCGTCCACCTTCGGTAAGACTGTTGCCCAGCATCACAATATCGGTGGGGCGTATGGGCTCTTCGGCTGCAAAAACACGCATTCTGGCGTAATAGTTGGGTGGGTAAGGAGCTGTCTCATTGGTGATGCTTGCAGCCACAGCGTTGGCCACTTGCGCGCGTAGACGTATCACATTAGAAGCGTCTACGGGGTGAACGCTGTTGCAAAGCAAAATAATAGAGACGTCGTTTACGGGGTCGATAACGATTGAAGTGCCCGTGTAACCCGTGTGTCCATAGGCCTCGTTGCTCAACAAGTCGCCTTTGTTAGAGGCATAAGCCGAATTAACGTCCCAGCCATAGGCACGCCCAAAGCTGTTAAAATGGGTGGGAACAGCACGCATGGCCTTTACCGTAAGCGGACTAAGGATGCGTTTACCGCCCCATTCGCCACCATTTTGCAGCATGGCACACAGTGTGGCCACATCTTCGGCCGAAGAGAACAAACCTGCATTGCCTGATACTCCACCGTTTAAAGAACAGGCAAGGGGGTCGTGCACCTGACCCAGTTTCACCATTCCATTGGCCAAACGCTCGGTAGGAGCAATAGGTGTGAGGTCTGCTTTTTCGCCATTCACTAGCCAACGTGCTTGTGCGGTGTTCGTAAGTTTGCCGTTTTTGTCGGCCGTGCAGGGCAAAAAATCGGTGTGTTTCATACCCAGAGGTATGAAAATATTGTTGGCGGCGAAGGTGCGGAGCGATTCTCCCGTGATGCGTTCAACAATGTTTTGTAGGGTGATATAGTTCAGACAGCTGTATTGCATGTCTGAGCGTGGCCTAAAATTGCGCTTCACATGGGCAATGTGTGCCATCAGTTTGGCGGGGTTAGGCTTGCCGTTAGGTTCGGCCAACGAGCTTACTGGGGCGTAAGCAGGTAGTCCCGAGGTGTGTGTAAACAAGTCTTCTACACGTATCGTAACACTGTCTTTACCTTCGCCGTGCCAGTTTTCGAAACCTGGAATATAGGTGCTAACAGGGTCGGAGAGTCTGAGTAGTCCGCGTTCCACCAGCAACATGGCGGCAATAGCCGTAGCCATGGGTTTGGTACACGAAGCCATATCGAACACCGTTTGCGTGGTCATGGGCAGCGTGTTGGGGTAAGTTTGTCTGTTGCCGTAGGCTTTAAGGTAGGCAATTTTGCCATGTCTCACCACGGCAAGCACAGCACCAGGAGTTCGATGGTCGCGAATGGCGCGCATAATCACCTCATCGGCAATGCTCAGTCGTGCCGAACTCATGCCCACTTCTTCGGGCGAAGCCGTGGGAACATTGTTAGCCGAGGCGTTAAGTGAGAAGGCACAGAGCACCATAAACAATAGTCTGAACATGGTTTGTATGCTTTAAGGGGTTTATTGTGTTGGGCGTTTGTATTCTTCCAAGGCCTTTTCTACCGAGCCATGGAGCAAAAGCAAGTTTTTAGCTTTGCCATATTCAAGGCCGAGCATCTCAACAAGCATGCGTGTACCGCGGTCAACAAGTTTTTTGTTGCTTAGTTGCATGTTCACCATCTTGTTGCCTTTAACACGTCCAAGCTGTATCATCACGGCAGTAGAAATCATGTTAAGAATCATTTTTTGTCCTGTTCCCGATTTCATTCTCGAGCTTCCAGTAACGTATTCGGGGCCAACAATCATTTCGATGGCCACATCGCTTTCGGCAGCCATGGGCGAATTGGGGTTGCTTGTGATGCAGGCCGTGAGTATGCCGTGTTCTCTTGCATTGCGAAGAGCGCCCACCACATAGGGTGTAGTGCCCGAAGCAGCGATGCCAATAACGGTGTCTTTCTCGTTAATGTTCAGTTCGGTAAGTTCTTCCCATCCATGTTCTTCATCGTCTTCTGCGTTCTCCACAGCGTTGCGCAATGCGGTGTCGCCGCCAGCAATGAGTCCAAGAACCAGTGTTTTGGGTACACCAAAGGTGGGTGGTAGCTCGCTAGCGTCTAGCACTCCCAGGCGTCCGCTGGTGCCAGCACCCATATAGAAGATGCGTCCGCCACGTTTCATGCGGGGCACAATGAGTTCTACAAGTTTTGCTACTTGTGGAATAGTTTTCTCAACAGCCTCTGCCACCTTGCGGTCTTCGGTGTTTATCTCTCTTAAAAGTTGTTCGGCCGTCTTTGTTTCGAGGTTGTTGTAGAGCGACGGCTGCTCGGTTATCTTTGTGAATGACATAGTGATGATGAATATAAAGCCTTATCCTCGCCCCATCCCACAGGAGTGGGGAGCTGAATGTTGTGAGATGGCTTTGTTTACTATATTTATTTACTTGTGCTAGTTTTGCTTATGAGGTTTTTGGCCTGCTATATGGCCACTGCATACTTTTCTTTGTTTTTTATTTCAGTGGTATATGGCTTGCTTCTCTCTTTGGAGAGGGGTTGTGGGCTGTGGTTATGAATGATAGGCAACCAGTCCTTCCATCGGACTTTTCATTATTTGGCCGATTGAAACGCCCAACTCGTTGGCAGCTTCGGTAATTTCGTTGCAGTAATAATGGGCTACAGAGCCTATGCAGTTCATAGCAAGCGTGTTGTATTGGTATTGCATCACGTTACGACGGATAAACGATTTGAAGGCTTTTACCAACAATTGGTGCACGGCAGGATGTTCGCGATGGCGCGAAAGGAAAGGACTAAAGCTGGCCAAGAACCTACTGGGGAAGGGTTGACGGTACACGCGGTCGATGATGTCGGCCTGCGAGGTATTGTGTTCGTCAAAGAAAGCCTGCTTAAGGTCGGCAGGAAGTTGGTTTTTTAGTAGGTCGCTCACCAGTCTTTTGCCCAGGTTGGCCCCACTTCCTTCATCTCCAAGGATGAAACCCAAGGCAGGAACGTTGAACGAAATGGCATCGCCATCATAGTAACACGAGTTAGAACCTGTGCCCAAGATGCAGGCAATGCCGGGCTTACGGCCACAAAGGGCGCGGGCTGCAGCAAGGAGGTCGGAGTTTACCTCAATGGCAGTAGCTGGGGGAAGCAGCGTTCAAGACTAGCGTTCACCAATGGCGACTTCTCGGGTGTGCATCCTGCGCCATAGAAATACACTGCTGCGGGTTGCTCGTTGGGTAGGTTGGGCAAGAGGTTCTGTCGTATTTCTTCCTCCATTTGCTCTTGTGTTTGGAAGAAGGGGTTCATTCCTTTGGTCTCTAGTCGGGCCTGTTGTTGCCCATCTTTCACCAAACACCAGTCTGTTTTGGTTGAACCACTGTCGGCGATGAGTATATATTGCATATTTTTATAGTTTATAAGTTGGTGAGTTTATGTGTTGGTAAGTTTTTTAGTTTACGAGTTGGTAAGTCTATGCGTTGGTAATTTTTTAGTTTACGAGTTGCTTGTTTACCGAGTTGATGATTTTTTGCGTTTGCGAGAGGTGTGTTTGGTGCACTTATTGCAAGGAAGAGGAGAGATTTTAGGCATTCGTTGCCCGTTTTCCCTAGCAATTTATCTGCAACAAAGCCATTTTGTGGCGCTACAAGGTTGCTTGTACGACGCATGAGCGCATGTTATAACCTCTTTGCATCTCAATTTATCACAACTTAATATATATTTTTCTCTTGTATAGTTGATAACCAATAACCCAGTTAAGGGCGATGAAGAGAAGCGAGTATACAAGCGAGCCGCCATATTGTCCGAAGATGGGCGAGAGCATTTGCGTGTAGATATAGCCTATCACATTCATTTGCTTGTCGCCAACGGGGAAGGTGAATGCCCCAAACACAATGGCAAAGAAGTCGCTTACCACGAAAAGGAAGAGGGGGTTAACCCCGAACACTTCAAAAAACACGCTCCACTTCTTTTTACCTTTAACATCTATAACCCAAGTGAGCAAGGCTAGGAGCATGGAAGCTAGTCCGCAGGTTACCAGTACATAGGTGGGCGACCACACTTTTTTGTTGATGGGGCAGCCATAGCTTAGCAGGTATCCAACAAAGAGTAGCGAAGTGCCTACCACAAAGAGCGGCACAACCTTGGTAAGGGTGATATGGGTAGGTGTGTCTAGGTGCTCAACGTTTGCATCGCTCTTGCGAAATAGCAGTCCACCAATGAGGAAACCCAGCAGCGTGTGGGCAATGGCGGGCAGCGTGCTTAGCAATCCCTCGGGGTCGATGCCGTTGTCTAGGTACATGTGCTTAGTGGTAAGCACGGCGCGGTCTACTATCGAGAGGATATTTGTTTCGTCGTATGCAAAACCGTTGCCCCACATCAGCAGACCAAAATAGCCCAGGAGCAATGCGCCAGCAATGTAAGGCAAGTGCTTATGGCGCACGGTAATGGCTAACAAAGCCGTTGCGCCGTAGCAAACAGCTAGGCGGGCGAGCACGCCAGTGAGACGAATAGTATCAAACGACCATATTGTGTACCATAGCTGTGCGAAAAAGTCGGCACCTGATAGCGGATTATTTAAGCGGTGACAGAACTTGGAAAACCAGCCAATAGCCAACCCCACAAGATAGATAAGCACCATGCGTTTGAGTATTTTCATAACGGTGGCGCGGTTACAGGTGAAGTCGAACTTGCGCATGGCGATGTAGATACACATGCCCATCACGCACATAAAGAAGGGGTAGACAAGGTCGGTGGGTGTTAGTCCGTTCCATTCGGCATGCTCTAGGGGAGCATACATGTAACTCCAACTGCCAGGATTGTTCACGGTAATCATTCCCGCGATGGTTATTCCACGCAAAATGTCGATGGATAAAATCCTGCTAGCGGTTTTATTTCGTTCCATAGGTTGGGTATTGGGGGATTATTTATAGAGATAATATTTTTTAGAGCGTGCGCGAAATTGTGCCACGTCCTTATCCCAGAAGGGTTTAACGTCGGCCCAGCGGTTGTTTAACGCCATCTTAGTGCGCACCTGTTTAGAGCCAGAAACCTTGTCGAACATGTCGAATCGTTTGGTGTCGGCATGTTGCAGAACAGCATGTTGGGGATATAGTCGGGCCACCTCTTCCATGAATACAAACTGCATAGGTGTTAGTTCCACGCTTTGAAAGTTGGTGATGTGTATTTGCACGCCTTGCAACAGTTCGCCTTTGCCCACGCTATAGAAGGGCTTAAGGAAGATGGGGCGGAACGTCACGCCAGGCATTTTGTGGGCGTTCATGGCATCAGCAAGTTGCACGGCATCTATCCAAGGCGCTGCAAACATTTGGAAAGGGATGGTGTAGCCCACGCCAATAGATAGATAACCCAGTTCGCCCAGAATGCCACTGGTGGGGTAGTAGTAAGCGGTTACAGCTTGGGGAATATGTGGCGACGAGGCAATCCATTGCAGACCGGTGTCGGCATAGCCCATTGAGCGTTTCCAGTTTTTCATCTTCACCACGGTGAGCTTGCACTTAACGCCCCCGGTGAGCATACCCTCATCGTTGAGCATGCGTGCTAGTTCGCCGCAAGTTAGTCCGTATATATAAGGAATTTTAAACTGACTGACGAACGAGATGCAATCATCATCGGTGATGTTGCCCTCTATTTTCAGCCCGCCCAAAGGGTTGGGACGGTCTAAAACCACAAATTCTTTATTGTTTTCGGCGGCAGCCTCCATGGCCAAGCCCATCGTACTAATGAAAGTAAACGAGCGGCAACCGATGTCTTGAATGTCGTAAACCAGCACATCAACGTCTTTTAGCATCTCAGGTGTTGGCTTTCGGGTTTTCCCATAGAGCGAAAACACGGGCAATCCCGTCTTTGCATCGCGTGCCGTTTCCACCTTATCGCCAGCGTGGATGTCGCCACGCACGCCGTGTTCGGGACCATATAGTGCCACGAGGTTCACGCCAGGGGCCGCTTTTAGCACGTCGACGGTAGATACTAGTTGAGCGTTCACACCCGTGGGGTTGGTAATAAGGCCCACGCGTTTGCCCTGCAAGCATTTAAATTGTTGCTGTGTAAGCACGTCGATACCCGTGAGCACAGTTTTCTTAGCCCACAAAGAAGAGGGCGTAAGAAGTGCAAAGAGAGTTAGGGCAAGCCCTATGAGGAAATTATTTTTCATCTTTAGAAATTCGTTTACGTCCGTATTCGGGGTCTACTTTAATTGTAAACGTAACGCCAACGGTGGCAATGCAGCAGGCAATGACCATCCAGAAGAAGTGTTCGTAGCCCAAAAGCTCTTGTAAATATCCAGCCACCATGCCTGGAATCATCATGCTAGCCGCCATGAACGCGGTGCAAATGGCATAGTGAGCGGTTTTAAATTCGCCTTCGGCAAAATACATCATGTAGAGCATATAGGCCGTAAAGCCGAAGCCATAGCCAAATTGTTCGATGGCCACGCACACACTAATCACCACCAAGTTGCTTGGCATGGCCATACTTAGATACACAAAGGTGAAGCAAGGCAGAGTCATGCAGGCAGCCATTGGCCAGAGACTTTTTTTCAATCCCCAGCGCGAAGCAGCCATACCGCCGATGATGCCACCCACGGTAAGGAAGATAACGCCGATGGTGCCGTAAACAAAACCTACGTTCTCGGTGCTTAATTCCAGTCCGCCTTTTGCTCGAGTGTCGAGCAAGAAGGGGTTAACCATCTTGAGCAAGAAGGCTTCGGGTAAGCGATAGAGCAGCATAAAGACGATGGCGAGCAGCACCCCAGGTTTTTTAAAGTAAAGATTGAAAGTACGTGCAAATTCGTTAACAATCTCTTCGGTGGTGGTTTTCTTCTTCGTTTCGTTGCTTACAAGTTTCTCGGTTTCTTTTTCAGCATCGGCTTTTGCTCGTGGAACAAAGAATGTGTGATAAATGGTTATGCCGCTAAACATCACGGCCGTGATGGCCATGGTAATGGTCCAGGCCCATGGAATGTTGCCAGTTCGGGTTTCTAGCACGCCTGCTACGTAAACCAACACGCCTTGTCCGAAGATAGAAGAAAGGCGATAGAAGGTGCTTCGGATGCCCACAAAGAACGATTGTTGTTGCTGATTGAGGGCAAGCATGTAAAAGCCATCGGCTGCAATGTCGTGTGTGGCCGAGGCAAAGGCTGTTATCACGAAGAGAATTAGCGTGAACGAGAACAGACTAACCGGCGTTGCCGTGGCCGAAATCATTTCGGGAGAAGGGTGGGGGATGGAGAATGTGAGCAGGATGAAGGCAATGCTCATCACAATCTGCATCATTATAATCCACCAACGCTTGGTGCGAAGGATGTCGACAAAGGGGCTCCACAGAGGTTTAATAACCCAAGGGAAGTAAATAAGACTGGTAAAGAGGGCCATTTCGCCATTGGGAACACCCATGCGGGTGAATAAAATCACCGAGATGTTGTTCACAATGAAGTAGGGGATACCCTCTGCAAAGTAGAGCGTGGGTATCCATAGCCATGGATTAGCGTTCTTTATTACATTCTTCATTTTGCTGATATTGCTTCGTGATGTTGCTTTCGCTTCATCGTTTATTATTGGCATTGCTTCGTGTGGCAGCCTTTTGTTGCTTTTTTGTGTGGCTTTCGAAGCATTGCTCACTATTGTTTCCGCTAGCGCCGGCCTTGTTTTTGGCGCATGTTTGTGATAGTTGTTAGTGCTAGTGCACTTAGTTTTGTGTCTGAAAGGTTTTACCTTGCCATCCGTCCTGCCCTCTTTCGCAAGACGGCAGGCGGATTAGCGCAAGGCTCTTTTCCTGTCATTCTTTTTATCTTAGTACCTATTATAATCGTTTTAGGCTTGTTTGTTGGCTGCAATACGTGCTTCCAACTCCCAAGTTCTTATTCTGTCTTTGTACAGGTTGTTGGCGTTTACCTTCTCGATGCTCAATGCTGCATCCGAGTTTCCACCCCAACGGCGACAGAGATAGAGCACATCGTAGATACGACCAATTTGATATTGGCGCGAGATGTTCAGGCCCATGGCGTAGTCTTCGCCATAGCTGGTGTTGGGCAATCCAATGGCGCGCAGCACGGGTGTGTAGAAAGCGCGGGGCGCACCCAGTCCGTTAATGCGCAAAGCATTGTTACGACCGTTGTCGGGTGTCCATTCCTTGTGGTCGATTACGCCTGGTGGAAGTTCGTTAAGGTCGAAGTCGGTCATCATATACGAGCCAATCACCATGGCGCATTTTTGTTCGTAGAAGGCGTTAACGATGGTTTGCAGCGTGTGTTCGTCTTTATAAAGGTCGTCGCTATCGAGTTGAACAGCGAACTTTCCGCAACGTGCATCGTTTACACCATAGTTCCAGCAGCCGCCAATACCAAGGTCGTTGCGCTCGGGAACGAGGTGTACCACGCGTTCGTCGGCCTTGAATGCATCGATGGCTTCGGTGGTTCCGTCGGTGCTATGATTGTCAATGATGATGATATTAAACTTAAACGAGGTTTGTTGTTTCAGCACCGACTCGATGGCAGCACTGATTGTAGCCGCTCTGTTGCGCACGGGGATAATCACCGAAGCCTCAACTTCGAAGTCGCCTTGGTTGAAATCGATATCCTTGAAGTTGGGTTCAAGGTAGCCACCAATCTCTTTGAGGTGTTGTGTGCAAGCCTTTTCCATCTCAATTTGTCGGTCGCGGTTGCGTGGGTCAACATAGTCGAACTGCTTTTCGCCACTCTTTCTGTTGTCTTCTTCCACTTCGCTGTACAAGTATTCGTTGGCGTGCACCAGTGCATAGAGCTGACTAAGCTTCAAACGTAGGTCGTAAAGTCCGGCGTGTAGATAGCTTTCGGTCATGCGGCTAACACTTTCTTTCAGCGCTTTGGCATTGAAGAAGAGCACCGAACCAAAATCGAAATCATCTCTCAACGAACCCTTTTGGTAGTCGATTACGGGTGCTTTAACCTGCTCGTCGCCTTTCACCTGGAAGTGGTCGGCATAAACCATACCAGCTTCAGTGTCTTGTGCAATCTGCAAAAGGCGTTCTAAGGCCAGATAACCCAGTTCTAGCGTGGTGGTTTTGGTGTAAACTAGTGCATAGTCGGTATTGGTTTCGGCTGCTATTTTGCGAATGGTTTCCGACTTAAACACGGGTTGCTCTAGGCAAACCACCTTATCTACCAACTGCGATTGGCGCAAGGCCGTAAGCGTTTTGTCAGCTTGGGCCTCGTCGATATAAGGTACGAAACAAGTTATTTTCTTCATATCGTTATGAGTTTATGAGTTTATGAGTTCTATTGTGGAGTCAGGGAGTTACGGAATGGTGGAGTTAAGTGGGGGTGAAGCTAAGTAGTGAGGGAGTTTTGGATCTAAGGAGTTAAGGAGTTGTGACCTTAAGGAGTTAAGGATTTGTGACGTTAAGGAGTTACAGAGTTTGGAGTTTAACCAAATACAGATGTGATGTTAGTCACCTTTTCACTTTTCCACTTTTCCCCTTTTCCCTTTTTCAGGCCTTTCCCTCTTTTTCTCCTTCTCCCTTTTCACGGTTTTTTCCCTTTTTCACCTTTTTCTTCTTTTCACTTTTTCACTTCTCCAGTAAACGAAGTGATGTGTCGGGTCTTGTTCGAGCTTTGAGTTTGGCTGATTTTCACCTCGTCGTGAGGTTGTCGCATAAAGAAGTCGATGATGGTTTTCATCAGTTTCTCGCGACTAAATGCCTGCGTTATGCTCTCGAAAGGAAATCCCATCACAAATGTTTTGTAGCTACCTTGCGAGGCAATGGCAGCACTGAGGTTGTTTTCGGGATAGCGCATCACGGTAAATCCAGTTGAATCGGCCGGCTCGATGGCATCAGGCGACTCCACTATATATTGTTCAGCGTTTAGTGCATTGGCGTAATTCATCTCGCCCACACCCAGTTGTAGAGGCGAACGCACCATGCGAACGTTGCCAGTAAGTGCAGCACGCGAGTTGCGCCATTTGTATTTGAGCACCTCGGTTGCAAAACGTTGGTCGCTTTCCAACGACTTTGTTAAGGGGTTGCACCATAGGTCGCTAGCTACGTAAGCACCCGAAACAAAGAGGTGAACGCCCCGTTGGGCATATTGGGCAAGTGCGTTTTGCACCTTCGAGTCGAAGGTTTTAAACATCAGTGGGTGTACATCTCCGCGGCCCATCTTGGTTTGGCATTGCTTACCCAGAATGTAATCAATGAAGGCATAATCGTCTTTAGCCTTGTCAAGACATTCGTTGGCGCACGATTCAAAGCTCAATCCTGCCTTTAAGATGGCTTCGCCGTGCAAGGCAGGATAGTCGAAAGTGTTACCCGCGATAACCTTAGTCTCTTCGTTACCATAGCTGTCGCCAAATCCGCCCGAGTCATCGTCAAGCCAAGGCAAGGTTCGGTTAAACTCTTTTTGGCTTCCTATGTAGCTAATATCTTGCACATAAGGTACACCATGGTCGATGTTATCAAGAAAACCCGCATATAAGGTGTCGGCAGGAGCAGGCGCAACGAAGTCGGCTGGCGCACAAATACGGTCGAACCCATTCACCACCAGTGCCTTCTTGTCCATGCTAGCCGAGCATCTAGCCACGGCCATTGTTTCCGAAGGAAAACTCTTTCCACCCTTGTTTACAGCCTCTACACGGAAGCTACACACCACATCGGCGGGAATACGAGCCACATAGCGGTTGCGTTTTACCACCTTACCATTGTCGAATGCGCCGTTACCCAGACGAGTATAAACAATATATCGGTCGGGCATTGCCGATGGTTCGAGAGTGTCGGGCACTGCGTTCCAGGTTAATTCCACTTGGTCTCTGCCCTTAAGCGAAGCCGCAAAATGGTTGACAGGCAAGGGTGCAACCACGGGTGTGATGCCTCTTTGTGCACAGGTAAAGCGCAATATACCCTTGTAAATGGCCCTGCTAACGGTGAAACGAAAACGTGGGTCGAGTCCGTAACGCATGTCGGCAAAGTTTGATGCGACAGCAATTCGAGCAACATTGCCGGAACTCGTGGTGTGCGCGCTTCGAAGTAAGAGGCGTCTCTGCTGCCTCGGCTGTTCCATTGCGGTTCGTGCAGTGCGCGAATATCGTTAAGTATGCTGTTTTGCACACTCTCTGTGAGGTCTTTGCAGAGGTATCTTGACGCGCCATTGGCAAACACGCTGTCGTAAGATTGGGTGTAATAGATGCCCAAAGTGCCGATGGTGCGATTGTCTTTAGTGGTGCCGGCATCGCTATGAAAGGCGAATGAAAGGTCGATGGGCACGTTTAAACCCTGCCCACTGGGATAACTATCCGACCCGCCTGCTAGCCAGTTCACCCACATACCACGACTTTTATAATCGTCGGTGTAATCGTTTTGGCCCTTCGATTCCGAGTAAACGCTGTCTGGTACGCCAGCCCATTGCATCCAATAGCGTGCTGCTTCGGTGAAGCGGGGATAGCCACTCACGTCGGGTCTACCGATGTTTCCCATACCACCGCCAAACTTTACGCCATCGGCCGTTACAATTTCGCCCACCTTTCCGGTGTTGTTGGTTAGCGTAACACGATGTTGTTGGCCAGCCTTTTCGTTGAAAACAAACTTGCCAAGGTAAATCCAAGTGCCGCCACCCATCTGTTGGTTTACGCAGAAATGGCTTTCTCCGCTTGATGGTGCACAGTGTAATGAGCAGTTGTGGTGCTTCCTGGCACTGTTTTATACGATACATAGACGGCATATTCGCCTGTTTTGGGCACGTTGGGTGTCCATTCGGCTGTGCTTTCTTGTCCTTTTTTTATAGATTGCACACTGCGAAACGTGCCATCTCCAAAGGGATTTTGAAAGGCCATGTATACCTTTTGTCGATGGGCAAAGCCTGCTCCTTGGCCCTGTTGCCATGTTTGTTGGCCATTGTGTTCTTTGTAAATGGCTTTGCTGTATTGGGTGTTGGCATCGTTATCCACCACCACCTCGTTGGTGTTCCAGTCGCGTTCGCGTGGCAAGATAACGTTTGCGCCTGCGTTTTCGAGCATGGGTGTGAGGTAGGGTAGCACGTAACTCATGGTGTAAAGGTCTTCCACGGTTTGCAATAGTCGTGCGCGTTGCCACTCCCAGCGGTCTTGTGTGCGTTCGTAATATCTGCCGTGGCTGTGCCAAAGGGCAATATGTCTGCCCGCAAGTCCTTGTGTGGGTGTAGTTGGAGCCGACAAGTTGGTTACCAGTGGTTGTTCGCAACGAGGTGCGAAGGTGGTTGGTGCTGCCTGTTGAGCCCTTGTGGCAAGGGCAGTGAGGCACATTGCTGCTATGATGATGTTGCGTCTAGCCATTTGTTTTATACGTTTTGGGGTTTTTCGCCGCGTTTGATAAGCAGGCAAAGACCTGCAAAGGTGAACAGAGCATTGAGTATGAGCAATTCGTAACTAAAGTGATAGCCGTTGAACCACGCCTCCGAATGGCGGTCCATCACCCAGCATAGCAAGGGCGAAGCTAAGGCCACGATGGGTATCCAGCGGTCGCGCACGGGTTTCTTTATCAGTATGCCAAAGGCAAAAAGACCAAGAATAGGACCGTAAGTGTAGCTGGCCAGGGTGTAAACGGCGTCTACCACACTGGTGTTGTTCAGCATGTTAAACACGATAATAGACAATCCCATCACCACTGCCATGCCCAAATGCACGCGTTTGCGCATCTTTGTCACTTCTTCTTCGCTGCGTTGGCCCGCTCCCAATATGTCTACGGTGAACGAAGTGGTGAGCGCGGTGAGCGCAGAGCCAGCTGCATTGTAGGCCGAAGCCGATAAACCCACAATGAACAATATACCCACGATTCCCGGAAGCAATGTGCCAGTGGCGATTGTGGGGAACAATTTGTCGCCCGTTGCCTCTATGCCATGGCGCGCTGCCTCTTCATAGAGCAGCACTCCCAACATAAGGAAGGCGGCAACAACAACAAATTGCAACAAAATGCTTATCACCATGTTCTTTTGCGACTCGCGACTGTTGCGGCAACTCAAGTTGCGTTGCATCATATCTTGGTCTAAACCAGTCATCGCAATGGTGGTAAAGATTCCTGCAAAGAACTGTTTGAAGAAATATTGCTTGTGGTTTACATCGTCGAAGAAGAACATACGGCTCATGTCGCTTTCTTTGATATGGCTGATTACGCCTCCAAACGACAGCTGAAGGTCGCTTGCAATGAACCAGATGCACAAAGCTACCGACACGATGAGGCAGGTTGTCTTGATGAGATCGGCCCAGATAACCGATTTAACACCGCCTTTGTGCGTGTAAAACCACACGCATCCCACCGACAAGGCTACGTTTATCCAGAATGGAATGCCCAGCGGACCGAAGGCCAAAAGCTGCAAGGTGAAGCAAACCAAGAACAAACGAACGGCTGCACCTAACATCTTGGAGATGAAAAAGAACCATGCACCAGTGTGATAGGCTTGTTGTCCAAAACGATTGCGCAGGTATTCGTAAACCGATGTGAGCTGCAAACGATAGAATAGGGGTGTGAGAACAAAGGCCACAATAAGCTGTCCGGCAATAAATCCGAGCACCAATTGCAGATAGCCAAAGCCGCTTTGTGCCACCATTCCAGGCACCGACACATAGGTTACGCCCGAGATGCTGGCCCCAATCATGGCAAAGGCCACCATGTACCACTTACTTTGGCGACTGCCTGTGAAGAAAGCGGCATTGTCCACATTGCGTCGGGCAAGAGCCGATACAAGGAACAGCACAACGAAGTAGGCCATAACGGTGGCGAGAATTGCTAATGGGGTCATGTTGGTTTAATTAATAGTCAGCTCTCTGCTGCCTCTTTAAGGGGTTGTTGTTTCTCACCACCAACCCCTCTCTCGGTTGTGAGAGGGGTGGCGGTGTGCCTTTCGGCTTGCTATGAGACTGAGTTGGTTTTTGTTTTAAATCTTTTGCCCTCCATTTAGGGCTATTGTTTATTGATATCTTGTTTCTTAAAGCTTGAGATGATGCTGTTGGACTAGCTTTGTCACCACGTAAGAAGGACTCAAGGCACTGGCTGTATAGCTTCGGTTAAAGGCGAGCAGAGATTAAGAGAGGCATAAATACACTTTGCCTAATATGCTCTTCTCGACTTGAAGCGAGGGTGTGCGCCTGGCCATCTTCTAATATTTACTCCTTATATAGAAGGTATTTCTTCCTACTCTCTTTAAATTTCTCCAGTTCGGGTTGCCACACGGCGCGAATTTCTTCGTTAGAACGCCCCTCGATAATCATCTTTTGCACATAGTCTACGCCCACCAGCTTGGTGAAGAATGGCGTAAAGAAGTGTTCGCCTATGTTGAGATTGCGATAGGCATTGATGATATACGAGAGATCGAAGCCACGTTTGATAATCTCATCATGGGGCATTTTGCTCAAGTCTACACCATAACAACGCTGGTTAAGCTGTGGCGGGTTCTTCGCTCCATCAACACTTCGCGGTGTGAAACTGTGCGCATAGCCCACCATCTTCGGGTGTCCGTATTGCTGAAAGGGCAAATCGGTGCCACGACCTAGGCTTACATCGGTGCCTTCGAACAGGCAAACAGCGGATAGAGATATATCGACTGCATGTTAGGCAGGTTAGGAGACGGAGCAATGGGTAGTTCCCAAAGGTGGAATGGGTGTAGTTGTTGCAGGTAACGACGCTCAAACGGCATTTTGCGGCGCCATCTAGCCAGCCTTCTCCATTAATCATACCAGCCATCTCGCCCAGAGTGAGACCGTGAACCACGGGTATGGGCAACGCACCAACACCCGATTTGTGTTTCATGTCGAGCAGCGGACCGTCTACGTAGCTACCGTTAGGGTTGGGACGGTCTAATATCAACATCCTGGTTTTGGTCTTAACGCATGCGTTCATCAACTGAAGCATGGATATATAATAGGTGTAGAAGCGCAGTCCCACGTCTTGAATGTCTACCACAAGCACATCCGTCTTCTTCAAAACATCGGTATTGGGCTTGCCATCTTTGCCATTGTAGAGCGAAAAAATGCGCACACCCGTTTTCTTGTCAACATCGTTTTGTACATGTTCACCAGCATCGGCCCTACCTCTAAATCCGTGTTCAGGACCGAAAACGCCCACCACGTTCACTTTATTCTCAATCAGAAGGTCGAGAATATGCTTGCCATTTACCACAGCAGTGTGGTTAGCAAAAAGTGCCACCCGAAGCTTTTTCAGTTCGGGTAGATAGCTTCTGTGCGCTCGTCGCCACATATAACCTGCGTGTTCTGCGCCTTAACGCCGATGGCGACAAGGCAAACTAACACTAATAACGTAACAATTTTTTTCATGTCAAGGCGGTTTCTAGTTGCTAACAACGCAAAGTTAGTGTATTTTTTAGAATTAGAAACACCAAATTAGGAATTTTTAGATTTCTTATTGATGTTTTGCAAAATCGCGACTAGTTGTGTTCTTATGTTTAAAAAGCGAAACCTTTGCTTTTATTGCCTTAATGAGGGCAATGCGCATTATGCTTGGTAGTACAGACAAACAGAGCCTCTCAGGTAGTTTTTGAGACTAAAATATTTTACAAATAGTGTCTTATTGGATGGCTGTCGACAATGCTTTGCGGGGTTAAAGACGCTGTTTAGCCTCTATGCTGATGCTTTTAGCTTTTGCTTCGTAGCGAAGGGTGTGCTGCTTTTTGCTTTCTATTCATAAGTCTCCTTTCTTCTAGACGTCTGGTTTGGAGTTTAGGGCATTTAACTTTGCCATCGCTTTTGGGTTTTCTGTTGTAAACTTTAGTCGTATAGATCGGATTTTATGGGCTATACGCCAACGTTATTAGACCTTAGTTGTGCCTTGTAAAAGCTTTCGAGCCATGTTTAAACCAGCTAATACGCCTTAGTGGTTTAGAATTTTCTTTAATAAGAACGTGGCATTCTGGTTTTTGGCCACGCCTGGCGTGATGCGATAGGAGTAAGTTACGTCGTTACCCAATTCTATTTCAAAGCAATAGTTGGCAAAACGTGTTGGCGCTTCGTCTTCCAACTTAGAAAGTTCAAGGTCGTGGGTGGCCACTATGCCACTGGCAGGTAGCTTCGCCATGGTTTGCAGAAACAATCGCGAACCATTAAGCTTGTCGAGAGAGTTTGTTCCCTTCAATATCTCATCGAGAATAATAAAGGTATTGGGGTTGTTGTGACAATAGTTGATAAGCTGTTCTAGTCGAATAAGTTCGGCATTGAAGTACGAAATGCCTTGAGTAAGATCGTCGGTGGTGCGCATGCTGCTGAAAAGCCAAAAGCAAGAGATACGCATCTCGCTGGCGAAAACGGGCAAACCCACCATGGCCAGTACATAGTTAACTCCCACACATCTTAAGAATGTGCTCTTGCCTGCCATGTTAGCACCTGTAACAATGTGGTATTGGCCTTGCTCGATGTGCAGGTTGTTGCCCACTGCTTTGGTACTTAAGAAGGGGTGGCGCAGGTTGGAGGCATGATAAAGGATGTGAGGTGTGTCTTCAATTTGTGGTTCAACGGCCTCGGGGTGGTTGTATTTGAAAGTGGCCAACGACACAAGGGCGTCCATGGCACTAAGATTTTCTACCCAAAGCGAAAAGTGTTGCAGGTTGCTATCCTGCCATTTCAGAAACTTACGCACAAGGAAGAAATCGCTAAGAAATAGGGCATTTGCAAACATTAGTCCTAAAACATTGCTTCGACGGTCAAGACTTCCAATGATTTGTTCTAGTTGTTTGAAGGCTTGTAAAGCCCCTTCCATCTCGGTTTTTATCTGTTTGTTTTGCGCTGCTTGCAGCTCTTCGGCTGTGATAAGACTAATCAATTGCACGCAAGCCGTTAGCTCTGTATGTAGCAGATTGGCCGTTTTGCTCACCGCCCTAAGCGAGTTTGAGCATAGCAACATGGCTGCGAAGAAGTTGATGATGGCCCACCAAATGGGGATGTTGGCGCTCAAAGGGGTGAAGATAGCGAGCAAGGCAGTGACCCAAAAGCCAACGATGGATGCGCAGGCTAAGCACAGTGAGAGAGGCGAGAGGGCAAAACGGGGTATGCTTATGGCCGATGCGTTGGCCATGGCTTGCGTGAGTTGGGCGCTGTTGATGCTGTTTGCTTGTCCCTTGCCTTGGGCAATAAAATGCATTCGCCACGTGTATTTATCGACTAGTTCGTTAATGGCTTCGCGTTTGCTTTCTACTTGTGCCTTAGCTTCTGCTGTAGCCCCTGGCAAAGCGGTTAAAGCCTGTGCCAGCGCATTGCTTCCGCCTGATGAAACGGTGCGGTTAAGTCGATGAAAAAGCGATGAAGGCCCGAAGATATCTAGGTCGAGGGCGAAGGGATGATGGGCATCGGCATGGTGCGAACCATCGTCGAAGGGACTGAAATCGCCCTCTAGAAATCGCGCCTCGTCTTCGTAGGCTTGGCAAAGCTTACCAATGGCCGTGATGGCCGATTCGTTTCGCACATCCATTCGCCTAATTAGCACGTATATTACTAAGCAAGCGAGGGCTATCCATAATGTCCAAGTGGCATTGTGCAAGGTGGTGGCGAGGGTTAGAAATGTTAACATCGCCAAAAACGATGCTATTTCGCCTGCCACAAAATAGCGGTTCTTGTGTTTTAAGCTTGCGAGTTGTGTGGATAGTTCGGCTGCTTGCCTTAAATAGGCTGCTTTGAGCGAGGCTGATTTCATGTGCGAAAGGTTTTTAGAACTTGTTAGGGATTAGGATTTTCTTGGTTTTCTGGGCTTGCTATGGTTTATAGGGCATCTCATTATTCTAGCGTTTTTAGTTGCTAGTTATCATTCTTCCATCCAATAATCCACGTCGGGGTTAATTTCGCGTGCCACTTCGCCCTCTCTTCGTTCGTCATAATCGAGCAATCCAAAGCGATCCACCGAATACACCTTGCGTTCGTAGTTGGCAACTAACGTTTGTAAGAAATTGGTGGCATTAAGACTCACGGCATCAATAAAAGCAAACTCGTCTAGAAAGGTGATGGCCACCTCGTCTGTGGTGCGGTTGATGGCGTAATAACCATTCTCATCGTCGCGCAACAGCGGCAACCAGTCGGCGCCATGCACCTTTTTAAGGGCTTCGTAAGCTGCAGACCAGTCGTTAACGTGAATTAAACGAAAACCCGGAATAAAGTCGATGAAGTCTTCGCGTTTGCATTGTCGTGGCGTACCCGCCACCTTATTATATATATAAGCAAGTAATGGAGGGAGTGGCGAGCCAGCAACAAACTCCAATTGTTGCGTGGCGTTGGGCTCAGGAAGTCCTAAACTCTCGGTATAGCCCTTGCGTTTGTTTTCAGAAAGAGCCAAAAAACGGTCGAAAAGCTGTTGTATGTCCATCTTCTTTTGCGGTTTGTTGATTGTTTGTTAATGAGGGGTTGTGGCCCTCGTGTTGTTATTTAGATTTGTCGGTGCGCACAACGCCATTGGAATATACCAGCGAATGTTGGCGTAACGACTTAGAATTGTGGTCGAAAACCAATGCGGGGTCGATGCGTCGACCTTTAAAAAACACTTCGAAATGCAAGTGCTCGGTGGTAGCTCTGCCTGTTCTTCCCGTCAACCCGATAATGTCGCCAGCCTTAACAGCCTGCCCCACCTTCACCAAGTTGTGCGACTGATGGCTGTAAAGCGTTTCCAAACCATTGTCGTGACGAATAACGATGCAGTTGCCATAACCAAAATAAGGCCCCGAACGTGTTACAATGCCACTGAAGGCAGCGAGAATGTTATCGTTGGCGCGTGTTTTAATATCTACACCCGAGTGTCTTCGCTTGCCGCCATAAGGACTAATTACATGACTACCAGGCAAGGGATAAGCCCATTCGCGTGGCAAGAAGTCGGCAAGAGAAAGTTGGTTGCCTGTGTTGCTTTTACCCGTTTTTTGCGTTTTAAGCAAGGTTTTCTCGTTCTCTTTTTTCTCTTCGGCCAAGGCTTTCTCCTCTTCTTTCACACGTTTGGCCTCCTCCTTCTTGATTTTATCTTCCTCTTTGCGAAGCTTTTTCTCATCAGTCTGAGCCTTCTTTTCGGCTAAAAGTTTCTCTTCCAAATCTTTTTCGGTGGCTTGTCTCACCAACACGCGTTCGCCTTTCTTCTCCAGTCGCAACACCGTTTTATGCAATTTATGGTTGCTGGCGTCTATGATGGTAAGCGGATTGATGCGACCGCCGTTCACCATGGTGAGAAAAGACAATCTTCCCTTACCCTTATGCGTACCCACAATGGCAATGCTTTGTCCGGCTTCCACTGTTTGGTTGGGCTTCACTAGGTTTTGAGCGTTGTGCGCATACATCGTTTCCAATCCGTTATCGTGGCGTATCACTATCACGTTTCCCCACTGCTTATTTTTGCGTGCCAGCCTTACGCGTCCTGGAAACATAGCCTTTACTGCGTCTCCTTTCTTGGTTGTAATCTCTAATACATCGCTCCCAATGACTTTCGACTTCCCCACAGGCAGCGGGAAAGAGAAGTTTTTATGCCCCACGGCATTGAGATCGATAAAGAGAACATTGCTCTTGTCAAATAAACCAGGCGTAGCGATGCTTATCTGTTGTGTCTCGGCAGGCGTGAATTTGTCATCTGAGGGTTTGCCAGCAGTGAAAAGCAGAAAGAGAAGAAATGCTGTAAGTTGTTTCATTTGTATAATGCTAGATACGAACAGGTGTTGGCACGAATGCCATATTTAACCGAATGCATGGTTAAGCCCTGTTCAGCTGATGGTAACACCCGTAAATATGCGGCCAGAGTTGATGCCTAGCCTTCGGGCTGAAAAGAAATCGTTGCAGCGGTCGTATGTACAGATGTCCGTTGCATGTATGTTCTCGGCTTTCACACCTGCCTCTTGCAGTTGCATTTGGTTGCAAAGGGGCAGGTTGATATGCCATTTTTCTTGCCGTTGCGCAATCTCTTGCATAGGGAAAGCGGCATTGGCAAAGGCCTCGTACACCTCGTTGCCCACTTCAAAGTTGTGCAACGAAATGCCAGGCCCAATGATGGCGCGCAGTGATTGTGGGTTGGTGCCAAAAGCTGTGCGCATCTGTGCGATGGTGTTTTGTGCGATGCGTTTCACCGTTCCGCGCCATCCTGCATGGATAGCGGCTGTTGCACGGTGTTCGGCATCGTAGAGAATAATAGGAATGCAATCGGCTGTAGACACGCCAATACACACCCCCGGCACGTTGGTGATGAGTGCATCAACCCCCTCGAGCACCATTTGGCGCACCATTTGTGGCATGGAGAGCAGCTCACTGGCCACCAGTCGCACTGTGGTTTCGTGGGTTTGATGTGGCAACACCAAGTTGTTGGGTGCAATATCGAGCATGTGGCACAGCGCGTTCACGTTCTGTGCCACATGTTCGGGATTGTCTCCACAATAGGGATTGATGTTGAAATGAGCGTAAGCGTCTTGACTTTGGCCAGCAGCACGCATGGTGCTGAAGGCGTGAACCTCGTTGCCTAGCTCATATTCCAATAGTTTAGGCATCTTCGTCCTCCTCGTATTCGAAGTCGTTGAGGTCTTCAATCTCGGCGTCGATGTATTCCACATCGATATCTTCTCCCTCATCAGCCAGTTCTTGAGCAAAGCTTCTAATGTCTTTATCGCGGTGAACCAGGCTGTCTTCGGCCATGATGCTTTGCAGTTTGTTGCTTTCGCTGTTCAGTTCTCGCCATAGGATATCCTTCAGTTCGGCCAGTCCTTGTCCTGTAACCGATGAGATAAACACCACAGGGAGGTCGGTGGGTAGTGTCTCGCGAAGCATCTCTATGAGTTCTTCGTCAAGCAAGTCGCATTTGGTAACAGCCAATACGCGATGCTTATCGTTAAGTTCGGGATTAAAGTTGTTTAGCTCGTTGAGCAACACTTCGTATTCTGTTTTGATGTCGTCTGTATCTCCAGGCACCATAAAAAGCAGCAACGAGTTGCGTTCGATGTGTCGCAGAAAGCGCAAGCCAAGACCTTTGCCCTCGCTAGCGCCCTCGATAATACCAGGGATGTCGGCCATAACAAACGACTTATGGTCGTGATAGGCCACAATGCCGAGCGATGGTTCGAGGGTGGTGAAAGGATAATTGGCAATTTTGGGTCGAGCCGAAGAGAGCGAAGAGAGAAGCGTTGATTTACCCGCGTTGGGGAAACCCACCAGTCCCACGTCGGCAAGGAGCTTTAGTTCGAGTATTATGGTCATCTCTTCCATTGGCTCGCCAGGCTGCGCATAACGAGGCGTTTGGTTGGTGGCAGTGCGGAATTGGAAGTTACCCAGTCCGCCTCTGCCACCTTTAAGTAGCATAACCACTTGTCCGTCGTGCATCACGTCGCAGACATATTTACCTGTTTCGGCATTATACACCACCGTACCGCAGGGCACATCGATGTACATATCCTTGCCATCAGTGCCGTGGCATTTGTCTCTTCCGCCGTTTCCGCCATGTTCGGCGAACACATGTCGTTGAAACTTCAAGTGCAACAGCGTCCAATAGTTGTGGTTTCCGCGTAGGTAGATGTTACCCCCACGTCCGCCGTCGCCACCATCGGGCCCGCCGTTAGGTTGTACTTAACATGTCGGAGATGCATAGACCCCCTTCCGCCCTTACCCGAGCGGCAGTAAATTTTTACGTAGTCTACGAAGTTTGATTCGGGCATGAGCAGTTTAGATGTTATCAATCACGTTGCACACGTCGGCAAAAATGCGGTCGAGTTCTCCCAAACCGTCGATGTGATTGTGAATGTTTTCTTTTTTATACCATTCGATGAGCGGAGTCGTTTGACTGTGGTATACGCCCAATCGTTTTTTAATTGTTTCCTCGTTGTCGTCTGTGCGTCCGCTTTGTTGTCCGCGAAGCACCAGGCGTTTCATCAGTTCTTCTTCGGGTACATCCAGTTCAATCATGGCAGCCACCTTGTGTCCGCGTTCATCGAGCATGGTTTTCAATGCTTCTGCTTGAGGGATGGTGCGTGGAAATCCGTCGAAAATAACACCCTTATGTTCTTTTCCAAACTTGTCGTACACGCTAGCGAGGATGTCAATCATCAACTCGTCGGGTATCAATTGGCCATTGTCGATGTATTCCTTAGCGGTTTTTCCCAGTTCTGTTCCGTTCTTAATCTCGTTGCGAAGCACGTCGCCAGTAGAGATATGTTCGAAACCATATTTGGCGATCATCTTGTCGCTTTGTGTGCCTTTGCCCGAACCGGGAGCACCGAAGATAACGATATTCTTCATTTTTAAGTTGTGTTTATAATGAAATTAAATAATTTTCTGATAGGATTTTCACCCTTTGTTATGCCACACGTCTTTCTCCTTTCCCCTGAGGCTGGGGCAAGGGATTGTGCTGTTTTGCAACGATGAGGCAAAGGGGTGAACCTTTCTTACTCTTCCACCACGGTGTAGATGTCTCGCAGGTTGCGTCCTTGCTGGTTATAGTCTAGCCCATAACCCACGATAAAGTCGTTGGGGATTTCGATGGCTGCATATTCCACGTTGAGCGGAACAGTAAGTCTGTCTGGCTTCATTAGTAAAGTGCAGATATGAATCGACTTGGGCGAACGTGTGCCTATAGATTCTACCATGCGTTTGATTGTCAATCCCGACTCAACGATGTCTTCAACGATGATAACCGTGCGTCCAGCTAGGTCTTCGTTGATGCCAATCACCTCTTTGATTGTACCCGTTGATGTGGTGCCTTGGTACGACGCCAGTTTTACAAATGATATTTCGCAGGGTATGGTGAGCATGCGCATGAGGTCGGCAGCGAACATGAACGAACCGTTAAGCACAGCCAAGAGTAGCGGATTCTTATCGGCCATGTCGTTGTTTATCCTGTCTGCAACGGCTTTTACGCGTTCTTGAATTTGGGCTTCCGTGATGGAGGTCTCGAAAACCTTATCTAACAATTTTATTCGAGCCATATTTTTTTGCTATTAAGCTGCAAAAATACGAAAAAAAACTGGAATATAGGGGTTTAGATACAGATATTTAGTTTTTAATGGGTGCAAGTGTAGGTGTTGCAGATTGGAGCTTGCTTCGCACCTAATCGCTTTTCTTTGGTTTCTTTCTTTTGGATAAAGCAAATAAATGCGAATTACTGGCCACGATAATTTGTTTATCCCCAATCTCGGTCGTTAGAGCCTAAACAGATTTTGTTTTATTGTCGGCAGATTGTATACGCCAGTTCGGGATAAGAAAGTGCCCTAAAAAGTTGGTAACCTCACTATTGTTTTGTAACTCTATAGTTGTAAATCAATAACTTACAAAACATATATAGCGATGATTGCCACAGACAAAGTTACTGAAATATTCTGTGTATTGGATGAGTCCTGCAAGAATTCTTTGAGAACCTCTTCAACCAAGGCATCCATCTCGTTCATGGGCTCAAATCAAACATGAAAAACAAGCTTATGCCCTTGTGGGACAAAATGATGCTGCGTAAGCGATATATAATAGAATGCATCAACAACTGCTCAAGAACAAGGCCAACCTAGTCCATTCACGCCATGTCACTGTGCAGTTTGAACAAAAAGATAAATACAACGATGTTAAGGCCTAAAAAGTTGTAAACCAAGTGCTTTTTCTTGCTCCTTCCCTAAATTTGAACAATTCTTAACGATACCATAAACAGATAAAGTGGTTAATTTCGAGTGTTTTTTATATTTACAATAAAGTCTCACTACATTTGTATTTTTTGTTTCTTTCATAGTTTGTTACCCATGAAAGGACGAAAACTACTAACGTAGCGAGGGCTATAAGTTACGTTGAATCACTTCATACCCGTTCTAATCTACCTCGAGTATATGTGTAAGAAACGATAAGGATGCCAATTGTTGTGTATACAACAAAGGGTGACATTAATAACAAACCACCAGAGCATATAGTAACATAAAGTAAAAGGGCTGTAATCCCCACAGAAACGACAACGAGATAGTTCCGTAACAATTGCTTATTTCGTTCTGTTTTCGAGATTGAACCTACATGATTAATTTTGTATGGATCCTTTATGTACCAACGAAGGATTGCGTAAACTAAGCAGGAAACCAAAGGAAAAACAAGAATGAATTGCTGCTCCCCGTGATGAGTAACATGCCCAAGAAAGTCCCAATGCAAAATAATCGACGAATTGTGTAATGCAATGAATATTGCCAAACCAACATTTGCAATTAGGAATAGAATGGCAATGATGTTTAGGGTCTTTGTAATCTTCATAACTTTAAGTTTTAGTCCAGTTTAAAAAGAACAAGTTGATTTATAGAATACACCAAGTTATTTAGTGAGCGAAATAGATACGTTTAAATGATTAAATTGAGATTCTAAAGTTTTCTTGTGCTTAAATAGTCGGAGATGTTTAGAAATAAACTTATTGGATAAATGAGAAATTTTCCTAAAGTGTAGAACCTTTCTGTAAACTCATCAGTATAATGTTCCTTAAAGTGTTCTTGTAAACTTTTTTATAAACTTCAGGGAAGTTTTCTTCAACCACATTGTAGCCTTGTTTAAGAATAGCTCCGCTTAATTTAACAGATATTATATAATCTATTCTTTAAATTATTACATGCAGCAGTACACTTAAATGTGGTTAAAAGTGTAAGTGTTACTGGTGGTTGGATTGTTATTTTACTCATGTTTAAAATACTTTTGTTCATTCCACTTCACTTAGGCCAGAGTTGTTGGTTCGGTGACGTGGATTTATATATAATATTCAAAACTTTCTAAAAGCAAATATCGTCCTTTTTGAATTAAGTTGTTCTTTTTGGATGTGATTTTTATATTTGTTTAACAGCGACTTGTGTCTATTGGAAGATTTTAAGTCTATTTTTCATGGAAGTCAAAGGCGTGTGCTTTCATTCGATAAAACCCTGGATGATGTAGCAAGTCTTGTTTTATGAGCTTTTATTAGCGCTTCTTATAATGAAATTATCTATAAACTACGCCAGTTCGGGATAAGAAAGTGCCCTAAAAAGTTGGTAATCTCGCTATTATTTTACAGCCTTATAGTTGAAAATCAATAACTTACAAAACAGATATAGCGATGATTACCACAGACTAAGTTACAGAAATATTTTGTATATTGGATGAGTTCTGCAAGAATTTAGATGCCGAGTTAACTAAAAACCTACACATCGCCCCCATAGACGAGGGATATAAGCGCATGCGAAACCGCAAAGGGCAGATGTCCAAGAGCGAAATAATGACCATCCTGTTGTGCTATCATTTTGGCTCTTTCCGCAACTTCAAGCACTATTACCCCTTCTTCATCAAGGAGCATCTGGCAAGCTACTTCCCTAAGGCCGTGTCCTACACGCGTTTCGTGGAACTCATGCCCCGCGTGTTCTTCGAGCTGATGGCCTTCATGCGCATCCAAGGTTTTGGAAAGTGCACGGGCATTAGTTTTGTGGACAGTACGATGATTCCCGTATGCCACAACATGAGAAGGAATTTCAACAAGGTGTTTGATGGACTTGCTAAGAACGGAAAGGGGACAATGGGGTGGTGTCATGGTTTCAAGCTTCATCTGCTGTGCAACGAGATGGGCGATGTACTCACGTTCTGCCTAACTCCCGCAAACGTGGACGACAGGGACCCTAGGGTGTGGCAGGTCTTCATCAAGGTGCTCTACGGCAAAGTATTTGCCGATAAGGGCTACATCAAGCAAGAGTTCTTTGAGAACCTCTTCAACCAAGGCATCCACCTCGTTCACGGGCTCAAATCAAACATGAAAAACAAGCTTATGCCCTTGTGGGACAAAATGATGCTGCGTAAGCGATATATAATAGAATGCATCAACGAACTGCTCAAGAACAAGGCCAACCTTGTACATTCACGCCATCGCTCCGTACATAACTTTCTCATGAATCTCTGTGCGGCATTGGCTGCATACTGTTTCTTCGAGAATCGAGAATAAGCCAGAGGCACTGCCAGTGCGTATTGAAAAGACTAGGCAATTGGAACTTTTCTAAGCAAACCTTTATCCCGAACTGGCGTAGACATACAAGATGCCGACAAGAAAATAAAAGATGTTAGGAAACAACACAAAAAAGAATTCTGTAAACATTGTGGTCTAACGATCGATTAGGGTTTATAGCTGTGCTATATAAAGGCCATTCATCTAAAAAGGGTGTGCCAAAAACTACTTGGCACACCCTCATGCATTATCGAATGATAATTTTATGTCCGTTGATGATATAGATGCCTGGCTGTAACTCTTTAAGCGAGTTCACGTTTGTGGGCACACGTTTCCCATCAATTGTGTAAATTTTATTGGGTATATTATTGTCAATCACCGCGGGTTGAATGTCTGTATAAGTAGTTTCGATAATTTTTTGGAACCGACTCCAGCCTTTGGTCTTCTTGTAGAGATTAAGTTTTCCTCCAGGAACACACAATTTTGTATTGGTTATAACAAACTGTGGTGCAGTAAACCCATGCTCGTTAACAGTTGGAGGAACGACGTTATTGATGTAGATGCGTTCTATTTTTGTGCAGAGAATGGCGTCTGTCTCTATGGTTTGGATGCGCGACGGTATGACGAGAGATTTGATATAGCCACTTGTTATGGCCTGCCGCTTAATGGTTACCACCGTTTCGGGAATTCTAAAGTCGGTTATTTTGCTATTATGTGGCAATAAAATCAATGTTTTTTTAGCTTTGTCGTATAATGCGCCACCATCTGAAGCGTATTTTGTATTGCCATTCTGAACCGTAATTTTTTCTAGACTGTTGGCTTTGTTAAACGCATCCCCGTCAATCTTGTCTACAGAATTGGGTATGTCTATTGTCTTTAATCCAGTCATATAAAACATAAGTGGGGTTAATGTCTTGACGTTGTTGGATAACGATACATTGGTTAGGGTTGATATTCCACCAAATACACCATTCCCCATTAACGTCCTGCCTATGTGGGCGTTTCTTAAACTGGTGTTCTTGAAGAGGTCTTTACCGCAGGTAAGTTCTGTTTTATTATCTTTGATGGTGAGATTAATAAGATGTGTACAGCCCAAGAACGCTTCTGCACCAACGCTGTTAATTGATGAAGGGATTGTAACGTCTGTTATTTTGGTGTTGTTTTTGAAGGCTGCATTAGCGATGGATGTAACCTTGCATTGTTGTCCATTTATGAGCACATTCTCTGGAATAATAAGGTTGTTGTTTGGCTTTCCGCCTTTTAAGGTTGCAGTTTGGTTGCCATTATTTTCAAAAATTAGTCCATTAACCGTTGTTTCTTTTTCGAACTTTTTGATGCCACAAAACACCTCTTGGTCCCAATTCCATTGTCTCTCGTCCTCGGTGTTTAGTGCCGACAGCGTGAAATATCCGTCGTTCCATCCGCCCCAGCCCCAGTTCATGTGGTAATAACCACCACTCTTATAACCATCGCATATAAATTGGTGACCCTCGTTTTTGTTCTTGTCTTGTCCGCCAAATAGCACAGGCAGCCCATTGGCGAGGTCGTTATATATGGCTTCTTCAAAGGCGTTAAGCCCCACAGTGTTGCGTATAACTCGCTTGTAATTGGGAGAATAGCCAAAGTATTTGGCCATCACTTCTCCATTCCTGAAGTATGCCCAACTTCCCCATGGTCCATAGTGCATCTCGAGCGCAATGCCACAGTTGTATAAGAGGGTAGCAACAGCGTTGTTGGTGTCGTCGTTGCCCTTATATGTGGTTTTCATCTTGTCCCACTGAAAGGTGGTATTCCCAAAATCAGCAGACAGTTTTTTGCCATTCCAATCATACGAATGGCTTCCTGTGCCTTTCTTTGGCCATTTGTGGTAGTACATCAATTGTGCAGTGGCAGTGGCAACGCATCCCGTAACACATCTTCTTTTTTCTTTGTCGTCGTATGGGCATAGTGTGTTGTAGGGTGCTTCTTGGTTCCATTTCGTTTGTATCAACGGCGCTATATTGTGTCGAGCTTCTGCTGCACGAGTTTTGGGGTTGCGTTCGTTTTTCGATGCATATTCTATTTGCTTTTGATAACACTCCAACCACCATCTTGTTGCAGGCGCCATGTTTTTAAAGTTGAATGTTTCTGTATCTGAATAGGCAAGTATGGGTTCCGAGTTATCATCTGCAGAGGCAATGATAAATCCTGTATCATCTTTACTAGTAAATACGTAGCATAAGGCCGCGTTCGTGGTTTCGCTGCGAAATACATGCTTAATCTGCAATTGACTGGCACTCGGTGCACGCGTGGTAGTGACGTGTTGTGCCATGAACTTCGCCGATATTGCTTTGGCTTTTTCCACAGTAATTGGTTTGGCCATACAGATTGTGCCGATTAACCATAACCATAATAGTGTAAATTTTCTCATGTTATTGATTTTTATGTTTTATATGTGTTAAGATTATTCCGCTAAACGCATCTTGCGCATTGCGCTTTACGCGTGTTTGTTGGGCTTTTTTTATGGTGTTGGAGGTATTTAATCTTTCTTTTCGTACCTGGAAAAGTGCGTTTTGCCTTTCCACTTCGCCCAAAGCTCCGTGTTGGCGATTTTCAATTCTCGCCATGACAATGTACGAGCAAGCTCGACATTGTTCATTTGGCTTAACGAAAACGTTGGTTTTTCTTTTGGGGTGTAATGTGGTTAGCACAACTCAAATACACAAGTGACGATAATTGTGAAAGTTGAGGTTGTTGATGAAAGGATGAAGTGTTTACGATGAACGAAAAAGGACTAATTACCCAACTTGAAGAATTGGGGTGTTGTTCTTTGCCATTCTACTTCGGTTGAAATGTAAATTCAATTTATCTAACTACTATATTGCTCTTTTTGTCATGGTATTTTGCCAAATGGCCCACTCCAAAGCTACTCAAATTCTGCAAGAAAGCGAAGCTATGCTAGAGTGTATGGCAAAGTTAGAATTTTTTAAAGATGCAACCAAATATTTTTCGATTTATTTTAAAGAATGGGCGCTTTATTTTTGCGACTATATGTTAGGTAAGCATCTTGTATTTACGTCTTTTTTTTAGGGGATGGGTTTGGTAAGGCCGTTTTGTTGGGCTGTAGTTAGGGCTTTAGTTGCTTGCTGGGTTACACTAAGCAGTAACTACGCGATAGGCAACACCTTGTTGTGCTGTGTGCTAAGGTAAAAGTATTGTTGTGCTTTTGCACTTTGTGCATGTGATAATGATGCTATGAGATGGATGCTTGCGCTCATCCTGTGGAGCGATGTTGTGGGATTGTTGCGATGATAATGTAAAATATTTACACCAAAATTTAACATTATGAGTGCCGTCTGCGTAAATTTTCGGGACGTAGCTCGCAAATTCGCGCGTATTTTTAAAGTTTGTAATACGTTGTATGTGTGGCGGTTATGCGCTTTTAGGTTCAAAATTGACCTAAAAGGTGTATTTATGGGGGTGAAATTCGGTATTTTTTAAAAATTGGTTTGCCTTCAATGTATGCTTTGCATTGCTTGTCCATTTCTTATAGGCAACTGCTTGTGTGAAAACTTTTACAAAGCAAGGTTTGTCTTGTTGCAGTGTTCTTGTAAGTTGTTGTAAATAAACTTGTTATAAATCTTATTTTTGTAAACAAAAACGCGACATAACGCTGTGCGAAATGCACCAAAACGCAACGCATTTAGCACCAAAACGCAGTGCGTTTAGCAGCAAAACGCAGTGCTATCTCCTACAAAACGCAGTGCTATCTCCTGCAAAACGCAAGGTGAAATGCTGCAAAACGCAAAGTGAGAAGTATGAAAAAACAGACTTTTTCTTGTTTTTGCGAACGCCAATTGAGCGCAGTTTTTCTTAAAATAGAAAGGCAAAAACATAGTAAATAACCCCAAAAGGGTGAGAAATGGGCTCGTGCGCGCAATGATTTTTCTCTTTTTGGCGTGTTTTTTATAGGTTTTAGGGGGATATTTTGTCTAGAAGCGACGAGAAAAGAAACGTGTTTTGTAAAATAAAATAAATAAATTAACATTTCGTTGACAGCGCTTTTCCTTGGTTGGTTTTCAATGTGGCACGGCGCAAACGCCGATTGTGCGGGAGTTTGTGGCACAGGCGTGTGCTTGAAAACCAACTAGTTGCGATGTGCTTGCAGGTTTTGCCTTCTTTCTTTAAGGGGTGTGCAGGGCGAATGCTTTCATGTTGGCGCGGTAGGATGCAGGTTTGGCGTTTTCGGTTGCGAGAAGTGGGTGGTGTTGGATGTTTAGGTTTAGCGGTTTTGTTAGTCGTGGGGTGTCGTGTTTTTGCTAAAGATTGAAACGTGGCATGGCTTTGGGTGGCCAAACGCTAAATTTATTGTTTCATCTTCTTGCAAAGGATGGCTTAATCTATGCTTCGCCCTTTGCTCGCTCCATCCTCTCAAATTGCAACGAATGTATGTCGTAGAGCAGGTTTTCAAGGCGTTTTGTAAGTATTTGCGCTGAAAGAATATAATAATATGTAAATGTTTCGGCGTTTTGCTCACCAAGTGTAATTTAATTTGTATTTTTGCACATTATGAAGATATTCACCGGCGCTCAGATAAAAGAGCTAGATAAGTTTACGATAGAGAATGAGCCCGTGGCGAGCATCGACCTTATGGAGCGTGCCGCCAAGGCTATTGTGCGCGCTTTGCAAGATGAATGGGACAACAGAACGCCCTTTGTGGTGTTTGCAGGACCAGGAAACAACGGCGGAGACGCGTTGGCGGTGGCATGCTTGATGGCCGAAGCGGGCTATGAAGTGTCGGTTTATCTCTTCAATGTCAACGACAGACTGTCGGCCGAATGTGCTATTAATAAGCAAAGGGTGATGGACTGTAAGCGAATAAAAGACTTTAAAGAGGTGCTCGTGGACTTTGACCCGCCTAAACTGACAGCCGAGACGGTGGTGATTGACGGACTTTTTGGGTCGGGACTTACCAAAGCGCTCACTGGAGGCTTTGCTTCGCTCGTTAAATATATCAACCAATCGCCGGCTAAGGTGGTGAGTATCGACTTGCCTTCGGGTATGATGACCGAAGACAATACCCACAATGTGAAGGCGCACATTGTGAGAGCACACCTCACACTGACACTGCAACAAAAAAAGCTGGCCATGCTTTTCGAAGACAACCAACAGTTTATTGGTCGTCTGCGCGTGCTCGATATCCGATTGAGCCCAGCTTATATAGCCCAAACGGTTACCCAATTCCAAGTGTTGGAAGAGGCCGACGTGCGTAGCCGATTGCTAACCAGGGGCGACTTTGTGAATAAGGGCTTGATGGGGCATGCGCTGATTGTGGCCGGAAGCTACGGCATGGCTGGAGCAGCTGTGCTGGCAGGAAGAGCGTGCATGCGCTCGGGCGTGGGGAAACTAACTGTATGCACACCCCGACAAAACTATAACGTGATGCAAATATCGCTTCCCGAGGCGATATTGAGCATAGGAAAAGAAGAATATTTCTTCACCGAACCTATTGATACCGAGCATTATGATGCTGTGGGACTAGGGCCGGGCATGGGGCAACACGAGGATACGGCCATCGCTCTGATTTCGCAAATACGTCGCACACAATGCCCTATGGTGATTGATGCCGATGCACTGAACATCCTTGCTTCGCACAAGGCCTGGATGCAACAACTGCCCGAACAGCTAATACTTACACCGCACGTGGGAGAATTTGACAGATTGGGCAACGGTGGTAGCGAAGGCGACTACGACCGACTGGCTAAAGCCATCGACCTGGCGCAACATCTGCAAGCTTATGTGTTGCTCAAAGGCCATTATTCGGCACTCTGCTTGCCTGATGGAAGGGTGTATTTCAACCCCACAGGAAATGCAGGAATGGCCACAGCTGGCAGTGGCGATGTGCTAACAGGTATTATCACCGGACTGCTTGCACGTGGATATAATCGCGAAAATGCCTGCATCGTGGGCATGTATTTACATGGATTGGCTGGAGATTTGGCCGCAAAACAACTGGGAAAAGAGAGTCTTATGGCGGGCGACATCATCGCGTACCTGCCAAAAGCGTTTGAGTTCTTAGGATAAAGAGGTCTCACCCATAACCCTCTCCCCATTGAAAAGGGGGCGAGGATGAGGCTTGACGACATTGAATAAACTCAACAACAGATATGAAAAAGATTATGGTTACCATCGCAACCTTGGCTATGGCAGTCCTAGCGGGATATGCTCAAGGTAATGCGCAAACAGAAGGCGTGCCCTATTTCTTGCCTAAAACGGGCATTAGGCTTGCCGTGTTAGTAGAGAAAACAACGTACACACCGGGAGAGTTGGCCATGTATGGCGAAAAGTATATGAAGCTTTTCAATACCCCGATGCAAAAATCTACCGAGTATAGAGTGGTGGCTATCAACATCACCGACTTCGGAACGCCCGATTCGACCAAGCATTATGTGGCCGCTATGGATAAAAAACATAGCATCACCGATGTGAGACTGGCCGACAATGGCGTGCTTCTGGCCATCAACGCCAACCCACCTAAACCCACACAACCCAAAAATTTTGTGCCAGCAAAGGCCATGAAGCCTCTTAATCCTAAGGACTTTATGAACCAAGAAATCCTTTCGGCTGGCTCGTCGGCTAAAATGGCTGAACTCATTGCTAAAGAGATATACGATATTCGCGATAGTCGTAACCAGCTTTCACGCGGACAGGCCGACGCTATGCCTAAAGATGGCGAACAATTGCGCCTTATGCTTAACAATCTGGATAAGCAAGAGCAGGCGCTGTTGCAGGTGTTTGCCGGTACAACCGTGAAAGATACCACCGAAACCATCATCACCTACGTGCCCACTAAGGCTGTGGAGCGGGATGTGCTCTTCCGTTTCTCGCGCCATTATGGTATGGCCGATAAGGATGACCTTGGCGGAGCACCTTATTATATTAGCGTGGAAGACTTGCATTCGATACCCACCATGCAGGCGTCTATCGACCGCGGTAAGGTGAAAGACAATGCTGGCGTGTATGTAAACTTACCTGGTAAGGTGAAAATATCGGTGGCACAAGAGGCCAATTTGCGTGCTGTGATTGAGCTTTATATGGCGCAATTTGGTAAAACCGAACCGCTCAGCGGCGAATTGTTTGGCAAAAAGCAATTCACGCAAATGGTGATGAACCCCGTAACGGGTACTATCGAGAGCGTGAAAACAGAAAACGTGAAATGATAAAAATGCGGTGGACTCTCGTTGTTTGCCTAAAGGCTTTAGCTGAAAGGACAATTGGGCCTGCATCGCAAAATGTTTGAATAACAAAACAACTTTATGACAAAAACAATTTTCTCTGCATTGGCCTTGGCTACAGTCCTCGCCTTTGCTTCGTGCAACTGCAAAAAAAATGGTGAATGTGCTAAAGCGCAAGCCGAACAGCAGGTTGCTGATACCACAAATGCCACAACCCAAGGTGAAGCTCAGGCCAACGATGGCTCTAAATTCATCGACTTCACTGTGCCCGCCCTTGATGGTAAGCAAGTGAAACTGGCTGATGTGGTGGCTAAAAACAAAATCACAATGGTGGATTTTTGGGCATCGTGGTGCGGTCCTTGCCGTATGGAGATGCCTAATGTGGTTGAGGCTTATAAGCAATTCCACGATAAGGGTCTGGAAATCGTTGGCGTTTCGCTCGACGAATCAAAAAAAGACTGGGAAACTGCCGTTAAAGATATGGGCATGAACTGGATTCAAACCAGCGACTTGAAAGGCTGGGAATGTGAGGCAGCTCGCCTTTATGGGGTGAGAGGCATTCCTGCTTGTGTGCTTATTAATCAAAAGGGTGAAATCGTTGGTCGCGACTTGCGCGCCGAGGAACTGCATGCCCGACTGGCTGAACTGCTGAAATAAGCGTAAGCTAGGGTTAAAGGCACTTGTTGCTAAGCACCATTAATAAAATAACACCACCACCAACGCAGGCTTTTCGAGGCCTTTCGTTGGTGGTGGTGTCGTTTTTGTTATTGCCACGAACTTTGTTTTTAGAACCGGTATGTGGCAGTGGCTTTTACAAAGAAGGGTGAGCCAGGGAACGAACGCAACTTGTCGTATCCACCAACCCAATAGGTTTTGTTCAGTAGGTTGTCGGCATTAAGTTGCAATTGCAAACTTCTAACCCTATAATACAAGGCAGCATTGAGCAGCGCGTAGCAGGATAAACAATGGTATTGGCACGTTTGCCCACTTGTCCGAAGCGTTCGCTGTTGGCATTTACACCCAATCCAATGCCCAAGTTGCGTAAAGGGCCGTGACGCAGAATGTATTTGGTCCAGATGTTGGCTGCATGGCGTGGGGTGTTGGGGCGTTGCATACCCAAGTCTTTTTCTGTTCCACTAGCCGTCTTAGTTATCTTTGCATCGGTATAGGCATAGTTAACCACTACGCTCCAGTTGGGCAATAGCTCGCCAGCAACATCAACTTCAACGCCCTTGGATACCTCTTCGCCCACTTGCATCAGCAAATCGGGATTCCCAGCATCGCCAGCATTATACAAAGTGTTGTTTTTAGTAAGGTGGAAAAGGGCCGTAGTGATGCTCAAACGATGGTCGAACCAGTCGCTCTTTGCGCCCACTTCGAACAATTGCGACTGTTCTGGCGAGAATGGGGCGCCAGTATTGGGGTTGCTTTGCACGCTTGCCGATTGTGGTTCGAAACCCTTAACCCATGTGCCATACAGGTTTATTTGCTTGTTAAGTGTTAGCACAGCGCCCACGCGGGGTATTAAAGCGTGCTGCGTGGTGCGCGTTTCGTTGTTTCGTTGTTTGTTAAGTATGTCGGTGAAATACTCTTGGCGTAAGCCAAAAGCAGTTGCAGAGGGCCATATCTCAGTTGTTCTTGCAGATAGATGCCGTGCGAATATTGGCGGTAAGGATTTATCTCGTCTGCAGTGAACACGTATTTGCTAATGTCTTTGATGCTGTTGCCCGTGGTGTTGTTAAGGTCGAAGTAGGGAACATTGGTCTTTGGGTTACCGTCGGCATCGAGAACGTAGTTATTAATCTTACTTTTGTTAAACTTAGTGGTTGTTTTTCCGTTTTTTAATAAGTATCCTCTAGCCGTGAGTGCCGATGTTCCTGGCAGCAAGTCGGTTTGAAAATAGTCCCAGCCCACTAGCAAGGTGTGCTGTGCTCGTCCTGTATTGAACCCTACATTCAGATAGTTGTTAAAGCTATTGTTTCTGAAATGGCGCTTACGTATCATGGCTTGCATTAGAATGCGACTATTATTCTGGCTACTGTCTGCATTCAATACATAGGCGTTGGCTTGGTTGTGCTCTTGCATATCTTCATCATACGATGAGTTTAGGTATGTGCTGTTAAACGAAATGCGGTCGGTGAACTTATGAGTTAGTCCTAAAGTGATGTTCATTAAGCGTTCTTTGAGGTAATCGTTAGCAGCCGAAAGCGACCGCGATATGGGCACCGAGTAAAGGTCGCCATCGCCAAAAATACTCTGTCCGCGGTCTATCTTGCCAGTATATTGTTGGTAAAACACGTCTACATTAAACTGCGTGCGATGGTTAGGCACGTACGAAAACGAGGGCGCTACGATGAAATTCTGTCCGCCTTGCAAGTCGCGATAGGAGTCGGTGTTCTCATATCCCAAGTTAAGTCGATAAAGTAGCGAGCCTTTGGGGTTTAGCTTACCAGTGAAATCGGCATAGGCGTTAAACGTGGCATAGCTTCCAACGGTGGTGCTTACTTGTCTACGGGTTTCGGCAAGCGGTTTTTTGGTCACCCTATTGATTACTCCACCCGGTGCAGCGTTGCCAAATAGTGCCGAGGCAGGCCCTTTTATCACCTCTACACGCTCGATGTTGGCTAACGATTGCTGTTTCCATAAACTGGTTTGTGCACGCATGCCGTTGATGAGGTTGCCCGAATTGCGGTTGCCAGTGGTGCGAAACCCACGTATAGAGAAATCGTTGTAGAAGGTGTATTGGTTTACTCCGCTGATGTTTTTCACCACATCATTCACTGTTGTAGCGCCTTGGTCGAGTACCAATTCTTTTGTAACGTAGCCAATAGATTGGGGTACATCCTTAACAGCAGTAGCCGTTTTAGTACCCACAAATGTTCTAGTGTTCTTATACGAGCGCTCGTTTCGTCCCACCACTTCAACACCTTGTAGCATTTCGGTGGCTTCGCTAAGTTGTGCATCTTGTCTTTGATTTTGTGAAAGAACAAAATGGCGCTCTTCAGGTTTACATCCAATGTAGTGAAAGGTTAGCGTAAGGTCGCCAGCTTGTAGCGCGCTCAGGGTGTAAGCTCCTTGTTCGTTGGTTATGGCACGTTTGTTTGTGCCCTTCACCTGCACCACAACGCCCATCAGAGGTTCGCCTTTTTTGCCTGTGACATAGCCGTTAACCTCCAATGTCTGTTTGGCTTCTGGCTCGTTGAGGGTGGTTTCGGTTTGGGCATGCGTGGTAGTAACAGTGCCAATCATCATTGCTGCAAGCATCATAAGCTTACAATACGAAGTACATTTCATGTTTTGTTGTTAGTTGTTGGTTGGTTATCCTTCTTTTGGGTGCAAATTTATGATTTTTGCGCAGGTTCTGCAATACTTATTAATAGGTAAATTGCGGTGTTGCGCTATGTGTTGTGTGATAGTTTGGATGATGTTATGAGGCTTGTTTGGTGGCATCTTTACCTTAATATATACGCGCACGCGAGCGCGAAACAGTTTGTTATAACGCAAAGTGGGGTGGGGAGGGAAGGGTGGTTGTGTGGGAGCGGCGTTAGTTGAGGCTAAACGGAGCGGGTTTGAGATTGTTTTGCGTGTGTTGTGTGGTATCGAGGCTAGGAATTGTGGCAAGACGGATGGTATGGGTACAAAAAAAGAAGGCCAGTAAGCAAGGTTGCTTTTTGGCGAGTTGATAGCTAGCGTATTGAACGCGGGCTTATCTCATCCAAACCTTGTTAACTGGTCTGCTTGTTTGAGGTAAAGGCGCACTAAGTGGCCTTTTACCTTTCAGAATTGATAGCTGTAAGTCCTATTAGGGAAGGCTAATAGCCTCGCTGGGACATACACTTGCGCAAGTACCGCATTCGGTGCAAGCGTCTTCATCAATCTTATAAATATCACCCTCAGAGATTGCTTCTACGGGGCACTCGGGCAAACAGGTGCCACAAGCGATACAGTCGTTACCAATAACGTAAGCCATAATAAAATTCTATTTAAATGTTTTTGTATAATATGTTCTTTATCTGCTCTTGAATGCGTGGTTTTCTTATTTTTGAACCTGCAAATGGTCTTGTTATTGCTGGCTGTTGATGATAAAACCACTCTTTTGTATCTCGCTTTGATGTGCGTTATACTTACTTTTGATGATGCAAAGGTAGTGAATGTTTTTCGTAATACCTAGAAATAATGATTGTTTTTTTGTGCAATTGTTAATTTTTATTTAATGAATAAGGCTGTTTGTATGTGCTTTTGGTTTATTCATTGCTTTGTTTTCCAGGTAGTTATTGCCTGCTGTGGTGCGAATTTAGGGTTTTTTGCTGTAGGGTGATGTTTTATTGCTCGCTCATTATTTTGTGGTAGCAATGGAGTTTATTCAAAGTAAAATGATAGCGCAATCATTTTGCTAGCCGCTTTAGAAGTGGAGCGTGCATAAGGCACGAGCGTTTTGTCGCGCAGTCGGTCGGCATGCTTAGCGTCAAGGCAGTCGATAAGGCTAAACATAAACTTCAATTCGGGTCGAAGTTTGAAGAAAGGCAGGTAGAAATCGCATCCAACGCCCACCTCTGCAAACACGTCGTGGCGTTTAAATCGCAAGATGTGGGTATCGTTTCCGCTGAGGTTAAGCATGGGATTGATACCTGCTAGTAGGTATGGGCGATGGTTGTTGAAGCGTGGAGCAGCGAAAATGAGGTTGAAGGCGGTAGAGATATAAGCCGTTTTCATATCCTGTCTGTGTTCGATGGGTAGGCCCTCGGCATTGGTTTGCCCAAGGTTTCTAAACACCAAGTGTCTATTACCGAAATACATTGCAGGCACAACGCGGAGTTGGAAATGGCGGTTAAGGCGCATTTCGCCCGTTACGCCCACCACAAAACCAGGGTCGTAGCGGTCTTGTTCGGCCGCGATGTTGGTTTCGATGGTTTGTCCATCGTCTAGTGTTATGTGCTGAATGCCAGCATTAAACAGTTCGACATCTTGCACATGAGCGCCCACCACCACGCCAAAATGGAACGGTCGCAGGTCGGTGTAGGGCCTGTTTTCCACGCGTCTTTGCTGCGCCATCAATGAGATGGGCAGTGTGCACACATATATTATAAGGCAAATAAGCTGCTTCATACGTTGGATATAAACGCAAAAAGTGGGCGGTTATTGTGCAACAAGAGTTTTGAGGTCTCTGTAAATGATGTTTTTGTTTGGGTTTTGATGGGTTGGCGTGGCCTGTAAAGCGGCATTGGGTGAGACAAGTGGCGCGTCTTCGCCATGCAATAGGTAAGTGAAGTTGTTGACGCGCATGGCAACGGGCTATTTCTTGTCTACCTTTAGCACGATTTTACCCACATAGATGGCGTTCTTTCCGTTTTGGTCTACAGGTACGGGTTTGCCATCAAGGTTGTTGGCGTAGCGCAAAGTTTCGAAGAAAGTGTGCGAATGTCCGCCCAACACCAGGTCGATGTAGCGCGACCCCTCAATCATTTTTTGGTCGTCGTCGCCTCCGATGCCCCAGCCAAGGTGCGAAATGCAAATCACAACGTCGCATTTCATTTTCTTTTTGAGCATGGTTGCCATTTTTAAAGCGGTGGCAGCGGGGTCAAGATACTTCACTGTTTTGTACATTTTGGTGAGTACAAGCCCTTCTAGTTTTGGGTCAATGCCAAAGACACCAATCTTCAAACCATTGCGATGAAAGATGGTGTAAGGCTTAACGATGCCCTCAAGAGGCGTGCCAGTGAAGTCGTAGTTGGAGCAAAGGATGGGGAATTTGGCCTTCTTAAAGATACGCGCCATATTCTCCATGCCGAAATCAAATTCGTGATTGCCCACGGTACTGGCGTCGCAGCCCATGCGATTCATCAGTTCTATTTCGACATCTCCTTTGAACATGGAGTAGTAGGGCGAGCCTTGTGAGAAGTCGCCACTGTCGAAATATAGTAAGTCGGGGTGTTTTTGGCGTTCTTGTTTAATCATTTCCACACGCCTAAGAAATCCTCCTCGGCCCGCTATGGTTGTGTCTGCCAGGTGTTCGCTAAGTGGCATGATGCAGCTATGTGTGTCGTTGGTGTGCAAAATCACCAGTTGTTTTTGCGCTTTAGCCGTTAGCAATGCCATGCAGGCCACGGCCAGTAACATGTATTTCTTCATTTTGTGTTGTTCGTTTTGTTGCAGTTGTGGGTTGTCGTGGGTGCTGTGGGGATTGGTTCGGTGTGAAATGTAGCAGCTTAGTGGTAGAAAATGGCAGCCCCCGACAACAAACGGCAGTGGTTTAATGCTCTTTTACTGCTTGATTGTTATTCTTCCATCGCGCTTTCCGCATACACTTTTACCTGCTTTCATTTGTTGACGAAAGTAGTCCATGATGATATAGCGCACATTGTTTTCTTCAGATTGTGGCGAAACCAGTTGTGTTCCCTCCTTAAAGGCGCTCATGCCGTCGTTGCCTTGCACCACATAGTCGATGGTGGCAACGCGATAATTGGCTTTCGGGTCGACGGGTTTTCCGTTGATGGTGGCGCTAAGAAGGTTGTGTTCTTTGTCAATCACCAGTTTAACACTGTTGCTAATGCCTTCTCCAGCGCGTTTAGCAATTTGCTCAAAGAGTCGTGTTACCTGTTCGCCCGTCAATGTAATGAAACAGATTTTGTTGTCGAAGGGAGCCACATTGATAATGTCGCCCTGTGTTACCTCGCCTTCAACGATGGCTGCACGCATGCCGCCGATGTTGTAAACAGCAAACTGCGGTTGCTCGTTAAAACGCTGTCCTGCCCACACGAGTATGTCGGTAAGGAGATTAGACAGAGAACTTTCGGGTCGGCTAGCAGTCATGTTGCAACCAGCATGGCCCACAAGCGGAGCCGTCAAGCTGTCGACGCGCTGTTTATAAGGCGCAATAAAGGCTTGCAACTCGGCATCGTGGTTGGCGTCGTAACGTTTGTCTATCAGTATTCGGCTACGTTCTACATTCGTTACTGCATACTGTGCTTTGCACCCCCATAGCGTAAAGGCCACAATGAGGAGCGAAAAAAACATTTGTCCCTTTTTCATTTCTTGGGTATAACTAAATGATTATCAATCAAAAGTAATTTGGCCGATGGCTTTTTAGATGTTTCTTGCCTGTGAATAGCCTTTCTAAGGCTTCACCTTGGCCGTTGGCATACAGCAAAGGTACGCATTTTTTTGTCAATTTTATGTCGTTTGACAGTCTTTTTGTTGTGCGCTGGTGGTATTTTTTGCCTCCTTTGCGCTGGCAAAAACAAAGTGGGCAAGGACAAGAGAGGAAGTTGTTGATGCGAAAAAGGCAAGGACGGACGTGCAAACCGTGCCTTATAAAAAACACAGAGGCTCGACATTTGCATGCCGAGCCTTCACTGTAACTTGTAACGTTTTTATTGTTGAGGAGCAACGCCACCTCTCTTCTCCTTGATACGAGCCTTCTTGCCCGTGAGTGCGCGGAGATAGTAGAGTTTTGCGCGGCGAACCTTACCACGTTTGTTCACCTCGATGCTGTCGATGTTGGGCGACTCGATGGGGAAGATACGCTCTACACCCACAGTTCCCGACATTTTGCGAACGGTGAAACGTTTCTTTTCTCCGTGTCCAGAGATGCGGATTACAACACCGCGGTAAAGCTGGATACGTTCTTTCGTACCCTCGATAATTTTGTAAGCGACAGTAATTGTGTCTCCCGACTTGAACTCGGGGAACTTTTTGCCGGTTGCAAATGCTTCTTCAGCAACTTTAATCAAATCCATTTTGCTTGATATTTAAATTGTTTATCGTCCCAACGTAACATAGCTAGGTAACTCTTCTCCTGCCAGCGATTACGCCGAAAAGCGGTGCAAAGGTACTGCTTTTATTGGTTTTTACCAAATTAATAATATGGAAAGTGGTGTGACACACTATCAATTACCCCAAAAAGCAAGACAGGCAAACAGCGTTAACCGTTTGCCTGACCATTTTGTAGCGGGACCCAGGATTGAACTGGGGACCTCATGATTATGAATCATGCGCTCTAACCAGCTGAGCTATCCCGCCAACATTTTGCTTGTTTGCGGGTGCAAAGGTAAGGTAAAAAATTGAAACGAGCAAAAATATTTTGTTTTTTTCGTGCTAATGATATAAAAAAGTGGTATTTTTGTACTCGATATAACTAAATGGCGGTTCTCGAAATCGCCTTCAGAGGATTTTTTGGACGTTGTCTGTGCAAGTTTATCTTGCCGCATGGATGTGCTTAGAGGGTTATACATCCAAGGTGAAGACGAATGAGACGCACCAATGCGAGAATACCAATGAAGGACTTGTACCTTTGCACACGATGATGTGCAGGGGTTGTTTGGAGAGTATGCCTAAACAATGGGTGTCGGCGCGACACTCATGCCACACCTTGGACACTTGCTACGGCGGTGTAAAGTCTGGCACACATTATTATATGTAATAGCAAACCACGATCTGTATTGTTATGGACAAGCAAAGACTTTGTATTGAACGAGAGCTCATGTCTAACTCGGCCCAAATAATATGGGACCTCATCAGCACCGACTCGGGCCTTGCTAGATGGGTGGCCGATAGCGTAACGCAAGACGGTGAGCAACTCACCTTCGTGTGGGGTGAACTTTGGAGTCATCACGAGGTGCGTAAGGCACTATCGTTGAGAAGATTAAGAATGAATATATCAAAATTAGTTGGGACGATGAGGATGGACCGGACAACTTCTTTGAGTTAAGAATGGATAAGAGTCATATAACCAACGATTATGTACTTACCATCACCGACTTTGCTTGGGAGGACGAAGTAGATAGCTTAAAGACTATCTGGAACGACAACTTAGCTCGATTGCGCAATTCGAGTGGTATCTAAATGATTTGCAGCCTTTGCATTAACTTGCTGCTTAGCTTGGTTTTTAAGGCCTATTGCTCGTTTTCAAACTACTGATACCAGTTGCGGTACACTGTTTTGCCTTGAAACTTGGAACTGTGCCTTTGTTAACACCATCATTAATAGCTACTAAAAACAATCTTATTGTTCCTCTTTTTGTGCTTAACGTTTCGTAGTTCTTGCCGTGGCCTTTTGGTTGTGGTCTCCATTGCTGTACACTTTGGTGGCGCTATGTTTGTTTTGTGAGATAATAAAATCCCAAATAGTCTTGCAATATAAAAAGTTTGGCTTAACTTTGTGTTGTTGTTTAGCATTGCTTGTTGGTCTATTCTTTTTCTGTTTTGGGCGAGCGATATGCCGATAATTGGTGTTTCTCGCCTTAAACAATGAGCCGAAACAAAGTAAAAAACTCGCATTAAACATATCTAGGAATGAAGATTATAAAAGTTTTTGCCCCATATTCAAAGTATTCGCTTCACGATGGACGCATTCAAAAGATGACGTTTGAACATGGGAACTTGGTATTTCATTTTGACAAAATATTCTCTTACGATGATGATGGGGAGCATACGCATAAAGCCAAAGTTATTTTTGAGCAGGTTGATGTCGACGATATGAATGTGCTTGTGTTTGATAGTACGCTGCGCGATGTTTTCCATGGCGAGCAAATTGATTTTGATACTTATCAGCAAAGGTATAAAAACAGCGAATTTGAAGTTATCGACGAAATGACGAATTGGGGGCAAGCTATGTTTCAAGGTTGGCTAAGAACCAATGATGTGCCCGTGCATTGCATCATGACTTTATATTTTGGTGGGAGAATGATTTACGATATTGAGGATGAAAGTGAATAAAAACTGGCCTCTGTGCTATCCTATCGCGCATTGTTGCTTGTGAGAGTTGGTTTTGTTAAAAGAGGATAGGGAAGTATTTTTGCAGGGGATGTTTTGCTGAAAAAGCAGCGAAACATGCGAAAGGAGCTTTTCGTGGTAGGAATTATGTGTTGAGATAGTGCTCTGCACTGATGTTGCGCGATGTTTAATGTTGCGCATCATCAGTGCAGAGCATTTGTTTATGGGGTTGTTAAGGGCGTTGTGTGCCACTTATTTCTCGGTCCATTCCACAACAAGCGTCTCTCGTGGGCCAAGTTGCAAGTCTTCTAGTAGACTAATGGTGCGACCTGTGAGCACATCGCGTACCTCGTCAGCATCGCCAATCACTTCGGCGTAGCGAGCCACAGGCATGATAGCCGACTTAGAGGTGCCGTTGGCGATGGTTAGCACGTGGCGTTTGTCGAGCGTTCGGGCCAAGACGTAAATGCCATTAAAGGGGATGAAGTGGGTTTGTTTACCCTTTGTAATCACCTCGTTGCCCTTTCGCCAGTGCAACAGTTGGCTAAGCCAGGTAAACATCTCGTTTTGCGCTTTGGTTCTGCCCTCTACAGTAAAGGCATTGTGCTTATCGCCAGCAAAACCGCCAGGGAAGTCTTTTCGCACATTGCCGTCGGTTTTTTCTTTTGTACCGTTCATCAACACTTCAGTGCCATAATACAGCTGTGGGATGCGGTTCATGGTGAGCAAAAGAGCCAATGCTTGCTTCAGTGCAAGCGTGTCGTTGCCGTTTCCAAGAAAGCGGTCGGTGTCGTGGTTCTCAATAAAGGCCATCACCGATGCGGGGTTGGGGTAGAGATAATCGTAACACAGACCATTGTACACCCTATTTAGGCCGTTCCACCATCCGTCAGTTTCTTCGTTTTTGGCTTGATTGATGCGGTCGAAGAAAGCAAAATCCATCACCGACTTAAGGTTGCTGTTAATGTTAGAGAGCTTCGAGTCTTTTTGCCAGGCAGCAGTGTACGCAGGTTCTGTTACCCATGTTTCGCCCACGGTGTTAAAGTTGGGATACTCTTTATTCAGTCTGGCCATCCATTGCGCCATTGCTTCGCGGTCGGCATAGGGGTAAGTGTCCATTCTAATGCCGTCGATGCCCACCGTTTCTATCCACCAGATACTGTTTTGGATAAGATATTGCAGCACGTGAGGGTTGCGTTGGTTAAGGTCGGGCATAGAAGGCACGAACCACCCCTCCACTGTTTCGTCCATATCCACATCCGAAGCATAGGGGTCGAGCACTGGTGTGAGCTTATAGCTGGTTTGCAAATAGTTGCTTTTATAGTCTGAACGATTAAACCAATTGCGCGAGGGCATGTCTTTAATCCATGGATGGGTGATGCCACAGTGGTTAAAAATCATGTCCATCACCACCTTTAGTCCCTTGTTATGTGCTTCGTCTACAAGGTTTCGGTATTCCTGATTGGTGCCAAAACGTGGGTCAACGCGATAATAGTCGGTTGTGGCATAGCCATGATAGGTGCTTTGGTTGTTGTTGTCGGGTGTGTTATTCTCTAGTACTGGGGTAAACCAAAGTGCCGTAACGCCCAGTTCGTTGAAGTAATCTAGGTGCTTACGAATGCCCTCGAGGTCGCCTCCGTGTCGCAAACTAGGTTGCGAGCGGTCCACGCTATATGCGTTAAGTCCTGGCATAGGATGTTGTTTTTGTCCGCTAGAGGCAAATCTGTCGGGCATAAACATGTAAAGAACGTCGGCATTAGAAAATCCCATACGTTGGTCGCCGGGCATGTCGCGCTTCTTCAGTTCGTAATTAACGGTTGTTTTTTTCTTACCTTGAGCAAACACCAAGGGCATATTTCCTGCTTTGGCATTGTTTAAGTCGAGGTAAATCAAGAGGTAATTAGGACTCTCAAGTCGTTCCACGCTGGTTATCTTTACGCCAGGATAATTGGTTGTGACGTTGGCTTTGCCAATGCCATCGCCATACACCATCAGTTGCAAAGTGGGGTCTTGCATGCCCACATACCAGTTGGTGGGGTCTATTCTGTTAACTTTTATGTTGGCCGATGCTGTTAGTGAGAATAGCGAAAGGGCCAGAAGTATTTTCTTCATTCTTTCTAGGAGTTAAGGGGTTAGGGTGGGTTAAGGAGTTAAGGAGTTATGGAGTTAAGGAGTTATGGAGTTAAGCCAAATGCTTTGTGAGATTTTGAGCTTATGAGTTTTTAAGTTTATAAACTCACAAACTGATAACTTACAAACTCATAAACTTACAAACTCATAAACTTACAAACTTACAAACTGATAACTTACAAACTCATAAACTTACAAACTTTCAAACTCATAAACTTACAAACTTACAAACTCATCAATATCAATGCCGATTGCAGGTCGACAGAGACTTTTCCGCCACTCATTTTACCCATCCCATCGAGGTTAACCACGCCATCGCACACCATAACGCGGTATTCGCCTTGTGGAATATCCACCACTTGTGCCTCGCGATTAGCGTTAAGCAGCACCACGATGTCTTTTGCAGCATCGCCACCAGCGTGGTCTTTCAGTCGGAAAGCCACCATTTTGGCAGGCGCGTCGATAAATTCGAGATGCTTACGCACCAGTTCGGCATTACCCAAACGAAACGCCGGATGCGCCTTACGCAGGGCAATAAGCCCCTTGTAGTAGGCAAACACCTTGGGAAAACGTTCGAGATTGGTCCAGTTAAGCTCGTTAATTGAGTCGGGCGAACAATAGCTATTATGTACGCCTTTCTTATCGCGCAGCATCTCTTCGCCACTAAGCATAAACGGAACACCTTGCGACGTAAACACAAACGTTTGCGCCAAGAGGTCGAGTTTTATCAGTTCGGCAGTGGTTATGCCAGGTATCGAGTTGCGAATGCGGTCGGTTAGGCACATATCGTCGTGACAGCTAACATAGCTAATCATTTGTGTTGGCTGGTTGGCCCATGGCTTTTTGCTATAGTTTACTTGGCTCATGTCTACCTGGGGATGAGCAATAGCGCCAACGATACCAAATTTAAGACTCTCTTCATGACCGTCGAGTGCGGCCAAGAAAGCAGGCTTATGGTCGTCTGAGAATGGTCCGCGCAGTGCATCGCGCATCTCATCGCTAAACGCTCCTATGCCTGGCATCTGCTCGGTATGGGCTTTCATGGCCAGCTTTTCTTGTGGGTAGCACATGCGCCAGCACTCCATCCCTCACCATATATATATATGGAGGGGTCTATTTTTTGCATTTCGGCCTGAATAAGGTTCATTGTTTCAATGTCGTGAACGCCCATTAGGTCAACGCGAAAGCCGTCGATGTGGTACTCCTTCACCCAATGTCTCATCGACTCTATCATAAATTGTCGCATCAAAGGTTGCTCGCTAGCCGTTTCGTTGCCACAACCCGACCCATCTGAATACGTTCCATCGGTGCGTTTACGATAGAAATAGTTGGGCCAGGTGCGTTGGAATGCACTACCCGAGAGGTCGTAGGTGTGGTTGTAAACCACGTCGAGAATAACGCGAATGCCGGCCTTGTGAAGTGCTTGCACCATCTGTTTAAACTCGCGTATGCGCACATCGGGGCGATAAGGGTCGGTGCTGTACGAACCTTCGGGCACGTTATAGTTCAGTGGGTCGTATCCCCAATTATACTGTGGTTTGTGCAATTGCGTCTCGTCTATCGAGGCATAGTCGAACGAAGGCAGAATGTGCACTGCGTTAATGCCCAGTTGTTGCAAGTGCTTGATGGCTTTATCTTCGGTGAGAGCAAGAAATTTGCCTTTGTTTTTGATGCCCGACGAGGGATGAATGGAGAAGTCGCGATGGTGAAGTTCGTAGATAACGAGGTCGGCAGGCGAAGCTAACGGTGGGCGTTTATCGGCCTCCCATCCCTTGGGGTTGGTCTCTTCGAGGTTGATAATGGCCCCTCTTCTTCCATTTACACCCACGGCCTTAGCAAAGATGCCAGGCGTTTCGCCACGGTTAAAGGCAGGAATATCGAAGGTGTAGAAACGACCTTTGAAGTCGCCTTTAGCCGTTGCGGTCCACTGGTTGTTGCCATTGAATTTCATTTTCAACGTCTTGACTGGCTTACCGTCTAGTGCGTCGGCATAAATCTTTACCAAAACACGCTTTGCATTTGCAGGCGCATGTAGTTTAAACACCGTTTCGTTCGGCGAATAAGTCATCTCGTTCATGTCTTGCGCGCTTGCCTCAAGCCCTTGGGCACAAACAAACAAGGCAGCCATGATAAATCCTTTTATGTTCATATTGTTATTGAATTTTTGAGTTTATGAGGATTTGAATTCGTGAGTTAATGAGGTTTTTAAGATAGTGGGTTGGTGAGTTTACGCGTTAATGCGTTTATGCTTTGGTGAGTTTACGCGGTTATGAGTTGATAAGTTAGTAGGCGCAGTCACCTTTTTACCTTTTCCCCCTTTCACTTTTTCACCTTTTTTACTTTTTCACCTCGTTCTAACGGCTTAATCGAAATAGCAAATCCGCCCCCTTTAACAGCCCGTATGCGCAAGTTAGAACGATGCGTAACCGTGCGTTGTTCAATCACATAATCAGCCGTAAACTTGTCGATATCTGCCTTGGCACCATCTTTATAGATGGTAGCCAGGTATTTTTTGCCAGGCTCTAAAAAGCTAAGCGACACGTTAGCCATATGGGCATGCAAGCCAGCCACACAGCCAACAAACCAGTTGGGGCTACCTTTAGCCTTGCGTGCAACGGTGATATACTCGCCTGGTTCGGCCTCCAGATAGTGTGAGTCGTCCCAATCTACGGCCACATCCTTAATAAATTGGAAAGCGTCGAGATGCTTTTCGTAGTTTTCGGGCAAGTCGGCAGCCATCTGCAGCGGACTATATAGCACCACGTAGAGCGCCAACTGATTGCACAATGTGGCGCGCATGCGACACTTGTTGTTGGGGTTAACCTTCGAGATGTCGGTTTCGAAGATGCCAGGCGTATAGTCCATCGGCCCGCCCATCAGTCTAGTGAAGGGCAATATAGCAACGTGCCCTGGGCTACAACCCTCCATGGCGTGAAATTCTGTGCCTCGTGCCGACTCGTTTCCAATCATATTGGGGTAAGTGCGACACAAGCCTGTGGGCCGAACAGCCTCGTGGGCATTCACCATGATGCGGTGTTTGGCGGCCTCTTTGATGCAATGCAGATAATGTTCCACCATCCATTGGTCGAAATGATGCCCACCATTAGGGAAGATGTCGCCCACATATCCGCTCTTAACCACGTCTATGCCATGGCTGTTCATCAGTTTGTAGGCATCATCCAGTTGCCGTTCGTAGTTTAACACGCTGCTCGATGTTTCGTGGTGCATCATCAATTTCACACCCCGTTCTTGTGCATAAGCCTGCAAACGCTGCAAAGGATAGTCGGGATAAGCCTGTGTAAAACTGTAATTGTGCAGCTTTCGCCAATTGTCTTCCCAACCTTCGTTCCATCCCTCAACCAGCACTTGCGAAAAGCCATGCCGTGCAGCAAAGTCGATATAACGTTTAACATTGGTGCTATCGGCTCCATGTCGGCCCGTAGGCTTAAGCTTGGCGAAGTTGGTTTGGCCTAAAACAACAGGCTGATAGTCGGCATAGCTCCACGTGCTCTTACCAGTAATCATCTCCCACCACACGCCAATGTATTTCACTGGGTGAATCCACGATGTGTCTTCCAGCTTGCAAGGCTCGTTTAGGTTAAGCGTCAGCTTCGAGTCGAGCAGCGTTCGCGGGTCGTTGCTCACCATAATGGTTCGCCAGGGCGTGTTAAATGGGCAGCGTATACAAGCTTTTTGCCCCAGTGCATCGGGCGTTAGGCACGATTCAAACACCATTGTTGTATCGTTCAGCACAAGGTGCATGGCCGAATAGTTCACCAAGGCAGCCTCGTGTATGTTGATGTATAGGCCGCCATCGGTTTTCATCAGCAAAGCCGTTTGCACCGCAGTAGGTCCAATGGGGCTTTGCGTAGCGTTTGGCGTAACGGCCTTGGGCATACGTTGGCGAATTTCCGAGAGACGCGTTATTTGGTAATCGTATTCGTTGGTGTCGTAGTCGCCCGCTATCCAGTAGGCCTGGTGGTTGCCGGGCATGGCAAATTGGGTGCGCTCTTCTTTCACAATTACGTTGTCGAGTTGTGGCTGTCGGGGTAGTTCGTAACGAAATCCCACACCTTCATCGTAGAGACGAAAGCGCACCACCATGTCTCGACAAGCTGCAGTGCGTTCTTTAAAGTGCACAGCCAGTTCGTTATAACGATTACGTATGGCCGATTTCTCGCCCCAAACAGGTTTCCAAGTCTCATCAAACGACGACGAGTCCACACTGGCTACTTCAAAATTGGTGAGCAAACTGGGGAAGTTGGCCAGCTCTAGGCCCAGATGCGAGGGTTTCACCACTGGCTCATTGCCATAAAACAATTCGTAGGTGGGCTGCCCCTTGCTTACGTATGCCCTTAAAGTTAGCTGCCCGTTGGGCGAAGAAATGGTTTGCGCCGCCATTGCTAGCGGAGCAAACCACAAAATCGTAAGCCATCTAAACCAGGGCATAGACTTATCTGCCGCTTTGTTGAACCATATCCTTAACAGCTGCACAGAAAGGTGCATTGGCCATGAGGTCTTCGATGTTGATGTGCATGCGATAGCGCCAGTAGTGTCGCGGATTGGCTGGTATATTGATGCGTTCGGCATCGGCGTCGGGCAAACGCAGGTCTTCGTCAATAGCGAGCCAGTCTTGTATGCTCAGTATGCACAGCATTGAGGGCGAGAGAAGCTGGCGCAAAATAATCTCGCGAGCGAGTAAGCCCGTGAGCGGATGTGGCGCCGGACCGCCCTTATAGAGCATCGTGTTGTAGTATTCTTGCGTTCGTTCCCAGTTCTCGTCCCACCACTGGCGCAGCGTTGGCATGTCGTGACTGCTAAATGTGTTTACCGAGCGATAGGGGAATGTCGAGAGATGGCCAAAGCGCACACGGGGGTCTTTGGGCATCGACTGTACTTCGAGCGAGAGAATGCGTAGTTCGTTCATCACCCACGCCACGCAGTCGGGCACCATTCCAAGGTCTTCGGCGCATACAAGCATGCCTGTAGCCTCAACCAGTTTGGGCAGTTTCTTCATCGCCTCGTGATACCAGAACTGGTTGTTGCGACGATAATAGTAGTCGTTGTATATGCGGTTAAACACGGCTTTGTCTTTATCCCATAGGGCTTCGTACACAAAATCGTGCTGCACAGAGATGCGAGGATGGAACTTAGAGGGGTCTTTGCGGTCGCGAACAAACAGCACATCGGTTACCAAGCAAAGAGTCCGTCGCGCAACCATTGGTTGGGCTCATCGGTCTTGCCCTCAAAAGCCTGTTCTATCTTACGTTGCGTGTCGTATTCGGGGCGCAATTCCCAAATGTCATCGTGCAGCGGTTGCAGATAATTGGCCTTCACTTGGTTGGCGTTTTCGCCAAAAATGCGGTCGAGTACCCAGTCGCTAATAAAAGGACGCGTAAACGCTTCCTCGTTAAAAGGCAGGCCATAGGCTTCTATCTCCTCGCGCGTCATACCCAGCGAGGGCGAGAATTGCCCCAAAAGGCCATCTACACACGACACGGGAATTTCCCAAATGCGGAAGAAACCCAGCACGTGGTCGATGCGATAAGCATCAAAAAACTTCGCCATGTTTTGGAAACGACGCACCCACCAGGCGCAATCGTCGCGCAACATCTCGTCCCAGTTGTAGGTTGGGAAACCCCAGTTCTGACCTTTAACCGAGAAATCGTCGGGCGGAGCACCAGCTTGGCCATTAAGATTGAAGTAATGTGGTTCTGTCCACACGTCGCAACCATTTCTATTCACGCCAATAGGAATGTCGCCTTTTAGTATCACACCCTTAGCGCGAGCATATTCGTGAGCTTGGCGCATCTGGGTGTAAAGCAAATACTGAACGAAGTAATGGAAAGCCACCTCCTTGTAAGCCTTGGTCGTAGGCGTAGAGAGGGCTTTGCGTTCGGCCTCGTTCCAAGTGTTGTGGTCGGGCCATTGCGCAAAGTTGGCAGTGCCATGCAAATCGCGAAGATGGCAATACTGAGCGTAGGGCACAAGCCAGCGAGCTTCTTCCTCAAAGAACGTTTTAAATTCGTTTGCCTTCATCATCTCCTTACCTTCTTGTTCGAAGAGCAACTTGAGATACTCTGTTTTGGCGTTGTTTACACGTTCGTAGTCAATCTGTGGCAGTGCATTTAGTTCTTGTCTCAATGTCTCGAATGCCTTACGCTCGTCTTCGTTCTTAAGTAAGGGCAGTGCATTGAGGTCTACATACTGCGGATGAAGGGCAAAAATGCTAATGCAGCTATATGGATAAGAGTCGGTCCAGGTGTGCGTTGTGGTGCTATCGTTGATGGGCAGCACCTGCAGCACGCGCTGATTGGTATGCACCACAAAATCTATCATGGTTTTAAGGTCGCCAAAATCGCCCACGCCAAAGCTGCGTTTGGTGCGCAACGAGAACACGGGCACAAGCGTACCAGCAAAGCGTTCGTCCCAAAAATCGAAGAAGGCTTGTTGTAAATGGTACACGCATACCTCGTTTTTGTGGATTTGAGGCAACTGCAATTCGCGGTTATACCCCGTCTCCCACATTGGCGCCACGCGGTTGTTGGCATCAATGGCCACCACCTTCACCGCCACTTGTTGACCTTTTATTTCGTCAAGATTAAGGTCTATGGCCCACTCGCAATCGTTTATCTCGGTCATGGGCAGCGCACGGCCCAACGACCAAGCCCCAAGGGCGATGTCGTCGCCAACCAAAACCAAACGTTGTGAAGCTCTTAGTTGCGGAGCGCGCACCACAAGGCGCAGCGTGCGTTCGTAGTCAGAAGCAGGAAGGGGTTGCACTTCGCGGTGTTTAAGGCATTTTGTAAAAGCCGAAGTATATTGATAGGCATCATCGGGGATGGCATTCCATTGGTCGTACACGTGGTAGGCGTTGGCCTTCAGCGCCCCAATAGCCAGTCGGTGAGGTTGCAACGTCCACTCTTGGCGTTTAGTGGTGCCTGCACTATCCACACTGTAGAAATATTGCACGGCACTTTGACAAGTGTCGGGCAATTTATTAATGCAGCAACTCCAGTGCAAACCATCGGTAGTACTCATTCGGTATTGCGTTGTTAGGCATTCACCGTTGTTGTTATTCGTTACAATGTTCAGCACCAATTCTTCTCCGAAGATGGTCTGGTAATCAATGTTAAAATATAAATTCATAGACTCAGGGGTTAGTAAACTAGGCGTAAAGTTAGGCATTATTCATAAGAGGTTTGCGCTTGCGAGGTGGAAATGTTGGTGTTTATTATGCAAACGATTGCGCGGGTGCAAACTAAAGGCTAATTTACAAGTTCTCAACAGACTATCGGTTGTTGTTTTTAATGCATGCAGACAATTATAATTAGGGTAATTCA
>NZ_BAIZ01000008.1 GCF_000613445.1 Hoylesella shahii DSM 15611 = JCM 12083
GAACCCTAGGGTGTGGCAGGTCTTCACCAAGGTGCTCTACGGCAAAGTATTTGCCGATAAGGGCTACATCAAGCAAGAGTTCTTTGAGAACTTCTTCAACCAAGGCATCCACCTCGTTCACGGGCTCAAATCAAACATGAAAAACAAGCTTATGCCCTTGTGGGACAAGATGATGCTGCGCAAGCGATATATAATAGAATGCATCAACGAACTACTCAAGAACAAGGCCAACCTTGTTCATTCACGCCATCGCTCCGTACATAACTTCCTCATGAATCTCTGTGCGGCATTAGCTGCATATTGTTTCTTCGAGAATAAGCCCGAGGCACTTCCCGTGCGCATTGAAAAGAGTAGGCAATTGGAACTTTTCTAAGCAAATCCTTATCCCGAACTGTCGTAGTCTATAGGGGAGGAGATGCTTGATGGCTGGATAAGGCTGGCAGATCAGAGCAAAATTGCAAAGCTAAAGAAAAAAGCTGTTATCATGAGGACCTACCGGAAATGAATTCTAGCTTGGTACGGCTGCCATCTATCAATAGGAAAAGTCGAAAGCATCAATAACAAGATTAAAGTAATGAAACGAAATGCGTATGGATTCAGGGATGAGAGATACTTAACACTAAGACTCTAAGCACTGCATGACTGTCATATCACTTGACATGCCGGATTAACCGAAATATTCTGTAGATAGCAACGATATTTAATTTGTTATTATAGTGACAAAACAAAAAAAATTGTATCTTTGCAACATAGATAGGCATTCAACAACATTTTAATGCCAAAAACTTACTATTATGACAGACGAAGAAAAGAAAGAATATTGTTGGAATCATGCCCAAGTTGTAGAGGGTTATGATAAGGACACTATAAGAAAAGATGCATGCGGAGCTGGATCTTCAAGGCTCATTATGGAATGAGAGATTCTGCCTTCGGATGGGAAGTTGACCATGTTTTCCCTGTTGTTATGGGAGGCGACGACTTTGAACGTAACCTTAGAGCTATGCATTGGAAAAACAATGTATCCAAAGGAGATGATTATCCGGAATATATGTCTGCAATCCAATCAGAAGGCAACAAGAATATCGAAAAAGAATCAAGTTATTCAGTGAACGAGACTCTTCAACAGGTGTTACATGAATATTATAATAAATAAGCCATGCAAATTTCAAGACTACAAATCAAGAAACTTTACGACCAATATAACTATGATATAGATTTCAATAACGAAGAGAAAGAACAGATAACTATTCTTACAGGTCCTAATGGATATGGCAAGACTACTATTCTACGCATTTTAAATTCCCTTAATCCTAAGTCTCTGTATTATTTCTATGTTATTAAATTCAACGAAATAATAATCTCTTTTGATAATAATACAGTATTAAATATTACTCAGAGTTATAAAACAGAAACTGAAAGTATATTTGCTGTTGACCATAAGGAAGACTTGAAGAAAGAAGTAAGGTTTACGTGGAACAAAGCTACGGGGGAAGCACTCACTCATTTCGTATATAATAACACAAACATCGAAAAAGCACTCCGTTCATACAATTTCTTACGAGGGACATATAGTAGACGTAGGGCGTTGAATGATTTGCCTAATAGAGAGAAAAGAGAAATCTTATTAGATAACGAAGAATTCAACGAACATATTGCCAAATCAAATGGACAGGAACAGTTTCTGATGCAACTCGAAACCTTACGTTCTTACTACATACCAGCAAACCGAATCTATAATGAAGCTCATGAAGAGAATGATGAACTGCCAATAGAGAAAGTTCGTGAAGCATTAATGGATAAAATGGAAACTGCTCAACAAAACTATCTGTTTTATTCACAACAAGTTGATTCTAACTTTATCAAAAAAGTATTAGATCCAAATTATGAAGTTTGTTCTCAGGCTTCATACAATAAGCTAAAGGATGAAGTTGAGAGTCAGATGAACACAATTGTTAAATATAAGCTTACCCCTAAAGTAGAAATTCCAGAATATAACGAAAAAAACAAGGCCGTACTCTTTGCTTATCTTAAAGGGCTCGAGGAGAAGTTCAGCAAGATTTCAACAATATCGAAAAAAACAGAATTATTTCAAGAAATGCTGACCTCTAAGCATTTTGCAAACAAATCTGTAGAAATTTCTCCTCAACATGGTTTTATGTTCAAATCTGACAAAGGTGATATTATAGACGGATATAAACTTTCAAGTGGTGAACAGAATGAAATCATAATGCTGTATCGTTTAATATATGAGGTGCCTGATCAAGGTTTATTGTTGATTGACGAACCAGAGAACTCACTTCATGTCGCATGGCAGAAGACAATCGTAGATGATATGAAGGAAATAGCTTTAGTCAAGCGTCTACAGATTATCATCGCTACTCATTCGCCAAGCATTGTAAGCAAAGGTCTTAGTATGACCAAAGACCTTTATTACTTAACAAACAAATAATCTAATGGAAAATTCCGTATTGCAGGAATGCGAACCCCAATCTTGCGTAGAAGATAATAAATCATTGGGGAACACCGTATTGGAGGCGACCGATCCCCCAAGTATCGTAGAAACAATAAGACAAAATATACAACATCCTAATCATAGGGATGTAATAATCGTTGTTGAGGGCGAAGACGATGAAAAAGCTTTGAAAAAATTCTTTAATATGCAGGCTGTAGAATTCCTTTGTGCTGGAAATTGCCTAAAAGTAAAGAATTCTATGCGCATTGTGAGCACAGATAAGCAGCTCAAAGATTGCGTTATAGGTATCAAAGATGCTGATTTTGACCATATAAATAAAATCAGTCATAATATTGCCAATCTTATGATAACTGACACCCACGATATGGAAACAATGATGCTGACCCAAAAGGTCTGCAGAAAAATTTGTTTGGAAACAATAAACAAAGAATATCCGGAGTTATCGACCGAAGCAATGAAAGCTCTAAAAACTATCTCATATCTCCGATATTATAATGACAAAATTATTTTAAGGAGAGGTTCTGTTAATGACGGAATTACCTTCAAGGGAATTGTTATTGCTCAAGTAGCATCCAACAGTCAACCTGTCAGTGTACAGAATGTACTTCAACATGTAAAAGCGAAAGGAAATCTTAACAAAACATCATTTCCAGACTTGAACACAATGAACAGGTTTATACAACAGAACCCTATCGATGATGGTGAACTTCTTTTATTCACAAATGGACATGATTTGATTTATGCTATTCGTGATATACTTCATTCCGAAGATCAAACTGCAAGAGCTTATAATGATAAATACATTGCAACTATGATCAGAATTGGTTATGCTAAAGAGGAATTTGAAAAGACTAAGCTGTATAAAAGCATAGACAACTGGAATAATAATCGATTCAATCTTTGGGCTGTATAGTAAATAAGATTGCATATTCGTAATATGCAGAAGAGACAAACCTTATTATGATATTTTGTCATAGGCAAGAGTTGACAAACAGCCTCCTGTTTATTTTCTTTGAATACTTTCCGTCAGTTCGGGATAAGAAAGTGTTCTAAAAAGTTGGTAATCTTGCTATTGTTTTGAGGTTTTATAGTTGTAAATCAGTAACTTACAAAACGTGTGTGGCGATGATTACCAAAGACAAAGTTACTGAAATGTTTTGTATACTGGATGAGTTCTGCTAGAATTTAGATGCCGATGAAACTTTTCTAAGCGAGTGCTTATCGCGAACTGGCGTAGCTCTTGGTCTATACGCTGATGCTTTAAGGGCTATAACAAGAGGCAATGTTTGGAGGAGAGAGGGCGTGGTAAATAAAGGTTTTGTAAAATAAACAGACTAAAAATTAACATCTTTTCACGCGATTTTGTGCACTTAGTTTATAGCGATGCGGTTTTTCTGTTGTATTTTCGAGGTTGCAAGTTGCTGATTTGTAGTGCTTTATGGTTTTTGAAGAGCAAAAGGGCCTTTTTAGTTGCTTTTTTGCGTTTGCAAATAGGCGTCAAGGTCATTTTTATCTGCATCACTGGTCGGGTTTGTTTAATCTTGTTGAAAATGCTGTTTTTTTGTGCTAAAACTATGTTTTTAGCTTGTTTTCTCGGCTATTTGGTTCATTTTACCTTGCAATATGCATGCTTTAGCCTTGCTATTAGCTAGAGATAGCCTTGCGTTTTGTAGGAGTTAGCAGTGCTATCTCCTACAAAACGCAAGGCTAACTCCTATGTTTTACAGGCCCAATAGCACCTTTTTGCAGGCTTGTTTCTAGCAAAAATGCCATATTTGTTAGCGAAATGACGAACCCAAAATTGGTGAAAAAATTGCTTCTAGCGAGGTGATTTACTATGTAATTGCAAAAATGAGTCTGAAAAATGCATTTGGCCGTGGCCAAATTTGGGGCAAGTTTGTGCTTTTTCATAGGTTTTAGCCCCCTTTTTTGTCTAGAATGGAGGGGCCTAATGGTGTAGTGGTGTAAAGTATTTTCACCTAAATGTGTTTCGTTGATATTGCCTAAGTGTTTCGTGTTGGTCAAATCTTGGGTATTTTGCCAACGTTTGTCCTGGCTCATTGCTTTATTGCTTTTTTGCGTTTGGGCAGATGTGACCCCCAAATCAGTGCTTTAGGGTTATAAAAACAAAAGGTTGTGCCGACTACCTTTATAAGGGTAGGTGGCACAACCATAGTGTGATGTGTATTCTAAAAAGAAGCTAGGCCTTATCGGGCAATGGTTTTAACGGTCTTGCCGTTAGCCATTTTCACGATGTTGAGACCGCGAACGGGGGCCGAAACACGCTGGCCTGCAGCATTGAAACGCGACACTTCGGCTGCAGCGTCAGTGTTTTGAACATTGCTAATACCAGTGGCGCTGAGGCCCAGAACCTCATAACGCCCCTCGTTAGAGGCATTAGCGCTAACAATGGCTTGCTTAAATGCTTCTATTTTTGCGTCGGGCACATAGAACTTGAGGTCGCGGTTAAGTGTGAAGAACGTTTGTCTACCTAGTTCAGGCACGGCATTCATCTCGTTAAATTTCACCTCTTTTAGTCGGGTTGCCGAGAAGGCTTTTGCGCCAATGCCACTAATGCCACCCTTAAATGTGGCTTTGGTGAGACTGCGGCAGTTGGAGAAAGCCTCTGAGTCGATAGAAGTAAGTTCGGCAGGGAACTCAATTTCGGTTATCGCCGATTTGGCAAAGGCCAGTTCAAGAATGTTAGTAAGACGGCTAGGCAGCTTAACGCTCTTTAGGTTTGTAGCGCCAAAGAAAGCTTGTTCGCCGATGGCCATTACATTTTCGGGCACTGTGAACGACTGATCTGTGCGTGCTACGGGGTAGAGCAGTAGGGTAGAGAGGTCTTCGTTGTAGAGCACGCCATCAACAGCTGCAAAGCCTTCGATACCATCTTCAACGTAGTAGTTCTTGATGGGGGTATCTTCGAAAGTGTCTGATGCTTTCTCGATAAACGACGCAGGCAAGGTAAACGAAGATAGCGAACTGCAGTTGGCAAACGCTCTTAAACCTAAGGATTCAACCGTTGATGGCAGTTTAACGGTTTTCAAGGCGGTGCAGCCCTCAAAAGTTTTGCGTCGTATGTTGGTTATCTCGCAGTCTTTGTCAAATGTAGCGGTTTCTAAGGCCGTACAACTGTTAAACGCAGCATTGCCCATGTTGTTTACCGAAGCAGGAATTTCCACCTTTTTCAGAGCTTCGCATTTTGCAAAAGCATAATCGCCAAGATAGTCTACCGATGCGGGGATGGTGATGCTAGCGAGCGATTTGCAGCCAAAGAAGGCATAGTTGTTAATTTTTAGCGTATTGGCAGGCAGAGTCACGTTCACCAATTTGTCACAACCATAGAACATATAATGGTCTACAAGGTTGTCTTCAGCAATGTTGTAACCCTTTTTGCTTCCGTTTTTTTGAACGAAAAAGTACGAGTCGCCACCATTAACCAGGTTGGCCGCTTGTAAGTTGAGGTGGGTTAGTTTGCCCGTGGTCGACAAATTCTCTTCCTTACCAGCGCCCGCCATTTCGCGAATAAACAAGATGTCGGTGCCATTTATTGGTCCAGTGATAGAAAGATTGGTGATGTTAAGCTTTTCTTCGGCAGCAATTTGACTGCTCAACGTTCCAGCTTGGGTAAGCGTAACACGCTTTTCTTGGGCGAAAGCACGGTGCACATCATGGCGAATGCCATAGTTGCGAGGTTCTTTTTGTTTGTAAAAATCTGTAGCATGTATAATAAAAATGTATTTAATATATATTGTTTGTTTAAAATGTTATTGTTCGTAGGGTACAACAAGCTTAAAGCCACGTCCGCGCAGCACCACATTTTGTGCTCTCACCTCTTCAACGGTGAGTTTGTGTTTGCCTTCGCGCAGCATAGTGCCACTAAACTCGTCGGGATAGTTCATGCCAAGGGTTATCATTATTTGCTGTCCCACCTTAGGCGAAACGATGTTGGGTTTAATTTTTAGTACCCGTTTGGCAGCTGTGGGGCGCGCTCCATTAATCAGCCACACACCAACGCCAGGACGGCTAACGGCCATTACGGTGTTCATTTGTGGTAGATGCTTCGCGAGGTGGTGCCATACACGCCCACTTGCTGGGCCGAACCGCTGCAACGCACGTTCACCTTAAGTGTTTTGTATTTGCCATCTTGTGCAATGGCTTTGATATAGGCTTCGCTTCGTAGGCAGCAGCAATCTCAAGGATGCCTGTTTTGGCGTTCCATTTAGTGGTTAGGATGCTGTCGGGGTCGTCGATGGCGAGGCGAGCAAGGTCGCCACCACCAGCAAGACTCACAAATTTGCTTTCGTCGCGTGGGTAAAGGCGAATTTCGGTGTCGCTGATACTGATGGGTGGAACCACCACACTGATTTTGAGTTGGCGTTTAAAGTCGCCTGAAAGGATGGTGGCGTAAGTGTCGCCTTCGAGCAAACCATTGATGCGCAGCGTGTCTTTCGACACCGAGATGCTAGCAATCCTTGAGTTAGCGATGTTGGCAACGTATTTGCCAGTGCCGCCATTGAGCAACACAATGCGTGTGGACTGCTTGTTAAGCGCCACCGAGTCGGTTGTTTCAAGGTTGAATTGTATGTCAGACAATTGGTTGTCGGCCTCGTTGTTGCATCCAGTTAGCATCGCAGCCAGCGCAACAAAGAGCAAGCAGAGGTGTCGAGTGGTGTTGAATATGGTTGTTGTCATCGCTTAGTCTACGTTAAGTTTATATTGTATTTCCCACTTGCGTGTGGCTGTTTCTTCAATCTCTATGCGCAGCGTGTGTTCGCCTTTCGAGGAAAAGGTGATGGTGTTATCGGTGGGGGTAAATGCTTCGCCGTCTACCCAATAGCGTATAATGGCATTGGGATTGGCCAAATCGTGGTAGTAAAGGGGTAGGGTTCGAGGTGTTGTGCCTTGTTCGCGCACCAAGTAGAGATAAGGTATGCGGTCTTCTTCGTCAACACCGAAGTTAAGTGGCATTGTGGTTTGCGACACCGTAGTAGATGCATCCGAGGCCACATCGCCCTTGATGGTTTTTACATTAAAGGTGTAAGCGCGACCGGGTTCTAATGCCGTGGCCACAAATTTCGTGCTTTTAGTGGTGGCAACAAGGTTGCCATTGATGTACACTTGATAAGAAGCATCAGCGTCGGCTACAGCATTCCACGACAATTCCATCTCTCTTTGCTGAGGCGTAGCCTAACATTGGCAGGTGGTTCGGGTTTATGTAGCACCTCGCCATCTTTGGTTTTCACCATCGAAATGTCGTCGATAAGGATGTAACGGCCAGCTTCGGCGTCTTCGTAAACCGACTGGATGTAGAAGCCCAAGGCTGCACTTTCCACGCCAGCAGGAGCTTTAAAGGTGAGCGTTTTTTTCTTCCAGGTGTTAGAAAAGTCCTTCGCTAGGTCTTTTTGTGCCTTTCGTTCGTCTTTCTTCACCAGCTTTTCGCCCTTATACCAGTCGATATACACCAAGATGTTAGGTTTGGTTACGGTGCCTTGATACCAATAAGTAAGTTCGTATTCGGCGCCCGATTGCACGGGGATGTAATGCGTGTTGAAATCTTTATCGCGCGCAATAAACGAGCCACCATTGGGATAAACACGTATGGAAAAATTGCCAGAGTGGGCCGTTTTGGTGCGTTCGCGCGACAGTGATGAATTGAAATACCAGTATTGGGGTTTGAGATAGGGGTCGAACGAGGGCGCAGAACCCTCTTCGTCGTTATTACCGCCTCCGCCTTGAGGGGCAACATAAACCTCAAATCCCCCATCGAGCACCAGTTCTTGGTTGGTTTGTGCCCAGCTTGTTTGCGTAAAGGCTAGGGCAAGTGCCAGTATATGTAGATGTTTCATATTATGCTTGTTGATGTGTTGGCAATGTATTTGTGGGCTTATTGCAGACTAAGACCATAGGTTTTTGCCACCTGCAAGGCCACGTTTTGCAGCGAACCAGCAGTTGCTGCAGGGCCAAGCAGGCGTTGTTTATCCCATAGACCTGTGCCTGCGGTTAGCTCTTGGATGATGTTTTTTACCTCGTTGTAGCTAAAATGTGGCTTACCCGTTGTTTGAACCGTGAATTGCAGCCCGTAGATAGCGCCACAAGCCTCGGATAAGAAGGTGAGCGCGTTGGCCTCGTCTTCGTGGATGTTGGCCATGGTAGTGGCTCCTGTGAGCAGTGTTACAGCCCTTGTGGCAGCCACTTTAGACAGTTCGGCGCGTATAATGGCCTGTTGTTGCAGCATGTCGGCATAGCGATATTGGGTGATGGCAGCCCTTCCAGCAGCAAAAGCGTTGTAAAGCGTGATGCGCGACTGGCGTAAGGCCACTGCATTAGAGGTTTGAACGTAGGGCAACCAGAACTGATAATAACCGTAAGCCAAGTCCCAATGATGTTCGAGAACGGTGTAGTTGTGTCCAGCAACCAGTTCGTTGGCCTCGTGACTTCTTCGTAGTGCCTCGCTGTTTAGTACGCTATCGTTGAGGTGGGTGTTGAGAATTTTATCGAGATAGATGCCACCATAGACGATGCCTTTGAAGAGTTCGGCCACAACGAGGCCCTTTTCGTTGGCAAAAGCGAGGTTTACATCGCCGATGTTACGCCCTAAATAGCCTGCTTTACCAGGCTTGGCCTTTTGGTTACGGGCTGTTCCAGGTCCTTCTTTACCCATACCGCTGAGAGCAGCCGACTGGTTAAAGATGTCTTCAACATCTCTTTTCACCAGTGCGCTGTCGGCCTTATGTAAGGGCGAAGCCGATATTTCGTTGCGCGGTTTGAGTCCAAATTCTCCATTATCCCAATAGTTTTTCATCGTTTCAAACTGCGCTCGATAAAGGATGTTGGCCTCTTTGAGATAGCTATCGTAGATGTAATTGAGGGGGTCGCGCAGCAAACTACACTCCAAATAGTCAACACTGCTACTGCCATTTCTTGTGAATTTGTATTCGGGGTCGGGGTAAGGAGGTATCACATAGGCAGTTTCTACCGTCTCGCCTTGCCATTGAGTGCAGCTCGAAAAGAACATTGGCGCTAGCAAAAGCACCCAAAATATCTTATTGTTCATCGTTTGTCGTTGTATGATGTGATGCGTGTTGTGGGGGTTAGGGTAGGATGATGTAGGCACAAAATGGCCCTTTAATCTTGTCCATACCCTCTTCGTTCTGATGCTCGTTCACTGTTAGAGGCTTCACAATGGTAAATCCGTCTTCTGAAACGGCCGAGATAGTGGCCTTAATAGACGAACCGCGTGGGCCAACACCATTGACAAGGAGGTACATAGGGAAACCCGATTGGGCTTTAAAGCGCAGTTCAAGCGGTTTGCCATTGGTGAGATATTGCGCCGCTTCCTCGTTGGTGGTGTTGCTGGCAATAGTAATAAGCTGGCGGTTTGCGGCCACATAGCGCACCACAAAGCGCGAAGCCAGGTCGTCATCTGGCACGTTATTGCCTAGGATGTCTATCTCGCGAAACTGACAAGTGAGCGTAACGTTGTACGTTCTCACGTTGGTATTAATCTCAACACCAGGGTAAACAAAGTCTGACACAGGTGCATCGGGGTTTCCCAGTTGCACAATCTGGTCTTCGTAAGACACTTTCGGCTTTTCAATTCCAGCGAAAGGGAAAAGCAAGTCGTAGTCTTCTTCGGCATAATCGGTGGTGCTTCGCGAGCAACTGGCAAGTAACACAACCATTGCCACGAGCATATATTTCATTACATTCATTTGTTTTATCTATTTAAAGGTAAGCGTTAGCGGTCGTCTCCTTCGTCCCATATCTCGGCAACAAGTCCTGTTTCAACGCCTTCGGGATGCAAATGTTTGCTCACAAGGCGTGTTTTGCGCAGCAGAGGGTCGTAAACTTCAACCAGTTCGGCACGAAAACGTTGGCCCACGCGTTCGAAATCGAAGAACATTGTTTTGCTATCGTAGCGCAAACCAGCACGAAAGGTGAGGCCATGTTCTGTGCCACCGTATCCCGAACCCAATCCAACGATTTCTTTTGCAGGGTATCCTGGTATGGGATTTTTCTTCTGTGCGAAGAGAAAAAGATAATATTTCTTCTCTTTAATTTCGCGCAACAGCGACTTATTTGTTTCAACATCGCGCTTCACGTAGATGTCGCTGCGGAAGTAAGTTCGGCTACCGCGGTGAATAGAAAGCTGAGGATTAACCATGCTTTCAAAGTATTCGCGGTTTTCGAGGGCTTTGTTGGTGGTGCGTTGCCATTGCTCTTCGTTGGTCATTTTGGTGAAAACGATGTACTCGCGCGCTGGTTCTAGATAGCTAGCGGTGCGAAAAACCAGGTCGCCATCAGCGTTTTTGCCCATGTAGAGCCAATCGCTTGAGGCGCGAAAAGCATCGTTAACCAACTCGTGAACATAGTTTTGGGTAACAAAACTGAGTTGTGTGAAGCTGTTTCGTCCCACGCTGTACTCGCTCGTTAATGGTGTTGAGGCCGTCGAAGCATTATAATCGGCTTTCATTTCGAGCGTGTTGTCGGCGTGAAACTTCATGCTGAAGCAATGTCCACCATAGCCATAACGGCCACGAAAGCCAAATTGCGGTATCAGTTCGGATGGATTAGAGAACAGCAGAGAATCGGTTCGAGGGAAGTACAACACGCGCCAGCCATGTTCGGCAGCGGTAAGTTCGGCCTTCAGAGCAGCAATACTTTCTGCATTACGTTGCGCCGGCGAGCGGTCGAAGGCGTCGATATCGGCATCGCAGGCCACAAATAATGTTGCGATGATGCGATAAGCCAAAGTTTATAGTTACTGTGCATGTTGTTTGATATAGTTGTTTATGCTTCGAACGCAAGCCACTTGCAGTTGCTTTAAGTTTATTTTGAGGTTCTTTTGCATGTATTGTTCCACGAATTCTTGCTTTGCCACCATCTCTTTATAGGCTTGTTCGGCTTCTTTATTGTATTGCTGTTGCACCTCGGGGTCGCTATCTTGGTCGGGCGTTTGTGCCGTAATGATGGCGTCGCTCACCTCTTTAGGCGTTGCACAGAGTGTAGAACTCACTATTTCGGCAAAGTCGTCTTCGGCCGAAAGAAACGCTTGCATGGTGTAAAAGCCTCGTTTATTAGCATAGTCGGCTAGTCCGAAGTAGTCTTTTTCTTTCTTCGAATAGTTTATAGGAGCTGCTAAAGGCTCGGTCGAACCTGTATAGCGATGGCCACTGATGCGGGAAAAGCGATCGCGGTCGTATGCCACTAGTTCGGCTAAACGGCGCGCAAACTGGTGGTGAACGCTGCGCAAAAGGGCGTAAAGTTTGTTTACGTCGCTGGCTTTAAAGTTGTCTACGCGGAAGATAGCCATTTCCGAGGGAGTGAGCGAAGGGTTGTTGAGCAGTTCAACGCCATTCTCGTCAACATTTTTTCCACCATAAAGGTATATGCGTAGCGGTGTTTTTCCTTGAAGGAAGCGTGCTCCTCCGAAGGTTTCTTGGCTGTAAATGTCGAAGCACAGTTGTCTAACGGCCCTTAAAACAGCCTTCACGTTTTGCGGTTTGGGTGGTGATACGAAGGTTTTACCTGCGTTGGCGTTTTTTTGCCAACGATAAACCACCTCTATATTATAAGGTGTGGTGATGCTATCGGCAATCCAACGGTCTAGTTCGGTTGGCGTTTGTTGTTGCGTTGCTGCGTCAATCACACTTTGCGAGTTGAGCGAGTCGCTGGCGCAAGCCTGCATTAAACAGGGCAACAACAGGCAGATAATGCTTTTTATGTTCATTGTTGAATGTTCTTTTAGGGTTAAAACACCGTTAGTGCAATGCCTCATTGCGCTCTCGCGGATTAGCTTCTAAGCCGCGATTGATGGCTTCGGCAGGTATTTGTAGCAGCTTACGAGGGTCGTTTTTCTCAAGCGGGAAATAGTAATTGCTCTTCGAACTACGCTTTACGGCTATGTGAAAGCGACGAAGGTCGAACCATCTCAGGCCCTCTTGATAGAACTCTTGCTGGCGAAATCCCACAATGGTTTTTACCAAAGCCAGCTGTTTGAGTGTCATTCCATAGAATGGGGTGTATGTTTCGTAGTTACTTCGGTTGGTGGTGGTGTACACATCGCGGTCGAGTGATGGCATAAAACCAAACTTTCCTTGCGTGTATTGCAGCAAATCATCGATAGATTTGGAGTAGTTTTTCAGCATGGCGTGGGCTTCCATGCGATTAAGTAGCACCTCATCGGTTGTAAAAAGCACATTGGTTACATACATTCCGCGTGGCTTACTGCCCACACTCTCGGTGGTAGATAGCTCATCAAACTTAGCCAAATACCTGCTTGAGGGTATGCCCAGCACGCCCGAGGTGAAGATATAGGTGCCAATGAAGTTCATTTTGGCATAGTCGCCGCCTCCCTCGATGCCTTTTTGGGCAAACACTTTATCAACGGTGTTAAAGGTAGAGCCGTATTTCTCGTTGGGAAGTGTGCGTGCCAATCGGCTCTCGGTGGTGGTTAGCAAGAGGTTTGCAGGCTCGTCGGGGTTGGCATAGCGTCGAAACAAGTCTTGATGTCTAAATTCCAGTTCGCTTGCATAGGTTCGCCAGGGTCGCAATTGGGTTTTAGGGTCGCCACCAAGTACATAATCGGCATAGGCCACCACTTGTTCCCAGTCGCCTTTCATGAGGTAGAAACGCGATGCAAAGGCATAAGCAGCCTTCTTGTTGAAGTGGAATTTGGGGTGTTTATAATATTCATCATCAACGAGCGTAATACCTCTTTTCAGGTCTTTTTCAATCATTTCGTACACCTCGTTCACTGTTTGTCGTTTATAATCCACCAGTGCTTCCTTCTCTGGTTTAGTGATATAGGGGATGCCAGGGTCGGTGGTTTGGTTGGAATAGGGTTGTGCCCAGATGTTCACCAGCATGAAATGCAAGTAAGCTCTTAGCAAAAAAGCCTCGCCATACAGTGCTTTTACGCGTGCGCTTTTGGGATAAGTAGAGAGCAATTCTAGTGCTTTGTTGGCTTGTGCGATGCCTTATAGCAGGCATTCCAATAATTTAGGGGCGTATCGAGGTCTTCTTGGTCGTAGTCTTCCCAAAAATACATGGCCTCGTTCAGTCGTGAATGCACGCCGTTGGGTCGTTCTTCAACGTTGTCGGTGCGTGGTTCGAGAAATGCAATGTAGCTAGCTTGCGGGTAAGCACCCGTAAGTAGCTCGGCAATCTTGTCTTCGGTGTCGATGGTTACATCGAGATCCGAGTCGGGACTGTGATCCAGAAAGTCGTTACAGGCTGTAAACAGCGCTAGCAACGCCAGTAGCAAGATGTTATTCTTCATTCTATATGGAGTGGTTTCGTTATATATGGTGTGGGATGTGCATGCTTTTGTTTGGCGTTTAGAAGCCTAAGTTAAGCGTTGCAGTGAACTGTCGTGGTGTTGGGAGCGACACTCCGCCCGTGCGATAGTACTCGGGGTCTTGCCCTTTAAGCTTACTATCGGCATAGATAAGAAAGGGATTAGTGACGTTAATGCGCAAAGAAGCAGCGTGTAAGCGCAGTTTTTTGAGCATGGCTGGTGTGCAAGTGTAGCCCAACGAGATATTTTTCATGCGCACAAAACTACCATCTGCCACGCGATTTTGTGAGAAATTGTAGGTGTTGTATGCTTTTTCGATGTTCTCTTTGCCCACTTTCTCTATCAATTCTTGCGAAGGTAGTGCGGGTACATCTGTGTGTAGCTCGTCGCCAGGATTGAGCCAACGGTTGTAATATTCTTTAGAGAACACGTTGAGATCGGCAAATTCGGGGTCGAATGTTGGGTTTAACCTAATTTTGTTGCCTGCTTGCATGGTGAGAAAGAACGACAATTCCCAAGCTCCTAGTTTGAAAGTGTTGCTCAATCCGCCCAACACCTGTGGCTCGATAGGTCCATGATAGATGAGATAAGTCTTTGCATACTGCGTATCAAGGAAGTCGGCGCCTGCGTTTTTGGCATAAACGTTCTGGCTAGAGGGGTATCGCCCAAAGTGAAAAGTGGGCAATCCGTTGCCATCTAGTCCTTGAAAGTTATACGAAAAGAGCGAACCTTTTGGATAACCCACGATGTTTCCGCGTCCGCGTCCTGCCACCATATCGAAGGCATTGGGCGTGTTGAGAAGGCGAGTTATCTCTTGATGCATAGCACTTAGCGTAAGACTGGTGGTCCACGAAAAGTATTTGCTTACGATATTCTTGGTGTGTAGACCCAATTCTGCGCCTCTTGTGCGCATATCGCCAAAGTTAGCGTACTTGTAATACTGTCCGCCAACGCCCGAAGTGCGTACAAGGTCGATAAGGTCGAACGTGTTGCGTTGGTACAAATCGAGGGTGGCGCTGATGCGATTGTTAAACAATCCCAGTTCCATGCCCACGTTCAGCTCGTACATTTTCTCCCAAGTAAGGTCGCGGTTTTCAAGATGCAGGATGTTCAGTTTGTTTTCTCTGTCGTTAAAGTGGTAACGGTTTACGATGCCACTTTGGTAAACGGCGCTAGCGTTGATAGCCTCTTCGTTCATTTTAGCGGTGAGTCCGTAGCTGGCACGCAATGCAAGTCGGGATAACCAAGGATGGTTTTTGAGGAATTTTTCTTGGTCAACGTTCCATTTAGCGCCTACATTCCACGTGGGTAACCATAGCGCTCGCGACCCACGTCCCGAACTATTCGAGCCTTCGGTGTTGAGAACCACGTTGAAAACATACTTCCCTGCATAACCATAGGTTCCATTGAGCGAGAAGGTTACGCCGCGTTCGTTGCGTTTGTGCAGTCCAAAGTAGCGTTGCCCTCATTGGTTAGCTTGTCAAAGATAAGCGGATTGGTGTACACTTGGTTGCCACGGTCGTATTGTATGCCATATCCTTGGAAGGGTTGATTGGTGCGATTGGCCACTCTCACTTCGCTAAAGGCAAAGGCTTTGAGGTCGTGTTGACCTATACGCTTGTCGAAATCGAGGGCCAAACGTGCCAAAACGCTGGTCATGGATGTTTCGGTGCGATTGAACAAGCCGCCGTGGGTAAGGCCCACCTTGGGTTGTTGCAGCGGATTATCCTTGTCGCGCACCAGGTAAATGTTGTCTTGGGCCACCGTTGGGTTGTCGTTGGCTCGGAAAGCTTGTACCACATTCGAGCCTTCGTTCACCTCGTGGGTGGTAATGGTGTTGGCTCGGCGCACCGAAAACAGTGGTTTCAGGGCTAGGTCTGCCGTTAGTTGGTAGCTTCCTTCGGCTTGCAGCTTAAAGTCGAGCACGTCTACATGGGTGCTGTTGTTGGCATATTCGTTTAGAATGTTAAACGGCGCCCAATTGTTTCGATAGTAAGCCAGTGTGCCATCGACGTTGTAGGGACGCAGCGTGCGACTAGTGCCGAGGGCGTAAGAGAAGGGATTGATGTCGAAATCGCGCTCAAACACGCCCAATGTGTGGTTCTTGCGTTGGGGCATTGTGCCTGGTGCTTCTTGCGAACGTATGTTGCCTTGAGCCGAAAGCGTGGCGCGCATCTTGTCGTTGAAGTAAAAGGTACTTTTGATATTGGCCGTTAGGCGACTCACTTTATCGGCGATGGTCCAACCACTATCGTAGTAAAAGCCCACCGAGGCGTAGGTTGCCATATTCTTTCCTCCGCCAGCAAAGGTGAGCGAGTGGGTTGTTGTGGGATTAAAAGTAAACAATAGGTCGAACCAATCGGTGTTGGCATATTCTCTATCGCGCAAAAAGGCGTTGCGGGCTTCGGCTGTATTGGCTATTTGGTATTGGCCTGTTGCTGGGTTGATGGTGCTCAAACCCCTGTACAATTCGTGATATACGCCTGCTCTTCTTCCGTAGAGGGCGTTGCGAATGCCAAAATATCCCTTGTCGTTCATTTCTTGATACAGTGCCATTGTTTCTTGCGAGTTCAGCAAGTCGAACTGGCTGTAACGCGGTTTCATGCGAATGGTGTTCTCGGTAGCGTAAGTCACGCGCAGAGGCGTTTCTCTTTTACCCGATTTTGTTGTCACAACGATAACGCCATTGAGTGCACGCGCACCGTAAACAGAGGTGGCCGAGGCATCTTTCAGCACCTGAATGTCTTCGATGTCGGCCGGATTAAGTCCTGCAACGGCCGACCCAACCAGTGTGGCTGCATCGCCAGATGCCAGTTGGTCTAGGTTAAGGTGCACCAAGTCTTCGTAAACCACACCATCGATAACCCACAGCGGTTGCACGTTACCGATGATAGAGGCTCCGCCGCGAATGTTTATACGTGGTGCCGAACCAAAAGTTCCCGATATGTTTTGTATCGAAAGGCCAGCCACGCGCCCTTCGAGCATGCGCGAAAGGTCGGCTATACCTTCTAGTTTAATATCGTTCATCTTCACCGATGTGGCTGCACCAGTGTACACGCGGCTGCGAATGTTCTGGTAACCTGTTACCACCACCTCGTCTACCATTCGGCTATCGGCCTTCATCACGATGGTCATAGGTTTGGCTTGAGCCTTCACTTGCTGGGTTATCATGCCCACATAACTCACTTGGAGCATCTGTCCAGGAGCGGCGTTAAGGCTAAAATGGCCGTCGATATTGGTGACAGCGCGTTCGGTTGTGCCAGTGGCAAGCACCAAAGCGCCCACCAATGTCTCGCCTTGTTCGTTTTTCACCGTACCCGTTATGGCGTTGGTTTGTGCCAAAGCCATTTGTAGGCAGGCAAACAATGCGATTGTTAGCGCCACCACTTTATTAAAAGGGGTTGATATATTTGTCGTCATAAGTTTGTTTTCTTACTGGAAGGGGGTTGTATGGGGAATGTTACAGGCGCCAAAGCACGCCTCCATAGATGCCAAGAGGATGGCCAGCACGGAACCCGGAGGGGTGACGCGACACCAAATAAACCTTGTTTGTGAGGTTGATGGCATTGATTGTGAGCGTGAGATGGCGGTTGATGTGTCCCTTCAACGATGCGTCTACAATGGCATGTGCGGGTATTTTCTCGCGTTGGGCAATGCGTCCTTGTCCTGGTTGGGTGCGCATGTCGCTGTTTACACGCACGCCAACATTGGCCTCAAAGCGTTTATATTCTACGCCCAATTGGGCATTGAAGGCGTGCTTATATATATAAGGTATCTCGTCGCCATAGACAACGTCGCCCCACGACTCGCTACTGAATGTGTTTCGCATCTCGGTATCGGTGTAGGTGTACGACAGTTGGAGGGGCATTTGTACGCCCCAATGGCGGGGTAGGGGTTGATAATGCAACAGCAACTCAAGGCCTCTCACCACGGCTTTGCCCACGTTAAACTGGTCGAGTGTGCCTTGTCCGCCCTGTGCTGCAAGGTCGCTGCCCAGCATATTGTCGTAGTTGTTGTAAAAGCCGATGGCCTCTGCCTTTAAGTTGTTGGTGGTAAGGCGTAATCCCGCTTCGAGGTTTACGCTGCTTTCGGCCTTTTGGTAGAGGGTGGCACTGGGTGGGGCAAACCCTTTATGCACGCCACCGAATGCCGAAAGCACGGGCAACAACCTATAACTTACACCCAAGCCGGGCAATAAAGCGCGTGCGTGATTAGGCGTCTCGATGCGAACCATACCCGTGCGGCGTGGGTCGGCGGCAGTATAGTCGCGTTTTAGCAGGTCAACGTCTTCGTAACGAACGCCCAACGTTAGGGTTAGCGCGTCTTTGGCCCATTTGGTTAGGGCGTATCCAGCCCATGCGTGGGCCGTGGTGATGCGGTTTGCCTGACTTCCTGGCAGTCCTTCAAGAAACAAAGTCATTGTGCCGTTTTGCATTGCGTAGGCATCATCCTGCTGAAAACGGTCTTCGCTGTCGGCGTGATAGCGCAAACCTGCCTCGGCGGTGAAGTATCCACCCATGAGCATGGTGCGATATTCGGCCTTGCTTTGTATGCCTCGCGAGTGGTATTTGCGATGATTGGCGCGCAGCATCAGCGCTTCGCTAGATAATCTTTTGCACCAGTGAGGATGTCGAAGTAGTCTTTATTGGTGTCGGGGTCGGTAAGCACGTCGGCAATAGAGCGTTTTTCGGCTTTGGTATGGCCCACTCTCACATCGTTTAGCTTATACCAGTTGCGGAAAAAGTGGTTGTAGTAGAGGTTGGTGGTTATCTTCCACTTGTTGTTTTTCTCCACAACATAGGTGCCCACCCATTGCATGTGGCGCGTGGTGAGTTGGTCGCGCTGCGCACCCGCATAGCGAAAGTAGGGGCGCAAGGCGAAATCGGCCTCCGAAAGTCCCACGTAGGTTTCGTCTGAGGTTTCGTTGGCGAAGCCAAATTTAAGTTCAAAGAGGTGGTTCACACCGTCGGGGTTGTCGGTTTGTGCCGAAACCTTAGCTATAAGGTCGTTGCGCTTAAAGCCTGTGCGATTGTCTGGCTCGTCGCGACGAAAGCCTTTAGACTGGTAGCGTAAGTATTCCACCACATAACCCACGTGCTTATGGCGATTGCCAAAGCCAACATACGATTTCAGGGTGTTGTAACTGCCATACGATAATTGTGCCTTGCCCCACATGCGTTGGGGAATGGGTGTAGAAACCATGTTGATGGCGCCACCCGTTGTGAAGGTCCGTATTGCACCTGACTACTACCTTTAAGCACTTCGATGGCATACATGCGGGCCGCATTGGGGAAATAATAGCTGCTGGGGCTGCATAAGGGGCAGGAGCAGCCAGTACGCCGTCTTCCATGAGCGATATGCGCTCGCTTCGTTCGGCTTTAGTGCCACGCAAACTGATGTTGGGTCGAAGGCCAAAGCCGTCTTCTTCGTACACGTTTACGCCAGGCACGCTCTTAAGCATGCGGTTGATGTCGGTGTAACCAAACTTAGCCAATTCTGCTGGCGACAAGTAATAGGCCGAGCCTGTGCGGTTGCGAGCCTCGAATTTGCTACCCAACATCTGGTTGGAACGCACCACCACCTCGCTGATGCGGTGTGTAGAGTCGGTCATGTTTTTGCTCTTGCTTACCTCTTGGGCATGCGCGGGCACGCACAATGCTAGTGCAAGGGCGATAAGTGTGATGAAAGATTTCGTCCTGAATGTATGACTAATCATGATTTTCTGTATGTCTGTTTGCTTTCTGACTGGCTACTCTCAACATCTCTCTCTTTCTTTGCTGTTGGGCATGGCTTTTGGGGCGCGGTTGCTTGATGAAAGCTTTCGCGCTCTACTGCTAATGATGGCCTAAACCCTTTGCTTGTCAAGTAGATATCGTCAGTAAAAACAGTAAATAATGTTGTTTCTTCTAGCCGTTCTTAAATATCGAGCGCAAAGTTAATAAAAAATAAAAAACTGTGCAATCATTATTTGTTGGTATTTTTGCGTGTTTAGCCTTTTTCTTGCGCTGTTTATGTTTGTGGCTTCATTCTTTTTGGGGATGCATGTTGCCCTTTTTTGCTGATGTTGAGGCGAATAGGTGTAGCTTTTTATATCACATTTGGAAAAAGAGACTAGTGTTTTTGCTGTTTAGATAAATGGAGTTGAGCCAGTCAACACTTATTTAAGCGTGGATAATGATTTTTAAACCCAATCGGTTATTGTATCACAATGTTTACAGAATTCTTGTTTTTTGTATTGTTTCCTAACATCTTTTATTTTCTTGTTGCCATCTTGTAGGTCTTTGCAACTTTACGTAGCCCGCTACGGCTGCGTTATAAAGACAGGCAATCTGCTCGACAATATAACAAAATCTGTTTAGGCTCTAATGACCAATTTGGGTTAAACGAAATATAGGTAAGGTGTTGCGCTGCCGATGGTGCTGCAAGAGGATGTTAATTACCGCCATTGGGTGGCGCAGTTGCCACAATCTTGTTGCCAAAACGTTCATCTTGCTTTAGGCAATTATCCATCGTTTGGGTGGTGGCTTTTTGCTGTTTTTAAGTAAGGGGTGGCGAGATGAATTGTTAATTAGGTAAATAAACTTTACAAATCGTCCTCTTCAAGCCAACCCATTCTAGCCGAAAAAACTACTAAAACCTATATAAAACGCATCAAAACATGAGAAATTACCTACCGCTTTGAATTGCTTTTCGGCCTATTTTTTGCAATTTGCTATGCTTTTGCATTTCTATTTCAAGATTTTTTGCGCACAAATCACATTCGGAAGTGTCAAGAAATCATACTTAAATTTCGTTCTTCTCTAAGCTAAATGCAGCATTTAGGCTTGTAATATGCAGCAAAACGCAATGCTAACTCGTGCAAAACGCACTGCTATCTCCTACAAAACGCACTGCTATCTCCTACAAAACGCAACGCTAAATGGTGCATTTTGCAAGTGGATTTGTTGCGTATTGCATATGTAATGTTCTAAAACACATATTTTCAAGGCGTTTTATATAGAAAACAGTATTTAGCAGTGAAAGCGTGCTTGATGTCAATTAGGCGAGTAAGTTGTCTGCCAAAAGTGGCCGTTTTGGTGCTAAAAAGAGCTATTTTTGCATATTTAGTTTGTAATAATCAGTAAATCAGAGTGTTACAAACTTTAAAAATACGGGCTTAAATAAGCCCATTGCTCGGAAAATTTGCGCTGATGGTACTCATAATGTTAAAAATCGGTGCAAATATTTGACAATGTGGCGCCGACAAATCATTGCAGAGCGATGCCCGTTAAGTGTAAGACTTCGTCTGTTTGCAGTATTTTACTTGGGTTATGCTTCTTGGTATGCTGTGAAAACGGTGTATAGGCAACACCATACCATTAAGGGGGATAATGCAAAAAGCCCCACACTTGTTGGTTGTAAACAAGCATGGGGCTTATATGCGGAGCTTTTGGCCCGTGTTTATCGTGCTAGGCCTAGCCAGTGCGTGTGTTTAATAAACGCTAGCCGTGCATAATCGGCGCGCACCAGCTGGCAATGGTGAACACGATTTTAGACCAATGGCGATGCAGCTTTGTAAGTGCGCTGACCCAATTCTTTATCAATCATGTAAATACCATAACCGTTATCCTTAATCATATTCAGGTTGTCGATAATGGTTTGCACGTTTTCTTCTTCCTCCACCTGCTCGTCAATAAACCATTGCAGCATGCTTTGTGTGGCATAGTCGTTTTCTGCCGAGGTGAGCGCAAACAGTTTGTTGATGCTTTCGGTGATAGATTGCTCGTGGCGCAGTGAGTGTTCGAACACGTTTAGGATGCTGTTCCATTCGGTTGGAACGGCCTCAATGGGGCGCAAGTCTACCTTACCGTTGCGCGAAATTACATAGTTGAACAAGATTTTGGCGTGGTCTTGTTCTTCCTTAAACTGCACTTCAAACCATTTACCCATGCCAGGCTGACCTTGAGCGTGGCAATATGCTGCCATTGAAAGATATAGATAAGCCGACCACATTTCGGCGTTGATTTGCGCGTTGAGCGCTTCTTCGATTTTCTTCTTTAACATAATGTTGCTTGATTTATAAGTAATACCTATTTTATTTTAATTGGTTGCCATTCTGCAATGGTGCAGTTTGGCTATTTCTTTTCTCTTCTTTGTGTTTTAAAACCTTGCTCTTTGCTTTTGGCTTTTGTTTTCTCTCTTTACTCGTTGTATCTTTTTCTTATCACTTCTTGTATATCTCCTTACAAAAAATGTGCCATAATGTATTTTATTAAAATGTGGCAGAACTCAGTTTTGTTTTGTGTCGTGGCGTTATTGCATACACCAAGTGGCAGTGTTATAATGTGTGGAAAGCATGGCCAACTTGCTAATGCCACATGCCATGTAACTGTTTACCCCCTGAGGTTGAAACTATAAGCGTTAGCAACAGCATAAAGATGTTAAACGCATGTGTACAATACATGGCATTGCAATAGCTATTAAAATGCCTAACGCAATGAACAAGCGACCAGATATGTAGCACAGCCAGTAACAGAAAGCCTAAAATAACAAAGAACATGCTTGTTTGGTCGCGTGGAAGAAGCAAAAACAGCAAGCCAATTTCGCCCCCTCTGAGCGTGGCCAATGTAGCCACCAAAACGCACGCTGTATTGAAGAGCAGCGCCATGGGTAGGATTATGGCGTAGAAAAACATTTTCCAGTAAGTGTCGTAGGTGTGAATATGACCTAGTTTTTTTTCTTTTCTCCTTCCTGGTGCCACGGCTAATGTAATGCCAATGATTATCACAAGAGGGAGTATTTTAAGTAGAAATTCGTGCATGGGATGATGTTCTAGTGATATAGAGAGTGAGGCTGAATGCCATATCCTCATGGTTGTTGATGTTTTTTGAGGGTTGATGTGTGCACTTCACGCCTGCGATGAGGAGCAAGTATCCAGTTATGGGCCCGAAATAATATATATTGTGGCTGGAGTAACCAGCATAATGAAGTTGACAATGTGCATGTAATACATGAAGCTAGTGATGCGATTGCGACATAAAATGCAGTGCAGCATTGATTGAAAATTGAGCAATATGATGAGATTGATGGCCAAAGCGTACTTCGCTCTTAGTCCATGCAACATCAAAAGAGCATAAGCAAAACTACCCGAGTCTAAGGCAGCGCACCACGAAAGGGATAAAAGCAAGGTGGTGGTAATCACAACGGTGGGCTGCGTAACGACGTAAAAAGCTTGCTGCAAACGCGTTCTATAAATGTGCACAGGCTCTTTTTTTAGTTCTATTCGCGTGTAAGCACCTATCAATAACATAAAAGCCATGGTAAATGCAAGGGCGAAGATGAGTGCGTTTATATCGGTCATGGTATGTGATATTTAAGGATTATGTTCTCGTTTGGCAGCCTTTCCTCTTTAGGTTTAGGCCTTGTGGTGGTTGTTATGCATCGTCTTCGGGTTTTATTGGCACAGATAATTGCATGCCAGGACGTAAGCCCTCCACCTTATATACAGGTCTGAGTTGCATCTCCCAGGTTTGTAAGGCCTCGTTTTCGTGTTTATAGCTATCCGAGTCGAGGAAATCGAAATTGGCTTTAAAGCCCGAAACACGCATCTTGACATACATGCTGAAGGGCTTGCAGTATACAGAGACTGTGTCGCCCTCGTTAAAGAGCGATTTTTCTTTGCGGTTCACCATGACGCTTCCCCACAAGTTGTCGAGCAAGGCAATGTTCAGCAGGGTGTTGCCCACCGATAGTTGTTCGCCGCGTTTGGCGCTAATCTCGCTCACTTCGCCTTCTACTTTGGTGACGATGGCAATGATTTGCGGACCGATGAAGTTGTTTTTTTCGGTCTTGAAGCTATTAAGCGCAGCCTCGTAGTCGGTTTTAAACGACTTCGTTTGGGCTTGCATGGCCCTATATTCGTTCAGGATGTTGTCGCGAAGATTAACGGATGCTTTTCCTTTGGCAAGTTTTCTCTCTACATCTCTATATATGCGTTCGGTTTGTTCTTCGGCCGCTTTGGCCTGTTGCCATCGTCCATAAGCGCGGTCAACGGTTTTGTTACCTGTGCGATAGGGATGTAATGTGGTGGCTAAAACTTCGAGTGTGGGGTCTTCGGGGATGGGTGTATCGTCGGTTCGATAGAGGCTAGCGTGTCTCCCACTTCCACATAGTCGCCCTCTTTCACTCTAATCTCGAGCACCTTTCCTTTTTGTTGTACCTGCACAGAATACTGCAAGACCTCCACTTGACCGTCAATCATTTGGACTTTGGGTGTCTTTAAGCTATTGGCAATTATGGCAGCGATAGCCGCGAGAGCGATAATAAACGCTCCCCCAATCCATAGTTTCAATTTTAATTGCCGTTTCTTTTGCATGTACTAAGTTAAGTAATGATAGCTTGTGGCGTGCATTTTCTGGCCATGAGTGTGTTTGAGGCGTGCTATAACTATTTAAAGTTAAAGCTACGCGACCCAATCATATTTCCGTCTGCAAAGATGCTCACCTGATAAGTGCCACCCTGAAGGGCTTGCGACACATTCCAAAAGAGGCTCACTGGCGTTTCCTCGCCATTGTATTCCACGCTGCGTTTCATGGAATATTGCAGTGTGCGGTTTTCGTACGAGAACGAACCTTCGCCGTTAAGTAGGCTTCCTGTTGGCGACATGATGCGTACATAAATGTCTTTCACGCCACTTGTAGCGGTTACGTTGCGTGTGATATTGAAGCTTACTTGCAGCGTTGTGGCCTTTGTTATTTGGTCGGTAGACTTTCCGCGTTTGTTTTTAGCCACGAGCGCGATGCCCGTTGCATCGAGTTGTGCAGCAATAGCCACCTTCTCGGATAGCGAACGCTTCTCTGTGCTCAGGCCTTCAATTTGGCGTGTGGCAGCCTCGTATTGTCCTTTTACACGTGTGTTTTCTTGTGCTAGAGAGGCATTCACCTTGTTTAGCGAGTCTATTTCCATTACATAGCTACGTATAACCGCCCTAACGGTGGCCAATTCTTTCTTCAGACGAGTAATTTCGCGGGCATCAGTGCTTTTTACTCGGCGTAGTTCGCTAAGTAAACGTTGGGTTTTTTCTTGTTCAGCGGTGAGTTGCGCCACGATAGAATCGTTGTTGATTTGCGTTTTCATCTCGCTGTATTGTTGAGCAAATTGCTGATACTCGTTCTCCATCTCCTTCTTGTCTATCTCTGCAAGCTCTTTAATTGCTGCGTTTTCTTCCTTTTGTTTGTTAAGGCTGATGAAGAGATAGGCCGTTGCGCCGGCCAAGAGTAGCACCACTAAGATGGTGGGTATCCAAATTTTCTTGTTCATAGAGTCAATCGCTTATGTCGTGATATGATTATCTTTGCAAATTTATATATTTCTAACGATACGACAAAACAAATGTGGCTTTGCAAACATTTAATAACTTAAAAAGTGTAGATTGCAGGCTTTATGGATGCTTTATTCTGGTTCTTTGACGCTATTTGGGTTAGAAATGACGCGTAAAAGAACAATGCTGATTTTGTGGCGTGCGATATTTTGTTGCAATTTTGTTTGCTTTTTGGGCATAGCGTTGCAAAAATGGCTTTGTTTGCTTTCTTTTTTATAAAGCCGATGAATGTTTAGAAGTTGCTATTGGGTCGTAGGTTGCCATTAGATTCGATGGCTTTGCGGGGTATGGGGAAGAGGGTTGTAGCGCCCTTGTTTTCGTTTACGAGTGCTTGACGCAGGTCGTAGCTTTGTGTAAAGCGTCCAAATCTAATCAAGTCTTGTCGTCGCCAGCCCTCCCACATCAGTTCGAGCAGTCGTTCTTGTAGGATATTGTTGAGTGTGGCGGTGCGTGTTGGCATGCCTGCTCGTGTTCTCACGGCATCCATTTCGGTTTGTCCGCTCTGTCCGTTGCGCACTTTGGCTTCGGCCATCATGAGTAGTACGTCGGCATAACGATAGAGAACGATGTCGTTGTCTTGCAGTTTACCATCGAGAAATCCCTTTCGGTCTACCTCGTATTTAGCCATTCGTGCGCCAGCTGTTTTGATATAGGGCGATGCGGTGAGGTCTATTTCTACGTTTAAGGGCATGTACACCAGTTCTTTGCCATTGTCTAAGCGTACAACCTGGCCGTCAACCTTCACCGTGTCGGCGTAGAAATTTAGTTTAAAGCGGCTATCTAGTGTGCTAGGGTTGCCATATCCAAAGGCGCGCACTGTGGAAATGGTGGCGCAAGCTCCGTTTTCGGCCCCCAATCCCAATGCCTTGCCGTGGTTGTAATGGCGCGAGCGAAAGAGGTATTGGTATTCGTTGGGGTAGAGATTTTTGTCCATGGGTATGGTAAAAATGTTCTCGCTTGAGTTCTCGTTGTGCAGTTTAAAGTTGTCGGCGTAGTTTTGTTCGAGCTGATAACCTGCTGCTTGCAATTTTTGACAATAGTTAATGGTGGTTTGCCAGGCGTTGAGTTTCTGGCCATCGACGGTGAAATGGATGTTAGTTCCTTGTTGCAGGGTGTTGCGTTCGGGGTTGTTGCAAGTAAAAACCTCGGCATTCAGCGCCAGTTTGGCTAGCAGAAAATAGGCCACGGGTTGTGTTATCCTTCCATAATATTCGCCTTGGAGATTGGAATGTGCATTTGCGAGGTGTGGAGCAACGTTTTGAAGTTCGTGGAAAGCGAAGCGAAACACCTCGGTTCGCGACGCGTTATACACCTCGGAAACAGATGCTTTGTTGCTTTTTAGCAGTGGAACATTACCAAAAAGGTCTACCAAGTAGTAGTAGAACATGGCTCGGATGGCTCTTGCCTCGGCGTTATAGGCCAGCCATTGTTGCTGGGTGAGTATGTTTTTGTGCTTATCTATCAAGGCGATGGCATCGTTGCATTGTACCACCGATTGCAAAAGATAGCACCAAAGGTTGTACAGTTCTTGGTCGTTGTCGTCCCATTGGTGGTGTATAGTCGTTGCCAGAAAGCCCCATCGTACCAGTCGGCTCCCCTAGTGGGTACAATGGCTTCATCGGTTGTAAACGTACTATAATCGTATATGCACGATATGTGCCCTGCAAGCCTTTTCCCTCTTCGTTAGAGCCAATGCAGTTGTAGAGTCGTCCCACGCTGTTAATCCACAGAGAAGAGGGCGAACTGATGGCCTGTTCTTCTTCAATGCGGTCGCGAGGCGTGTCGTTAAGGCAGCTCGTAGTAGTGGTTAGCAGCGCAAAGGCAGCTAGGGCGAGGTTTAGGATGTGGGTTTGGTTTTCATTTTTGGCCTGTTTTGTGTGTGAAGTTAGAACTGAATGCTCATTCCCAATGAGAAAGAGCGATAAGAAGGATAAGAGCGTTTATCGTCGATGCCAAGTGTGTTGTTCACCACATAACTGTTGATGATGGGCGACAAACCACTATAACCAGTGATAGTAAGAAGATTGTTGACGCTTACCGATAAGCGGAGGGCGCTTACAAAGCGCGAACGCAGGGGTAGGTTATAGGCAATGGTGAGATAGTCAACATTGAGATAATTGCCCTTTTCCAACCAGTAGTCGGTGGCTGTTTGGTCTTTGATATTTTGTTTAGGAGCTTCGCGCAGCACGTTATAGTCGGGGAAACTAGCCATATTCATATAAGTGAGCGATGTGCCGTTGTAAATTTTATGACCAAAGGCACCATTAAGTTGCATTGACACATCCCATAGCCGATAGCGAAAACTGATGTTCGAGCCCAAAGTGGCCTTCGGAACGGCTTGCCCAGCCACGTGTCTGTCGCCTCCGTCTTCTAGATTGATGCGTCCGTTGTTGTCGAGGTCGGCGCAGTTGTAACGATAAGAGCCATCGGCATTTTGAGTTAGTCCAGTGCAATGGGGCAGATAGAACACACCAAGCGGTTGACCCACAATTTGATAAGTGATGAAATTGTGGCCACCATGCATGCCAGCACCATTTAAACCACCGATGGGTGTGATGTCGGGCGACGATAATTGTTCGCCATTGTATGAGCCGTTGAGCGAGAGCAATTTGTTTTTTTGGAAGGAAAGGTTCATGTTTACGCTCAGTTCCATGTCTTTTTTTCGGATAAGGTCTAGCCCTAAGCCAAATTCCACACCGCTGTTGCTCATGCTGCCAATGTTGGCTAGCAACTTGTTAAAGGCGAAAGGAGGCACGCTTACATCGTAGTTGTAAAGCATGTCAGTGGTTTTGGAGTAGTAGTATTCGGCGTAAAGCTGAATACGGTTGTGTAAAAGTCCCGTCTTAAGTCCTAGGTTGAACGATGTGCGTGTTTCCCATTTAAGGTTGGGATTGGCATTTCTTATTTGTCCGAGGGTTACGGTTGGGATGCCGTGATACGAAATAATGCCACTGGGCACAAGGGTTTGCTGGGTGTAATAGGCCAGGATGCCACCTAGATTTCCCGAGCGTCCCACGCTTGTTTGTAGTTTCAGGTGGTCGAGCCACTTAACATCTTGCAGCCATTTTTCTTCTTTCAGGTTCCATTCTAGTCCTGTAGAGGGAAAGAAGCCCCAGGTATTGTTGTGGCCAACAAGCGTAGAACCATCAGCTCTAAGTGTCAGCGAGAGGGCGTAACGGTTTAGAAACGTGTACGAGAGGTTGCCCATGAACGAGGTGAGTTTGGGCGATTCGTATCCGCTAGAAGTGCCTTTGTAGGGGTGAATGTTGCCAACCATCAGGTTGTCGTAACCGAATGCGTTGCTAGCCAGTCCCTTCACGGTGGTGAAGAAAAACTGTTTACGATTGTTTTGGTGTTCGGCAGTGGCAGTAAGGTCGAGCTTATGCGCTCCCCAGGTGTTGTTGTAGTTAAGTTGGATGCTACCTAGGAAGTCTTCGTTTTTGTTTTCTCGGCGATACATTTTGCCTTGCGCTTCGGTCCAAGTGGGTTGGAAAATAGCATTTTCGAGTGTAGTAAACGAGTACGAACCAAAGAGTTGGGCGTTGAGATGCTTTGCAATGGCAAAGTTGAATGAAAGGTGCGTGTTGAAATTAAAGCCTCGGTCGTGGTCTTTTTGGTGTAACACAGCCATGGGATGAGCTATCTGTGAAGCCAGAGAATTGAGGTCCCAGCCACCTGATGCATTCTGTTGGGTAGAGAAAGTGGGGTTTTGTGAGGCAGCAGCGTAAAACAACTGCTGCATGTTTAGAATTTTTTTGTTAGACAACGACGAGCCAAACAGACCGAAGTTTACGGTTAGCCAGTTGTCAAAAGCCTTCTGCATGAGGTCGAATTTGGCCGTAAAGTTACGATAACCATTTGTTTTTACCACCATGAGGTGTTGCATCACGCTCATCGAAGCGCGATAATTGCTTTGGTCGGTACCGCCCGAAAAAGCCAAATGATGGTTTTGTACGAATCCCGTTCGGGTGATGTCGCGCGGGAAATCGTTGTCTTCTCCACCGTCGTTAACACTCAACCCCAATGCTTTAGCAGTAGCAACATAGTCGCGTCCGCCCAACATCTTGAGGTTTTTATACACTGTTTCGAACCCAATATTACCGTCGTAGGAGATGCGAAACTTGCCAAGTGCCCCCTTAGCGGTGGTTACGAGTATCACGCCCGAAGCACCTCGCGAACCATATTGGGCTGTTTCGGAGGCGTTTTTCAATACTTTAAACGACAGGATGTCTGAAGGAAAGATGGTAGATAGCGTGGCTAGGTCGCTGGAAACGCCATCTATCACCACGAGTGGGTCGTTTCCGCCAGTGAGCGATGTGGTTCCGCGTACCCGTACACTGGTGAGCATGGCTTGTTTTTGGTCGCCTCCACGCGACACATTGACACCCGCTAGCTTACCATTAAGAGCGTCAAGAGGGTTGAAAACCAGTCCTCTTTCGTTCAGATGATGTTTTTTTTGCAGAATATAGCGCAAAGTTTGGTCGCCCAAAAGCGTGTCGGTGGTTAAGGGCGACATGTTTTTGGGTTTGCTTGTTGTGGTTTGTGCCATCAGCATTTGCGCGAAGTTAAAGGTGCAGAAGCACGCCACAAGAGCGTATCGTGCAAGTTTGGCACGCCATGTGGCATGCCACTTGGGGTTAACGCTTAGATATTGCAGTGCTAAATGTACCTGTTTGCCATCAGTATGCATAGAGTGAGCGTGTTTAGTGGGTTGTAGTGAATAATGAATAGGTAGTGGCTGAAAGCTAGAGAGGCGTGTTAGGATGAAATTTTGGTTAGTGGCGTTGTTGCATGCTGCTTATTTGTGGTCGTTGTAGTATTCCAGGCCCACTTGCACGTTCTTCATAATAGCGTCTGATGAATAAGTTGCGCCAGTGATAGCATCGGGTTCGCTATTGAGAGCTTTCTTAATGGTCTTACCATCCCAGTGTTTAAGCAATGGTTTCACCTTTTCAAAAAACTTTAGTGTTTCGCGATTGGGAAGAGCTTCTACCTTTACCACCTTGTTTTTCTTAATAAAAATCTTCACGGGCGTGATGCCTTTGAAACCTTTGATGTCGCGAGTTAATTCGGTGGTGTTAACAACGGTCATTCCATTTTCGGTGGTAATGATGTTGTCGTTGCTGTTTGCACTAATAAGTATTGCCATGAATGCCACAGCTACTGTCCCGAATAACAACCTGGATGCTTGTTTTCTCATAATCCTTTATTTACTGATATGTTAGCATTGGGCAACCCTTTGGCACTCTATTTATATTAGGACCAAGGATTACTGTTATTGCAAAGATAGGCATAAAATAGAGAAAAGCCACAAGCTAGGGCTAAAATGTTGCGCTAGCTGTGGCTTTTTGCTTATGCAAGTATGTGTTTTGCCTTTGTCTTAAGGAACTTTACTCCTGAAAATGTATTGAGGGCAGGCGCGATTTAGTACAGCGTGCGTGTGAGCTGTTGCGCCACTTGCTCTAGATAAAGCTTGTCGGTGGCATCGAATGTGCCCAGTTGTGTGCTGTCGATATCGAGAACGCCAACGCATTTGCCAACCTTAGAGAAGATGGGAACAACGATTTCCGACCGCGAAAGAGCGCTGCAAGCAATGTGTCCAGGAAACTGTTCCACGTTGGGAACAACCAATGTGCTCTCTGCCTCAAAGGCTTTGCCACACACACCCTTGCCGATGGCGATGGCATAGCATGCAGGTGGACCTTGAAAGGGGCCCAAACGCAACATACCATCGGGGTGAAGCATGTAGAAGCCCGTCCAAAAAAACTGGTCGAATGCTTGGTGTAGGGCGGCGGCAACATTGGCTAATACGCTGGTTTCGCATGTTTCGCCTTCAATCATTGCCGCTATTTGGGGCAGCAGTTGCGTGTAAGTGTTTTCCTTGTTCATTATTTTGGGGTGTTTATTTCTTTTTCCACCATGTTGGTAAGTTGCACAAACTCGGCCACCGATAGTTGCTCGGGGCGGCGTGTAAACATCTCTTGCGCATAAAATTCGGGTGAAGCAGGCTTGCCTGCAAACAGTTGTCGCAGACTAACGCGAAGCATCTTGCGTCGCTGATTGAACACTGTTTTCACCACACGCTTAAACAACGTCTCATCGCACCCAAGATTTTCAACCTTGTTTCGCGTCATTCGGATAACGGCACTCTTTACCTTGGGTGGCGGATTAAATACCGTTTCGTCTACTGTGAAGAGATATTCCACATCATACCAAGCCTGAATAAGTACCGAAAGGATGCCATAAGCCTTTGTTCCAGGCTGTGAGGCGATGCGCAAAGCCACTTCGCGTTGTATCATTCCCGTGCAACAGGGTATGAGATGCTTGTTGTCGAGCATCTTAAAGAATATCTGTGAGGATATGTCGTAAGGATAATTGCCTGTTAGCACAAAGGGCTTGCCCGAGAAAACATCGTCAAGATTCATGCGAAGAAAGTCTTCACCCAATACGTTTTCTGCCAATTGAGGATAGTTTTGGTGTAGAAAAGCCACCGATTCGGTGTCGATTTCCACCACCCGAAGCGGTCTTTCCTTGGTGGCAAGATATTGGGTTAGCACGCCCATACCTGGACCTACCTCTAGAATGGGTAGCGCTGGGCAGGCGTCTACGGTGTCGGCAATGCGGCGCGCAATGCCTAAGTCGGTCAAGAAATGCTGACCAAGATGCTTTTTGGGTCTAACAAGCTTCATCTTAAAATTCTGTTGTTGTGTTTGCAAAGGTAGCAAAATATAGGGGGAATAAGGTGATTTTGTGGCGTTTGTTTGGATTGAGAGCGATGTTTTTCTGTGAAGTAGGCTTGCACCACGTGCGTTGTTATCTTCAATAATCCACATTTGTAGGCATAAACGACGGTTATCTCAGAAAAAAGTGTTTACTTTGTAGTTCGAGATAATAATGCTTGACCGCGAAAGGATAACGCAAAGCAAGGGCAATAACAGCTTTTGCCTAATTTAAAGAGGGTGAAAACGCACCACATAAGGCCAAGCAAACGTAGTTAATAACATTGAAATTTTCCACAACTTTATGATTAAAGTAGCATTTTTCGACGCCAAATCGTACGACGAAGTGTCGTTTAACAAAACAAACGCTGATTATGGTTTCGACATCCGTTATTATCAAGAACACCTCAATTTAAAAACTGTTCCATTGGCCAAAGGGGCCGATGTGGTGTGCATTTTCGTTAATGCCGAATGTAATGCAGCTGTTATAGACGAACTGATTAAAAACGGTGTGAAACTTATTGCACTACGATGTGCTGGCTTTAACAACGTTGACCTGAAGGCGGCTAAAGGCCGAATTAAGGTGGTTCGCGTGCCTGCTTATTCGCCACATGCTGTTGCCGAGTATGCTGTTTCGCTGATGTTGGCCCTTAATCGCAAGATTTTCCGCGCCGTAAACCGCACTCGTGAGGGCAACTTTGCCCTTAAAGGTTTGATGGGTTTTGATATGTATGGCAAGACTGCGGGTATTGTTGGCATGGGTAGAATTGCAAAAGAGCTGATAAAAATATTGCACGGCTTTGGTATGAAGGTGTTGGCCTACGACCTTTATCCTGATATGGAGTTTGCCAAACAGTATGATGTACAAATGGTTTCGCTGGACGAACTGTACGCCGAGAGCGATATTATATCGCTGCACTGCCCACTTACGCCCGAAACAACATTCCTTATCAATGCCCAAAGCATTGCTAAGATGAAGCCAGGCGTAATGATTATCAATACAGGACGCGGAAAACTCATCAATACAGAAGAACTTATCGAGGGCCTTCGCACCAAACGAGTGGGCTCGGCTGGTCTTGATGTGTACGAAGAAGAAAAGAATTACTTCTACGAAGACCGCAGCGACAAGATTATCGACGACGATGTGTTGGCTCGTTTGCTGATGATGCCCAACGTGGTTCTTACCTCGCATCAGGCTTTCTTCACAGTCGAAGCCATGCATAATATTGCCCTTACCACCCTTGAAAGCATTAAGGAGTTTGGCGAAGGCAAGCCACTTACCAACGAGGTGGTGGAACAATAATCTCTTGATGCTTGTTGAGGCTGGTGCCGATAATTGTCTTTGGGCGATTGTCGGCACCTGTTTTTTATTGTGTTGATGGGGCAATGCACATCGGGTTATTGCTCTTGGGGTTTCGGTGTTGTGTGTATTGTGTGTTAATGCCTCGTGTCTAACGACTTTTGCAGTGACGTATGCTGGCTATAAGGTGTTATTTACTAATGTGTTGGTTGTAATAAGACCGTTGGCTACACCCATTTGCTCAACTCTTTTGAGATCAATGGTTACCACTTTCGTAACTAAATTTTACCAAGTGAAGGAGTAAAAAGAGTTAAATCCCATGCCATACGTTGCATAAATGCCGAAAATGGCGTAACTTAGACCACGTTTTAAAGGGAACGTATTTGACAAAATGCACCTGATTAGCCCCTACAGGATTGTTTGTTTTGCTTTAAGTGGCGAACAAGCTGCAGATACCTAACGCGGCGTATGGCGTTAGCAGAATTGAAATAGAATGAAAAGGTTAAGTGAAAGGTTATGAAAATGAAGAAATTGATAGGGGCATTGCTGGCCTTGGTCTTACTGATGGGCTGTGCAACAAATAAAAATCTGTCGCCCGAAAAGGCTAAACGGATGGCCGAAACCACCCAAAAAGTGAACGAGGCGCTAAACAAGCAACTGTTTACCATCGAGGTTAACCACGTATATCCACAGCGCTTGCCTGCCAAAGCTTTAAGCTATGGCTATTATGTAAGGGTGACAGCCGATTCGGTTTATTCGTGTCTGCCTTATTTTGGGCATGCTTATCGCGTGCCTTATGGTGGCGGGACGGGACTGAATTTTGCTGAAAAAATAACCGACTACGTGATGCAACGGGGCAAAGACGGTAAAATAAACATCTATTTTAAAGTGAACAATAAAGAAGATCGTTACGACTATCGACTGGAAGTGTTTGACAACGGTAGGGCTTTTGTTGATATATCGAGCGACGAACGCGACCGAATTGGCTTTGCTGGTATGATGGATATAGGGAAATAAAAGACCAAAAGCAGGATGCTAACAGCCTGTGGGGCAATAAACAATGCCTAATAAACACTAAAAGAGATTGATAAAGCAAGTTGATTAAATTTACAAAATGAGCAATAGTAAAACACTGACGCTTGTGGAGTAAACCGAATAACTGTCAACTTGCTAAGCCACAAGGTTACAAAGCTGTCAAATAGTAAGCAACGACCATGCACCTTGCATCGAAAAACAGCGGATAAGGCTTTGTGGTTTTAGGTTTTTACACTATATTTGCACTCTAATAGACAAGATGCAATAAGACACCTGAAATGAAAGAATTTGTAATATCCGAGGTTAAAGCCGAAACCGCCGTGCTGGTGGGGCTGATAACACCACAGCAAAACGAAGCTAAAACCAAAGAATATCTCGACGAATTGGAGTTCTTAGCCGATACGGCAGGGGCCGTAACAGTGAAAAGATTTACCCAAAGACTCAATGGCCCAAGTATGGTTACATACGTGGGTAAGGGTAAACTCGAAGAGATAAAACAATATATACTGGCCGAAGAAGAGGCCGAACGCGAAGTGGGAATGGTGATTTTCGACGACGAACTGTCGGCAAAGCAAATGCGCAACATCGAAAAAGAACTGAATGTGAAAATTCTCGACCGCACTTCGCTCATCCTTGACATATTCGCCATGCGTGCACAAACGGCTAATGCTAAGACGCAAGTGGAGCTGGCGCAATATAGATACATGCTACCAAGACTGCAACGACTATGGACACACCTCGAAAGACAAGGTGGTGGCTCGGGTAGCGGTGGCGGAAAAGGCTCGGTGGGACTACGTGGACCCGGTGAAACGCAGCTCGAAATGGACCGCCGTATCATCCTTTCGCGTATGGCCTTGCTCAAAGAACGATTGGCCGAGATTGATAAACAGAAAACCACGCAACGCAAAAATAGAGGACGTATGGTGCGAGTGGCACTCGTGGATATACCAATGTGGGCAAAAGCACCATCATGAACCTGCTGGCTAAAAGCGAAGTGTTTGCCGAAAATAAACTTTTCGCAACGCTCGATACCACTGTGAGAAAGGTGGTGGTTGAAAATCTGCTTCCTCTTGGCCGATACCGTGGGCTTTATACGCAAGTTGCCCACCGACTTGGTCGACTCCTTTAAGTCTACACTCGATGAAGTGCGCGAAGCCGACTTGCTGGTGCACGTGGTGGATATATCTCATCCCGACTTTGAAGAGCAGTTTGCAGTGGTGGAAAAAACGCTTACCGAATTGGAATGTGCCGACAAACCCAGCATGATTGTGTTTAACAAAATTGATAATTACACCTTCGTGAAAAAAGATGAGGACGACCTTACACCCATAACAAAGGAAAACCTCACACTGGAAGACTTGAAACGCACCTGGATGGCCAAACTAAACGATAACTGCATTTTTATCTCGGCACGCGAAAAAACCAATGTAGACGAACTTAGAGACCGTCTATATGCCAAGGTTAGAGAACTCCACGTGCAGAAATATCCATATAACGACTTCTTATACGAAACGGAATGATGTACCGATTACTTACCGATGAAGAAATTGCCTTGCTGGAAGACAACGGCTGTCAAGCCGAAAACTGGGAGGCTATCACTGTGGCAGAAGACTTTAAGCCCACCTATGTGCACAATGTTGCTTTCTATGGCGACGTTCAATTGGGCGTGTTCGAGAAGAACATTGAGGTGAGTAGAGGTTTTCTGAAACACTCCGCCCTGCGTAATGCCACACTAAGAAACGTGTGCATTGGCGATAATTGCCTGGTGGAAAACATCGGTAACTACATCAATAACTATACTATCGAAGAAGAATGCTACATCTCTAACGTTAGCACCATGGAGACAACGGAGGGAGCAACCTTCGGGGAAGGTAATCTAATATCGGTGCTTAACGAGGTGGGAGAGGGCAACGTGATGCTCTTTAAGGGCCTAAATAGTCAGCTGGCTGCCTTTATGGTGAAGCATAATGCAGACAAAAACTTGCGCGACCAACTGCGAACGATGATTGCAGACGAACTGGAACGCACCTTGCCCGAACGGGGAACAATTGGCTTTGGCGTGAAAATCGTAAACACACGCGAAGTGATTAACACTATCGTGCAAGATAATTGCGAGGTGAATGGGGCAGCGCGGCTCTTTGATTGCTCGCTGCTGAGTGTTGCCGGTACGGGCGTCTACGTGGGAAGTGGTGTTATATGCGAAAACTCTATCGTGGCCGACGGCTCGTCGATAACCAACGATTGCAACCTACAAGACTGCTATGTGGGCGAAGCTTGTCAGCTAAACAATGGCTTTACGGCATCGGGAAGCCTGTTTTTTGCTAATAGCTACATGAGCAATGGCGAGGCTTGTGCAGCCTTCTGTGGCCCGTTTACGGCCAGTCATCATAAAAGTTCGCTCCTTATTGGCGCCATGTTCTCGTTCTATAACGCTGGCTCGGCCACCAACTTCAGCAATCATGCCTACAAAATGGGGCCCATGCACTATGGCATTTTAGAGCGAGGCACAAAAACTGCTAGCGGTGCCTACATCCTTATGCCCGCCAATATCGGCGCTTTTTCGGTGTGCTTTGGTAAGCTGATGCACCACCCCGACACGCGCAATGTGCCTTTCTCATACCTCATTGCATATGGCGACATCATGTATCTGGTGCCAGGACGCAACCTTAATACCGTGGGCTTGTATCGCGATGTACGCAAATGGCCAAAGCGCGACATACGCCCACGAAGCGGACAAAAGAGCATTGTCAACTTCGAATGGCTTAGTCCGTTTACGGTTAACGAGATGTTGCAGGGTAAAATGATTCTGGAAAAACTGCGCGAAGCTCAAGGAGAAAACGTGGCCGAATACAATTTTAGAGGCTATGTCATTACCAATAATTCGCTTAATATCGGACTGCGCAATTACGATATGGCTATTAAAATGTTCTTGGCGCGATGTGTACGCAAGTATGGAACGGCCGAACCCGCATCAACAACGGGCTGGAAACAGTGGACCGACCTCTCGGGACTGCTCTTACCCGAAAGCGAAGAGCTACGCCTTATCGAAGAAATTAAAAACAACGACATAGCAGATATTCAGGGCGTGATTGCTCGTTTTCGTGAAATAGGCGAACGATACGAACAGTACGAATGGGCTTTTGCCTATAGACTAATCAACGAATACTATGGCATCGCGCAGCCCACACAGGCCGACTGGCAAGAAATCATCGACCAAGGACGTGAAGCTAAACAGCAATGGATTGCCACAATCAAAGACGACGCTCTGAAAGAATATAAGCTGGGAGACGTGGAAGAAGACGTCTATCGAGGCTTTGTGGAACAGCTTAATAAAGAAACCGAATAATATCAACAAAACAAATCTTATCGTATGAGCATTAAATCGATTATGGTTGCCTTACTCCTAGTAGGAACGGCAACAGCCATGCAAGCAAAAGATTACAAGTACCAAACGGTGAAAGGAGACCCAACGGGAACTCGCATCTACACCTTGGACAACGGATTGCGCGTGTATCTGTCGGTGAATAAAGAAACTCCGCGCATTCACACCTACATCGCAGTGAAAACTGGAAGCCGAAACGACCCCGCCGAAACAACGGGATTGGCTCACTATCTGGAACACTTGATGTTCAAGGGAACTAAACAATTCGGCACAACGGATGCCGAAAAAGAAGCTCCCTTGCTTAAAGACATCGAAGAAAGGTATGAAAAATACCGCCTGCTTACCGACCCCGAACAACGCAAAAATGCCTATCATGGCATCGATAGCGTGTCGCAAGTGGCCGCCAAATATTTCATTCCTAACGAGTACGATAAACTAATGTCGTCTATCGGGGCTGAAAAAACCAATGCTTACACCAGCAACGACGTTACTTGCTACACCGAAGATATTCCCGCTAACGAAGTGGAAAACTGGGCTAAAATACAGGCCGACCGCTTCCAAAATATGGTAATACGCGGCTTTCATACCGAACTCGAAGCCGTTTACGAGGAATTTAACATCGGTCTTACTCGTGATGGTAATAAGGAATGGCAAGCTATCTCAAAGCTTTTGATGCCTACCCACCCCTATGGAACACAAACCACTATCGGTACGCAAGAGCATTTGAAAAATCCTTCGATTGTAAATATCAAGAATTACTTCAATCGCTACTACGTTCCTAACAACGTGGCCATCTGTATGGCGGGAGATATGGACCCCGATAAGGTTATCGCCACCATTGATAAATATTTCTCTTCGTGGAAAAAAAGCGATAACCTTTCTTTCCCACAATTCCCAAAACAAAAACCTCTCACTGCGCCACGCGACACAACGGTGATGGGTACTGAGGCCGAGAACATTATGATGGCATGGCGATTTGATGGCGGTAACTCGCTACAAATGGATACAGTGGACGTAATATCTACCATCTTGAGCAACGGCAAAGCTGGATTGATGGATATTAACCTGGCGCAAAAAATGAAATATCTTGGCGGTGGGGCTTTCGCAATGACTATGGCCGAGAGTGGTTTGCTCGCCATTTCGGCTTCGCCTAAAGAGGGACAAAGTCTTGATGACGTAAAAAAACTGGTGCTGGGAGAAATTGAAAACCTCAAGAAAGGAAACTTCGCCGACGACCTTCTGCCTGCTGTTATCAACAATATGAAGCTGGATTACTATCACGCCTTGGAGAAAAACAAGGAGGTGGCTGATATGTATGTTGACGCTTTTATTAATGGACAGGAATGGAAAACGGTGGTTGAACGTCTTGACCGTATTTCTAAAATAACCAAAGCGCAAATCGTAGACTTCGCTAACAAGCATCTTAACAACAATTATGCGCTCGTTTACAAACGCCAAGGCGAAGACACCACGCAAAAGAAAATTGATAAACCGCAGATTACTCCTATACCCTCTAACCGCGATTTGCAAAGCGATTTCGTAAAAGAAATTATTCTTAGCAAAACTACACCTATCCAACCACGGTTCGTTGACTTTAATAAAGACTTGGTTAAAACCAAAACGAAGAAGGGATTGCCCGTGCTTTATGTTCCCAATAAGAATAGCGGACTCTTTACTTTGGCCTTCCGCTACGACTTTGGATTGGAAGCCGACAACCGTTTGGATATCGCTCCCGACTATTTGGAGTTCTTGGGTACGAACAAACTTACACCCGAACAGGTGAAACAACGCTTCTATCAGTTGGCTTGCGATTATAGCATCTCGGCTGGTGCCGACAATCTGAACATCACTATCACGGGCTTGAACGAAAATATGCCTAAGGCTCTGTGGCTGGTTGAACACCTGCTGCTAACGCCAAGGTAGACAACGTTGCCTATAAACAACTTGTAGAACTGATAAAGAAGGTGCGCAAAGACAGAAGAAGCAACCAAAAATACAACTTCACTGCTCTCACTGCCTATGGTACGTATGGCGCATACAACCCCATTCGAAACCAGATGAGCAATGATCAACTGGATAAAACCAACCCTCAAACACTGCTCAACCTGCTCAAAAGCTTGAGAAACTATAAACACGAGGTGCTTTATTGTGGCGAATCCACTCCCGAAGAACTGGTGAAGATTATCGATGAAGGTCATGCCATTGGTAAAACACTTGCCAATGTGCTCAAGGAAAACGCTATGCCGAGACTAAAACGCTAGAAAACGAGGTGTGGCTCGCTCCCTACGAAGCTAAAAATATCTATATGCGACTGTATAACAACAGTGGCAAAGGATGGAACTTGGAACAACAACCCATGGTGTATCTCTTCAACGAGTATTTCGGAACGGGCATGAATGGTATCGTTTTCCAAGAGTTAAGAGAGACTCGCGGACTGGCTTATAGCGCCGGTGCTCGCTACGTTACGCCTTATAGAATGGGTGGTAACGAATATCTGCAGGCCGAAATCATTAGCCAAAACGATAAAATGATGGACTGCGTGAGGGCTTTCAATAGCATTATCGATGAAATGCCACAAAGCGATAAGGCTTTCGAGCTGGCTAAACAGGCGTCAATGAAGCGTATCGCCACCGAACGCACAACGAAGTTTGCTATCATCAACGCTTATAAAAGAGCACAACGCTTGGGACTTGACTTCGATGTCATGGAACGTGTTTACAAAGAATTGCCCAAGATTACGCTGAAAGAAATGGTTGAATTCGAAAAGCAAACAATGGCTAAAAAGCCCCTACGCTACATGATTCTTGGTGATGAAAAGAATCTCGACATGAAGGGACTTGAGAAGATTGGTAAGATTAAAAGGGTTACAACCCAAGAAATCTTTGGATTCTAATAATCTTTGACAGGCAAACAAGTTGGCAGGTTAAGTAATTAACGTGTCAACTTGTTTACTTGTTAGGCTGTAGATAGGTTGTTCTAGTTTATCTGGTTTTTCTTGTAAGCTAGTAATCCTAGTTAATCTAGTAATCCTAGTTAATCTAGTTATCCTAGTTATCCTAGTTAATCTAGTAATCCTAGTAATCCTAGTTAATCTAGTAATCCTCATTTTCCTAGTTTCCCCTGTTAACTCGTTAACTAATAAACAATAAATACAAACATTATGGCACAAACACCCGAATTTAAGTACGCTCCTATGTTTCAACTTGGTAAAGACGAAACGGAGTATTACCTACTCTCTAAAGAAGGAATATCGGTAAGCGAATTTGAAGGTAACGAAATTTTGAAAGTCTCTCCCGAAGCCTTAACCATGCTCGCTAACACTGCCTTCCGCGATGTAAACTTCCTTTTGAGACGCGAACACAACGAACAAGTAGCAAAAATACTTACCGACCCCAATGCTAGCGACAACGATAAGTATGTGGCACTCACATTCTTGCGCAATGCCGAAGTGGCTGCTAAAGGCAAATTACCTTTCTGCCAAGACACCGGAACGGCCATCATTCACGGCGAAAAGGGACAACACGTTTGGACGGGCTTTTGTGATGAGGAGGCGCTCTCTAAAGGTGTGTACAAAACTTACACTGAAGAGAACTTGAGGTACTCGCAAAATGCACCCCTCAATATGTATGATGAGGTGAACACCAAATGTAACTTGCCCGCACAAATAGACATCGAAGCCACCGAAGGTAAGGAGTATCGTTTCCTCTGCGTGGTGAAAGGTGGTGGCTCGGCCAATAAAACATATTTCTATCAGCAAACAAAGGCTTTGTTGCAAAACCCTGGTACGCTCATTCCTTTCCTCATCGATAAGATGAAGAGCTTGGGAACGGCTGCTTGTCCTCCTTATCACATCGCTTTTGTTATCGGTGGTACGAGTGCCGAAAAGAACCTTCTCACCGTAAAACTGGCTTCTACTCACTATTACGACTCGCTGCCTACAACGGGCGACGAAACGGGACGCGCCTTCCGCGATGTGGAATTGGAGAAGCTTTTGCTCGATGAGGCTTACAAAATTGGACTGGGTGCGCAATTTGGCGGTAAGTATTTTGCACACGACGTCCGCGTGGTACGCTTGCCTAGACATGGTGCTTCGTGTCCCGTGGGTATGGGCGTGAGCTGCTCGGCCGACAGAAACATCAAGGCTAAGATTAATAAGGATGGTATATGGATTGAAAAACTCGACGATAACCCCAGCGAATTAATTCCCGCTGAAATGCGCAATGCTGGCGAAGGCAACGCTGTTAAGGTGGATTTGGATAAACCCATGGCCGAGGTTCTTAAGGAGTTGAGCAAATATCCAGTGTCTACTCGTCTAAGCTTAAACGGTACCATCATCGTGGCTCGTGACATCGCACACGCTAAACTCAAGGCAAGACTTGACGAAACGGGCGATCTGCCACAATATTTTAAAGATTTCCCCGTGCTTTATGCTGGTCCTGCAAAAACACCAAAGGGGCTGCCTTGTGGCTCAATGGGCCCAACTACGGCCAACCGTATGGATCCCTATGTTGACGAATTCCAAGATCATGGTGGCTCGATGATTATGATTGCTAAGGGTAACCGCACTCAAGCTGTTACCGATGCTTGTAAAAAGCATGGCGGTTTCTATCTGGGAAGCATCGGCGGACCAGCTGCCATCCTTTCGTTGAATTCTATTAAGAGCATCGAATGCGTGGAATTCCCCGAAATTGGTATGGAGGCTGTTTGGAAAATTAGGGTTGAAAACTTCCCTGCTTTCATCCTTGTTGATGATAAGGGCAACGATTTCTTCACTCAACTATAATTTTGAAGTCTTACGTGCAAAGGTGGTTCAACGCATCTTTGCGCACTTCTATAAAGCGGGATGGCCCTCATGGGCTGTCTCGCTTTTTGTTTTTCTACGTCTAAGGCTGGTTTTATGGCTAGTTCGTGATTTGTCTGTGGGAGGGATGTGCGTTCTTTGATTATCCCAAATCGGGCATTAGAGCCTAAACAGATTTTGTTTTATTGTCGAGTAGATTGCCTGTTTTTGTAATACAGGCGTAGCGGCCTACGTCAAGTTGCAAAGACACACAAGATGGCGACAAGAAAATTAAAAATGTTAGGAAACAACACAAAAACAAGAATTCTGGAAACATTGTGGTCTAATGACCAATTTGGAATTATCTTTGTTTTCGTGTCCTAGTGGGTATAGATGGCTGCTTTGTGGGCTTAACTGCTTGAAGAACTTGTGTTGAAGGCTTAATGGAACATAGGCAACGCCACAATGTAGATGTAATATGCTAGATGGGGTATGTTAAAACAGTTGGTAGCGAATGGCGGTTGGTTTGCCAAATTGGTTTTCTTGTTCTTTGTGTTAAATAAGGTAATAAAACTTTACAAAACACATGCTTCTGGACATCTCCTTCTAGCGAAAAAGGGTGGTCAAAACCATGCTTTTTACCCCAATTTTCTACCTTCCTTCTTTTGTTTTTACATCGATTTTGAGTTACTTAGCTGCATTTTGCACCATTTTACCTCTCTATTTTGTGTTTTACTCGCAAATTTTCTCAGTCCTAAAGCTTGTTTTTTGCTGCTAAAAAGACGTTTTCTGGCGTTATTTTTGTTCTAAAAGACTGTAGATTGTGCTTGCTTGTTAGGTAGTGGGTCTCTCCTAAATTCGCGAAATGCAGCATTTTGTTCCGCGTTTTGCAGCATTTAGCTTTGCATTTTGTAGGAGTTAGCACTGCGTTTTGTAGGAGTTAGCACTGCGTTTTGTAGGAGATAGCACTGTGTTTTGTAGGAGTTAGCACTGCTTTTTGATGCAAATAGCCCCAAAAGTGGTAAAAAATACGGTTTATTTAACGAAATCTCTCTTTGTTTACGTTTGCTTGTTGTGCTCTATTTTTATCAAAACAAACGGCCGCGAGAATTGAATATTTGCGAGCGAATGGGAGGTTGGTGGCTAAAAGGGTCGAATTTTATGTTAAATTCTATGCTGAAAACTTTACATGTGTAGGCGTAGAGGGTGGTTTTGTTTCTCAATGCAGTACGGATAGAAATAAATAGCTCCATCAATGGTTGTAAAGGTAGCTTGCAGTAAGCCCCTATCAGTGATGAGAGTCGTTCGGACTTTGTGTAATGTTAAGCATATTGACTGTCTTAATCTTAGTTCTGTAGTGGATTATGCCAAAAGAATAAGTCTGGCACTATACCAACAAGCAAACGAAAGATGAGCAGGAAGCAATGAATGCAATATAAAACATGTGATAAACACGATTATTACCAATTGGGGGTGAATAGTGGTTGGGTGATATTTTTAACCCTCATAGTTCATTAGAGTCTAAACAGATTTTGTTTTATTGTCGAGCAGATTGCCTGTCTTTGTAACATAGGTGTAGCTGACAACGTCAAAGTGCAAAGACATATAAGATACCGACAAGATAATATAAGATGTTAGGAAACAACACAAAAGCAAGAATTCTGGAAACATTGTGGTTTAATTACCGATTTGGGTTTAACGCATATATTATAATAGGTGTGTTAGTGTAAGTGGAAACCATCCTTACCTATAATAGTGCATCGCTTCAGAGAGGTGTAGATGTATCACGTATGTCTTGTTAACCTGGTGTACCTCTTTGTGTGGTTAATGTGTTTCATCCTGTTTTTGGGTCAACGTAAGGGCTGGGTCTCTGTATTGCTTCCTCGTTAACGCTGGATTTTGATAGATGTTGTATAGCAAGAAAATCTATTAAAAGCTATTAAGAATTTTATAAAGTATATTCTTAATAATTGAATTTAAACAGATAAAAGATTAAATAAATACGAAAAATAGAGTATTGCTAACTCTGTCTTTATAGCTCATGCTTTACGTTTCTTAAATAGTTAATACAAAGAGTTGTGAATAATACTAAAAGTTCGCGTTCTTCTTGCTTTTTGTGTCTAGCTTTATGCTTTCTTCGTGTTTTTCGTATGCTTCTTTTGCTTCTTTAATTCAGGGTTTTGCAATTTTTATTTGTATGCCTATTCTGTAAACGCTTGTTTAATAGTATTTTAGTGTTATTTATGTAGATTCTTCTTATTAGCAATTTGTTTTTGTTTGTTTATTGGCTTATTATCTCGTGGCTTGCTTTACTTGTTTTTATTCGCTTCGTTTTGGTTGATGTTTTGAATATAAATTACGAATAACCGAAGAATGTTTTAGCTTTGTTTCTTGTTTCCTTTTTCTTTAAAATATAAAAAACTGTATAGAAAATAATATTTTATGAGGTAGTTGTTGTTTGTTACATTTATTTTAACTAACTTTGCGCTATATTATAGACAACATTACGAAAGGCTGCTGTCAACTAATATCAGAATGAACAACATCGCCACGCCAGAACATTGAGCTTCTAATGGGATTATAACCTAAATATATTAGAGATGCAAAATACATGGCTTGGCAGAGTAAGAACCATTTATAACAACACATTAAGCACGGCCATAGAACACCGAAGCAAGTAAACACACTCAATTAATAAAATTGATATGCCGTACAGATGGCAAAGACCATGAAATAAAAGCCGCAGAGCATATCATGAAGACATAACTTAATAAAAGTATCTAGTATGAAAATGTATTACAACTTACGGATGCTAAGCAAATATCCGTTACGGTTATTCGTTGCCTTACTTATGGCGTGGGGTGGCCTTCCTGCCTCTGCACAGGATGCATTGATCAATCCTCAGTCGGGTAATCTTATCACTGCTTATACCCATCAAGCGCTAGAGGTGGGCTTCCAGGCAGGCTATGGCTCGTATTGGCAACACAAACAATTGCCAATCACTTATTCTTGCTCCGACTATCCTAAGCTTTCTAAAGATGGGGTGTTGCGTAATCACACTTGTAACTTTTTATATTATAAAAAAAATGGTGAGGATAAGCTGATTCATGTTGTAGGTGTTTCGCCAAATTACTCTTCCATCGCATTACCTAAGGGATATAAGATTACAGGTTATAAAATCGTAATTAGAGATGGGTTGAATAAGCATGAAGACCATGCCATATTGGATGATGTTTTGCCCACCCTGCCATTTGGTCGTAAAAAGCCTTGGTTTTTTGGCGAAGTTGATAAGTTGGATATTATAGAGAACAGCGAGACTGGTGGTATTTATAGTATACCTAAGTTTCGTGAAGCACAAAAAATAACAATCTTACCTGGTAAACCAGGTCGCAGCTACAAGATAGAACGCAAGGGAGCAGACATGGGTAATATTCTTTATTTCTGTTTTGCAGGTAATATGGAAATTGGTAATCTCGCTGGATTTGTTTACGATACCATTCAAATTTCGTTTACGGCTAACGATGCCTTTGAAAGTAGGCTAGTGGCTGCGGTAGAACATAGTGATCCTGTGAGTCTTTCTGAGAACCCGTTCTTGTTGGGTAAAACCGATGTGGGGCAGCTTAGTTTGCATACAAAAAACGGTAAGTCTTTTTATAGTTACGACCAACGCCAAACTTGGGAAACAACTGCCAGCATTAACCTTTACGAACAAGGGGCTACTGATGGTAACACTTGGGATGGCACAAGGGGTAATAAAATTATCCGGTATGTAAAGGCTAAAGATAAACGAGCCGACTCGTGGTATGCTTTAAAACCTGGAACTTATTTTGTGGAAGCGCCTACTACGGCGAAAGTGCAGGGCGAAAGTGGAGACGTTAAAGTGCCTGTAGGTTATCGCATCACAGGCGTTAAATTTGAACATAAAAAGGGTGAATATGAAGATCCTGGGTTTAAGTTTAAGTCAAAGAACTCAAAACCCAACTATCTTAGTGTTCAATTGATGGGCGTTAATCATCATTCTTTAGGTGCAGTGTGGCATCGAACGGGCAATGATGAACTATATACCATGATTGATGGCGAACCTTGGTATCTGATTCATGAGGGACAGGCGCGTAATGGTCAAGCCTTTCAGGCTCAGTTGTCTAAGACCAATAAACATGTAAGCTATCTTTTTGAAGGTGATATGCCTTATGTGTGGGCAAAGGCTTGGGGTGGAGCCGACAGAAAGTATTGGTTGATTGCTCCAAATAACCAGTCTGCATGGTTTAAAGATGAGGTAAATAATAACCGAATGAAGGTGGTTGCCATACAGCAGAGTAAACTATCGTCAACTCCATTCCGTTTGAAGATTGGAGACGAAAAGGGGGTATATAACAAAGTGCTTGATGTTACTGATAGACTTCCTGATGGAGAAATCGCTGTTAATGGTTATAACAACGACGCTGTTAAATTCCAAATTGAAGCCCTACCTGGCCATCCTGACCCAATAGCGTTGTTGAACATTACCGTGAAAATGGAGGCACTTAACCCCTATATCGACTCGGTGGATGTGGTGTGTACAGGTGCATACAACGTCAAGATGAAACGTACCTTCCACGCGAAAGACTTCCGTTTAGGTGGTAAGGAATTTATTTATAGGGTGCCTGTGGGCTTCTCTGAAAATCCCAAACTGCCGTTCTCGTTTGAAATACTCAAGTCGAAATATGCAGATAATACGTATTGGGACAAGGCATCTCGTCACCATTCGCGCTTTAGTTTTGTGGGCTCTGAATACTATAAGACAGTGAGAGATGATATCTACGGTAAATCCGATATTGTTGCCAACTATCCCTATGAAAAGAAGGTAATAGCCAGAGAGGCAGGAAATGTGCCTTTCCCATTTAATAATGCGGCAGACTTGTCTAACACTAGTACAATGAAACCCTCGGCATACTTCTCTGAAAAAATATTTACCTATGATGGTTATAATCATATGACCGTTAAAGACGAAGCGGGACATACGATTAAAGGTAACTATTCGCAAGATAATGCCAAACTTGAAGGTAATCAAACAAAAACAATGTACCTATATACCACCGATGAAACAAGGTACAATATTGCGCCTACAAAGAAAGAACTACACAGAGTGTTTGCTTATTACCACACTACAATTACCCTGAAGTTCCAAAATTATGAGGCTAAGGTTAAGTGGATACCGCTCTACAATAATCCGATGTTCTATAAAGATAAGGATAATAAGCATTTCGCGTCTAAACCTATGTTTGGTGTAGAGATACAAACCACTGAGTCGGGATTTGAAGGACAGGAACATCAGTTTGGTGCTACAAGTGAGTTTGGATACCTCACGCTCGACCAAATTGTGAAGGTGCTAGAGGAAGCGATAAAACAACATCCTGGGCCTAATGTGCCTAAAGACTTGAGTGAAGTGCTTTATGTAGATGCATCTAAATTGTTTGATATTATACCCACTAGGCACGACCAGCAGTTGCCACCAATCCTTGAAGGCTTGCGCGCAAAACTTGCAAAGAACGCCTTGATATATCTGCCTTATCGTGCTGCGGTGTTGGCCGATGTTCCTCAAACGGCTTTGCAAACAACAGATGGAACAGGCTTTGGATGTAAACATAATCTTGTTATCACCGATAAATTACCGTTCTTCGCACCCCACGATATTCAGTTAAATTCTGATTGTTACGCTAGCTATACACGACGAGTTACGGCGCAAGGTAAGGGCCGAGTTGACTATGCTACGCTGGTGTTACCCTATGGCTTGACTGTTAATGGTGATGGTGTGCATATCAACAATGCTGGAGATGCTTCGCAGTTCTGTATGGGTACTATATATAAAAACACATTGGTGTATAAAGATGGCGATAAAAATAACCATGAAGGTGGCGACTATGGTATTACGGCACACTTAAAAAAACTTGATGCTGGTAAGAGTGAGGCCAATAAACCGTATATCATTAACATCTTGCCTGGATTCGGTGATGCTAACGTATCGTTCGTGGCCAATGAGAAAGGAGCGTTGATTAAGAAAACGCCTGACGCACCCTCTGGTTTGCTTGCTAGTGATGCGGTTAACTGCAAGATAAGAAATGTGAATACGTCTCTCAAGAGTTATTACACTTATGCAGGACATAAGATAAGCAAGAACGGAAACGAAATGGTGTTCTACTTCTCGCTCAACAGGTTTGTTGCATTTATGAATCTTAGATCGGATACTTTATATCTCTATCCCTTCCGCTCTTTGTATTATGCCGACAATTATAAGGCGCTTCAGTCTAAAGGGTTTAACTCTTTTGGACTTACCTTTGACGATGCTGAAGACGTAATGCCAACCGATATACAGGATGTACAAGAAGAAATTGTGCTCAAAGTAACTGTTGGGGCAGGGCAGATAACGGCAGAAGCAAGCAAAGATGTTCCGCTCAATATATTTAATTTGTCGGGACAAAGTGTTGCACGCACTATGATAAAGGGCGGCGAAACGCGAACGTTCTATCTGGCACCTGGTGTGTATATGGTGAACGGGAAGAAGATGATTGTTAACTAAATATGATACAACGATGAAAAAGAAGAAGTACATAATGCCTCGCGTACTGACGCTCGACGTAACTATTGAAAAACATTTAGCCGCGGGTTCGTGGCAGTCGGATGAGCCAGGAGCAAAGGCTGGTGATTCGTTCGAAGAGGAATTAAATGCTGATGAGGATGCTGATTTTAGCTTACCTCCAATGTAATTGCACTAATGTAATAGCACTAAGGCGGGTTTACGACGGATGTCGAAACCCGTCTTTCTTTTTTTCTTCTAGTAGCTAATGGTTGGTTTTATATTGCAAGTAAGGGGGAGAGAGCCGGCAAACACATCCAAGAAGCGAAGATGCCGATTTGAAATAGGTGCAAAGCGGCGTCTTGCGCTATTGGGGCTTAACGTGGTTGTGATGTTTTGAAGGTGGTCTTAGGCTATGAAGTAAAGTATTGCGATAATAAATTATGCATAGTTTGGTGTGGAATTCTCAGGGTTTATAAGTTAATTAAATGTAAAATTATAGGTAGGTTTAAAATATCGTTCATGTCGTTAGTGTTTTGTCTTATATTTTAACTATCTTTGCAAAGAGTTATAGATAATGAAAAGGATGCGTACTGTCAACTAATATCACAATGAACAACAACGCCATGCCTAATAAACATAAAAACTAAAAAGAATAGAGCCTACGCAAAACGAGCAATCCCTAGGGAGTTGCTGTTGTATAGACAATTAAACAATACAGCTAGCATAAGCACAAAGCGCTGTGCAAGCAAACATAAACACCATAAAAAATAATCCGATATGCCGCCAAGCATGCGAAGCCATGAGAAACAGTCGCAGGGCATATCATGAAGACATAATTTAATTTAGGAATTAATGATGAAAATGTATCGCCGATTGCGGATGTTAAGCAAACATTCGCTATTGTTTCTAACGGTCCTATTCGTGGTTTTGAACTGCTTACCTGTGGCAGCGCAGAACGCAACTATCAGTCCTAAACTCGGAAACCTTATCTCTGCCTATACGCATCAGAGTTCTGAGGTAGGGTTTGAGTCGGGGTATGGCTCGCTTTGGCAGCACAAGCAGTTGCCAATTACTTATTCTTGTTCTGATTTTCCCACGCTGTCGAAAGATGGCGTGTTGGGTAATCACACTTGTAACTTGCTGTATTATACCAAGAATGGACGGGAGAAGATGATACAAGTGGCGGGTCCTGCACCAAATTATACATCCCTTGCTTTGCCAAAGGGATATAGGATTACGCGTTATAAAATAATTATTTCAGATTCTTTGGATGCAATTTCAGACTATAGTGTTTTGGATGGTCGAATAAAAGATTTGAAGTATGGTAGGTATAGCGATTGGTATTTTGGCGAAGTGGCTAAGAATGATATTAGGCCTAATAGTGAAGCTGCCAATTACCAACGCCCAACTTATCGTAATGGCGCATATGTAAGAATAGCACGAACTGCGCAAAAGAAATCTTACACCATTGAACGGAAAGGCGAAGACATGGGCAATATTCTCTATTTCTGCTTTTCAGGAAATACTCATAGACTCAGTACTGCCGGTATTGCTTATGATAGTATTCAAATTTGGTTTACTGCAGACAAAGAGATTGAATGTACACTTTTACCAAATGTGGAACACGAAAACTATGTTAGTCTTTCGGAGAATGTGATGACACTTGGTAAAACAGATGTTGGGAATTTGAAATTATTCGAAAAGAGAGGTACAAAATACTATGGCTACGATCAAAAACACAGTTTGGAGATGACTGCTAGTATCAATCTTTTCGAAGAAGGGGCAACAGATGGAGAAACGTGGGATGCTACTCGTGGTAACAAAACAATTAAATGCGTGAAAAGTAATGACGCAAAAGGCGACGAATGGTATGCTCTGCGTTCGGGAACTTTCTATATTGAAGCGCCAACATCTGCACGTGTTCAAGGAGAAAGTAAAAACGTGAGGGTGCCTGTTGGCTATCGCATCACGGGGGTTAAGTTCGATTATAAAACTGATCAATACAAGAAATGTGGTTTTAGATTGCGTAATGGCAACACTTATCTAGATAGCGAACTCAAGGGCGTTGCTAGGGAAAATGCTGCTATATGGCATCGCACATCTTACAATGAATTGTATACATTGGTTGATGGTGCGCCCAAATACTTATCGTATCAGATGCCGTGGGAGCCAGGTTATATTGCTCGAGCAAAAATAGCAGACGAGAATAAACATGTTAGGTTAGATGAAAATAATAATTCGTTCTACCTCTATATTAAAAGGTATGAAGGCACAGAGAGTAAATTTTGGCTAAGCGTAAAGCCAGGAGAAACGGCGTATTTTACAGAAGCAAGAAATCAACAACTAAGAGTCGAAGCTGTTGAGATGGTTGATAATTCCACCCCGTTCCGCCTCATTACTTATGATAAAAAGGGCAATTATAGGTCTACTGTGGATGTTTCGGATGAAACTGGTGGTGGTGTCGAGCTTCGTGATTACAATAACGATGCCATCAAGTTTAGAATTGAGGGCACAAGTCATGTGGCCAATCCCACTGCGTTGTTGAGAATAACATTGTACATGGAGGCGCTTAATCCTTATATCAATACGGTAAATGTGGTGTGCAACGGCAAATATAATAAAGTTGTACGTACTTTTGAGGCACAAGACTTTAATCTAGGAGGAGAAAAGTTTGTGTATAAGGTGCCAAAGGGCTTGTCTGATCAAACAAAAGTGCAATTTTCGTTCGATAGTTTGAAGTCTGAATTTGCCGATGAAACCTATGGCTATCCTCATGTTCCTCATCATTCGCGTTATAGTTTTGTGGGGTCTGAATATTATAAGGCGCTGCAAGATAGGCTTTACGACCATGTGGATCTTGTGGAAAATTGCGATTATGGTAAGAAAATTTCTGTTAGCGCTGCTGGAAATATCGCGTTCCCATTTAATAATGCTGGTGAACTGTCGAACACCAACAAGCTAAAGCCTTCTGCTTATTTTTCTGAGAAGCCTTTTACCTTAGATGTTTACTCGAAAACAGAAGGTGAAGAGGTGACCATTATCGATGGTCAAGTTAGTAAGAAAAAAGCAAAAGGTAATTTCTCGCCAACCAACGCGCAGCTACAAAATAAGGAAACAAAAACGATGTATCTGTACACCACAGACGAAACGCGCTATAATATTGCGCCAACAAAGGGGGAACAGCACAGAAGTTTTGCTTATTATCAAACCACTATAAAGCTTGAGTTCGCTAGTTATACGGCTAGGATTAAGTGGGTGCCACTTTATAATAAGCCTATGTATGATAAAGATGATGCGCATAAGCGTCATCTGGATGATAAAATGTTTGGCGCTGAGATTCAAACCATTGAGTCGGGTGTTGATGGTAACAAACCTCAAGAGGGTGCAACTAGTGAGTTTGGTTTCCTTTCGCTTAATCAAATTATTGAAGCGCTGGAGGATACTATACGTAAAGACGGTGGCGTAAATGGGCCAAAGTCTCTAAAAGAAGTGCTTTACATTGATGGTTCAAAGTTGTTTGACATCTTGCCCGTGAGTCAAACTCAAGATTTGGTGCATAAGCTCGATAGTTTGCGTGGGTTACTGGCAAGTAATGCGTTGATATACTTGCCTTATCGTTCAAAAACCTTGGCTAGTGTTCCTAATACGGCGCTGAAATACGAAGGAAAGCCTGGTTTTGAAGGTAGAAACAATCTTGTTCTCGTTGATAAGATGCCTTTCTTTGCACCTTACGACATTCAGTTGCGCCCCGAATGTTATGCTAGCTATACACGAAATATAGCTCCAACATTTCATGGTAGGGTAGACTATGCCACACTTGTGTTGCCTTATGGGCTTACAGTTGATAAAGATGGCATACACGAAACTAAGGGTGAAGAAGAATCGAAGTTCTATATGGGTAAGATTGCTAAAGAGTCGGTAGTGTATAATAAGAATGATAAACGCAATCATGAGGGTGCTGATTATGGTGATATGACCAAGCTAGAGAAACTAAAAGCTGGCAAGAGCGAGGCTAATCAGCCTTATGTTATCAAAGTCTTGTCGGGGCATGGGGCTAAGAACGTGTTTTTTGTGGCTAACGAGAAGGGAGCACTTATAAAGAAAACGCCTGAAGCGCTGATGGGATTGGTTGCTAGCGATGCGGTTAGCTGTAAGATAACAAATGTGACTACGTCTCTCAAGAGTTATTTCACATACTCTGGACGTAAGATAAGCAAGAGTGGAAACGAGATGGTGTTCTATTTCTCGCTCAATAGGTTTGTTGCATTTAAGAATCTTAGTAAGGATGATTTATTCCTGTATCCCTTCCGTTCGGTGTACTATGCCGATAATCACAAGGTTCTTCAGTCTAAAGGTTTCAATTCGTTTGGAGTTACCTTCGACGATGTTGATGATGTAACGCCAACCGCTATACAAGACGTACAAGAAGAGGTTGTGCTGAAAGTAACTCTTGGTGCTGGGCATATCACAGCTGAAGCAAGTAAAGATATTCCGCTTAATGTGTTTAACCTGTCGGGACAATGCGTTGTTAGAACGTTGATAAAGGCAGGCAAACCACAAACGTTCTATCTTGCGCCAGGTGTGTATTTGGTGAATGGAAAGAAGATGATAGTAAATTAAATAAAAGCAGCGATGAAAAAGAAGAAGTACATTATGCCTCGCGTGCTGATGCTTAGCCTTGTTGTTGATACTAATTTTACAGCAGGTTCGTGGCAGTCGGATGAGCCTGGGGCAAAGTCAAATAATTCTTTTGAAGAGCAGATAAATCCTAATGAGGATGGTGGAGATGTTCTGCCTTATGCAGGATAGGTGCAAAGACGAACTTACGATGTGTGTCGTAAGTTCGTTTTTTCTTTTCGTTGTTGTTCTTATTATGGGGCTTTGTCTGGGCATAACTGTGTGTCTGAAATGCTCAAAAGCTCGACGGGCGATTTGTAGGCTATATATTCTTTGTTGGTTTATATAGGTTTGCGGTATGGCAATATGCTTGTTGTGTTTATGTTTTGTATATTGTGTTCGTTTTTATTGTAATAACTGTGTGTTATAATCAATAAATACGAAGTGAAGTTATCTTTAATGTTTTTTGTTTCGTTGTATATAACTAAGGGATATTATGCATGAGTTTGTTTTGGTTTTGGTGGTGTTGTATTTGTATTAAATACTTTTATTATAGTGTTTTGTCGCTAATTTGTGTGTTGGCTATCTGTTAAGAACGATAACAATTGTTATCAAATAAACATGTTGTATAATATATATATGGCATTTTAAATGTAAAAAATAGGAAATATAAGAATTATTTTCTTTATACTTTATTATTTGTTGTGTTTTTTAACTACCTTTGCAGCGCGTTAAGACAATGTTATGGAATGCAATTGTCAACTAATATCACAATGAATAACATTGGCACACCTGAGAAACATCATACTCAAAATGTTCACAGCCTACGCGAAGGCAAGTAAAGTCTAGCTGATTGCCAACGAATATGTCGCAAACAATGCAGTATTCAAGGCATTAAAAGGCGTGCAAACAAACACTTATACAGTAAAAACGAATACTGATATGCCTCACACAGGGCCAAACCATGGAGAACAGCCTAAGAGGATATCATGATGACATAAATAAATTAAGGTATCAATAATGAAAATGTATCACAACTTGCGAATGTTAATTAAACATCCGTTAATGTTAGTCGCAGCCCTTTTAATAGGTTGGGGCTGCTTGCCTTTGTCGGCACAGAATGCTACGGTCAGTCCGCAGCTGGGTAATCTTCTTGCTGCTTACACTCATCAAAGCAATGAATTTGGTTTTGAGGGTGGTTATGGTTCGTACTGGCAGCACAATCAGTTGCCTATCACCGTTACATGTTCTGATTTTCCTACGCTGTCTAAAGATGGTGTATTGAGAAATCATACGGGTAACTTTCTTTATTACAAGCCTGTTGGTTCTGCAGATGGTAAAGAAAAGTTTCTTTTTATCTCAGGCACAGCCCCTACTTACTTGTCTATAGCTATGCCAAAGGGATATAAAATAACGAGCTATAAAATCGTTATTCACGACGGACTTACTCCTCCAGACACCATGAATTTAAATCACCGTATACCCAAATTGCCATTTGCGCGTGCTATTAATTGGAAATTTGGTGAAGTGGATAGGTCTCACATTAGAGAAAATAAAGAGGAAAATGGGCAATATATAGACCCTGTCTTTCGTAGAAACGAGTATGTAGAAATCAACAAAAACACTCCAGGGCTTCGGTATACGATTCAACGTGAAGGCGACTTGGGTAACATTCTCTATTTTTGTTTTTCTGGTAACAGGGGTTGGTGGAAATCTGCTGGTGTTTATTTAGAACTCGTCGAACTGACATTCTCTGCAGGCAATAAATTCGAATATCCTCTAACGCCAACTATCGAACACGAAGATTTTGTTAGTCTATCTAGCAACAACATAACACTAGGTAGAACTGATGTGGGCAATTTAAAATTGCGTACCAAGAATAAAGCCACCTTGTATAGTTACGACCAATGGGATGTTCGTGAAATGACTGCCGACATCAGACTTTTTGAAGAGGGAGCCACAGATGGCCTTACTTGGGATGCTACTAAGGGTAGAAAAACCATTAAATGTGCAATTAGTAATGATGCTAAGGGGAACGAATGGTATGCCTTACGTGCTGGTACATACTATGTAGAATCGCCCACAACGGCTAATATACAGGGCGAGAGTGGCAATGTTCAGATGCCTGTTGGCTATCGTATCGTTGGGGCTAAGTTCGATTATAAAAAAGGTAGATACAGCAAGCCGGGTTTTACGCTGCATAGGGGTAATGTTTATCTAGATAAAGATCTTAAAGGTGTGGATGAAAAGGATGCTGCAATATGGCATCGCACGTCCGGCGACGAGATGTACACTCTTGTTGATGGCAAGCCTAAATACCTGGTTCTTAGTAAAAAAGTTCTGCCTGGTTTAAAATTTAATGCCGAGCTTTCTGATGAAAATAAAAGGGTTAAACTTCTAAAAGAAGGAAATGCTTATTATTTCTGGAAAACAAATCCACGTGGAGGAGAAAAGTTTTTCTTGTGCGCAAAAAAAGGAGAAACGGCTTATTTCCAGAATAATGGACCGGAAAGACTCTTTCAATTGGCAGTGAAAGGCCAAGAAGAGTCAACTCCATTCAACATCATTACCTATAGTGCAGATGGTAAACAGGGTACTACGCATGTTATTGGCAATCGCACCAAAAATAACAGTATCATGCTTAGTGGTCTTAACAACGATGCCGTTAAGTTTAAGATTGAAGGTAACGGAGAAGCCGCAGACCCCACAGCCTTGTTGCGAATTACTTTGTATATGGAACCTCTTAACCCATACATCAAGTCGGTAGATGCGGTATGCGAACACGAAGGTATAGAGCTTTCGCGAACTTTTGAGGCGAAAAACTTTACTCTTGGTGGTGATGCTTTCGTTTATAAAGTGCCTAGAGGCTCTTCTACTTCGGTAAGTTTGCCCTTCAAGTTTAGAAACTTAACGTCTGAATTTGCAGATAATACTTATGGTAAATTGTCTAATGGCGGAAACTCGCGATACCATTTTGTGGGTTCAAATTACTATAACGCTGTAGCAGACAATCTATATACCCATGCAGATTTGGTGGCCTCTTCAGATAATTATCAAGATAAAATCGAAGTTAATGTGGCTGGAAACATTCCATTCCCATTCAACAATGCTGCCGAATTGTCTAATAAGGTTAAACGTCCAGAATCGGCCTACTTGTCTGAAAAGAATTTCACCATAGATAATTATAAGACTGTTTTTATAAAGGATGAACGAGGTAATAAGATATATGGCAATTACTCTGCTGATAACCTCACGTTGAAAGCGAACGAAACAAAGACGATGTATCTATACACTAGCGACGAAACACGCTATAACATCGCTCCTACTCAAGGTGAACAGCACCGTGCCTTTGCTTATTATTTCACTACGATAACGTTGAAGTTTCAAGACTACGACCCTGTGGTAGAGTGGGTTCCTGTTTATAAAACACCGATGTATTATAAGACTAAAGATGAAAATCACTATACCCCAGGCATTATGTATGGTGCTGTGATAAAGACCACTAAGAAAGACGACGATGGCAATATGCATCAAGAGGGCGCAACAAGCGAGTTTGGTTACCTTACTGTTGACCAAATTCTTGGAGCGATGAATAAGTCGATAGCCGAAAAACATGGCGTGGGAGCGCCTAAAAGTCTTAAGGATGTGCTCTACGTAGACAATACAAAGCTGTTTAACATCTTGCCTGCTAATGCCAAAGAAGATAGGGTACACAAACTCGATAGCATGCGAATGCTTTTAGCAAGTAATGCCATTATCTATCTGCCTGTTACAGCAGAGGCTTTGGCTAGTGTGCAGCATACAGCATTGAAATTGAAAGAAAACAAAGGTTTTGAAGGTAGAACCAACTTTGAGTTAATCGACAAAGAACCGTTCTTTGCGCCATACAGCATCCAACTTAAAGACGATTGTTATGCTAGCTACACGCGTAAGGCAACCTCGCGAGGCATGGGTCGTGTAGATTACGCCACACTTGTGTTGCCCTTTGGCCTAAGCGTTACTCATAAGGGTGTGCATGCCAACACCGTTGGTACTCCCTGTGAGTTCCGCATGGGTAAGATACAAGATAACTCTTTTACATATAAGGCCAAAGACAAAGCAAACCACGAAGGCGCTGATTATGGAGTTAAAGCCAAGCTTGCTTTCCTTGGAAAGGAAGGTAAGAGCTATGCCAATACGCCTTATATCATCAATATTGATAAAGCCTACGGTAATGGTGACGTGTCGTTCGTAGCCACTCAACCTGGTGCACTTATTGAGAAAACACCCGATGCTTTTGATGGAATGGTTACAGGAAATGCAGCTAAGTGTCATATAGCTGGCCCTTACACCCAAATAAAGAGCAGTTATACCTATGCTGGCCATGTGATAGATAGAGCTTCAAACGACATGATATTCTATTTCTCCCTCAATAGATTTGTTCTGTCTGCCAATCTTAGTAAGAAAAAGAGTAAATTGTACCTCTTCCCATTCCGCTTTGTTTACTATGCCGACAATGGTCAGGCGCTCTTAGCTAAGGGATTCAACTCGTTTGGACTAACTTTCGACGATGACGACAACCTAACGCCTACTGATATACAAGATGTGCAAGAAGAGATTGTGCTGAAAGTAACTGTTGGTGCAGGGTTGATAACAGCCGAAGCACGCAAAGATGCACCGCTTAGTGTGTTTAACTTGTCTGGACAGTGCGTAACGCGTACAATGATAAAGGCTGGCGAAACACGAACCATCCATCTCGCACCAGGTGTGTATGTGGTGAATGGTAAAAAGATGATTGTTAACTAATAATGATACAGCAATGAAAAAGAAAAAGTACATAATGCCTCGCGTACTGATGCTGAAACTTACTATTGAGACACAATTGACCGCAGGCTCGTGGCAGTCAGACGAACCTGGAGCAAAGTCTGACAACTCGTTTGATGAGGATATATATCCCGATGAAGATGGTGGCAACACCTTGCCTCGTGTAGAATAATCATTAAGGTGGGTTTGCGATGGATGTCGCAAACCCGCTTTTGTTTTCTGCCCACGTAGTAATCTGCAACAGCCACGTACCAATGCGCAGCGCTATCAAGAGACAATGTGCAAGACAATCATGCAGAAGTCTGCGCCACAGCCATGTTCCAATACACAGCGCAACCATGTATCAATGCACAGCGCAACCACGTATCCATCCTCAACGCAGCCAAGGGGCTTCTCGCAACGCAAAACTCAGCAGCGATAAGCACACAAAAAAGTGCAAGATGCGCTTAGGCCTCTTGCACTTTCTTTATTATTCGTCTTAAAGCGTAAAGCTTACAGCAAGGCTTTGAATTTAGCATCCAATGTTTCCTTGTTGGTAGCACCCACAAACTTGTCTACCAGCTGTCCGCCTTTGAAGAACAAGATGGTGGGAACGCTACGTACTCCAAATTCTGATGCGATTTCGTCGTTCTCTTCTACGTCGCATTTTCCTACAACAATCTTACCATCGTAGTCAACTGCCAGTTCCGAGATAACAGGGCCAAGCATTTTGCAGGGTCCGCACCATGTTGCCCATAGGTCAACTACCAATGGCAATTCGCCATTCTTGTAACTCTCGAAGTTTTCTGTTGTGATTTTTACTTCCATAATGATGTATTCCTTTCTTATTTGTTACTAATCTATTTTTGGGTTTGTTTTGTATATCTTCTTTTAGTGCAAACACTGTGCCATAAAATGTTTGTTAAGTCTATTCCTTTTTCTTTCCAATTGGTTTAAGTGTTGCAAAGTGCACTCATTTTGTACACAATACGTGTTGGCGAGTGAGTTTCTAGGCGGTGTCTTGTTACGTGTCAGCCATGTGCAATAATGCCATGTGCAATAATGTCATGTGCAATAATGTCATGTGCGGCTGTCAGTTTAATCCAAATCGGTCGTTAAAGCCTAAACAGATTTTGTTTTATTGTCGAGCAGATTGCCTGTCTTTGTAACGTAGGGTAGCGGGTTACGCCTAGTAGCAAAGGCATACAAGATGCCGACAAGAAAATAAAAGATGTTAGGAAACAACACAAAAACAATAGTTCTGGAAACATTGTGGTCTAACGACCGATTGGGGGTTAATTCACCTTATAGTTCATATTGGGGTCGCCCTCCACGTAGTTCACCAGTGTGCGTTCCACTCTTATTGGTGGAATGTTCGACCTAAGCAGTAGCGTGTTGTGTGTTTCGGTGTCGAACACCTCAAAATACAATTCTGTTTGTCCAGGCGAGTCGCTCACCATTGTCACAATGTCGTTCACCATTCTTTGGTCGATGTGCCCGCTGTCTACCATTATCGTAAATCGCTGCACACGTTTTTCGAATGTTGTTTGCAAGTATTCTATGTTCAGCACCTGCAAGTCAACAAACTTACTTCCCTCATATTTCTGCGTAAACTTGCATTTCACAAAGAGAGTGCGGCCCACTTCGAACATACCGTTCCATCGTCCCCATTCCTCTCCAAAGAAAGCCAGTTCGCCCGAACCCGAATAATCTTCGATGGTAACAAAGCCGCAGGGCTTGCCAGTCTTGGTTACAGCCGAGCGGGTGTTGGTAACCATGCCTGCAAATGTCACTTCAGCCTTTTTCAGCAGTTCCATTTTGTTTTCCAATTCGTTGCATCCGGTGTTGCACATGGCGTTGAGCACAATCTTATAATCGTCTAAAGGGTGTGCCGAGAGATAAATACCCACCAGATCGCGTTCTTTGTTAAGGCGTTCTATGCTGCTCCATCGTTCGGCTTGTGGCACTGGCGGCGTTGCCACTTCCACGGCATTGCTTTCGCCGAAGAGCGAATTGCGCATTTGCTGTTGTTCCATTTGGAAGAGCTGACCGTAGCGTGTGATGTTGTCGATAAAGGTTGCGCCCTTGTTGTCGGTGCCGAAATAGCTCTCGCGTGCAATGCCCAGACTGTCAAAGCCGCCACTAAGCGCCAAGCTTTCAATGGCCTTTTTGTTCACAGCGCTAAGGTTCACGCGTTGCACCATATCAAACACCGAGGTGTATGGCCCATTCTTTTCACGTTCTTGTATAATGGCTTGTGCAGCTGCGTCGCCCATGCCTTTGATGGCACCGAGTCCAAAACGTATCTCGCCATGTTTGTTAACACTAAATTTTATGCGCGATTCGTTTACGTCGGGACCAAGTGTTTTGATGCCCATTGCTCGGCATTCGTCCATAAATTTGGTGATATCGGAAATGTTAGCAAGGTTTCGGCTCATCACGGCAGCCATATATTCGGCTGGATAATGCGCCTTGAAGTAGGCCGTTTGGAAAGCCACCCACGAGTAGCATGTGGCATGACTCTTATTAAAAGCATACGAAGCAAACTTCTTCCAGTCTTCCCAAATCTTGTTGAGCACTTCCTTTGGGTGTCCGTTTTTCATTCCGCCCTCATAGAACAGTGTCTCCAACTTATCCATCTGTGCAATAAGTTTCTTACCCATGGCCTTTCTTAGCGTGTCGCTTTGTCCGCGAGTAAAGTTGGCCAGCTGCCTAGAGAGCAACATCACCTGCTCTTGATACACCGTGATACCGTACGTATCTTTGAGATACTTCTCCATGCAAGGGATGTCGTACTTCACTTTTGAGGGGTCGCGTTTGCGCTCAATAAAGTCGGGTATGTAGTCCATTGGCCCTGGGCGATATAGCGCATTCATGGCAATGAGGTCTTCGAAGACCGATGGTTGCAGCTCGCGCAAGTATTTTTGCATACCAGCCGACTCAAATTGGAATGTTCCAATCGTTCTTCCTTCGCAATACAGCTGGTAGGTTTTCGGGTCATCAATGGGTATTTTCTCCAAGTCGATGGTCTTTCCCGTAGATATGCGCACGTTTTCCACGGCTTCTTTTAGGATGGAAAGCGTCTTCAGTCCCAAGAAGTCCATCTTGATAAGTCCCGTTTCTTCGATAACGTGCCCGTCGTATTGGGTGCAAAGCAGCTTATGTCCAGGGTCGGCTTTGTCTTCTGCTGTCGAAACAGGCACCCAGTCGCTAATGGCGTCGCGGCAAATAATGGTGCCACAGGCGTGAATACCCGTTCCGCGCACTGTTCCTTCAAGCATTTTGGCATACATCATGGTGTTGCGCAGACCCTCATCGGCCGATGCTTCAGCTTCGCGCAGTTCGGGAATGGCCTTAATGGCATTGGCCACACTCATTTTCAAGCCATCGGGCAATTTGTCGGGGATTAGCTTACACAAGTCGTTTACAATCTTGAGTGGCACTTTTTCCACACGTCCAACGTCTTTAATCGAGTTTTTCGTGGCCATTGTTCCATAGGTAATGATGTGCGCCACCTTGTCGTGTCCGTATTTATCTTCCACCCATTCCAGCACGCGCCCGCGTCCGTCGTCGTCAAAGTCGGTATCAATATCAGGCAACGAAATACGGTCGGGGTTAAGAAAACGTTCAAACAGCAAGTCGTATTTTATGGGGTCTATCTTTGTTATGCCCAAACAATAGGCCACAACCGAGCCTGCTGCCGACCCACGTCCCGGCCCAACCATCACGTCCAATTCGTTTTGTGCCGTGTTGATAAAGTCTTGCACGATGAGGAAGTAGCCAGGGAAACCCATTGTTTTCATAATGTGCAATTCGAAGTTTACGCGTTCTCGCACCTCTTCGGATAGTGGGTCGCCATACAAGCGCTTAGCGCCATCGTAGGCCAGTTTAGCCAGATAGTCGGCTTCAAACTTAATTCTGTATAGCTTTTCGTATCCGCCCAGCTTTTTAATCTTCGATTTGCCCTCTTCGGGTGGCAGTTGGTTTTCGCCGTTTTCGTCGCTCGTAAACTCGTCGTAGAGTTCTTGTTCTGAGATGCGTTCCCGCCATTGTTCCTCTGTTCCAAAGTCTTCGGGTATGGGGAAGAAGGGCATGATGGGCGAATGGTCGATAGAGTAGGTTTCCACCTTGTTCAAAATCTCCACCGTGTTGCGCATGGCCTGTGGCAAATCGCCAAACACCTCATTCATTTCTTCGCGCGTTTTAAACCACTCTTGCTTTGAGTAGAGCATGCGTGTGGGGTCGTCTAGGTCTTTGCCCGTCGACAAGCACAGTAGGTGGTCGTGTGCTTCGGCGTTCTCTTGGTCAACAAAATGCGCATCGTTCGTGCATACCACCTTGATACCAAATTCTTCTGCCAGTTCCAACATCACCTTATTGGCGCGCTGTTGCAGCGGAAAAGCCTCGCGATTGGCGCGGATGTGCGGGTCTTTCACCTCATGTCGTTGCAATTCCAGGTAATAATCATCGCCAAACACACGGTGATACCATTGCGCGGCCTCGCGTGCGCCCTCCATATCATTTCTTAAAATCTTGCGCGGAACTTCTCCGGCGATGCATGCCGAGCAAACAATAAGTCCCTCGTGATAAGTCTCAAGGTCTTCGCGGTCGGTTCTTGGGCGCATGTAATAGCCGTCAACCCATGCCCTCGACACCAGTTTTATCAAGTTTTTATATCCCGTGTAGTTCTTTGCCAGCACAATAAGGTGGTAACCACTCATGTCTCCGTTCTCCTTCACCTTGTCTGTTTTGCGATGTCTTGCCACATACATCTCGCAGCCAATGATGGGTTTAAATTCGGGTAACCCTTCCTCTTTGCGTTTTCCGTTAACCTTTTTGCAATAGTTAAAAAACTCTTTTGTGCCGAACATGTTGCCATGGTCGGTAAGGGCCATGCCACTCATGCCGTTAGCAATAGCCTTATCTACCAGGCGTTGTATGCTCGATTGCCCGTCTAGAATAGAATAATATGTGTGTACGTGAAGATGAACAAAGTCTTCCATTTTGTCTTTCTTGTTTCCTGCGTAATTAAATTTCAGCTTCAAAGTTACGCCATTTAATCCACATCAGCAAGCGAAAGCAAAAAACAATGTACTAAAAAGGCGTTGCTGCATGGTCTTAAATTCTGTTCTCGCAGGCGTAGCATGATGCTAGCACATGGTTGTTTGCATGGATAGGGGGCGAAAAAACATAAAAAAAGTGAGCACGTGTTTATGGTGTTAGAGATTTATTACTTAACTTTGCAATGCTAATGATGAAGAGAACAACAAACATAATACTCTCTTTCATACTCTCTTTAATGATTGTGTGGATTGGTTCGGGCATCATGACCGTGGTGTGCGAACATACTGGTAGTGTGTCTGTTGCCCATCAGTCTTCTAAAAGACATTGCAATGATGCAGATGCCAACCATTGCATGAGGCTGCAAATAAGAACCTTGTCGCCTACAGATATGGTGCCAACTGGTTTTCATCATCTGCAGCCCGTGTTGCTTTCGTTGCTTCCGCAGCTTGTAACGCACTACGATTTATTGCCTTTGCCTGTTTGTGCAAGGGCATCTTGGAGAATGTCGCATCCGCTTGTGCATGGTACCAAACGGCAATATCTCCGGTTACTTACAACACTTTTAATTTGATTTTGTTGTTTCCCGTTGCTTTAAATTTAAGTAATGGAAGGCCTTTTGTGCCCTTTTTGCGCCATGCAAGAAGGGATAATTGTGTCAAATTATCAACGCTATTGATACCAAATCCTCGCCTTATGCTGTGGGTTGTTTAGCTTGTGCACGCAAGCGTCTAGTCTTATGGACAACCATTATCTGTCTTTAATCTGTTTTTGATTAGGTCGCTAGGGTAGTAGTAGCGCAAAGTCTCACCAGTTTTTGCAGCCGTGGTTTGTGGTATCATCAACTTTATAAACAACAAAATCAAACCAAATGAATAAAATGATATATTTATCGGGCATCTCACTTCTGTTTGTTATGCCTGTGGCAGCACAGCAAGTAACCGCCGATACTGCTGCAATAATGAAAGAACACACCCTGTCTAACGTCACCATTACAAGTCGTAAGGCAACCATGCGCTCGCTTAAAGGCGCACTTAATGGCAAAGACATCTCGCGCGACGAACTTTTTAAGGCCGCTTGCTGCAACCTTGGCGAGAGCTTTGTGACCAATCCTTCGGTAGATGTAAACTACACCGATGCCACCACCGGTGCTAAGCAAGTAAAAATGTTGGGCTTGAGTGGTACTTATGTGCAAATGCTAACCGAAAATCTGCCTAATTTTCGCGGTGCTGCATTGCCTTATGGCTTGGGTTATGTGCCTGGAAACTGGATGAAAAGCATGCAGGTGAGCAAAGGCAATTCGTCGGTGAAGAATGGATACGAAGCCATGACCGGACAAATAAATGTGGAATATGTAAAGCCCGAAGACGAAAAAGGGCTGTCGTTAAATCTCTATGGCAGCACCATGGGGAAAGTTGAAGCCAATGCAGATGGCAATATTCACATCAACGGTAATAAAAATCTTAGCACAGAAATACTGGCGCACTTCGAGAATAATTGGAACCATAGCGATGGTAATGGCGATGGATTTCAAGACGACCCCCAGGTTAAACAGTTCAACTTGCAAAACCGCTGGTTCTGGAAAGCGGGCAACTACATGCTACATGCTGGCTTATCGCTTTTAAAAGAAGACCGAACCAATGGGCAAGTAGCTGGAGCGTTGCCCTTGTATGGTGGCACAGCACCTTACCGAATTGACATTGGCACACAGCGATACGAGGCTTATATGAAACATGCCGTTATACTTAATTCCGCACATGGCACAAACATCGCCTTACTGGCTAATGCATCTCTACATAAGCAAGATGCACTTTATGGCATAAAACAATATGATGTGAACGAGAAAAGTGCCTATGCATCGCTAGTGTTCGAAACCGATTTCACACCCAAACACAATCTCTCTGCAGGTTTGAGCCTTAATCACGATTATCTGCGCCAAAGCTTAACTTTGCCTTTAGGTGCTGTTGCTGCCAATTATGGCAATCTCTATCCCATGGAACGTGGCTTAGAAAGCGAGACAACACCTGGCGCATACGTGCAATACACTTACAATCTCAACAATCATCTCGTGGCGATGGCTGGCTTGCGCTTAGATCATAGCAATGTGTATGGCACATTCTTTACGCCGCGTTTTCACCTTAAATGGATGCCCACACACCTTCTCACCGTTCGTCTTTCGGCTGGCAAGGGTTATCGTAGCCCGCACGCACTGGCCGAAAACAATTACTTGATGGCTTCTGGGCGTCGGCTTATTATAGACAACTTGAAACAAGAAGCGGCATGGAACTATGGCAGTAGTCTAAGCTTTGTTATCCCTATAGGCAAACAGGCGCTTAAGCTAAACGCCGATTATTATTACACCCATTTCTTAGAGCAGGCAATAATAGACTACGACTCCAATCCCGAAGAATTGCACATCACCAATCTTAATGGTAAAAGCTACTCGCACACTTTCCAAATAGATGCTTCGTATCTTTTCTTCAATAGTCTTGAGCTTACAGCGGCCTATCGTTATAATCTCGTTAAAACCACTTATGGCCAACAACTTTTGTGGAAACCATTGCAAAGTAGGTATAAAGCTCTGCTCACTGCTAGCTACAAAACACCGCTTGCACTATGGCAGTTTGATGCAACGGCGGTGTTGAATGGGGGTGGCAGAATGCCACAACCTTACACCATGGCATCGGGAAATCTCTCGTGGCAGCCCAATTTTAAGGCTTATCCACAGCTTAACGCGCAGGTTACGCGTTATTTCAAACATTTCTCGGTGTATGTGGGTGGCGAAAATCTCACTAATTATAAGCAACATAATCCCATTATTGGCTTTAGTAATCCATGGGCTAACAGCTTTGAACCCACAATGGTTTATGGGCCCGTTCAAGGTGCGATGGCTTATATTGGCATTCGAATTAATCTGGGGCAACGCTTTAATGGCACAGTCGCGCTAATCCCACAATACTGCATGTCTAGTGCCTGTCCTTAACAACTCCTTTGAACCATAAAATTGAATAAATATTATCACTAAGGGTGGGTGTGCTGAGCGTTAGTTCGGCCACCGCCCATAAACAAACAAAGACATGAAGAAGTTATTTTTTACGATGCTGCTTTTTATGGTAGCCATGATTGCAGCCGCCAAGGATTTTAAAACCGTTGTGTTTACCACCACTCCGCAGATGCATTGCCAAAGTTGCGAAGCCAAAATTAAAGGCAATCTCCGCTTTGAAAAAGGGGTGAAAGAAATTAAAACAGATGTTGAGGCCCAAAAGGTTTACATAACCTTCGACCCTAAAAAGACTACTGAGGAGAAATTGCAAAAGGCATTCGAGAAGTTTGGTTATAAGGCTGAAAAAACCGATAAAGATGCCAAGATTCCCGTACATGGCGACGAACAATGTGAGAATATGTAGTAAACCCTCTAAAAAACTACGCTCCATGTAAAAGCTGCCTGAATAAATATGCTAAGGAGGCTTTACAACGGGGCGTTTTTTATTTCTCTTTAATTGTTGTTTTATTCTTGTTTATAGTAGCCGGCTTTGGAGAAATGTAAAATATATGGCAGATGTTTTAACATTGTGAGTGGCTTTTTTATCACCAACTGCCAACTCGCTCGCAAATAATCCATTCTCGCGAGGGGTTGTTTTTGTATAAAAAGAAGTTGGATGGTGCATCTTGGTGAAGCGGATTTTAGAAGAGATAAACCGTGTTTTTTATGAATTTTCGAGCTATTTGCACCAAAATGCGATGCTAACTCCTACAAAATGCAGTGCTATCTCCTACAAAATGCAGTGCTATCTCCTACAAAACGCAGTGCTATCTCCTACAAAACGCGGTGCTATCTCCTGCAAAACGCAAGGTAAATGCAGCAAAACGCAGAACAAAATGCTATGTTTTGCAGATCGTAGAGAGATCTTTTGTCTAAAAAATGATACATGGATTACGTGTTTTTGGACTGAAAAGTGGCGTAAAAAGTGGGTTTTTACCACTAAAAAGCGGTTTTTGGGGAGGCGAAAAATAGCGAATTAAACGCCAAATAGAACGTCCAAAAGGTGCAAAAAGGCGGTTTAGTGCTTAAAACTGATGTAAAGCAAAACGTAAATGTTGGAGATTTGGACAAAATATTGCACTTTTTAGCCTTAATTTTCTCTAGAATTTTTGTTTTTAAAAGTATGTTTTGTAAAATAATAATACTTAATTTAACAAAGCCGATAAACGTATGTACTTGCAAATAGTGGCTATGCTTTTAGTGGGTTTAAGCATAATGCTATTTTTCTAGCTGCTTTTGTTCAGGATGGTTTTATTGTTCATGGTTAATTGAGGGGGATTGTGCAAGTAACAAACGCGAAGAAGATTGCAGTTTATGCAAGATGGAGACTAAACATAAGTTGGCAAACCCTCGTGCAGTGTTGGGCAATGGTGTTCTTTGCTGGCTCGACACTATTAGCCGTCAAAGCCGTGTAAGACCATTACGTAAATAATTAAGTTTGCATTTATTTTCTTGCGCCCATAGATTTGTTGTTCTCCAAAAACCTGTAAAACTCCATCCCTTTCTCGTTAAATTTGCCTATTTATCGTTCAATGTGTGAAGAAAATGTTACACGCACTTGTCTAATGCGTTAAAAATCATTATCTTTGCATCCAAATAAAAAAGCAACAACCACCAATGGTCAATAAAATAAAGAAACTAAAGAAACTAAAGAAGATAAGAATACACCGCGAAGGCACTGAAACACTGCTGCTTGGAGGAGTTATACTGATAGTGGTAGCATCACTTTTATGGATGCTTTTTGAGTGTAAAGTGGCCTTTTGGTCGTTTTTGGTGATATACGGCATAGCCTATGGCATCATCATTAACTTCTTTCGCTGTCCCATCCGTGTATTCAATGGAGAGACAGAGAAGGTGGTTGTGGCTCCTGCCGATGGCAAGATTGTGGTGATTGAAGAAGTAGACGAGAACACCTACTTCCACGATCGCCGTATCATGGTGTCTATTTTTATGAGTCTCTTTAATGTACACGCCAACTGGTTCCCGGTTGATGGTAAGGTTAAAATGGTGGAACACAAAGACGGAAACTTTCATAAGGCATGGTTGCCTAAAGCAAGTGAGGAAAACGAACATGCCGATGTGGTGATTACTACCCCCGAAGGCGTGGATATTCTCTGCCGACAGATTGCTGGAGCCATGGCTCGACGCATTGTTACCTATGCCAAACCAGATGAAGATTGTTATATCGACGAACATCTAGGTTTTATCAAACTGGGTTCGCGCGTTGACGTGTTCCTGCCTTTGGGCACCGAAATATGCGTAAAGATGGGGCAACTAACCACGGGCGACCAAACCGTTTTGGCCAAGCTTAAATAATAAGGAGCACCGCTAATGGCTAACATCATCACACGCCATATACCCAATACTATTACCTGTTGCAACCTTATCTCGGGTTGTGTGGCCATCATGGCTGCCATATACGGCGACCTAAAGCTGGCCATGCTCTTCATTGTGGTTGGAGCAGTGTTCGACTTCTTTGATGGTATGGCAGCTCGCTTACTTCATGTTTCTTCGCCCATTGGTAAAGAACTTGATTCGCTTGCCGATGTCATCACCTTTGGTTTAGCTCCTTCGGTGATGCTTTTTCAAGAACTTTCAATATTAGAATATCCCTTTGGTAGCATTTATCGCTGGCAATTTTCTGGCGTCGTGCCATATGTTGCCTTCCTCATGGCAGCCTTTTCGGCTCTGCGTTTGGCAAAGTTTAATGTAGACGAACGACAGGCAACATCGTTTATCGGCTTGCCCACACCAGCTAATGCCTTATTTTGGGGCTCGCTTCTTTTGGGGCTCGATAGGCAGATGCAAGCCCTTAATTGGGCGCCACTGGCTCTTATCGGCTTAATGTTGCTAAGCTGTTGGTTGTTAGTGGCCGAACTGCCAATGTTTGCACTCAAGTTCAAACAATGGGGATGGAAGGGTAACGAGATAAAATATATCTTCGTGTTGAGCTGTATTCCCTTGCTCATTATATTTAAGGTGTTGGCCTTTGCATCATCATTGCATGGTATGTGGTGCTTTCTATTTATGTAAATGCCACTAAAAAACAATAGGCATGGAATTTATATTTAAGTCGATAGGTATTGGCTTGCTATCGGTTTTGGTTATTTTGTTGGTAGTTTTTTTATTGGTGTTCAGACGCATCATCAAGTCTGTTCGTCAAGCAATGCGCACATTCAACAATGCCACAGCTACAAATACCAATGCCCAATCAGCACAACGTGCAGGCAAAGAAGGAGAAGTGATTATAGACCATCGCACTTCTGAACGCATAAACCAAAAGATATTTGAACAAAACGAAGGCGAGTATGTAGATTTTATTGAAGAGAAGTAGCTCGCCACCATAAACAAATGTGTAACTGCTCACAAGGCAGTTTTAACACCATATATCAATGAAAGTAAGTGATTTTCTAAATAAAAAGGTGGCTACTAAAGGACTTTCGTTCGAGGTGCTGCCCCCATTAAAAGGCAACGGAACGGCACAACTGTTTCGTACCATTGATAAATTGCGAGAATTTAATCCCAATTACATCAACATAACCACGCACAACAGCGAGTTTGTGTATCGTGAATTGGACAACGGGCAATACGAACGCGACCGCATTCGTCGGCGCCCTGGAACAATTGCCATTGCTGCTGCCATTCAGCAACGTTATGGCATACCCGTTATCCCGCACGTTATTTGTAGTGGCGCAACGGTTGAAAGTATTGAATACGAATTGCTCGACCTCCAGTTTCTTGGCATTCAAAACCTGCTTTTGCTGCGAGGCGACAAGGCTAGAGACGAACGAATGTTTACACCAACAGCCAACGGACACGCACACACCACCGACTTGATTGCACAGGTGAACCGATTTAATGAAGGCTTTTTTGCCGATGGCACACCCATGAAGCATCCCGGCGAAAGCTTTGAATATGGCGTGGCTTGCTACCCAGAGAAACACGAGGAAGCCCCCAACCTCGATATGGATATTGATTACTTGCTACAAAAGCAACAACTTGGAGCAACTTATGCCGTAACGCAGCTGTTTTACGACAACCAAAAGTTTTTCGACTTCGTGGAAAAGGCTCGCCAAAAGGGGGTTACCATCCCCATCGTGCCTGGCATTAAGCCTTTTGCCAAACTGTCGCAACTTACGATTATACCCCGCACCTTCCATTGCGACCTGCCCACTGCGCTAGCTAGCGAAATCGTTAAATGTAAAACCGACGACGACGCACGTGCCTTGGGTGTGGAATGGGCAACACAACAGTGTCGCGAACTCTACCAACACGGTGTGCCTGGAATACATTTCTACACGGTGTCGGCAGTTGATTCTATTTATGAGGTGGCCAAAAATATTTTATGAACTGGAACGATGTGATAGGGCAAGACGATGTTAAGCGTAGGCTTATAAGCATGGTGCATCACAATAGGTTGCCTCATGCGCTGTTGTTTTGTGGCCCTTCAGGAAGCGGGAAAATGGCCATGGCTCTGGCTTTCGCATCGTATTTGCTTTGCGAAAACCATGCCCAAGGCAATCAGCCTTGTGGGCAATGCGCCTCGTGTGCTATGATGCGGCGCTTCGAACATCCCGATTTGCATTTTGCGTTTCCCGTTATTCGGCCCGCTGGCACGTCTAGCGAACATAAAATGAGCAGTGAAGACTTTGCACCCGAGTGGCGCGAGATGCTGCAAAAAACACTCTATCCCACGATGGACCTGTGGCTTGAACAAATGGATGCCGCCAACCAACAGGCACAAATGGGCGTGGGCGAAAGCGATTTGTTGATGAAAAGGCTCGGCATGAAGTCGAGCCAAGGCGGATATAAGGTGGCTGTGGTGTGGATGGCCGAACGTATGAACCAGGAATGCGCCAATAAATTGCTTAAACTGCTTGAGGAACCACCAGCGCAAACGCTCTTCATCCTTGTGTGTCAAGAACCCGAACAGCTACTCGAAACCATCAAAAGCCGAACCCAACGCCTAGACCTGCCACCGATAACTGTGGCCGACATGCAGCAGGCGCTTGTGGAAAGACGCAATATCAACGCCGACGATGCTCGCCGAGTGGCACGACTGGCCAACGGTAGCTGGACTAATGCCCTGGCAGAGCTTAGCGCCGACAACGAAAACAAATTGTTTCTCGACATGTTTATCATGCTCATGAGACTGGCTTATCAACGCAACATCCGCGAATTGCGCCGATGGAGCGATGCCGTGGCTGCTTATGGGCGCGAAAAACAAAAACGAATGCTCACCTATTTTGCTCGCCTGATGCGCGAAAACTTTATGTTTAACTTCGGCATCGACGACCTAGTGTATATGTCTCGAGATGAAGAAAACTTCGCCAAGAACTTCGCTCGCTTTGTTAACGAACAAAATATTGTGGAGATTTCTGAACTTATAGACCGTTGCATTCGCGACATCTCGCAGAATGCCAATGCCAAAGTGGTGTTCTTCGACTATGCCGTGAACATGATTCTCTATATCAAAAAGGCATAAAGGGCGCCACGAGCTGGCCTACATCTTATATAACCTACTTTAATGGCTGGTATAGGGCATGGCAATGCCTTCATCAAATTGCACTCTCCGGCACTTTTTCGCACGATAAAGGCGAAGTTTGGGCCGCCAACATATAAACAATACGAACAAATGGATTATAAAAATATGAAATTCAAGGTGGCCAACGGCACCGACCGCGGACTGTGTTGCGGCGGATGTTGCAGGTCGGACCACCAACTGAATACCTACGACTGGTTGGCCGACGTGGTGAACGACCCCGATAAAACCGACCTTGTTGAGGTGCAGTTCAAAAATACACGCAAAGGATATTATCATAATGTGAACAACTTGCAACTCACTAAGGGCGACACCGTGGCAGTAGAAGCAAGTCCTGGACACGATATTGGCGTGGTTACGCTTACGGGAAGACTCGTGGCTTTGCAAATAAAAAAAGCCAACTTGAAGTCGGCCGATGATATCAAACGCATCTACCGACTGGCAAAGCCCGTTGACTTGGATAAGTATGAGGAGGCAAAAAGTCGTGAAAACGACACCATGATACAAAGCCGACAGATAGCAAAAGACCTGGGATTGAAAATGAAAATAGGCGATGTGGAATATCAAGGCGATGGCAATAAGGCCATTTTCTACTATATTGCCGACGAACGCGTAGACTTTAGACAGCTTATTAAGGTGCTGGCCGATACTTTCCACGTGCGTATAGAAATGAAACAGATTGGCGCACGCCAAGAAGCGGGACGTATTGGCGGAACAGGACCTTGTGGAAGGGAACTGTGCTGCGCCACTTGGAACAAAAATTTTGTCTCGGTTAACACCAATGCTGCTCGCTTTCAAGATATTTCGCTTAATCCTCAAAAGCTTGCTGGTATGTGCGGTAAACTCAAATGCTGCCTTAATTACGAAGTAGACAATTACGTGGAGGCTGCTAAACGTATGCCAAGCAAAGAGATTTCGTTACACACTGGCGATGCCGAATACTTTGTTTTCAAAACAGATATTTTGGCGGGTACGGTTACTTACTCTACGGATAAAAACCTTGCAGCCAACCTCGTAACAATCTCGGCCGAGCGAGCTAGAACGGTTATCGAAATGAATAGACGTGGAGAGAAACCTGATGTGCTGGAAGAAGAACGTCACAGAAAACCTGCCGACAAACCCATTGACCTCTTGGCCAATGCCGACCTGAGTAGGTTCGACAAAAACAAACGGCCCAAACGTCAAAACAACAATAAGCAGAAAGCTGATAAACGCGAAGCTGCTGCTCCTCAAAATGGGCAACAACCACGGAAGGAACAACCGCGACAGCGCGAACAGCAGCCCGAAAGACGCAAACAAAAACCACAGCAGCGTGCTCAAGAGGGCAAAAACGATAACAACGCTAATCGGCCCCGCAGAGAAAACCAAAGAAGGCAGGGCTCGCAGCCTGGCAATGGTCAACAGCAGAAATAAGAATAGCAAACCCATGAAGCGTTTATTGTACAGCGCATTGGTGGCCCTTGTGGTCGTCATGATGAGCGCATGCAGCATAGACACCGTCTACCATCGATACAGTCACACATCGGTGAGCGGATGGGAGAAAAACGACACCCTGAAGTTTTATGTGCCTCGGCTACGTCAGGGTGGCGTTTTTGCCCAGCAATTAGACGTGCGCATCAATGGCGCTTACCCTTTTACAGCTGCCACGCTTATTGTTAAGCAGCGCATAGTGCCTGGAAATGCCGTGCTAACCGATACCGTCAATTGCACGTTTAGCAAACCCGATGGCACAAGGCTGACGCGTGGTATCAGCTATTACCAATATAGTTTCCCCATTGCCAAACCCGATTTGCGCGAGGGTGATAGCTTGGTGGTGAGCATTTATCACGATATGAAACGCGATATGCTGCCAGGTATATCCGATGTAGGTCTGCATATCTGTCGTGTTAGCTATTTGCACGATAGGCTGTATAAATAAGGTGTAAGGAGAAAGTGTATAAAACAAAAACGCCACATCCGTATTCTCTCGGGTGTGGCGTTTGTATTTGTGTGGGGATAGCGGTCTCCACTGTTGTATTGCAGCGCGCAACTGTTTTGCCATATAGCTTAGTGGTAAAACCTAAACCCTGATTTATCGTTAGAATCTACGCCGATTAAGGAAAAGTAAGCTGAGGTTCAGTCTTTAACTCAAATCTGTTTAGGCTCTAATGGCCGATTGGGATTGAAAAGTGTGCAAGTTCTTTTCTTTGTTTCTTATTTATTGCTGTCTGGTAAAAACTTTTATACGCATAAAAAAGTTTTACCGAGCGCCAATATTTCTTTTAAAGTTTGAGAAAGAATAATGTGGGTTGGTACAATTTGATTAGTGATGTATAGGTTCTGTTAAGAAGAAATATAGATGTGCAGAAGTGAAGAAAACGTATTGTGGTTGGTGATGGCAAAGACGCAAAAAAAGGGCAAGGCGCAGGGAATAAGAGAATAGTATATAAGAATTGGTACATATAGGTTTAAAACATCATTGTTATGTACCAATTCTCTATGCACAGAACCCCCAACCGCGTGAGTTTTAAAACGTCACCGTGCGGCTTCCGTCTGTTTGTTCTTCTATTTTCACCTTTATAACATCGAGGGGCAGAATCTCTTCGATGAGTTCGGGCCACTCTAAAAAGCAAAGTGAGCCACTGTAAAAATAGTCTTCGTAGCCCATGTCGTACACTTCTTCGAGTTTTTTAATGCGGTAGAAGTCGAAGTGGAAGATGGGTTTGGGTGTTTGTTCGCTGTGATATTCGTTTACGATGGCGAAGGTTGGCGAGGTGATAACATCAGTAACACCCAGCTCTTCGCAGATGGCTTTGATGAAAGTGGTTTTGCCAGAGCCCATCTTTCCGTAAAAGGCGAACACCTTACCAGTGCTGATATTGTCGATAAATTGTTTGGCCACATGATGTATTTGGGCCAGAGATGTGATTGTAAGTGTCATTATGTGTTATGGGTTTTGTCTTTCCGCGGGTTCGTTTGTCCCTTGGTTAGGCGGTTTAATGCTTATTTATGTGGGTTGTTGTCGCTTCGAAAGGGTTGATTAGCGTCTGCGGCGCATGGTAACCAGAGGCACGAGCATCTCTTCCATGCTTATTCCCCCGTGTTGGAATGTGTCTTTGTAGTACGATACATAATAATTGTAGTTGTTGGGGTAGGCAAAGAAGCTGTTGCCAGTGGCAAACACGTAGCTGGTGCTGATGTTTGGCGATGGCAATTGTGCCTTGTGTGGCTCTTTAATGGTGAACACCTCCTTGGAATTATAGTTGAGGTTTTTGCCCAACTTATAGCGTAGGTTGGTGTTAGTGTTGCGGTCGCCTACAATTTTTACGGGTTTTGATGCGCGTATAGAGCCGTGGTCGGTGGTGAGCACCACGGTGAAATCGCTTTGCGAAAGCCGTTTGAAGAGGTCGGCCAGTATGGAATGGCGGAACCAGCTGAGGGTTATGGAGCGGTAAGCCGACTCGTTGTTGGCCAGTTCGCGCACCATGCGCGATTCAGTTCTGGCGTGCGAGAGCATGTCGATGAAGTTGAACACCATCACGTTAAGGTGGTTTTGCGACAGTTGTGAGAAGTGTTCTAGCAGTTTTTCGGCATCTGCAGAGGTGTTTACTTTGGTGTAACTAAAGGTGTCGCGACGTCGATAACGTTCAATTTGGGTTTTAATGAGCAAGTCTTCGTTGAGATTTTTACCCTCAGCTTCGTCTTCGTCGACCCATAGTTCGGGGAACATTTTGGCGATTTTGTTTGGCATCAAGCCACTGAATATGGCGTTGCGGGCATATTGCGTGGCGGTGGGCAGAATGGAAATATACATGTCTTCGTCGATGTCGAAGAGGTCTCCAATCTCGCTTTCGAGCATTTTCCATTGGTCGTAACGAAAGTTATCGAGCACAACAAGGAACACTTTTTCGCCTTTATCAAGCAAAGGGAAGATGGAATGTTTGAAGAGGTCGGGGCTCATCACAGGGCGTCCGTTGGCAGTGGATGCCCCTTCGGCCACCCAGTTCAAGTAGTTGGTCTTTACGTATTTGGCAAATCCGTTGTTGGCTTCTTCTTTTTGTGTTATTAAAATATCGGCCATGCTGCTGCCCGTGTTGCTTAGTTCGAGTTCCCAGTGCACCAATCGGCGATAGACTTTGCGCCAATCGTCGAGAGTTTTGCAGTCCATTATCTGCATGGAAATGTCTTGGAAGTTTTGTTGATAGCCCGTTTGCGTCACTTCAGAAACAATCTCTTTTCGGTGAATATTTTTCTTTAGCGTGAGCAAAATTTGGCTCGGGTTAACAGGCTTGATAAGATAATCGGCTATTTTAGAGCCAATGGCCTGTTCCATAATATTCTCTTCTTCGCTTTTGGTGCACATCACCACAGGTGTGGCGGGCTGTATCTCTTTGATGCGTTGCAGCGTTTCGAGTCCCGAAATTCCAGGCATCATCTCGTCTAGCATGATGAGGTCGAAGTTACGTTGTGTGCATTGGTCTAATGCATCCATGCCATTGGTGACGGTAACTACCTCGTAACCTTTTTTTTCTAAAAATATGATGTGAGCCTTGAGTAGTTCAATCTCGTCATCGGCCCATAAAATCAGTCCGTTGTTCATTGTCTAAAATCCTTCTAAATCGTAATACTCATCATCGGGGTCGTTGTTTTTTTGTTTCTGCTTTGCAGGCGTTTTGTTGTTGTCTTGCTTAGCGCTAGAGGTCTTTTTTGTTTCGGGTTTCTTGCTCTTTTTATCCAAGTCGTCTTTAAAGTCAATGCCCGTATCCTCTTTTTTATCAGTCTTTGTAGGCTGCTTTTGGGTTTTGGTTTCTGTTTTGGTTGGCGTTTTGCCTTTTGACTGCGTGGGGGTATTTGTAGTTTTTGCTTTTGGCGTGGCCGATTGCTGCACCTTTGGTGTGGCAGTAGAAGAGCCTTGTTGTGCCTTAGGCTTGCTTGGTGCAGGGTCTTCAATCACGATTGTGCCATCGTCGGGTTGCTTTTGGGGTTGTTTGGGCGTTTCAATCACGGTGGCATCGTTGTTGTTTTTGTTTGTTGCCCTTTGGTTGTTAGCACCTTGTTTGGGTTCGTCGGCGATGGGGTAGGTGTCGTCTTCGGGTTGCAAAGGCGTCTTTTCGTCGGGCACAATCAAATCGTTGTCCAGCGCGCGGTCTACCTCTTCGACGGTGGGGAGTCTTACAGGCGCTTCGGGTTGCACCACTTCGGTCGGTTCGTTGAGCAACTGGAAGGTGCTAACCTTTAGCGGTGCAAAATGTTTGGTGTAATATTGGTCGTAGTCGTCGAAACTAAATTCTCTGCCAAGTAGGCGCATGTTGTCTTCGCTAATAACGATAGAACGCCCATTTTTCAGCTTTTTAGTAATGCCCGTTTGCCGTTGTAGTTGGCGAGCATATTGCAAGGCCTCGTCGAAATTACGAAAACCGCTCACGGTCATTAAGCGTAACCCGTTGTCGGTTTCGGTACGTATCTCGAAGTTTCGCACCAGATAGTTGGTGAAATTATATTTAGCCAAGGCAAAAAGCAGTTGGTTTTCGTTCACCGAGTCGGCTGATAGGCCAGCACGAAGAGGAAATTGGCGTTGCGATCGTTGCTAAACTGTTTACCTTTAAGACTATCTTCAGCGTTGGCGGCAGCGTTCGGCGTTGCCAAACATTGTTAAGGTCGAACCCGCCCGCCTGTACTTGCTTGCCAGCCATTATGCCATTAACAATCATGGCAGCCATCTTACTGAGTTCGCTTTGCGGATATTGTTGCACCAGTGTTTGCAGACCTAAGGTGCAAGCATCGATGTTGCCATCGTGAAGCATAGCTAAAGCCTCCACAAAGAGGAATTTATCGCGATTGGCGCCATGCTTAAACTTGGTGGCCGACACTTGTGCATTGCGCCTAACAGTATTGTAGTCTTCGGCTTTAAAGGCATCGTAGGTGGCGGCATAGATAGAATCTTCAATATGTTCGCCACGTTGAGCGTTGGCAAAATAATATGGGTCGTTAACCAGTTCGGTAAGTTCGTGTTTGGGATAATGCTGCTTGAGCAAGTTGGAGTAGTGTTGTGCGGTGTTTTTTTCGCCCTTTTGCATGTAGAGCAAAAATAAGTGATAATACACCTGTGGCATCTTATCGAAGTGTGGATAAGCGTTGGTGAGTCTGCGTAAAGCCTTCTCAGAGAGGTTGAGAAGGTTGAGTTTATCTTTGAAAATAACGCCCGAGTGGAACAGCCCCTCGGTAAGAAGTTGGTCGGAAGCCTTGCGTTGTTCGGTTGTGAAAGGGATTTGGGCCAGATAGTATTCGCGTTTGTGGGGGTTGTTACCAGCAGTTTGCAAGGCACGTTGTATGGAGTCGCGGCGCGTTTCTTCGGCCACGAGCGAGTCTCTTTGTGCTTGCGGCATCTCGTTAGGAGCATTGTTCAGAGCCACAGCCGCTTTATTTAGTCGTTGCCAGTTATCAATATTGTCTCGTTTTCCCCATTGTTTTTCGAAAGCCGCTTTGCCTTGGCTCACGGTAATGGGATTGTAGAAATACCATCCGCTACCTTGTTGTGAGCGTTGGGCGGGTGTCTGATTGTTTGAAATACTTGACGAGCCACTGTTTTGAGCAATGGTTTGTCGAGCAGTCTCTTGGTCTTGTGCGTCGCGTTCCTCCTTTTCTTTCTTTTTAAGAGCAGCTATAACGCAGTCGATGGCAGCGTTGCGTTCTGGTTCGGCCATTGTGGCAAGGCGTTGGAGTGAGTCTTGCAGTTGCACCGCTTCAATGTGAGGCACAAGTTCGTCGAGCACTTTCGAACGTTGCGAAAGCACTTCATAGTCGGTTCGTTCCTTGTCTAGCATGCCTAAGGCCTCGTTGTAGCATCGGCGAGCATCGGCAAAACGTTGTTTTTGCCAATACACATTGCCGAGTTTAAGCATCAGCACACCCTTTTCAATGCCGCTTCGTGTGGCACGTTTTCCACCGTTTTCGTAGGCCAAAATGGCGTTAGCCGTGTCGCCTTGAGCAAGGTATATGTTACCAATGGCGTAAAACACTTGGTCGAGATAGTCGCGATTGTTGTCGTTGTTAGCCATTCGTCGCAGCTTGGCGATCATCTTTTTGGCTTGTCCTTGCGCTAGCACCTCGGTTTGTGCGATGCGTGCATTGAAGTCGAGTTCGTAAGAAGCGTGCATCGATGCCGCTTTTTTAAATGCCTTATAAGCTGCATCGCGGTTGCCTACAAGTCTTTGCAGCTGCCCCATCAAGAACCATTGGCGCGCCTTTTGTTTGCGTCGCATCTCGTGTTTAATAACCTTTTGAAGATAGCTGATGGCTTTAGGCCACTCTTGCGCATGCAGATGATAGAGTGTGTGGGTGTAATCCCACTCTTTCACTGCGCGCCAGTCCATCGAGTCGCGGCTCATATTGCGGATAACATCTTCGGCATCGTACATCCATCCTTGCTGTATATAGGTTTTGGCTAGCCAGGCTCTGGCCTTGGCATAGATGTGTGGTTGAGTGCGATAGAGTCGAGCCATGTACGAGAATGTGGAAGCAGCCTGGTCGAAGTCGCCTTTATGAAATTGCGAACGGCCCATGAGCATCCACACGCGCCACATAAAGGGGTTGTATTCTTTTCGGTTTAGCCATTCGATGTCTCGTTGGGTTTTGCGCCTACTCTTGTCCCAAGTGGGGCGTCGCTTGATACTATGCAGCTGAATAGCCTTTTCGCTTTTGAGTATGGCTCGTTCGAAATTGCCTTTCCCCAGTTCTTTGCTATTTTTATTGCTCACCGTATATAGTGGTAGTAGCTCGGTGTAGTTATCATGATTGCCAGTTTCTTTCTCTAGCATACCATCGATGTAGGCCATGTTTCCGTTGTAGTAAACATTATAGCGCGTGTTGAACGACTGCCACCATCTACTGCGTGCCGTGTTCTTACTGGCTGAACAGGCGGCGAGCAGCAGCGCAAGGGCGAGCCACAATGCAAGGCTATATGTGAATTTAACGGGTTTCAAGTTGGCGTTGGCGTTTTTTTAGTACAACATTTGCTACCTTCAACAGAAGGTAGACCAGAATACTAACAAAGATGATGGATGCACCTGAGGGAACATTGAGTGTATAAGAAAGAGCCAACCCCAGAAGGCAATCGGTCCAACCGATGACAATGCTCCAAGCAATCATGCGCTTGAAGTTGTGGGTTATGACGTTGGCCGACATCTGTGGGATGGTTAGCAAACTGATGCTAAGCACAATACCCACCATGCGAAGCGTGGCCACGATGGTTAAGGCAATGAGCGTCATCATGAGATACTCAACAAACGCTACGGGTAAACGCTGAGAACGGGCAAAATTGGCATCGAAGGCCACACTTAATATGGTGCGATAGAGTAGCGCAAACACGGCGATGACCACCACAAGCAATGCGGTGAGTAGCCAAAGGTCGGCTTGCCCTACGGTGAGAATACTGCCAAAGAGAAAAGAAGGGAGGTCGGGCATGAAACCCGGAGATAAGAAACAGCAGATGATACCAAGACTCATGCCGAACGTCCAGAAAACAGCGATGGCCGAATCTTCGCGTACATCGCCCCTATGCGTCATCCATTGCACACCGAAGGCACTGAGAACAGAAAACACCATGGCCGAGAGTATGGGGTTGATACCAAAGTAAACGCCCAAGCCGATGCCACCAAACGAGGCATGAGTGATGCCGCCACTGATGAATACCAGTCGCCTTGTAACAATGTAAGTGCCGATAAACCCGCACAGCACACTAGCCAAGAGCGAGCCTAAGAGGGCGTTCTGGAAGAAAGAATACGCTAATATGTCCATTTAAAAAACTATCTCACACTTGCCTGTAACCCACTATACGCCTATTGTCAATGGCATAAGACGGGGCGTTTAGGGTTATCGCGCATCGTTGATAACCATTATCACCTCGTCTTTCAGTTGGTTGGGCAAGTTTATTTGTCGAAGCGTCAGACTTCTGTTCCATCCCTTAACGTCGCTAGGGCGCATGGTATAGAACACCTCGGCAAACTCTTCGGCTTCGCTGTCGCTATAGTCGGACGAGTCTCTTCCGATGTATTTGTCTAGTTCTTCGTCGTCGTAATATTCCACATCACGCACTGCAGCCTCAAGCATGCAATCGTGTTCGCATCGTTCGTCGTCGCCCGAGCAAGTGGCACACGATGCAGAGTCGGCCTGTACCACATCAGGCTCGCTCGCGTTTTTTTTGCGCGAGAGCAAGCCCAACACGGCCGCAAATAGAGCTAAGCCCAGCAAGGCCAACAGGAGTATGTGCATTGTCTATGTTTCGTTTATTTCAAATCCCGACTGTATGAGGTCGTTCCAGAATTGAGGATACGATTTACTCACTACGTCAGGTTGGTTTATTTTTATTTCTTTGTTTACCAAAGCCACGGGAGCAAAGGCCAAAGCCATGCGGTGGTCTTCGTATGTATCGATGGCTTCACCCGTTGGTCGGCAGCGCATACCGTCCCACGACAGTTCGCCTTCGGCCATTTCGCGCAGCACGAAGCCTAGTTTAGCCATTTCTTTTTTTAATGCTTCGATGCGATCGGTCTCTTTAATTCTCAAGCTCGAGAGCCCTTTAAAATAGAAAGGCACGCCCATCATCACGCAAGTAACCACAAGCGTTTGAGCCAAATCGGGCGAGTTAACGAAGTCGTATTCCAGCTTAGGCAATCGTGTGCGCACCTTTTTGAGTGTCACCTTTGCGAGTTGGCCAGCCTGATGTTTGGAGAAGACCGTTTTCACGCCCAGCAAAGAGAAGATGTGTCGCACCACAGAGTCGCCTTGTTTCGAGCTTTCGCTTAAGCCTTCAAACTCAACAGTGGCTTCGGGGTCGTTACTAAGCGCCACCATTTCGTACCAATACGAGGCCGCACTCCAGTCGTTTTCGATGCTGTTTGGGCCTACGTTGTATTTTCCTGGCTTTACGCTAATGGTGTCGATGTCGGTCCATTCGGCCACCGCTCCATATTCGCGCATCATACAAAGCGTAAGGTCAATATAGGGTCGTGAGGCAATTTTGCCAGTTATCTTTAGCTCAAGCCCTTTTTTGAGTGTAGGGCCAATCATCAACAAGGCCGAGATAAACTGCGAGCTGATGCCTCCTGGCATCTCCACGCACCCACCGTCGAGAGGCTTTCCATAGATGCGGATGGGTGGGTAGCCCTCTTTGGCCTCGTATTCTATGTCAGCGCCCAGGTATCTAAGGGCGTCAACCAGTGGTTTAATTGGGCGTTGTCGCATGCGTTGCGTGCCCGTTAAAGTGTGTTCGCCCTTTCTGCAGCTTAAAAAAGCCGTCATAAAGCGCATGGCCGTGCCAGCAGCGCGAACGTCAATATTCTTCGGCATGTCGGTAAGCGCACGCACCATCACGCGCGTATCATCGCAAGTCGATAGATTTTGTGGCAGAACCAGCCTGTTTGTTAGGGCGTGCATAATGAGCGCCCTGTTGCTAATGCTTTTCGAGGCAGGCAGTGTTACAGCCACCTTTAGCTTTTCTGGGGCTTCGATTGAATATTGCATATATAATAATGTGCGATTAGGTTATTGCAAATTTAAGCATTATTATTGTGAATAACAAGCGTGGAAAGTTAAATTTTTGGTTGTTCCTGCATTTCGTTTATTTATCCAAAGTGGTGTGTTTGATTTGGGTTGTCAGCTTTGCATGCTTGTTTTTTGGCGGTAAGGGTTGTGCAATTGTTGATTTGGTGGCTTAAAGTGAGTGTGCAAAATTGTTCGTTCGGGTTAATACTCATGTTCTTAGACGCTCGCAAACTACTAAACTCATCTTTTTTAATATATATAATGTGTTTTTTAGCCTGCTGGTTGGTCTACTCTTCAATGTTTTTCGTAACTTTGCAACTCAAATATCACAACTCAAATAGGTTTATGGCTGAAACAAAAAAAATTAGGACAGCACTCGTGTCCGTATTTCATAAGGATGGATTAGACGAGTTGCTCGCCAAATTAAACGATGAAGGCGTAAGGTTCCTGTCAACAGGAGGCACACGTGAGTTTATCGAATCGCTAGGCTACAAATGTGATGCGGTCGAAGATGTAACCGCTTATCCCTCGATATTGGGAGGCAGGGTGAAGACACTTCATCCTAAAGTTTTTGGAGGTATTCTTGCTCGTAGGGCTAACGCTGGCGATCAAGAACAGATGGAACAATATGCAATCAGCCCCATCGATTTGGTTATCGTAGACCTCTATCCGTTTGAAGACACTGTGGCTAGTGGCGCAAGCGAGGCCGATATCATTGAGAAAATTGATATTGGAGGCATTTCGCTCATTAGGCTGGTGCCAAAAACTTCAACGATGTGGTGATTGTGCCTAGCAAAAACGAATATGGTATGCTGCTCGATATCTTGAAAATCAATGGCGCTAACACCACTTTGGCACAACGTAAGACTTTTGCTACACGCGCCTTTGGTGTGAGCAGTCATTACGATAAAGCTATACATATGTGGTTCGAGTCTGAAAAGGCTTGATGCATAGCACGCTTTGATGTGCTTTTCGCTAGCGCGAACTTCTCTCGTGGGTGTTCGATGCGCGATAAAAACGAGAAATAAAAAATAATAACATAACGGACAAACGACCACGGGCTACAAGAATGCCCGGTTGAACTGCCCTTGTGGGTGGTGTGCTGGGGAAAGTGGGCACGTTGAGATAGTCCAACAACCGAAAAACAAAATAAGACATGGGATTTTTTTCTTTCATGCAAGAGATTGCGATGGACCTGGGAACGGCCAATACCATCATTATCAACGATGACAAGATTGTGGTAGACGAGCCTTCTGTGGTTGCGCTCGACCGACGAACAGACAAGATGATTGCCGTGGGAGAACGTGCTAAGCTGATGTACGAGAAAACACACGAGAACATTCGCACCGTAAGACCGTTGCGCGATGGGGTTATCGCTGACTTTACGGCTTGCGAACAGATGATGCGCGGACTTATCAAGATGGTGCATACTGGTAGTCGATTGTTCTCTCCTTCATTGAGAATGGTTATCGGTGTTCCTTCTGGAAGTACTGAAGTAGAACTGCGTGCTGTGCGCGACTCGGCTGAACATGCCGACGGACGCGATGTTTATCTTATCTTCGAACCTATGGCTGCTGCCATTGGTATTGGTATTGATGTTGAAGCACCCGAAGGAAACATGATTGTTGATATCGGTGGTGGTTCTACCGAGATTGCTGTAATCTCGCTAGGTGGTATTGTTTCTAATAACTCTATTCGTGTTGCTGGCGACGATCTTACTGCTGAAATTCAAGAATATATGAGCCGTCAGCATAATGTGAAGGTGAGTGAGCGTATGGCCGAGCGCATCAAGATACACGTGGGCTCTGCTCTTACCGACCTTGGTGACGAAGCTCCAGAAGACTATGTTGTACACGGACCAAACCGTATCACGGCGCTGCCAATGGAGGTGCCTGTGTGCTACCAAGAGATTGCTCACTGCTTAGACAAAACCATTGCAAAAATTGAAAATGCTGTGCTCTCTGCTTTGGAGAACACTCCCCCGAATTGTATGCCGACATCGTGAGAAATGGTATCTATCTCACTGGTGGTGGCGCATTGCTTCGTGGTCTCGATCGCAGACTTCAAGATAAAATCAGCATCCCCTTCCATATCGCTGAAGACCCATTGCACAGCGTTGCCAAGGGTGCTGGTATTGCATTGAAGAACGTTGAGCGATTCTCGTTCCTCATGAGATAAGTGCATGCGCAACCTCTTTGCATTCCTAACACGCCATAACCATTGGCTAGTCTTCTTCGTTCTCGAGGTGATTAGCGTGGTGTTGCTGTTCCAGTACAATAGCTATCAGGCTAGCGTATGGTTCTCTTCGGCCAATGCTGTGGCCGGAAAGGTGTACGAAGCCAATTCGTGGGTCGAAACGTTCTTCTCGCTAACGCAGGTGAACAAAGAACTCACACAGCGTAACCTTGAGCTGGAACAGCAAATGGTGGCTATGCAAGAGTTGCTCACACGTGCCAAACACGATAGCCTTGATGTGGTGCAAACACAAAAACAGGCGCTACAAGGGTTTAAACTCTATCCCGCAAGGTGGTGAGCAATTCGCTAGATAAGAAAGACAACTTCATCACAATTGACAAAGGCTGGGCCGATGGCATAAAGAAAGACATGGGCGTGGCTTGCGGAAATGGTGTAGTGGGTGTGGTGTATCTTGTCTCTAGAAACTATTCTGTGGTTATACCTGTGCTCAATTCGCACTCCAACATCAGTTGTATGATTAAGGGTAGGGGATATTTCGGCTACCTACATTGGAATGGTGGCGACCCTGGCATCGCTTATGTTGACGACGTTCCACGACATGCACGTTTTAAATTGGGGATGGATGTTGTTACCAGTGGTTACTCTTCTATCTTCCCTCCTGGCGTGTTGGTGGGTAAAATCTTGCATGTGTTTAACTCGCCCAACGGTTTGTCCTATCGCCTGCAGATAAAGCTGTCTACCGATTTTGGTAAACTGCGCGACGTGTGTGTGATTGACAATGCTGGTATGGACGAACAATTAGAGATGATGCGTGCCGTGCAAGACTCGCTAAAGGTGAAACACGAGTAATCTGCACGCTGATAAACAATGGCCCTAGGGCCGATAATAGCACAGAGAAAAAATATAAACATGACCATAGGCGTATTGAAAACATTGGGGACTTTCCTCATCTTCCTGTTGGTGCAGGTGCTGGTGCTTAACCATGTGCACCTCTTCGACAGCGCCACGCCGTTGCTATATATATATATGGTGTTGCTCTTCCCTCGCAATTATCCCAAGTGGGCACTCCTCGTTTGGGCTTTTGCCATGGGCTTGGGTGTAGACATGTTTTCTAATACACCAGGAGTGGCTGCCGCTTCGCTAACTCTTGTGGCGCTACTCAGGCCTTATCTCTTGGAACTGTTTATACAAAGAGAAAGCGCCGACGACCTTGTGCCTTCCATGAAGGTGCTTGGCTTTAGTAGATATTTGTTCTTCGCCTTCCTCATCATCTTTATTTATTGCCTTACGTTCTTCTCCTTGGAGGCCTTCTCGTTCTTCAATTGGATACAATGGGCATTGTGCGTGGGTGGTAGTACGCTGCTTACGCTGCTGTTGGTGATGGTGTTAGACAACCTTAGAAGATAAGGGAGAATTGTAGTGTGAAAGATTTTGAACTAGACAAAAGAAGATTAGTTATTGGTGGAGTGGCTGTATTCATTGTTACAGTTTACCTCATCCGACTTTTCATGCTACAATTGCTTAGCGACGACTATAAGAAAAACGCAGATAGTAATGCCTTTCTCAAGAAAATCGAATATCCCTCGCGTGGCGCTATCAGCGACAGACATGGGCGATTGCTTGTTTATAACCAACCTGCTTATGATATTATGGTGGTGATGAACGAGGAGAAAGGTCGACTAGATACCACCGAGTTTTGCAATGCCTTGGGTATTACCAAGGAATATTTCATCAAACGCATGAACGATATTAAAGACCGCAATAAAAATCCTGGGTATTCGCGGTTTACCGAGCAGCTTTTTATGAGCCAATTGTCGGATAAAGAGTTTAGCGTTTTTCAAGAGAAAATCTTCCGTTTCCCTGGGTTCTATGTTCAGAAACGCAGCATTAGACAATATCAATATCCTTATGCTGCCCACGTACTGGGTGATGTGGCCGAGGTTTCTAAAGCCGATGTGGAAAATTCTGATTACTATCAGCCTGGCGATTACATCGGAAAACTAGGTGTTGAGCGCAGTTACGAAGAGCAATTGCGTGGAGAAAAGGGTGTACAGATATTATTGCGCGATGCCCACGGTCGTGTGCAAGGCAACTATCAAAATGGAAAGTTCGACCGCCGCCCTATAGCGGGTAAAGACCTCACACTGAGTATCGATATCAAATTGCAAGAATTGGGCGAACGCTTGCTCGAAGGTAAGATTGGAAGTATCGTGGCCATCGAGCCTGCTACTGGCGAAGTGCTATGCATGGTGTCGTCGCCCACCTACGACCCTCGTATTATGGTGGGCCGAAAAAGAGGGAAAAACCACCTGGCTTTGTCTAAAGATGTGTGGAAACCCTTGCTCAATCGCTCCATCATGGGACAATATCCCCCTGGTTCTACGTTCAAAACCACACAGGGGCTTACCTATATGACCGAGGGAATTATCGACGAAAACACCCTGTTCCCCTGTGCACGCGGATTTAATTATCGTGGTTTGCACGTGGGATGCCACCCTCATGGCGCACCCACCAACCTGGTGCAGGCCTTGTGTACATCGTGCAATAGCTACTTCTGTTGGGGACTTTTTCGTATGATTGGCAACCGACAACATTACCGCAGTGTGCAAGAGGCAATGAACACTTGGCGAGATTACATGGTAAGCATGGGCTTTGGATATAAGTTGGGTATTGACTTGCCTGGCGAAAAACGCGGTCTTATCCCCAATGCGGCTTTTTATGATAAGGCTTATAAAGGCTCGTGGAACGGACTTACCATCATTTCTATCTCCATCGGACAGGGTGAGGTGAACCTTACACCCCTGCAAATAGCCAATCTTAGCGCAACAATTGCCAATCGTGGCTATTATTACGTGCCTCATGTGGTGCGTAAGGTGCAGGGCGAACCGCTCGATACGCTTTATCGCAGACGCCATTACACCATGGCCAACCGCAAAGCCTACGAGTATGTGGTGCAGGGCATGCGCGCATCTGTTGTAGGTGGTACGTGCCATGCAGCTAATAGAGCCGACTATTTGGTGTGCGGAAAAACAGGTACAGCGCAAAACCGTGGACAAGACCACTCTGTATTCATGGGCTTCGCACCTATGGACAACCCCAAAATTGCCATCGCCGTGTATGTCGAAAACGGTGGATTTGGCGCCACTTATGGCGTGCCCATTGGCTCGCTCATGATGGAACAGTATATCAACGGTAAACTTTCGCCAGCCTCAGAGGCACAAGCAAGCGTTTACCAAAGCAGAAGGATAGCTTATGGCACGAGCAACAGATAGACAACCGAGCATGCTTGGCTCGCTAGACTGGTGGACAATTGGCATCTACCTGGCGCTACTCACCTTTGGGTGGGTGAGCGTTTGCGGTGCAAGTTACACCTATGGCGACACCGACATCTTTAGTCTCGATACGCGTTCGGGTATGCAAATCGTGTGGATTGGCACGTCTGTATGCCTTGGATTTGTGCTGCTTACACTCGACGACCATTTTTACGACACCTTTGCCTATGTGATATACGGGGCTTTGTTGTTGTTGCTTTTTGCCACCATCTTCAACCCCCACGAGATTAAAGGCTCGCGCTCGTGGCTTGTATTAGGGCCATTGCGCTTGCAACCTGCCGAGTTTGCCAAGTTTGCCACGGCTTTAGCTGTGGCCAAACTCATGAGCACCTATGGTTTTACCATGAGTAATTGGAAGCATTTTGCTTCTGCATGCATGGTGGTGGTGTTGCCCATGCTCTTTATTGTGGCTCAAAAAGAAACGGGCTCGGCATTGGTTTACCTCTCGTTCTTCCTGATGTTCTATCGCGAAGGCATGCCCGGTAGCATCCTTTTCACAGGTGTGGCCATGGTGGTGTACTTTGTTGTGGGCGTAAGGTTCGAGCAAGTGCCTCTTTGGGATACACCCACCTCGCTTGGCGTTTTTATTGTCCTACTTCTTATTCAGGTGTTTACCGCGGGTTTGGTGCGCAGTTACGTTTCTGAACGCGGACAAACCACACGCGTGCTGGCCCTCAGCTTACTTGTCACAGTGCTTAGTTTGCTCTTTTCTAAGTTTGTTTGGGCTTTTGATGTCACCATTGTGCAGCTTGTGTTAACTGTAGGCCTCGTGTGTTGGTTGCTCTATCGCTGGCTCAGTGTTCGCCTTAACAATTATCTCTATGCGGCTTTGTTTGCCGTTGGCTCGGTGTTGTTCTTTTATTCGGTAGACTATGTGCTTAACGATGTGATGGAACCGCACCAGCGTGTTCGTATCAATGTGCTGTTAGGATTGGAAGAAGACCTTGCTGGTGCAGGATATAATGTGCACCAAAGCGAGATCGCTATTGGTTCGGGAGGGCTAAAGGGTAAGGGCTTTCTTAACGGTACGCAAACCAAACTGAAGTTTGTACCCGAACAAGACACCGATTTTATTTTCTGCACCGTGGGCGAAGAAGAGGGATTTGTGGGTTCGGCAGCAGTGTTGTTGCTGTTTCTTGCCTTGATATTGAGGCTCATTAAGCTAGCCGAACGCCAACCGTTTAAGTTTGGGCGCATATATGGTTATTGTGTGCTTAGCATTTTTCTCTTCCACCTGTTTATTAACGTGGGCATGGTGTTGGGCTTAACGCCTGTTATTGGCATTCCGCTTCCGTTTTTTAGTTATGGCGGTTCCAGTTTGTGGGGCTTCACCTTTTTGCTGTTCATCTTTTTGCGTATCGATGCCAGTCGCAACAAGTCGCGCAGGCAATAACACTTCTCATACCATGCCGAGGCATGGTATTTTCTTTTGTTGCAGTTTGGTAAAACTTTAAATATTTTATTCTTGGTATAACCACTATTGTTCTTAAAGGTTAGGCTGCAAATATGCGCAGTAATGTGCAAAATGGGCTAAGGCTTTAGTTGTGTGTTGGGGCGTTAAGGGTAAAAATATTTTACAAAAGGCGTTTTTTAGAAGCTTCGTTCTAGCGAAATTATACACTAAAAACGTGCCTTTATCTGTTGTGTTTTGGTTCTTTGTGGTTGGTTCTGATGTCGTTTTCGAACGACACATTGGCATTTTGTAGCATTTAACCTTTCTATTTTGCATCATTCTCTCAATTTTTCGTTGCCTCAAATTCATTTATTAGGAGTAGGAAAGCGTATTTTGGAAATAAAAATCAATCTTTTAGGATAAATTTTATCCACAAATACCAGGTGATTTTTATCTATTACAAGTAGTAAAACGTCAGATTATGTGCATAATGATGCATCTTGTTTTGTGTATTGATGCATTTCGCCTTGCATTTTGCACCATTTTGCCTTGCGTTTTGCACCATTTTACCTTGCGTTTTGCACCATTTTACCTTGCGTTTTGCTGCAAATAGTGTTGTGTTTTGCTGCAAAACGCAGTCTTTTTTGCAGCAAAAAGCACGTTTTTCCCCAAAAATCGCAATTTTATGCATAATCCAAACGCTCTTTCGCCCTTTACAACTTCGCCCTTTTCGCATCAAACAAAACCCTCGCGAGAATTGAATATTTGCAATTAGTTTGGCAGTTGGTTTATTTTAATGCCACTTTTTAAGTTAAATTTTGCGCTTAAAACTTTACATTTTAAATTATCCTGCCAACTTATACTATATGTAGAGCAAAGGTAAAACCAAATGCTTCTTTGTTATAGTTGCGTAGTTTTGAGTAGATAGTTCGTTTTACGATGTATTTTCGCCAGTTAAAGATATTGTGTAAACAAAATAAGTGTAATCGCTAGAAGTGTAAAAATAATAATGTATCTTTGCATTGTGTGGGCAAATAGCCCCAATTTAATTATCAAACTGATTAAAAGATGAAAAGTCACCAATATTCAATAAGCTGCTTATGGGGCGCAGTTGGTTGTTTTGAAATAGCTAGAGGGTTGGGGCGGTGTTTACAGCAGCAGGCTGTGTTCTTGGTGTCGTTAATCCTACTTGGCACCACTTCGGCTCTCGCGCAGCAGCCAAAGGATACCGATGAAGCCCAATTTGCAGCAGCTATGACGAAGACCAAATGGCGAGAAACGCCTATGAAATTTGCTTATCCCAGCTGCTTTGCGCGTGAAGAACTGTTCGACGACAATGTGCCTGCATATTATTATCTTTACAGTTGGCGCCAAGTGGTGATGGGTTATGTTTCTCTTGGCGTGTGGGCTGTTGATGATGTTGATTATCCAGGCGAGAAATACCCTCTCTTAGGTAGCATCAACATCAAGAAAATTACTTATGTGCATAAGGGTAAGTGCATCTATTCGGGCTATACCACCGATGGCAGAGTGTTTTATATGAAGTGTAAACCCGAAACTGGAGGCATGGTTACGCACCTTGGTGTGTTGGCCTTGGTTTATCCTAAGAGTTTTCAACCGCATGTGGGATTGCTCATTAAGCAAATTTCTAATTGGTGAAGTTATACCCTAGGAGGCTGTGCTGTATTCAAGGGCAAGGTTTGAATCTGCACAAAGCATCCACCTAAGCAGGGCATCTAGCACACGATAGTTTGATTTAAACAATGTTATACAGCAATGAACAAGTTGAATGGAAAAGACATCTGCCTTGCGTTGAGAACCATACGTATGCAAGTGGCCGAGGCTAATGGCATCGACTACACCCCCACACCTTGCCATCACCAAGGCGAATGCAGCGGAACGTGCCCTGCTTGCGAGGCCGAAGTGAGGTATATCAACAGTCAGTTGGGCCGATTCCGTTTGGCAGGAAAGGCTGTTAAGGTGGCTGGCTTGGCTTTAGGCATAACCATGGCCACGGGTAATGTTCAGCAGTCTGCTGCTTGTGTAAATGCTAGGCCTAACGTGGATGCCAATGGTGGGCGAGCTAATGAACCAGACAACGGGGTAGAACGAGCCAAAGATGTGGCCACAAACTATACCTTGCATGCAGAAAAGACCGATACAACCGATGTTAATGGCAACGACTCATGCACGTATAACCTGCCAGAAGTCGATATTCAGTCAACTGTTAGCGTGCGTAGATTGTGTTATACGGGAGGGCTTTATTCGGGTAGCCGACTGGTTAAAGACAGGCAACACATTTATGACAATCCCGATGTAGTGGCCAGGTTTAAGGGTGGCGATGAGTGCATGAAACTGTTTTTTCATCGTAATATGCGCTATACGCCCGAAATGAACGAGTGTTGTGCACAGGGAATAGTGGTTGTGGCGTGTATTGTTGAACGCAATGGCAGGCTCACTGGTGCGCATGTTGTGCGGTCGATAGTGCCTTCTTTTGATGCCGAAGCCATGCGTTTGGTAAAGTTAATGCCGCGATGGAAGCCTGCCCGAATAGAAAAAAAACGCGTGCGCACACGTGTGTTGATAAAGGTGCCGTTTAAATTAGAGTAGCTAATGTGTGTTTTTAGCATGCAAACACCATAGATTGTTTACATATTTGATGCAGAAAGTTTAAT
>NZ_BAIZ01000007.1 GCF_000613445.1 Hoylesella shahii DSM 15611 = JCM 12083
GGACAACTTCGTTCCTGAAAGCGGATGCAAAGGTATAAAGATTTCCAATACCCGCAAAGCTTTTGCAGAATAAATCTTCAAAAACATCAATATTTTAACACTTTAAAACATTTTTGTGAAACAATATATACTATACACCTTATTTATATAAAGGGAGAAACCACTTAAAAAGAGAACAATTAATTTCTATATTTTGAGAATTTACAAAGCCAGTAAACCCAAAAACTATCAAAATAAAGGCATTTGATACAGCCAATGCTTACCTTCACCTCGCATATTTACGTGCAAACGCACCTTGTTACAAGCCCTGCATATCTTACGTGCCTAGATAAAACAACGACAGCACTGCGCCATAATAACGAAATCCCTTTTCGGTGATTTGCACCCTTTCCCCTCCCTCGCTGATGCAAACCAAGCCTTCGTGTAGACAGAATGTAAGTGCTTCGTGCACGCGTCTTTGCCACTCTGAGTCGTTAACGGCTAGCACTTTGGCCAACGAAAACGAGCCGAAATAGCCCGATATGGCGATATACTTAGCCACCAATTGGGTTTGTGGCAATTGATAAACATCTGCTTCGGCGTATGTATCTTGCCGAATGAAGGCGCTAAGCTGCGAACTGTTTTTACCGCAATTGTATGCAATGCCCTCTTTACTCATGCTCTGTGCAGAGAGCCCGAACCCTTTATACGACGCACCATGCACCATTCGCGCCCTTAAATACGAGGACACTCCAAGGTCGGTTTTGCTCAACGAAAAGGTGTTTTGCCCAAATTGCGCATGATAACCAAGAGCTATAAGTGCCTCGTAATAACGGCGGTAGGCATGATAAAGTTGTTCCTTGGTTGGCACATCTTTATGGGCAAGCATATTTGTACGCAATTCGTAGAGCGTAATTTGCTGGGGCATAAGTTGGGCAATGGCATGCAAGTCGCGTGCTATTGTCGCCTCTCCTTGCCCTTTGAGTCCATACATCAGGTCGATATTGATTTTCTCTAATCCCGCCCGATAAGCCTCGTTCATCCACTTAGCCATAACCGCTTGGGCCACAATTTCACGATGATGGGAAGAGAGAATCCCCACATCGGCCGACTGAACACCGAGTGATATCCGCCTTATGCCACTGCGTGCCATGCGCTGAAGCTTTTCTGGAGTAAGGGTGTTGAAGGTGGCTTCAATGCTGGGTTCGTAATCGTTGGCCAAAGTAACACCTTCCACTGCCTCATCGTACACATCCATCAGCCTACTGAAATTGTCTTGCGACAACGCTGTGGGGGTGCCTCCACCGAGGTCGAATCCCTGCAACTCCATGCCAGGATGCCCCTTCTTAAACTGAGCAATGTCGTTGGCCAGCACCTCAAGGTAATGCGTTTGCAACTGCACATCTGTGCAAACCATGCGGGTGTATTCGCAAAACAAACACAATTGTTTGCAAAATGGGATGTGAATGTAAAAAGATAAGGCTTTATCTTGCGCGAACGACAGGGGTGCGAGCACACGATAGTCTATCCAATCGCATGGCGACAAAGGATAAGAGGTATTGAATTGGGGGTTGTGTTTTCTTGCCTCAAAAACAGTTTTTATGCTCATCTCAGTAGATAATATTATGCTGATGAAAACCTTGGCGAAGATATTGACCATCGAAAACCAGTGACGAGGCACAGTAAGTGGGATCGGAATAGTTGCGCATGTAGATCTCTAATATCTTCAAATTTTTGTTATACAGATAGTTGCTACACTTGCAATGCGCACCGCGATTCATCGAATTGGTGAAATACACATGTGGAATTTTCTCCCAAAAAATCTCTTCTAGGTCAACAAAATGGTCGCAGCAATATTGATTTAGTTTCATCAACGCCACAAAGCCAATGCGTGGCACACCCAGTGACAGTGCGAAATCTAACATGCGGTGGGCCTCTTGTGCATTGTCGATGTAGCCCCGAATCAAGTTGCAGCTAACATTTACCTTTTGCATATCGACACCTTCGAACCTGAAAGCATCGGGCGTAATGGTGCAACCATACAACTGCGAGAGTGCCGATGCCTGGTAATGATGCAACGACATGGAAATACTATCCCATCGCGAATGCGTCATAAGCTGTTGCGATTGAGACAAAAGGCCGTTAGTATTGAGATGCATGTGAATATTTGAAAATTCGGGCTGCTCCATCATCTGCAATATCTGCTGCACCAAAGGCGACACCATAGCCGGTTCGCCCCCTGTGATATTCAGCCTATTGAGCATAATGCCACGGTTGTGCAATTCGAAGATTACAGCCGAAAGTTTATCTAACCTGAACGCCGATTGCGGATGAGGGCTTGCTGCATTGGAACAGAATTGGCAATGTGCATTGCAACCTTTAGTTACCTTTACAAAGATATTTACCTGTGGCGGAATGGGTTTACCAGGCTCATCAATGAGATTGCAACCCCTATGTTTAAGCAAAATGTGCTTACCAAAAATTTCCATTTCTATTGTAGGCCCTATTACGGTTGATAAATTCGGTTTTTTCAATCATGCTAGGAAAGCTTAATCGCCCAACATACTTATCAAACACGGGTCTATCAAAATCTTTCATGGGCACGTAATACCTCTTGCTCAAAATTTGATACTCTCCCTCTTCTACTTTCTTGTCCAAGATGGGCTTCACAGCATAAAACTCAAACTTTTGATTAAACGCAAGGGACGAAGAGTCCAGACAGCTTTTGCGATAGGTTCGAGCCATATTGTCCTCAATATATATTGGCGCAGTGCCACGCGCTATAGGTCGATATATGCCAAAAGAGCAACGGTCGTCGTCGCGAAAACTTTCTTCGATAACGGCTCGAATACCTTTTTGAGCTAACTCTTCTTGATGGTTGGTAAACATCACCTGCTCCAAGAGGTCGTTGTTGAGCACACCTTCTACGGTTAACTTAGGCCATAAATTTAACAAGCACCCAACAAAGCTTTTTGTTGGCGTGGGGTCGGGTCCGCCATAGTCATCAGAAAGATTTGCAGGTTGGTTGCCCTCTTCACCATTCATCACGAGAGAAAGATCGTGTTGCAGGTCCTTAATGTTGTTATATCTGCAAATATCGTTGAGTAATTGCACTATATCCACCAGCTTAGCGCACATACGCCGCGTGTAAAGTCTGTCTATACTAGCGAATTTATCGGCTATAAAATGGTTATCAAGCAATTTATCAAACTGTTCTACATTAAATTTTCCATCACGAAAAAGTTTTTCGGCATATGCTTCTAGCGTGTTAACCACCAGGTTTGCAGCCTCAACATCAAACCCTTTTCTACGCTTGTAGTCTTTAATAACCTGCTCTAAATCGTTTTTTAAGTCTTTATATCGGCCATAATGATACTGTGTGTTAAGTGTCTTTACCACATCAGCCAAGGTTCGGCATTGACCATATTTAGCCAAGCGATAAGACTTGGGAGCCTTAATAGCAGGATAGGCTGCAATGTGGCGCACAAACAATTTAGGCAGACACACATTGGGCAAGTGTACAGCATTGACAAAAAGCTGAGCTACCAAGTTCACATCAAGCTGGTTAGAACCTATACCTGCCATGGATACATAGAAAAATGTGTCGGGATGTTGACGGGCATAATCAATAAACTCGTTAACATATGGCCAATTACTACCCACAGAATAACCGATAATGGGTATGGAATAACTTTGACCTTGCATGCCAACGTACTGTGTAGCAGTTTCGCCATAAGGCAGTTTTAGGGCGTCAACTGCATCGCCATCAAGAACAACTCTGCTGCAACGAAAAAACACAAACACCTCATCGGCCTTTAAGCTCTTGAGAAATGCGGGCGTGTGAAGGGGGCGTTGCACATTGCGATACTCTCTAGACGCACTTTTACCAACGATTTTGGTATGAGAAAGCCTATTGAAAAAGGCGAGTATCTTGTTTATATTCATAATTTTCGAACTAATTTTAGACTTTATATTAAGCGCAAGGGATAGTTACTCCGCTTGTCAAACGTTTTATGCTGTTTATCTTTCGGTTGCATGTAGGCGGCTAATGTCCCTATAGGAGTAAAAACAAGCCCACATCATCCATGTGCAGCGCCATTTCGCCAATAAAAAGGCCCACTTATAGGGCAGCACAACCAAAATAAGCATGACGAGCATCGTTTTTTGCTATGCGCTGCGTCACAACACACAAACCCAATACTTCGACGTGCATGGCAAAGTTACAAATATTTTACTCAACAATGCCTTGCACAACGAGCTATTTTTATAATATGCTCTAAAGGGTGCGCCAAAGTGTGGCAATAGACTTTTGCTACCGGCACTCGTGGTAGAAGCAAAACATGCATTTACTGGCCTTGTGTATTATCTTTCCCTAAGCTATAGACTTAACATATCAGGAAATTTCATACAAAAAAGGACACAAACAAAGCACATCTATCAACATAGCATTGAAGCCATTAGCACCTTCTTTCCTAGGCTTTTCATCAGCCTACCTAAAAGTAGGTATTTTGCATTTTCGGTAACATTTGTTACCCTTCATGTTGGTTTGCAACTCTACTTTTGCGACAAAATTAGCAAAAAAGATGGACGCACGTTTGAAGCTTGGTTTAGCATTTTGGTTCACCGTGATGAGTTGCATGGCGGTAAGGCCACCATACCATCTACACCATGCCCTCCCAAACGCCACAGACAACGACAGCACCCAAGCCGATAAGGTACGAAACACGCTGCCACGCGTGGTAAACCTCAAAGAAGTAAACGTGCTGGCACCCCGACAGCTAACGCAACCCACCGTGGCACAAGCCCTAAACGAGCAACGGCTCATTGCCGGAAGCACATCGCTGGTGCAGATGTCGCCCCTACGGCAACGGCTGTCCACGCTAAAAGATGCGTTGGCCATGCAACCAGGCGTCATCATCCAAGAGTTCTTCGGTCTGAACGACCAACCCCGTCTCAACATCCGCGGTTCGGGCATCCAGAGCAACCCACAACGCCGAGGCGTGTACCTGCTGCAAGACGGCATACCCGTAAACTTTGCCGACGGCTCGTACATCATCGGCGTGATGGACCCCATGACGGCCCATTTCGTTGAAGTATTTAAAGGAGCCAACGCCCTAAACTTCGGTGCGAGCACCCTTGGCGGAGCCATCAACTTCGTTTCGCCCACAGCCAATAAGCAACATGGGGCTAACACGCTCGTAAAGGTAGAAGGCGGAAGCTATGGTTACAGGGCTGTGGCTGCAAGCATGGGCTACCGCTGGCAAACAAGCGATGCCCACATAAGCACATCGTACAGCGCGCAAGACGGGCACAGGCTTTACAACCACAACACCCGATGGAGCATTGCGGCCAACTATGGGCTGCAAAACCTTAATGGGCATGTGGAAAATCGCACATACCTGCACTTCACCTGGCTGAAATTCCAGTTTCCAGGGCCACTCAACATGCAGCAACTGATGGACAACCCCAAGCAGGTTAACGCCGGCGTAGACCTTCCTTTCAGCATGGGACCGAACGTTTTGCGCGATAAGCCACGCCGTTTTGCGCGCATGATACGTGTGGCCAACCGCACGGGCATCCGTTTCAACGCCAACAGCGACCTCGTGGCTGCCGTGTATTACCAATATGCTGACGACCAATTTGTGTTCCCCATCACCATTTCCATCCCCCACTCGTACCATCACGATGGCGGACTGACCGTTAGCTACCGCCTCAACACAGGCAAACACAACCTGCGTGCAGGACTTGTGGCATCGGCAGGACAAATAGATCGCCGCACCTATATCAACAAAGACGGGCTAGAATCGTTTATGTTTGCCCACGACAACCTGCAAGCGCGCAACCTGACCCTCTTTGCAGAAGACTTGTTCAGGCTGACGTCGAAACTGAATTTCGTGGCCGATGCCCACCTCGTGTACAACGAGCGCAACAGCAGCGACCGCTTTCCACAACCCGACCTTCGGCCGTGGTACAGCCACATGTCGAAAAAGTACCGCTACTTTCGTTCGCAAAGCACAACGCTCAACCAACACTGGACGGCTTTCAATCCACGCATAGGGCTAATATACAGTCCCTTTAAGGGCCAAGACGTGCAGCTGTTTGGCAACCTAAGCCGAAGTTACGAGCCGCCAACCTTCGACGAACTGGTTGGCACAGAGGTAACAACCAACATCAACACCAGTCCTAAGCGGCTTTACGCCATTGCCTTAGACAAGCAAACGGCCACCACCTTGGAACTGGGAAGCAAGGGACGAACCACACGCTTTTCGTGGAATGTGGCCGCCTACCGTTCGTGGGTACACAACGAAATACTGGAAGTGAAAGACTACGTACGCGGCATTAAGCGCACCGAAAACTATCCCACAACCTTACATCAGGGTGTGGAAGTGGGGCTAAACGCCGTTGTGGCCGACAATCCTTGGGGCATAAACGCGGGTAAGCTGACCCTTGGTGGAGTGTACAATTTCAGCGACTTCCGTTTTAGCGGTGGCAAATACCAAGGCAAACGCCTGGCAGGCATACCCCAACACTACCTGAACCTGTCGGCCGAATACGAGCATTCGTGCGGTCTTAGCATTGGGGCACAAGTGGAATGGAAACCAGGCGAAACTCCCATCGACCACACCAACACCATGTTTCAGCCTGCATACCACGTGTGGAACGTGCGTGCGGCCTACGCACTGGGCAAAAACATCAGCCTGTACGTGGAGATGAAGAACGTGGCCAACAGCCGTTACGCCTCCAGCTACGTTATCAGCGACGAGATACATAACCCGCCCATCCCCTTCCCCAACTTCTCTGCAAAGCAGATGGCGTTCTTCATTCCCGCCCAGCCGCGCTGCATATTTGGGGGCATAACGTGGCAAATGTAGGCATTGCCGCCTTGAACGACAGAAATGTTTTACACCGTTAAACTTAACATATAACCATCATGACCGAGAAAAAAATGAACATGGAGCAAGGCCATTGGTGCTTGCCAAACTTGGAAAAAGGGTGCTTAGACCAGGAGGACGCGAACTTACCGCCCAAATGTTAGAGGCAATGAACATCAACGAGACGGACGACGTGGTGGAGTTTGCACCGGGATTGGGACAAACGGCCCGCCTAACCGTAGCCCATAAGCCACACTCGTACACCGCCGTAGAGCTGAACGAAGAGGCCGCCAGCCGTGTTCGGCACAACGTAAACTATACCAACATGCGCGTAGTGGCAGCCGATGCCGCGCAAACAGGGCTGCCCGATGCCTGCGCAACAAAGGTTTACGGCGAGGCGATGCTCACCATGCAGAGCGCACCGCAGAAAAACGCTATCGTAAGAGAGGCGGCACGACTGCTGAAAGCGGGCGGACTGTACGCCATTCACGAAATCGTAATCTGCCCCGACGATGCGGGCAGCGAGCTACAACGCACCATTGAGAAGGACCTTGCACATAGCATCAAGACCAATGTGCGCCCACTAACGCTCTCGGCATGGCGCGCCGTGCTTGAAGAAAACGGCTTCGAGGTGGTATGGACGAAACAAAGTCCGATGCACCTGCTAGAATGGCGTCGCGTGGTGGCCGACGAAGGATGGGGCGGTTTCTTGCGCATCGTTTGGCGCATGCTTCGCAATGCCTCTGCCCGGAAACGCGTTTTGAACATGCGGAGCATATTTAGGAAGCACGACAAGAACATCCAAGCCATCTCGATGGTGGCGCGAAAACGGGCTTAGGGATGGTTGCACACAACATATCCCAACTGCGCGGGGCGGCCATTGGGCTTGCACTTGCCCTCCTTACAACAACGCTTGTGGGGTCATGCACCGACGACATGCACTCGCCCGACCTGGAACGGGCCGACCAACTGCTGCCCAACCGCAACGAATATGCCGACTCTAACCTGCACACCCAAGCGCAAGCCAAACTTGTGGCAGGGCTGTACGACTCGCGGCTCGACCTTATTTACTACGATGCCGACCGCGTAACGCCTCGCCTCTACTTCACAGGCGGCGATGCAATAGTGCCGCTCACCGCAAACAACAACGGGTGGTTGCAACTCCGTGTGGTAGACTTCCACACCCAGTTCATGCCACTCTACATGTCGATAAACATGAAACTGTTGCTCACCGACACGCCTAGCGACACCATCCGCCTTGCAGGCAAAGACGGCTCGGTGCATACAAGCGACCACGGAAAAACCATCGGGCTGCCGCTTCCCGAAAGCGACGATGCCGAAATGGAGGGCTTTTACATCAAATCGAAAGGCGAAATATACGCCATCATCGACCTGATGTTGCCCGTTCCGATGAAAATCAGGTGGCACGGTAAGAAGCAAACACCAACGCCATAACCGCTTATCGGCGCATGGGAAACGGCTGTACCTACGCCGAAAACACGTGGCAAACAATATGTTTGTCCATACGTCAGCCAATATTATTCACCTTGCTCCATCTTATGTTGGGGCTAAAAACCTATAGATAAATGAGAATTACAAGTTTAAAAAATCTTTCTGCGTTGTTCATCATGTTCGCCCTGGCTATGAATCTTACAACAGCTTGTAGCAAATCAGACGACAATGAAGGTGTAAGCGAAGCTGTTGTCAATAGCATGGCAGGTACATACAAGGCCACCATAGCTCCCACAATGGGTAACAAGAAAATGGCCGAAGGCCCGCACACCATATATATAGAGCGCGTGGCAGGTACGCAACAAGTGCGCATGCACTACGAGAACTTCAACGCGCCTTTCCTTGATAAAAATGGCAAACCTAGCGAAACGGCACGCATGCCTTTCGACATGACCGTCGATTTTACTTTCGTTGCCACCCCAGGAGAGAACGGAGCCGTTGCACTTAAGTCAATAAAGGGGTATTTTAAGGCTGCGCCTCACAACGGGAATTCGGTAGATCCAAAGCAGTTGCCTGGTGGAATAGCCATCCCAAACCCCAATGGGTTTGAAACCGACAAAGCTACTGCCGAAGGAACATGGAAAGACAACAAGCTTGTTCTGCGCATCTTCCCCAACATCCTACCTGTGGTGGTGAATGTCGAAGCAGCTAAATAACAGAACCGACAACTACATCACCATAAACTAAATAAAAAATAGAACAACTATGCCAAACTCAAACAAAGCACTCATCCAAGCCCAGCGTTGGTTTGCCATCGCATTTACGGGTCTGTTCGCCTTTTTCCTTGTAGCTGCACCACATCCGAACTAGACGAAAACGAGCGCGCACTTGTAGCCAAACAGCAACTGGCCGACAAATTCGACCAACTTTTCAACCTTGCCTTCGAGTCGCCAGACAAAGCCGAGGAGCAGTTTAACCAACTTGTGTTCAGCGATCTCGTTACCGACGACCACAATCTGTTGGCCGACGACGACGTCCGCGCCTTTCAAACACTGGTGCAAATTGCCGTAAGACTTAACAGAGACCTACGCGATGTGCCAACGAAGATGAACAAAGAAACGATTTTCGACAGGTACGTGGCACGCAACCAGTTGCTCATCTCGAGCGGAAGCACGCTCTACGAGCTACCCTACCGCCTTCGTAGCGGCGAGAGATACCAACGATTGAAAGAACTTGTGGCACAGGTAGACAAAGAAACACAGAAGTATGTAGACCAATTGAGCAGCAAAACGCAAGCTCCACCCAAAGACATCACCGGCACACAATGGACCTGGACGTTCGACATAGACAGCATTCGAGAAAACGTTGCCGACCTGAACGAGGGCGTGTACAAGTCGATGAAAGAGTTCGCCTTCGACTTTACGCTTAATGCCGACAATACAGTGAAGGCCCAACGTTTCTTTCTTTTGCCTGCCGTTGAGGAATACAGCAAACGCTTCAACGGCGATGGCGACTGGCTCGAAGCTAACATGAGCGAAACGCCCATGCGCTACGCCACCTACGGCAACAAGATATTCTTCCGCATCCCAATGAAGAATACTTCCAACTTCTCTGATGGGTATGGTGATGTGAAGCGCGAATGGTACTACGAGTTTACCTATCAACGTAATGGCAAGAACCTCGTTTTGAGCCAGCCCCGCATCGGGTTGTTCGTTCAAATCAAGCAATTCCTAACCTCGTATGCCGACAAAACGTTCGACACAAGCTATCCCGAACCCTTTAAGCAAATAACCCTAACCCCGAAAAAATGAGCCCTATGCCACACTTTAAGTTGCTAGCCGCACTGCTCTCGCTGTTGTTTTCCCTTTCGGGGTGCATCGGTCGGGAGCTAGACGACAACGACACTTTCCAACAGGCGCAACCCTCTGAGATGGATGCCGACAACGCCTTGCTGCTTTCTAAGATATTCGTGATAGACGAAAGCAACACCTACCTGTGGTTCGACCTGCACAACGAGGTGGCCAATTTCTCACAACCCGAACTGCTCCTATCCATAGACAACGGTGGAACGGAGGGCACTTTGCGCATTCCCCTGCGCGGTCTGCTTTACGAATACCGCGCCAATGAGCACACGCTAACGTTTAAGCGCGTGCCGCCAAGGTTCCTAAATTGGGGCGAAACAACGGCTTCGTTCGTCTTCAGCCTCACGCAAACCGATGGCGGCAGCATCCTGTTGCCCGGAGGAAAAACGCAGAAAGGGTCGAAACCCACGTTCGAACTTGCCCTCAAGTCTGTCCTCATAGACGGCGCGCAAGCACCCATAGCGGTGGGAACGCCTTTCAATGCCGACGGGAGAACCATCAAGATGAAGCCCTACACCAAGAAACTAACGCTGATAAACGGATGAAAAGACATTCAAATACAACTGCCGTTGCCCTTAGTGGGCAAACCATCCGCGCCGCGTTGGCGCACCGCAAGCTGGGCCTTTGGGTTGCGTTACCACTCTTGTTTGCGTGCTTCATGCCCGCAACTGTCTGCGCGCAAGCCGTTGTTAACGACACCACACGTGCGCACAACATCAAGGAAGTGGTGGTGAAAGCCAATCGCGGAGCGCGTGCCGTGGGCATGATTAAGCAAACGGCAGAACAGCTTAAGGTGGAAATGCCTGCCGACATGACCGACCTTGTGCGCTACATGCCCTCCGTGGGCGTGTCGATATCGGGGTCGCGCGGCGGCATGCGGGGCTTCGCCATGCGCGGTGTAGAGGCCAACAGGGTGGCAATAAGCGTAGACGGGATATTACAACCCGACATCCAAGACAATGTCGTGTTCAGCTCGTATGGCCTTTCCAACGCCTCGCGGATAGACTTCGACCCCTATCTGGCCTCATCGGTAGAGATACAAAGGGGTGCAAACTCGTTCGTATCTGGCAACGGTGCGCTGGGCGGAACGGTGAACTACAACACCAAAAACGCACGCGACCTGATAACGAAAGGCCAATGGGGAGGGTTCGCCCACGCAGGATATAACGGCAAAGACAACCTACGCTCGTTCATCGGAGGGGCAGCAGCCCTGTGGAAACAATGGGAAGCGTTGCTCATGGTTACCCGCCGCGACGGCAACGAGTTGCGAAACTTCGCACACGGAGCGCGAACCCGCAACATCACCTCTACCCAAACAGACCCCACCTCCTTTGCACAACACGCCTGGTTGGCCAAACTTGCCTATGCGCCCAACGAACACCACCGCATTGATGCGGCCTTCTACGCGATGAACCGAAAGGCAGATGCCGAGGTTTGGACACTCGAACCCATAGACGCTTTCACGGCAGAAGGCAAGCCTTATTATTATTCGCACGACCAATCACTAACCCGACAGGCTTCTGCCGGCTACCGCTTCACGTCAGACGAAGCACTGGTTAAGAAGTTCGCTGCCAGGCTACACTATCAGGGTTCGTATCTCGACGCCACTACGTGGACAGACTATTACCGTCCAAACTTCGACAAGCACAACGGCAACATGACCCTGTTGCACGAGGGCAAGCGCGACAAATACCGCGCACAAGAGATTGGCGACGCCCTGTTACGCCTCTCGGCCGACACCCGTAAGCTGCCTCTTGGCGCGCTAGGCCAACACAGCCTAAACCTAACTGCCACCACTTCGCTGCGCAATTACAGCTCGCGCAACGTGGATGTGGAAAATCCCGTAGCAGCAAACAGCGTAGACGGCTACACCGTTAAGCACGGAAAGGTGTTCCTTTTGGGCGAGAACATGGGCACCACGGCCGAAGCTTACGCCTTTGTAAACCCCATCAAGCGGTTCAACTTGGCCCTGTCGCTGCTAGACGAAGCCACGCTTTCGCCCGTGCTGAACCTTAAACTGGGCGTGCGTTACGACCTTTTCCGCACAACCGACGATGCCGACACGCAGGCGCGCAACACCGGATACATTGCCTACCTGCTGCAAAACGTGCAGGGAGCGAACATGGATTTCAGTCCGATACGCAACACCCAAGGTGGCCTTTCGGCACTGGCCGTGCTGGCATACACGCCCAAGCCGTGGCTCAATTTAGCCTACAAGTTCTCCACTGGCTATCGTGTACCCAACATCGAAGAGCAATATTTCCAGTTCTACAGCACGTGGCCATCGTTCCTTGTGATGGCAAACCGCGACCTGAAGCCCGAAAAATCCATCAATCACGAGTTGGAAATAACAGGCAAAACCAATGCCCTGGCCTACATGTTCAGTGCCTATTACAACCATTACTCCGACTTTATCGAGCTTCGGCAAGGCCTGCTCACGGTGAGCCAGCCACTTATGCCGCAAGAAAAACGCCTGGCCTACGTAACCAACGTTAACCGCGACCGCGCCCATCTGGTAGGTTTCGATGCCGCACTGCAACTGTATCCAGATGCTTGGTGGCCCGCCTTACGCGGCATTTCGCTGTCGTCGGCGTGGAGTTACGCACAGGGCGAGTCGTCTTCGGGCATGAGCATGCTCAGCGTTCAGCCGCTTGCCGGAAACCTTGGGCTAGCCTACACCAGTGCAAATAAGCGTTGGGAGGTTAACGCCAAGATGAATTTCCACTTCGCCAAGCCCATTTCGCAAACCACATTTTGGGACCGCGATGCCTCCGGACGCGACATCATTCGCCGTTTTCCTGCCGCATTTTTAGAGAACGCATACACCTTCGACCTCTATGCCTATTATAAAATAGGTGGCCACATCACGCTGAGGGCGGGCGTGTACAACCTCTTCGACACCCAATATCACCGCTGGGACGACCTGCGGCAGCTCACCAACCCCGCCCTGCTGGGCAACATCAACCTCTTCTTTAAAGACGGGCGCAAGTCGCTCGCACGCTTCACACAGCCTCGCCGCTATCTATCGGCGGCCATAGAAATTAACATTTAAAACCCCGCATATAATGAAACACATCGTTTTGGCGGCCTTGTCGCTCGCCACTTTGTTCGCTGCATGCGACCAACGCAACGTTATAGACGTACACCAAGAGGCCGCCGTGCCCGACCTGAACAACCCCGTGGTGCAGAAACTCACCTCCACCACATGGTTTAAAGACGTGAACCTGAACATTCCCAACGAGTCGTGGAGCAGCACCAACTTCGGCAATAAAGCCTCTACCCCATTCGAAGGCATGCTCTACTCTATGGCATGGCTGGGTATGGAGCTGCAAAGAGACGGCACCTCCACGCTCATCTTCTATCCACCGCTTACGAAAAACCAATTCCTTCTTTGCAGGGGCAAGTGGAAAACATCGCCAACCGACCCCAACACCGTTATCATCGACACCAAAACACCCGTGGGATATGCCACCTTACGCGTGAAGGTGATGGACCTGCAAACCAAAGACAACGTGGCCATGATACGCGCATACGTTGACGTAGGCGACCGCGTGATGATGATAGACTTCTTTAACGGAGGCTCGGTGCTCGAAGGCGGCTCGCCAACAGAGTTTCCCGACCTGCGCAACATGGGGCAAGCATGGTTCGACGGCATGCAAGTTAGCCGACAACCCATAGACAAGGCCCTGTTCAACAACACCGCTTGGGAAATGTCGCCCTATTCAAGCGAATCGGAAAGTAAATTCGAAATACCCCAATTGGCCATCCGAACAACTTTCGTTAACGACTTCCTCACCAAGACACCATCTCTTGTTTACGGGGCGAAGTTCAACTTCGCACAAGACGGCAACGTGTACATAGACATTCCATCTGTCGTTAAAGAGACGGCGTTCCGCCCCTGGGCATCGCAGGTTGAAGACAAAACCATCATGGTGAAAGGCACTTGGCGCACGCAAGGCAACCGCATTATCGTCGAAACAAACGAGCTTCCGTTCATCAGTGTGGGCGAAGCACTCTTCCGTGTTCCAACAGACCAACGCCCGCTCGACGTGCTACTCAGCAACGACAACGGCGATGCCGTGAAGGTTTGGAAAAACTATTACTACATCATCGAGTACATCAAGCCCACAAACACGGGCGCATGGTTCCGCATTTCATCGCCACAAGAAACCTATTATCTCTTCATGCTTAAGCAGCCCATCACCACTTTAACCGATGTTAAAGGCGTTAGAGAAACCGCAAAAACGTTGACACAACCCTAACACAAAGCCACAATGAACAAAACATATATCACACTGGCCGCCACAACGGCCCTGGCACTTGCCCTGAACTCGTGCCAAAAGGGCGACTTGCTCAACGTCGTTCAAGACGATGTGGAGCTGAACGAGAACACCGCCCAATACCAGGATTTCATCAAAGAGCGCGTTACCGACTACGCCCGAGCTTACCGCTTTGAGCAGGCACGTGCCAATTTGCCCAAGCTTACCGATGAGGCTAACCGCAAAGAGGGCGAACGCATCATCAACTTCTACCACGCAAAAGCCCTCAAAGACGGCTTTGCATACCTTTTGCCCAACGGCGACTCGCTCTTCTTAAAGATGAAAAACGAAGAGAACCTGCCGCCAGAAAAGATAGAGCATATTCTGCAATTCAACCAGTATGCCGAGTTCAAAGGCCTGGGGCAAGACGTTACGTTGTGGGGAGCAGGCAACTTTCCAAACACGAAAAGCATTTACATAACCGAGGCGCAGATAACAAAAATGCTCGACCTAGACAAGCTTACAAAGCTAGAAGAGGTGCGACTAATCTTTGAAGCCGGCAACTTCGATTACACGCTTTGGTTTCCCAACCGCCCCTTTAAGCCCATAGACGTAAGCGGATACGACTTCTCGAAGAACGACAAGATAACATGGATGGAGTTTAAGCACTGCGATCTCACGGCAATAAAAGCTCCCACAAACGTGTTCCCTATGTTTAAAGCAAGTTATTGCGAATACAACGCAAACACCATCAACACCCCGAGGCGCGTAAAATGCAGTTCGAGACCTGCAACATCCTAGACCCCGACATAAAAGTTACCAATCCCCACTTGCGCAGCTTAACCATCACTACCGATTATAATGCAAACAACAGGGGTTTTCGCACGTTCGACATTAGTGCTAGCCGCATTAACTATTTCTCTATTTATCAGCAAAGCAGCAAGCAACATGAGGTAGAGGAGATTAAGCTCAATCAGTATCTAGACACCCTCGAGATAGTAGGCCTGGGCAATAGGCAGAAAAAAGCGAAAATCGTGGGCCTAGACAAGATTAACAAGCTGAAACGACTGGCATACGACTTTAACACGTGGCCCATGTTGCCCCAAGACATACCCTGCGCCGTTACATCTCTGAGCCTGCCTGCCAGCAGCCCGCCAGATATAAAGGTAGGAACGCAGATAGACTATACCAAAGTGCAAGGCCTGCGAGAGCTAGAAGTCCAACAATTCATAACAGCCAACACCATTTACCCCGAGAACTTAGACTCGCTTACACTTAAGCCCCACAGCTATATCGACCCCGTTAAGAAGTTAGACCTTAGCCACACCAAGCTAAAAAGATGTGAGTTGTATTTTGGATGGACCTATGGCACACAAGAAAGCCGGCCAGACATGCCCCGAATTGAGCTTATAAAAATGCCAACCACGATAGAAAAGCTAGATTTAAGCTCGATAGAAACCGATGTTCTAGACCTTACGGGCTTAGACAATCTTAGGTTTTTAAGGATAAATGATGATCTTGTCAACCCAATTAAGCGGATTATCTTCCCCAAGAACCTTAAACGAAGCAACTTTAAGGGCGAATTCGACTTCTTTCTAAGTGTGGATAAAACCAAAACAGAATTGGTAAACTACCCCAAATGGGTTAAAACAAACGAGAATGGTTATGAAGTTGCGAAGTAAAATCTAACACATTCTGGCAAAACGGCAACAAAATGAACAAAACAAACATTCCCTTCCCCTCTCTCCCACCAAGGGAGCGGGGCGAAGGGGATTGCGGAACGAGGGGGCAGTAAGCCGACTGTAAGTTGACATGCCAACGCACTAGCAAGCAAACAAGCAGCCAAACAAACCCATTCCTGCACAAACCCACATCTTCGTAAACCCGTAAAACCACGTTCGTACAAAGCCACAAACCCATATCCTCACCAACGCATAAACGCATAAGCTCACACACAAAGAAAAATCATAAGCCACAAAAAACACAAATTAAAAACGCATAAACTAAAAAACTCATGAACTCATGAACTAAAAAACTCATGAACTCATAAACTAAAAAACTCATGAACTCATAAACTAAAAAAACTCATAAACTCATAAACAAAAAAACTCATAAACTCATAAACTAAAAAACTCATAAACTCATAAACTAAAAAACTCATAAACTAAAAAACTCATAAACTCATAAACCAACACAACATTATGCAAAAAAAAGCAATTCGCTCCCTACTATGGATGCAGGCGCTGCTTTGCACCATATTCTTATTCGCGTGTTCTAACGAAGACAACAGCAACGCGCCACTACCGAAACCCGAACCCAAGGAGTTGAAGGTGCAAGTGGCCGTAGACACCAAGGCCAACACCGCCACCGTGAGCGTGGCCAATGCCCCAGCCGAGGCATCGCTAAGCCTGGTTTTAGACGTTAATAGGGGTAAAGCACTAGACCAAGCCACAGCAGACAAGAACGGTACACATACCTTTAAGCTGCCCCTGCTGGCCGGCTATGAACAAAAACTGAAACTGGTAGTGAAAAGCGGAGCCACCAGTGCCGAGGTGAAAAACCTGACTTTGCCCGCTGCCGAAGAGCAATACTCCGACGAACAAATTGTACAAGGCTTGCAAAAACACAAGTGGCTGTCTGACCAAAAGCGTTCGCGCATCATCGTAGACCACACTAGCACAAACCCCTACGATATGTTTGTCAACAAGGCCGTGAAGCATTTCGAGTTCCTGCCCAACTCCAAGTTCAACTTTACCGTTACCTCCCCCTTGCAGTGGAACTTCCCCAACGGCAAGTGGAGCGTTAAGAACAAGCGTGTAGACATAGACACCCAAATACCCCTAGGCCCGATGCTCCTGCGCAACTCGCGCATACAAACCCTCACCGAGAAAGAGATGGTAATGCTAACCGAGGTAGACGGTGGGTTGTTCCTTCTCTGCTTCACGTCCGAATAAGAATCACAGCTAAGCCTCGCGAAGCAAGAAGCCTCCCTTGCAAACGCGTGGTATAAGAGCAATACATGACCAAACAAAAAACAACTGCACGCCAGAGAGTGGCATGCAGTTGTTAATAATTAAGCACACAGCAGACAAGGGCAGCCTTAAAGCGCAATGTTATTCTTTAACGGGCAATACGCTATATCCCCAAGACATGTTTCGGTAAACCGGTATCGAAGAACCAGGCCTATGGGTATCGAAAGAATAAGAGCCATTCGCCTTTTTCTTAACCAATCCGATGAGGCCATAATAGCCATAATACGAACCTTCGTTGGCTTTATACTTCTCGGAAGTCCAATAATGACCTGCATTATTTTCAACAATACCATTGTGGAACTGTTGCGGATCGATTTTACCAATCGTTGGAGCAAATGCAGGTTTGCCGTTGTTACCCGCTTTAATCTTTTGGAAATCGACAACGCGTGGAACATGGAATCCAGCCGGAGAGGGGTCGTAAACCGTTTTATAGAACTGACAAGCATACTGATAGCCTATGGTGTTGTATGCATCCCATAGGTTAAAGTAGGTTTTGTCAGGGTCGCAATTCTTATTCCAGTCCCAGTTACCCTGATTTGTTGCCCCCTTATTAGCCAGACGTGGTGTAGCCATCTCCAAGGGATAATAAGCCGCATTTTTCAAAGAGAGTCCACCATTATTTACGTATGGTTGCACAGTAAATGGGCATCCAGGCCACAGCGGGTCTTTGCGTCCTTGTTGATAGAACATCGACACCCCTTCTCTTATCATTTCACTAGGCTTTTGGGTGAACACAATCTGTGCTATTTTTTTGCTTCGTTTCTGCATAAAGGTGAGGCGTACTTGGCGGTCTTTGCGATAAGGCGTACCCTCCCAAGCAGTATGGCGGAAGCCTAATGGTTCGAGCATAAAGTATCCAGAGCTTGTGTTGAGCACGTCTTGAGACGTAATCCATATATGCCAGCTCCATGCAACGCGTTTGGGGCAGCCACAATACGAAACGGTGATGATGGCACTAGCCTCCCTCATTTTGGTTTTATCAACTTCGAACTCAACAAAACCGCTGCACACATTACCACCATTGCTAATGGTTACCAGTCCGGGTTCGCTGCACCAAGCCACTTGTGCCCTATCAATGCCTTTAATTTGATATCCATTGATATTGCCACGCCCTTCTTGGAAGATACCCAATACGCTATTGCTAGCAGTTACGTTAGGTCTGTACGCATGGCGATTGTCTTGCCCGTTTTGTAAGGCATTGCCATAAACCAAGGGGAACTTGTACTTACCACCGGCCGAAACCACATAGCAGTTGGCCGTATTTCGTTGTCCACAAGCATTGATAGAGAGGTCTTTTCTTGTTGTTACCTCAGGGGCAGACTGCAATTGCGCCTCGCGTTCAGCCTTAAAATCTTTATAATCGTAGGTCAATCTTAGATTGCAAGCCTCGGCTACAGAACCGCCAGCCCCCTGTTCGGTAACCGAAGCCACCATAGAAGGTTTGCCTGTGGTCCAGTTTACGCCATCCTCGCTATATTCGTACTTAGAGACTTCCCATGCTTCGGCCTTATCGCGACTACCATCAGGATAGCCTTTCAGTCGGCTAAAACTCTGCACAGTAAAAGGAATGTCGAGTTCGTTATACTTTCTTGTGGTGACGCCATCGCCCAAATCGGTGGTAGGCGTGATAGAAAGTTCGAAATCGCGGTCGGATAAGTCGCTGCTGTTTGATATGGTGTAGACCCTAGTTGTGCCTTCAGTCCACTTTTTACCAGCTCCACCTATTTTAGCAGTCCAGTATTTACCACTTTCGAAAGTGATTTTAATCATCGCGGCATCGGGTAGCACTTGAGGAATCATAAAGAACGTGCCATCACCTCCATTAATCACCACGCCAGGGTTTTGAGCCGTTGAGAAGGGTGGATTTAAAGTGAGTTTGTAGTTCTTTAAGCTGCTTCCAAGCACCCAAGCCTTATTAGCCACATCGTATTTAGCATCGCCAATAACGCCTAAGATTTCGATTGTTTTCACCTTTTGATTATAAGATAGGTCGTTACCAATCTTAAATTGTATGGCCGTTGTGGCATGCGAGAACACTAGAGGTATTTTCTTACCGTCGAAGTCGTCGTATTGCAAGATGTTCGTTGAAGCAACCAGGAAGTCGGTTTGCTGTTTAGCATCGGCCTTTGGTTCGAACTGCACGATAGGACTTTGCCCCACGGTCGACTTCAAATCGACAGCATCTACAGCGGGATGTACGGCAAAGAATTTCAGCGCAGGGGCATCAGTCTTGTGCCATTGCACAGGGTTAACCATTGAGCCATCAGCGTTTACCTTCTCATTATACATATAATCCACTGTAGCTCCGCCATTTTTGCTAGCGAAGATAGAGAAGGGTTTGTTGATGCCAGCGAAGTTAACCGTTGTGGTAATCGTTCCTCTTGTTGCAGCAGAAGCCTGCATGGGCAACACCCCTTCTATAGTGGTTTCTACCAATTGAAGTCCCTTTGCCTCGTCGCCTTCGATGGGTGTGGCATGCGATTGCCACACCGAGGCAGCTCTCGACTTGCCAGTATTCGCGCCCTTACCAACGTTTTGCACATCGGACACGCTAAAGCTAACGCGTTCGGTAGATGAGTTTTGTTCTAATTGTTTGTCGATGTCGCTACAAGCGGCTACGACTAATGATGTCAAGCCTATGCAGCCCGCCATCAATGCTAAGTGTAAATTTCCTGATTTCATTGCCTTAACTTTTAAATTTGATGGACTGGTTACGGATACATGGGTGTAGACGTAGAGCCACCAGACGAGTCGAAAGTGTCGCCATCTAAGTCTTCTTCTCCTCCGTCGTCGTAATCACCTACCGATACGTTAACTCCTGAATGGCCCGAAGCGGCCAAAATAGATTCTGCCCCCATAAGTATGTGCGTCTTAATACTGGGCAAACAATACTCTTTCTTAATCATAATCAATTACTTCTACTCTCTATACATTAATTTACCTATCCCGAAAGATGCAACACTTTTATAAATTTGGCTTAACGCTTCCAAACAACGGAAGATGCCTGGGCTTTGATACGTCAAGAAATCAGCCTAACTTTGTGTCGCGAAAAGTTGCTGTGTTAATTCTCTGTACGTATGCAAAGTTAAGAATAAAACAGAGACAGTTACGCATTTGGAAACACTATTTCATGTAAAAGAAAAAACAGAACAAAACTTACGGAAATCGCTACATGGATTTTTAGGTTCGTTTACAAATAGCATTGAATGTTAACCACTTACAATCATGCATCACACCTTAAACAAGCATCGAAGTAGGGGTATAAAAAAACAACTGCACACTACCAGTAGTATGCAGTTGTGAATGGTTTTCTTAGAAAACCAAATTAAAGTGATGGTACGTTATTGCTTGATTGGGAGAACATTATAACCAAATCGAGTATCCGTATAATACTGAGCATTCCTTTGTATCTCTAAATCGTTATCGTTTATTGCGTACGCGTGCACTGCTGCAAACATCCAAGTACGATTATGAAGCACATACACCTTTTCGCTAGTCCAATAATAACCATGGAGATTGCCTTGATATACAGGTTTATTACCATCAGTTCCACCTTCTGGATGTATATAGCCCAATCTTAGCGCAGCCCTTCTTCTGCCTTCTGTAAGTTTTGAGAAGTCGGCAGCCCTTGGTATATGGAAGCCAGCAGGGCTAGGGTCGTAGATGGTTTTAACAAAAGTACTGGTGTTATGTCCCATATATCCAGTTGCATTAGCATCCCAAAGGTTCAAATAAGTACATTCTTTAGCAGGGTCGTTGTTCCAATCCCACGTGCTTCCCCATTTCTCATGGCCGTCGGGATCAGTGCCCAAGGCACTATAGAACGCTCTTCTGTTACCCATTTTCATTGGTTCCTGCACAGCTTGAGCCAACGTCATACCACCATAAAACGCCCTATCAGAAGAAGTTAAATACATTCCTGGCCAATAAGGGTCTTTACGTCCCCATTGATAGAACATAGCCTGTCCTTGAGCTTGCTCAAAATAAGGTTTCTGAGTAAATGTTACTTTAACTTCTTTACCTGTTCGAGTTTGCTTAAATGTAAGTCTTATTTTGCGATCATCCGAATAAGTTGTACGTTTCCACTTCGATGGTACAAAGCCAAGAGGTTCGCGCAAGAATTCTCCACTCCTCACTCCAACAACGTCTTTGCCAGTAATCCAGATATGCCAAGACCAAGCAACCTTTTTATTCTTCCACACGGCGATAATGGCATTTCCCGTTTCGATGTTGTCTTTAGCTACCTCGAACTCAATATAAACATTGCGTCCACCCTCAGCACCAAATGATTTCCCTGCACGGTCTATCCCCGTTACCTTTATTAGTCCAGGCTTGCTTTGCCACAATACAGATGCGACGTCTACCCATTGATGAATATCAGGATAGGGAATTTCATACTTTCCTGCTCCTTGATTTACACCACCTTTGAAATGTTTCAATACCATTCCGTCGTTACGGGTGTTATTATTCCAGAAAGACTCCGTAGCATCCGCGTCATTAACTCTACTGCTACCATAGAACAAGGGGAACTTATATTTTCCAGGAGCAGAAACGATGTAGCAGTTAGCTGTATTTTGCTTACCATCAACCATTGAGAGGTCTTTTCTTGTGGTAACTTCGTCGGCATCTTTTAGTTGTTTGTTGCGATAGGCCACAAAGTCTGTTAGTTCATTGGTAAACTCAAGGTTGCACAACTGCGGTGCTGTACTACCATTACCTCTATCTGTTACAGAAACAAGCATACTGGGTTTTGTGGTTGTAACCCCCATTGCGGGGTCGTTGCCATCCACGTATTCGTATTTAACAATCTCCCAAGGTTCTTTCTTGTCACGCGAATCATTTGCATAACCTTTTAAACGGCTATAGCTTTGAACGGTGAAAGGAACACTCAGCTGATTGTACTGTCTAACAGTTGTGCCATCACCCAAATCTGTGGTAGGAGTAACGGTAAATACAATATCGCGATCGCTCTGATCGCTGGAGTTTGAGATTGAATAAGTTCTGGTTGTTCCTTGAACCCATTGCTTATTATTGCCACCAATCTTGGCATGTACCCGCTTGCCACTTTCAAAATAGATATTAACTGCAGCATCATTAGGCAAGGTTTGAGGAATCATAAAGAAGACACCATCGCCACCATTCATCACTACGCCTGGGTTTTGCGCGGTAGAGAAGCCTGGATTAAGCTCTAGTGTATAGCTTTTCTTATCTGTGTCCAGCGTCCAAGTTCCGTTAGCCACATCGTATGTGCCACTACCAATAACGCCAACAATTTCGATTTTCTTCACTACTTGATTGTAAGAAAGGTCGTTACCTATCTTAAATTGTATAGCCGTTGTGGCATGTGAGAACTGGATTGGAACTTTTTGGTTTACGTAATCATCGTATTGCAATGTGTTTGTCTTTGCAACCAAAAGGTCGGTTTGCTGTTTGGCATCTGCGTTGGGAGCAAACTTAATAATGGGATTTTGCCCCGAAACGGTGGTAAGATTTGCAACATCAACAGCTGGATGAACAGCATAAAACTTGAGCGAAGCGGCGTCTGCCTTGCGCCATTGCACAGCGTTTACCATCGTACCATCAGCATTTACTTTCTCATTATATAAATAGTTGGCCACAGGACCACCGTTTTTGCATGCGAAAATAGAGAAAGGATTGTTGAGTCCCTGGAAGTTTAACGATGTGGTTACTGTTCCGCGAGTGGCTGCAGGGATGTAGATGGGGTTAACACCTTCAATGGTTGTCTCTACCAACTCCAATCCTTCAGCATCGTCGCCAGTAATTTTGCTGGTCTGCGTTTCATAAACCGACAGCGCTTTGGTTTTAGGAAGCGACGTTGAATCCACTGTGTTCTGCACATCAGTAACGCTAAAGCTAATTCCATCGATTGGTTTATTCTGAACTAGTTCTGTTTCGTTGTCACTACAACTACTCATAACAGCCGACGACAAGCCCATAAGGCCAACCGCCAAAACAAATAATAAGTTTTTTGATTTCATTTACTCGTTTATTACTTTATCAATCACTAAAAAAATAACAAGTTGCACAAAGAAGAACGATACACACACTATGGTGTTACTGTTTCTCCATCCAAATCTTCAACTCCACCATCTCCAAAATCATCTATTTCTGGAGTTGTCTTTACGTCTGTGCCACTACCAGCCAAAATAGGTGTTGTTCCTTCAACAAGATGCGTCTTGACCGAAGGAGCATAATACGTTTTCTTCATCATAATTTAATACTTCTCTTAATTTATTACTCTAAAATCTCTATATATTACTCTCAAATGCCACAACACTTCAATACTATTCTTAGCATCCAATCAACAAAACGCAATACTAGATGCTAATATAAAAAAGCGTATCTACTAACAATGTGTTGCGAAAAACATTCAGCTGTACCTTACAAACGAATGCAAAGTTATAAACATTTTTTAAACGCCACCAATATATTATGTCATTATTTCTAAACTAAGGAAATAGCGAACAGCAATGAAGAAATAAGTGATAACCATATTAACAGCTCTCATTAAACTTGCTGAATATTAACAATTAGAGCCACAACATTTCGCACTCTGCACATCAACAACAACTAACAACACAAATCTAATCACTCAAATTTTTAAAACGCCACATCATCTCCTCAAGAAACGCGCCACAACACCGTTTCATTGGCCCACCCACAGACACACACTTCACCCCAAAACAACAAGAACAACAACTGCACACTATAAGCAGCATGCAGTTGTTGTTCTTGCTAGGGCCAAACAATTGTATTAACCCTTTATATAATATGAGTGTGTTCGACTTATTATTCTTTCACAGACAATAGGCTGTAGCCAAAATAGGGATGTCCTTTGTCATAAGGAGGTTTCCAGACATCTAAGTATTCACCCGACGCATACACAGAAGCACCATACACAGCATAGTTATCCGAAGGTGAGAAAATCTTATCACTACTCCAGAAATATGCATTACCTAAACGATTTTGAAGCACATGAATCGCCTCTGGATGTAAATATCCTAAAAACGGAACCAATACTTTATTGCCACCATTGTTAGGATTCAACTTAGAATATTCGCTTCTTCGTGGCACGCGGAAGCCAGCAGGACTTGGGTCGTACACGGTCTTTACAAACTCACCGCCATATCCTAAGCCCACATTGTTTTTACCATCCCAAAGATTAAGATAACTATTATTCTCACCTGGGTCGTTATTCCAGTCGAGAAAGCCCCTACCATTGCTTCTTAAGTTACGATAATTTGCCATCAGCAGCGGCTGTTGTACTGTCTCCTTTAAAGTCATACCGCCATTTTGAGTAAAAGTTTGAGCCGAGAATTCGTCAGCATCACACAATGGGTCTTTACGTCCAAGCTGATAATACATGGCATGTCCTTCCACCATTTGATGCGGTTTTTGGGTGAAAGTAAGTTCAGCTGTAGTTCCAGTTCTTTCTTGTTTGAAGATAACAGTCACCTTTCTATCTGTATCGTATGTTGTTTTCCACCACTTAGTATGTCTAAATCCCAATGGCTCGCGCATAAAATAGCCCCTATTTGTTGTAGCCACTTCGGGTGCAGTAATCCAGATATGCCAGCTCCAACATATGGTATTGCCTTTCTTCAAGGCAATAATTGCACTAGCCTCACACATTTTCGTCTGGTCAACTCTAAATTTCACGAAGCGATTTTTCCCACTAGACTTTGTCACTCCCGCTGCAGTTACGAGCCCTGGAGTACTTTGCCACAACACCTCCACCTTATCACCAGCGGTAATATCGGGTTCAGTAATCGGGCCAGTACCATGGAAAAACTGAGCTAAAACGTTTCCACCCGTTCCTCCTGGCTTATAAGCAGCAGTGTTTGTTTTGCCATCTTTCTTTGCATTACCATATACAGCGGGGAACATATACTCGCCACCAGCCGACACAATATAGCAGTTGGCCGTTTCCACCTTACCATTTGGTTGTATAGAAAGGTCTTTTGGCGTTACAGAAGGCGTTGCATTTCTCAGCGAGTTGTTTCTAGCGCCAAGTACATCTTTATAATCTGTCTTTATTCTCACCTTATAAATGTCGGCTCCTCTTTCTGTAATCAAAACGGGTTCGAGCTTAATCATATCACTAACATTGGTTGTGATAGGCGCACCACCATCTATACGGTATCCACTAACCGACCATCTTTCTTTCACATCGCGAGTTGTGTCCTTAACAAGCCCCTTTAAATGTCGGTAACTTTCAATTTTAATCGTGGCTGTAGAGTCGTTGTAGGTAAGTATTTTATTACCCTTAGCACCCACAGAGAGCACAAAGTCTCGGTCTTGCATATCCTTACTGTTAGCAATAGTGTAGGTTTTTGTCATACCAGCTACCCACTTTTTACCACTTCCACCAATCTTAGCCGTCCAATATTTACCGCTTTCAAAGGTTATTTTTATCATTGCCTCAGTTGAGAGTTCTTGCGGAAGCATAAAGAACAAGCCCTTATCTACATTTATTAATGTGTTGACTTGCTGTGCTGTGGGATACACAGGGTCGAATGTTAGCTTAAAGTCTTTGTCTGCTCCATTTAACGTCCACTGCCTAGTTGCAGCGTCGAACGTACCCTCACCCTTAACCTTTAAAATCTCAATTGTTTTAATTTTCTGATTATAAGAGAAGTCGCGACCTATCTTAAATTGTATAGCCGTTGTTACATGCGTAAAGTTAATGGGCACAACACTATTCTTCACGCTATCAAACTTCAAGTCTTTAGTACCAGCCATCAGCAAGTCCACCTGATTTTCTGCATCAGAGGCAACTGTAAAATTAAACCTTGGTCGCTTGCCCAACGAAGTATCCATATCGTCGTTTTCAACAGCAGGGTGCACAGCATAGAACGTAACCGACTCTGCATCGCCTTTAGTCCATCTCATAGGCTTAACCATCGTACCATTAGCATTCACCTTTTCGTTATGAATATAATCGGCAACTTGAGAGCCATTTTTACAAGCGAAGATTGAGAAAGGCTTGTTCATGCTGGCAAAATTATCCTTGCTCGTTAATATTCCGCGAGTAGGAACAACATTATCCATTGTGGCAATGCCCTCCACAGCGGTTTCAACCAGCTCTAATCCCTCTGCTCCATCGCCCTCAATGGGCACAGCGCGCGTTTCACCAGCGGCAAAAGCCACATTGCGAGGTAAAAAATTAGCATCGGGCATGCTTTGCACACCCTGCAAATTAAATCGAATACAGTCGGCCGAATAAACGCGTCCTGCTTCAGAATCGTTGTCGTTACAAGCAGCGACAAACAAAGATGTGAAGCCTACTAGGCTCACCATCAACATAGAAAATAAAGTTTTTGATTTCATGTCCTTGTCATTTAATTCATGGTTTTCACGAGTTCATCATGGGTTCACTTCGAGTTCATCATGCATTGACTTCGAGTTTATCATGGTTCATCATGGGTTCACATGTATTTCTTACGTGCCTGTCATGGATTAATTATAGGTTTATTTTGGAAAGTGTCAAGGGTTTCCGTGTGTTGAATTACCGTGTCCATCTGAAGTATCGCCATCCAAATTGTCTTCACCACCATCTCCAGGAGGTACAACCCCAGGGGTAAATCCTGTCCCTTTGGAAGGTTCTAGCATTGATACCAACCCTGGAACAAGAATTATCTCGATACAGGGCAAATCATATTTTCTCTTTTTCATAATTCGTTTCTTATTACTCTCTTTTAATAGTCTTAATCTATTGATTTAATCTGCAACACTTTACTAAACTAACACTATATAACATCAAATTCCTTTGACCTTTTTGCGATGTTAATCGGTCTACATATCCACTTAACATCGTGTTGCTTAATATGATAAGTACATACGAGACACCGTTGCAAAGTTACAACACATTTCCAAATAAAACAACTATTTTCTTAAACTTATTTCTTTACACCGACAAACAAAACAGCAAATACGAAATAAGTAATAATATTTGAATGGCTTATAACAAATTATTAACACTTAAGTAAAACTGCATTAAGCAATTAGCCTAACGTTCTATCCCATTTTAATACAACCTACATTAACCCTCCAACTGATAAAGCCAAATTGACGATTCCCCTCGTTTATCTACTATTTATTTAGCATTTTCATTACTCTCCATTCGCTATTAGTTGGTCTTTGCCTGCTTGTGTGCCACACAATCTTAACTTAAACCGCCACCTCACAAAATGTGCAACAACCATTTTCACTCACAACACCAAAAAGTTATAAAAACGTTAGTCTTCAATTGCGATAAAAAAACAAACAACTGCACGCTTATATTACGTGCAGTTGCCCATTACACATCCAGTACAGACCATCATCTGCTTACGGTTGTAGATTATTCTTCTTTAATAGGTAGGACATTTTGTCCCCAAGAGATATTTGTAAACAAGGGTTGCGTTGCTCCTTGCAGTTTCGCGCCCACAAATTTGTGTTTACCATCCACTCTCTTCGTCAAGCCATAAACACCATAATAGCCATAGAAGGTGGTTCTTCGGTCACCTTCCATCTTTTCAGACGACCAATAAAAACCGCTATCAGCATATACAATGCCCAGGGTAGAAATGCGCGGATTGATACGTCCCAAGGCTTTAACTAAGGCCGACTTGCCGTTATTTCCGCTCTTAATTTTCTCGAAATCTCCCGAACGTGGTACTCGGAATCCTGCAGGACATGGGTCGTACACGGTTTTAATAAACCGACCGGTGTAACCATAACCCACATTGTTTTTGGCATCCCAAAGATTGAAATAGGTGTTATCTTCTCCTTGTTGAGCACACCAGTCCCAGTTGCTTTTTGAACTTGGATGATAAGTTAACATGCGTGGCCTCGCCATTTTCAATGGGAGCTGCGCTGCATGGATTAGCATCATACCACTATTTATCTCTTGCTTTTGCAAACTAAACGGCCCACCCACATACAAGGGGTCCTTACGTCCTTGCTGATAGTATAACGCAATACCCTCTACTTCCTCGTGCGGTTTCTGCGTTAATATTAATGTAGCTTGCGCACCACTTCTTCGTTGTTTGAAATACACCTTTACTTCCCTATCCTTATCGTAGGTTGTCTTCATCCATTTTGTATGTCTAAAGCCTATAGGTTCTCGCATAAAGCAACCTTTATCTACGCTAGCCACTTCGGGAGACGTAATCCAGATGTGCCAACTCCAATAAACAGTATTACCGTTTTGCAAACCTATAATTGCACTTGCCTCTTGTATTTTGGTTCTATCTACACTAAAGTTTATATAGCGATTTTCGCCACCATTTGCAGATATACCCTTTACTGATACCAATCCAGGCACACTCTGCCACAACACAACAACTTTGTTACCTTCGGTAATATCGGGACCATCTATCTCACCCTTACCGCTAACAAACTTTGATAAGAAGTTGCCATCTCCCGTTCCTGGATTATAGGCAACACTATTGTTGCTTCCTCCTTTCTTAGCATTGCCATATACAGCGGGAAACTTATATTCGCCAGGAGCCGAAACGATATAACAGTTAGCCGTTTCTCTCCAACCGCTGGCGGTTAGCGACAAATCTTTTCGTCCCGAAGGCGATAAAGCCTGTTTCAGCTCGGTATCGCGTTTTTGTTTAAAGTCAATATACTCAGGATCGAGCGTAACTTTATAAACGTCGGCCACTCTATTATCCTGTGTTTTTTCAAATCTGATTTTCTTATTTATATCTTCAGTGCTTTTATAGGTTATACCACCTATTGAACACGAATCAATCAACCACGCTTCTTTACGGTCGCGCAAGCTGTCCGACTCAGGACGCCCCGTTAGATGGCGATAACTTTTAATCTCAACCAAGGCAGTTGGCTTATCGTAAGTAAGCTCACTCACCTTAGCACCCACCGAAAGCACAAAGGTTCTATCCTGTACATCCTTACTATTTGCCACTGTATAGGTTTTGGTCATTCCAGCAATCCATTTAGGTGCATTACCATCTTTATCCTTATTTCCTATTTTAGCTTGCCAATATTTACCGCTTTCAAACGTTATTTTCACCATTGCCTGTTCCGAAAGTTCTTGAGGAAGCATAAAAAATAAGCCTTCTCCAGGATTGATAATTGTACCCATTCGCTGAGCAGTGGGATAAGCTGGGTCGAACGAGAGTTTAAAGTTGGCTTGCCCATCGCGCAAAGTCCACTTCCTTGTTGCTGCGTCGTAAACGCCCTCTCCCTTAACGTTTAAAATCTCAATTGTTTTAATCTTTTGGTTATAAGAGAAGTCACTACCTATCTTAAATTGAATAGCGGTGGTGGTATGGGTAAAGTTAATTGGCACAACTTTGTTTTTTACACTGTCAAACTTCAAGTCTGCAGTGCCAGCCATCAGCAAGTCTACTTGTTTACTTGCATCACTATTCACTTTAAATTTAAATTTGGCTCTACGGCCCGATGTTGCATCCAAGTCTTCGTTTTCGATGGCGGGATGGATGGCATAGAATGTTAATGAAGCGGCATCACCCTTTGACCACCTCATGGGTTTTACCATTGTTCCATCGGGTTTCACCTTCTCATTATATATATAGTCGGCTATGCCTGAACCATTCTTACATGCAAAGATAGAAAACTGCTTGTTGATTGCGGCAAAATTATCTTGTGTGGTCAGTGCACCGCGTGTTTGTGCCACTTCATCCATCGTGACAATACCCTCAACAGCCGTTTCTACAAGTTCCAACCCCTCTGCTCCTTCGCCCTCAATAGGTACAACGCGCGTTTCACCAGCAGCGTAAGCCACGTTTCGCGGTAGGTATTGAGCATCTGGCATGCTTTGCACGCCCTGAAAATCAAAGCGAAAACAGTCGGCCGGATAAGCGTCTCCCTCCACAGGACCCTTGTCGACACAAGCTGCAACAATTATTGATGTAAGCCCCATTAGGCTAATCATCAACATAAAAAATAAAGATTTTGTTTTCATGTCATTGTTAAAAATCAGGGCATCACACTAGTATTTCTTGCCAACCCTTATTGGTTGTCAAGCATACCATAGGCTTATGCCACAGATAAGTGTGTCTTTTAACCGTTTAAAGGCATTAGGGATGGCCATGCGTTGGCTCTCCACCTGGTTGATAGGTATCACCATCGAGGTCGTCTTCTCCTCCATCGCCAGGTTTTTCAACCCCAGGCCCAAATCCTGTTTCATTCGAACCAGCCATAATCGTCATTGCCTCTACAACAAGAACTGTCTCGATGCAGGGCATATAATACCTCTTCTTTTTCATTTTTTGCTTATTTTTACCCTCTTCACAGTAGTAAATTATTTCTTTTATTTGATGTTTTACACGATGTTAGTGCACAACAACTGGTTATTTTACGCCAATATGTATGCCATTCGTCAACCTATTTCCCTAATATCTATTTTCATGATAGACTTGGTTAATACGTGATAGGAATGCAAAGTTACACGTTTCTTTACAATAAAACAAGTGTTTTACACCACTTCTTTTTCAAAAACCGAAATACAAACCAACAAATACGTATTATTTGATAGTTATCAATTCTTATTGCGCCATTTTTCACTCTTTATTATTTACACTTTTAATGGAATACTACGTGGCTAATCGAGTTGTATTGGGACTATGTTACGTCTTATATGCGATAACTTTGGTACTGCTTTATCAATATAAACCCTCAAACACGCATCGCACCTTAGACTACTAATCGGCAATTTGTGGTTACTCTGTCTACCCACACCTTATATATAAGGGCAACAAAGCTATTGCTTAAATGCACAAAGCTATCCAACGCACAGGGGCTAACACATATATGCCTCGTAAACGAGATTTGAGGTTCAGCGTAGACGGGGCTCATAAATGTAAAATAATTGTACTATATTTTAACATTATGAGTGCCTTCGCCACAAAATTTCTATGCCTAGGCCAAATTTAGGCGCTTATTTTTAAAGTTTATAATACCGTGATTTTCTGCCATTTACCCCACTAGCGAGCCAAATACAGCTTTTAAGACCTAGATTTTTGTATTTATATGCTGCATAAGTGCATCGCGAGGCGCGATTTATCTATTTTCAATATATTATTATCTATTTACTCGAAAACGGACTATAAGCATGCTATTTGGGGCATTCTTTCTGCTATTTGCTGCATTTAGCATTGCGTTTACTAGGAGTTAGCGTTGCATTTACTAGGAGATTGCAGTGCATTTACTAGGAGTTAGCACTGCATTTTGGTGCTTTTTAGCGTGGGTTTAACCTCACTTCGGCACTTAAAATTCTGCATATTCCTCTACATCTTGCAAATTTATTAAGTATATTTGATGTTCTTCTGAGTATAAATAGGGCTCATTTTTTCGAAAAAAGAAGGCAATAGCAAAGTAAATTGCAAAAAACGACGCGCAAAACGCGTTGCGACACGACACCTTTTTTACGCTTTTGCTGCTTTTTATATAGATTTTCACCTTGTATTTTCCTAGAATGCACGGTGCGGAAAGATGTGTTTTGTAAAGTTTGTTTACCACTTTAACATTCCAACTTGTTTTGTTTGTTTATGTATCTAAACATTCTAGCGTTTTGATAAGGCATCATTTACAGCCTGAATAATGCATTTCGCACGCAAATTTGTGCGTTAGGATATTGTCTTTTTTAAGTAATTATCGGACAATACTACAGACCTTTTAGCCAAACATACAAGCCACAAGCCCTATCAAACAGCAAAAACAACGGAGCATGTGCCTGAGAACGAACTTTTTTGAGTAAGTTTGCAGCCATAAAATAATGCACATCCATCATGAATTGGCAGCAACTGATATCCAACAAACGCCTTGGACAAGAAGACAAGCACACCGAAAGGCACGACGACCGCTCGGAATTTAAACGCGATTACGACCGCCTGATTTTCTCGGCACCATTCAGGCGCCTGCAAAACAAGACGCAGGTGTTCCCCTTACCGGGCAGCGTATTCGTACACAATCGGCTTACTCATAGTCTTGAGGTGGCTCGGTGGGTATGTCGCTGGGCAATGATGTGGCTCGCGAACTAACCAAATTGCACCCCGAACTAACCAATACGCTGTTCGAAGAGATTGGCACCATCGTTAGTGCAGCTTGTTTGGCGCACGATATGGGCAACCCGCCTTTTGGTCATAGTGGCGAAAAAGCCATTCAAACGTTCTTCTCAGAGGGTCAAGGGTTGCGATTAAAAGAGCAGTTGTCGGCCAAATTTTGGTCGGACTTGATACACTTTGAGGGCAATGCCAATGCCTTTCGCCTGCTTACTCATCGCTTTAACGGCAGGCGCGCAGGTGGTTTTGTAATGACTTACACCATGCTTGCAAGCATTGTTAAATATCCGTTTGAAAGCGCAGCGGCCGTAAAGAAAGCTAAGTTTGGCTTTTTTGCCAGTGAAGCAGCCACTTATTGCAAGATTGCCGATGAATTGGGCATTATTCGTTTGTCGGCCCCTAACGAGCCTTTGCGCTTCGCTAGGCATCCGCTGGTGTATCTGGTGGAAGCGGCCGATGATATTTGTTATGAGGTGATGGACATAGAAGACTCGCACAAACTCAAGATTTTATCTTTTGAAGAGACCGAAGATTTGCTGCTTGGTTTCTTTGATGAAGAGGGCAAACAGCGCATCAAAAGCAGAATTGAAGAAGAAGGCGTGACAGATGTGCACGAAAAAGTGGTGTATATGCGGGCTTGTGTGATTGGGCTGCTCGAACATAAATGTGTTGAAGCCTTTGTGACCAACGAGCAAAAGTTGCTTGATGGCACGCTTCAAGGCTGTTTGATAGACAATATCTCGCAGTTGGAACGCGAGGCTTATCGCCGTTGCGAGGCTGTTTCAAGAAAGAAAATATACAATAGTAAGCCTGTGTTGGATGTGGAATTGAGCGGTTACACCATTATGGAAACCTTGCTAACGGCACTGGTTGAGGCTGCAGCCGAACCTAAACGGTATTACTCCACGCAACTCATTCAGCGCTTTAGCAGTCAGTACGACATCAATAGCGAAAATCTTGAAACGCGTATTCAAGCCGTGATAGACTATATTAGTGGTATGACCGACTTGTTTGCGCTCGACGTGTACCAAAAGATTAAGGGTATTTCGCTACCTATTGTGTAGCCTATAGCAAAACAAAAAACGCTGCCCAGGGGTGCTTTGCTTGTGCAAAGTGGCTCCTGGGCTGCGTTTTTGTGCATTTTTGGTCCATTTCATCGACTTTCTATTTTGCCCAATTGGGAAAACAGAAAAGCATCCAAGGGGCTTAGCTTGTATTGATTCTAACCTTTTCATCGCTTGTTTGATTGTAAGCATCATGCCTCACCAAACAAGACACCCAATCGTTACAGTCGAAACAAGTGATTTGAGGTTAAAACTCCACGTAAGGTTGCAATCGTTGCACCTTGTCTTCAGAGAAATCTTTGAGCAACTTCAATTGGTCAAGACTTTGCAAGTTGCCATGCAAACGCCTAAAATCTATAATGGCCCGTGCTTGATAAAAACCGATGTAGGGATGTTTTTTCAGTTCGTTGAGGGTTAGTTTATTGATGTTTATGCGCTTAATTTTGCCCAATTCATCGGCAGTAAGCGCAAAGAATGCCATGCTCTCGGTAGGAAAATCTTCTATCTCGGCCAATTGTTCCACGCTAGCAAAGCCACCTAGGCGGTTGCGATAGTACACAATCTGCCGAGCAAAATAACTACCAATGCCAGGCACTTTCTTAAGTTCGGTGGTGTCGGCCGTATTCAAAAACACGCGTGCGCCTGGTTTTAACTTTGTTGGAAAGCGCAAGGTATCGCGTGGTTGCGCCGTGTGCGGGCGCTCTCTTGCAATGAAATCGGCAGCTGGGCGATAGTCGTCGGCAATACGGATGTAAGGTTCTAACTGGCGATATTGCTTTAACGTAAGCCCATGCAGACGGGCAAAGTCGGATGGTTGCCTAAACACGCCACCCTTACTGCGATATTTAAGCAGGGACTTTACTTGCCAAGCTTGAAGACCTAGCGCCAAAAGCTGCTCGGGAGAGGCCGTGTTTGGGTCGAAAGGCGATAGATGTACGGGGGCTGGCGCATAATCGTCGAATTGCCATTTGTTGGCATCACCGACCGATGAATTGGCCTTTTTCTGCGCTTTCTGCGTTTTTTTAACAGGCGATTGAGGCGAAACAGACAGACCGTTGGCCCACCTGATAACGACAACCACCGCCACAATGCCCACCACAAGGAAAAGAATAGCCTTGCGGTCGGACTTAGGGAAGTAGAACAGTTCTTTAATTGACATGGTATAAAGATTAATATATTTCGATGAAATGGGGTGTTTTCACGCCATTCGGCCCCTTAAGACCGAGGCAAAGCGTTAGAAAACGCCCAACTGATGCAAGAATATGGCCAAGATACTAAGCGGACACACATAGCGAACACTAAAGATATAGGCCCCAAAGAGTGTAGAACGCAATGTTCCCCAGTTGGTAAACTCGTCTTTAACCACATTGCGCGGTACAACCCAACCTAGGAAAATACAGGTGAGAAAACCGCCAATGGGTAAGAATATCTGTCCTGTAACAAAGTCGAACACATCGAACAAAGAATGTCCTGCAATGCTCAAGCTGCTCATTGCGCCCAACGAGAGCGAACAAAACAGCCCAACAGTGAGTGTTCCGCCCGTTACTATGGCTGCTGCTTTTTTGCGCGTGAGGTGCAGCTCTTCGTAAAAGAAAGCAGTGCTTACCTCGTGCAACGAGATGAGCGACGTTATTGCAGCCAGCGACAAAAGGGCATAGAACAAAAGCGAAAGCACATAACCCAATACGGGAACACCCGAAAAAGCCTGCTGAAACACGTGCGGAAGGGTGATAAAAATGAGCGACGGACCGCTATCAGGACTTACTCCAACAGAGAAAGCGGCAGGAAAAATCATTAATCCCGCCAATATGGCCACAACACTATCAATGATGGAAATCTGAACAGCCGACTTTAGCAGATTGGTTTGTCTACTAAAATAGGATGCATAGGTGCAAATACATCCCATAGCAATGCTCAACGAATAGAACGACTGACCTAAAGCGTCGAGAAAAACATTGGAATTGAGTTTGGAGAAGTCGGGATTGAACAAAAACGAGATGCCTTTGCCCGCACCAGGAAGCATGCACGACGACACAACAATAACCAAAAGCAGCACAAAGAGCGTGGGCATGAACATCTTTGAAGCCTTTTCGATGCCACCGCGCACACCATGGATAATAACATAATGTGTGAAAAGCAGGATAATAGCCGTCCAAAAAACAGGTAAAAAAGCGCTAGCAGAAAAGTCGGTGAAGTAACTTGCGATGGCTGCATGGTCGCCTTGCAACTGATTGGCAGCCGAAGCGTACATATATTGCAAACACCAACCAGCCACAACAGCATAATAACCCGTGATGAGAAAGCCTGTGGCCACGCCTAAAAAACCCACCCAACGCCAAAAACTGCCCTTGGGAGCCATCTTTGCATAGGCACGAGCGGTGTTAGAAGCACCGTGGCGACCAATGATAAACTCACTAACCATACAGGGAATACCTAGAAACAAGATGCAGAAAAAGTAAATAAGAATGAACACAGCACCACCATCAGTACCCGTCATATAAGGAAAACGCCACACGTTTCCAAGACCAACAGCCGACCCGGCAGTGGCTAAAATGAGTCCTAATTTACTTCCAAAGCCCGCTCTACTTTCAGACATAATCAAAATTATTTTGGTTTATTACAGTGCAAAATTATAAAAAAACATCTACTTTTGCATAGAAATCAACTGCAATCTCGCACTTACATGATACAATTTGGCATTTATAAGGCTTCTAGAGTGATAAATTAAGACTTTTACATCAACCCTTCTATCAATTTAGATAGGTATTAGCTGCATATGCCAACACACTAAACACTATGCGTAAACATGCATACAGACACGCATCGGCTTAGGAGTAGCCATTCGCAAACCAAAGCATTATAGAGAAAATGAAATCAAGAAGATTAGAAAAAGTAAATTTAGCTCGCCATATCATCATGGCCTACCCTTTCGCCACATGCCTAATCGTGGGGATATGGGTGGTTTGTTTGATGCCAGTTCCCGAAACACCATTGGCCAACATCTCACTTTTCGACAAGTGGGTGCACATGGCACTCTATGCCTTTTTAAGCATTACGCTGTGGGCTGAGTATCTTCGGCGGCACAAAGAACTAAACAAAAAGCACCTTCTCATCGGTGTTTTCATGGCACCATTGCTCATGGGCGGACTCATTGAGTTGGCTCAAGCCACATGCACAGGCGGCACCCGCAGTGGCGATTGGCTAGATTTTGCAGCCAACAGCATAGGCGTTGTAGTGGGAAACGTTATCGGTATGCTTCTGGCAAAGTGTTTCGCCAAAGGCAAAAAGGGAAAGTAAGCAGATTGGAATTGTAAAAACGGCGGTCGCCTGTTACCTCTGGTCCGATGAAATGGGGTTTTTCAAAGGCTTCGTCTTTACTTCCAAGCTCTACTTCGGCCAACAATAAGCCTTCGTTATCGCCATAAAACTCGTCGATTTCGAATGTATGCGCCCCACTTTTAACCAGATAGCGACGCTTATCCACCACACCGCCACGGCAGAGTAGCAACAGTTGGTCGGCCTCTTGTGTAGGAATTTCGGTTTCGAACTCATAACGAGAAAGCCCCCCATCCACCGAACGCCCTTTAATGGTGAGGTAAGCACGGTCGTCGCGCTTACGAATACGCACCGTTGCGCCCTCGCAAGGGATGTATCCCTGCACAATATGACTGCTTGCGAAAGCCTCTTTGCGATAGGCATCGCCTTTTTCAACCAAGAACTTACGTTCTATCTCTTGTCCGCTCATGTGTGTAGCACGTGTTGTTGGCGGTCTTCACCCTGATTGAAGCAATGCATTAAAGCGCCACTTTCAAGCAAAGTGAAGACCAAAATGTACGAAAACTTACGAATTCATCGCCCAAATTAGGAGGCACAGGGCCACTAGACCCAATACACCCACTAACCAGAGCATAACTTGTTTGGCTTGTTTCTCTTGGCGCGCTTCACGCTTTGCGCGGCGCATTTTGCTTTTCTCACTCATAGACTTTTAGTTTTTAGGCTCGCTTTAGGGTAGTTCGGCTTTCGGCATGAGTGGTTTTTAGAGTTGTCTTAACGTTTTTGGTTATTCGTTTTCTAGTCAAAAGCAATGGCGTAAGCGCTTACTTTATGGCCAATAGCCGTGGTTTAAGACTTTACACATGCCTCAAAAGGATGCTCTAGTTGCGAGCGACATTATTAATTAGGTGTTGTATAGATACATCAGTTTGCAAGAAGAGAAGTCAACAGGGCCTGCGATGTGTGGTAGAAGACAAAAAAGCCAACTTGCGTTATCGCATTTAGGCTCTTGAAGGCCAATCTATGGCCAAGGATTTCACCCATTTAAGCCATCCAAAGACTAAAAACTAACCCTTACAAATTGGCCTTAAACAGAGCCATTTTACTCTTCGGTTACGGGGAACTCCATCAAATAAGCCTTGATAAAATCGTCAATCTTACCATCCATCACGCCATCCACATCACTCGTTTGATAGTTAGTGCGATGGTCTTTCACACGACGGTCGTCGAAAACATAGCTTCTAATTTGGCTTCCCCATTCAATTTTCTTCTTTCCAGCTTCAATTTTGGCCTGAGCCTCCAAGCGTTTCTTCATGGCTCGGTCGTAAAGTTGCGACTTAAGCAAGCGCATAGCATTGTTACGGTTTTCCAATTGCTTGCGGCTTTCGGTGTTTTCGATAAGGATTTCCTCCTCCTCACCAGTGTCGGGATCGGTGTATTGATAGCGCAAACGCACGCCAGTTTCCACCTTATTAACGTTCTGTCCACCGGCTCCACCACTTCTAAAGAGATCCCACGACACCTTAGCAGGGTCTACATACACCTCAATCGTATCGTCAACGAGTGGGGAAACAAACACCGAGGCAAAGCTAGTCATACGCTTTCCCTGCGCATTATAGGGCGAAACGCGCACTAATCGGTGCACGCCATTTTCGCTTTTAAGATAGCCATAAGCATAATCACCACCTTCAATCTCCATGGTTACACTCTTTATTCCGGCCTCATCGCCTCTTGTATGTTGCTTATCGTAACCTTATGTCCATGAGCTTCGGCCCATCTCATGTACATACGCATGAGCATTTGCGCCCAATCTTGACTCTCGGTACCACCCGCACCCGAGTTAATCTTCAGTACACAGTCCATTGGGTCTTCCTTTTGGCGCAGCATATTCATGAGTTCGAGGTTTTCGATGGCGGTAATCGCCTTGCGATAATCGTCGTCCACCTCCTCTTCTGTCACCATATCATCGTGGTAGAAGTCGAAAGCCAACTGCAATTCGTCGGCAGCCTGTCTCACTTCTTTATATCCCACAATCCATTTTTCAATACCTTTCACCTTTTTCATCTGCTCTTGGGCACGCGCTGGGTCGTCCCAGAAGTCGGGAGCTTGTGTTCTTAGTTCCTCTTCTTCCAGTTCAACGCGCTTTCTGTCGATGTCCAAATAGCGGTGTAAGGCTTCAGCCCGTTCCAAGACATCTTTGAGTTGGTCTGCTGTAATCATGCGTTACGATATTGCTTTCGTTCCCTTCACCTTGTTTTTGCCTTATGCTTGGCAGGTATAAAGTAGACTATGCAAGCCCAAAAGGCCCATTTCATCGTGCTTTATTTGGTGTTGGGAGATTTAATTCGTTGCTTAATATATAATATAAATAATGTATAGACTAAGGAGCAAAGCTCATCACTCTTCGTACATCTTATCAATTAGCTCTTTATAGTTGGCTAAGATGATGGGTCTACGCAGTTTTAGGGTATTGGTTAGTTCTCCGTTCTCCATTGTAAAGTGGTGAGGAGGATAGTTATGCGTTTGATTTGCTCGTAAGGAGCCAGCTGTTGCAGAAGTGTACGAATGCGTTCGAGCATCATTGCATGCACTCGATGGTTGGCACATAGTTCTTCGCGCGAGCTAAAATCAATGCTATGAGCCTTAGCAAACTCTTCAAGTAGGCGGAATTCGGGTACAATAAGGCAGAAACAAACTTGCGTTCGTCGGCCACAACCGCCACTTGGTCGATATATTTATCAACCAAAAGCAGAGCTTCAATCATCTGCGGAGCAATGTATTTGCCGTTAGATGTTTTATAAAGGTCTTTTATACGTTCGGTAAGGAACAGTTCGCCATCCTTCATATAGCCAGCATCGCCCGTGCGGAAGAAGCCATCTTCGGTGAAAATAGTAGCATTAAGCGACTCGCGTTTGTAATAACCCTTGGTGATTGTTGGCCCTTTGAGCAACACTTCATTGTTTTCTCCAATCTTTAATTGCAGTCCAGGGATAATTCTTCCCACCGAACCAAGGGTGATAGGTTTGTCAAGATGGTCGCACGAAACAGTGGCAACACTCTCTGTTAAGCCATATCCCACCATGATGTTAAGCCCGATAGCGTGTACGAACTCTTCCACTTCGGGCGACACTCTTGCGCCAGCCGTGGGGAAGATGTGGGCATTTTCCAATCCCAACTGTTTACGAACCATGCTCAACACGGTGCGATTGAGCAGCTTATATTCTAAACTTAAAGCCATGGGCGGGCGCTTTCCGCGAGCCAGATATTGCACATTGTGCTTGCGACCCACCTCTAAAGCGCGGTTAAACAGCTTGCGTTGCAAGGGCGACGCGCTGTCCATGCGTTCTTTAACGCCTGTGTAAACCTTCTCCCAGAAGCGTGGAACCGAAGCCATACATGTGGGATGAGTTTGTCGCATTGAGGTTTGTATGTCGTGTGGGTTGGTATTAATAATGAGTTGTGCACCCACCGAGAGCGACAAGTACGACCAAGCGCGCTCGAAGATATGGGTAAAGGGCAAGAAAGAAATTACTCTATCGGAATCGTTTACAGGTACACACATGGCATTAGACACAAGTGCGGCATGATATTGACTGTAAGTAATCATCACTCCCTTGCTATCACCCGTTGTTCCACTGGTATAAAGGATATTGCAAAGGTCGTCTTCTTTGGCTTCCGACCATAGTTTTTCCACCTCAGATTGACGAGGAAGGTTCTCTCCCAACTTCAAAAAGTCGTCGAAATACAACGTGTTGGGGTCGTGCGAGCTAATGCGCACATTGCGATCGAACACCACAATGCGTTCTAACGAACTACAAAGGTTCAGCACACGATGCGCCTTATCATATTGTTCTTGTTCGCCTACGAAGATGAAACGCACCTGCGCATCGTTCACAACGAACTGAATTTGCTGCTCACTGCTAGTGGCATAGAATGGAATTGTTACCGCTCTAACGCCATAAGCGCCCATATCGGTGTAGAGATATTGCAAACAATTTGCGCAAAAACAGCAATCTTCTCCTGCGGTTTCAAGCCAAGATTGAGCAAAGCATTACTCACTTGCTTCACGCGCAACGAGAATTGGTTCCACGAAACGGTTTTCCATTCGTCCCCACCAAAGTGTTTAAACGTTAGTGCGGGTGCGTCTCCATACTTGTGAGCTTGCTCATGAACGAGCAAAGAGAGGTGGCATGTTGTCTGCATAATAGCTAAATATTTATTGCAAAGATACGATAAATCTAACAAAACCTAGCGAGTGGCAGACCTAAAATTGCAACATTTCGACACGTATTACTTCTAATTCTTTTTCTCTTTGGTGAATAGCGCGGCCTTAAACACTCTATGTTTGCCGATTTATCAGCTAAAGTGAAACAGACTTTTGCGCGCCAACAGACAAGCACCAGTAACACCTGCCTTGTCTTGAAGTTTGGAAAGCACAATGGCCGAGTCGCGATTTACCATGTTGAGCGAGTATTTTCGCACTGCGCTTTTTACGGGTTGCAACACCGAATCGCCAGTACGAGCCAACGTTCCACCGATGATAACCATTTCGGGATTAAGTAAATTGATTAGTCCAGCAAGGTAGCGACCAAGTTTTTGGCCAATTTCTTCAATTAGTTCGATACACAACAAGTCTTCTTTAAGCGTTGCTTCGATAATATCATCAAGGGTTAACGAAGCCTCATTGTTCATGATTTGTTCGCTCAAAGCCGCCTGTCTACCCTCTTTCACGCATTGCAAAAGGGTGCGATGCAGCGCCATTCCCGATATTTCTGTTTCAAGACAACCGCGTTTTCCGCAATGGCAAAGCAGCTCATTATCAAAAGTTGGGAAGTGTCCCAGTTCGCCCGAGAAACCCGATTTGCCTGTATACAATTCACCATTAAGTATCAGTCCGCATCCAATTCCCCAGCTAAGGTTCACAAAGATAACGTCTTTTTCGCCCTTCACAACGCCCTTTGTCATCTCGCCATAGGTCATCGAGCGTGTGTCGTTGTCCACATACACTCTACAACCAATCTTTTCGGCCATCAGTTCCACCAAGGGTCTTTCATCAAAATTAAATCTACTAAAGCTGTGTCCCATCTCTGGATTAACGCGTCCAGGGATATTTACACCCACTGTTAGTATTCGTTCTTTGGCTATATCCAACTGATCAATAAAGTCGGTAACGCAAGCGCACAATTCGTCTAGCCCCTCTTGCGAGTTGCTATACTGATAAGGCACACCCATATCTATCTTCACCAAGTCGCCTTTAAAGTTCATCAAACCCAGGTTAAGACCATCGTTCATCAGGTCAACACCCACGAAGTAGCCCGATTCGGGAGCCAATCCGTAGATCGCCGGCGAGCGTCCTTTACCCGTATCCATCTTTCCACAGTTGATGATATACCCATCATCGCACATCTCAGCGATAACTTTGGCAATGGTAGGAACACTCAAATTCAAATCTTTAGACAACTCGGGAATAGTAGACGAGGTGTTATTCAAATAGTAAGCGATAATGCGTTTATGCGTCATCGCCGATTTAGTTCCTTTTAAAAGGTCGTTTAATAACATGCGTGCCATATCAATGTACTATATTTTTGTGAATGTTTGGCATAGGCTGCCACAATTTGCAAACTTACGAAAAATATCCTATACTTACTCGTAAATTAGTAAAAAACTAGGCATCCTATTTGAACTTTATAACAAATATTTTATGAATAAGGGTAAGAACTACCATAAAAGGGCTTAAAATCTGCCTTTTTTACGTACCTTTGCATTTGAAACAGCATTTCAGAATACTGATTTAACACTATGACAAAGATTTTTATCGCGATTGCTTTCGCGTGTATCCTCTCTCTTTCTGCTCGTGCCAACAACGATGCTGGCATTGAAGGCGTGGCTTTTGGGTCGAACTACGAAACGACGTTGGCTGGCATTCGCAGCACGTTTGGCACACCTATACAGGCCAATAAGCAACAGATTGTTTATAAAGACATGACGTTTAAAGGGCTGAAATTCGAAAAAGCCATCTTTAAATTCCAAACAGACAGCTTGGGAAATACATATTTTAGTGAGGCTCGGTTTACGTCCTCGCCCACCAACAAGCGTGGTGCTCTAAAAGATATCGAGGTGTTGGCTAAGACAATGGATAAAGATTATCCTGGTGTAACCATCGATTGGGAAGACGAGAGCACTCCTTTTTATAAGGGTGGCATGTCTCCTTTGGGCAATAGTTACCTCTTTACGGTGTGCATCTACCCCGTAAACAACGGCTATACACGGTGTTGCGCTATGGCCCGCTTCCTTATGTTAAGCGATAAGAAACAAAACATAAACAAACGCGCTGCGTTTACTAACTGATAAATCCATACGGGATGCAAGCTACACGTACTTGCATCCCCGTATATGTTTAACCCAATGGTTGATAGGCCGCTTTGCACTTATTTTTGTTTTGTTTGCCCTACCTGTCGGCCCATCTTTCGTTTGCTTGTCGCGCCATGCCCACTTAAAGACACTGCGACAGCTTGTCGAGCCTTATGCCATGACTGCCTTTAACCAAGATGTATCTACTCGGGCATTGATTTTGCAATTGCGCAATCACCTCATCCACATCGTTGAACTTACGAAAAGCACAACGGGTGCGTGCAAATTCGGGGCCAACAAGCCACACTTCATCGAGCGACAAACGCGAAAGCTGGTCTACAATAGCTTGATGTGCCTCTGCGCTTGCTGCTCCCAGTTCGAGCATATCGCCAAGAATAGCCATTTTATGGGGCACTTCCATATCATTGAGATTATTCAGAGCCACACTCATACTGGTGGGATTGGCATTGTAGGCATCCATAATGAGTTTGTTATGTGCCGTCTCTTCTAGTTGCGAACGGTTGTTACTGGGTACATAATTAGCCAAAGCACGATTGGCTTCGTCGGCCGACACCCCTAGATATAGCCCCACACTGATGGCCGCCAACATGTTAAGCACATTGTAAGCGCCCACAAGATGGGTCTGCACTTCATTCCATTCGCCACCTTCGCGTTGCCATGCAAAGCGCAAGAATGGCGCAGCCGACACCACCTTACCGCCAACAAAGAGGCCGTCACTGGCTGGTGTGCCATATTTCACCAAGTCTAACCCCTGCACAATACCCATCAAATGGGGATTATTGGCGTCTACAAATACCTTTCCGCGTTTGCTTTGGCGCATAAAGTCGTATAGTTCGCCTTTGGTTTTCACCACGCCTTCAAACGAACCGAAGCCTTGCAGATGGGCCATTCCCACGTTGGTGATAAGCGCCAAGTCGGGTTCTACCAGTTCAACCAGCGCTTTAATGTCGCCTGGATGACTTGCGCCCATCTCTACAACGGCCACTTGATGTTCGGGTTTTAGGCGTAAAAGCGTTTTAGGCACACCAATATCGTTGTTAAAATTACCCAAGGTGTAGAGCACATTATACTTTTCGCCAAGCACGGCGGCCATCAATTCCTTGGTGGTTGTTTTGCCATTCGTGCCTGTTATGCCCACAATACGCGTGCCCAGGGTGCGTCGATGGTGGCGAGCCAACAGCTGAAAGGCCCGCAACACATCGTCTACCAGAATATAACGCTCGTCGCCTTGCGCACAATATTCGGGTTCGTCTACCACCGCAAAGGCGCAACCTTGCTGCAAAGCCACAGCAGCGAACTTGTTTCCATTAAACGATGCACCTTTTAAGGCGAAGAAAATACTACCCTCGGGGCAATCACGGCTATCGGTGGTTACCACGGGATGACTTTCAAAAATTTGATATAACTGTTCTGTTGTCATGTTTTTTATTGTGTAAGGTGGCAGAATGGCGAATGCCCGTCGCTGCACGTTGTTTTATCGAATGCACCACTGTGACCGGCATCATTCGTCTACCTTTAATGTTTTACGATAGTCGGCCAGTCGTTTAAGCAATTGCTTGGTTACTTTTTCTGTACCTGGTTTGCCATAGATATTGTTTAATTCGTCAGGGTCGGTCTGCAAATCGTACAACTCGTAATAGTCGATATCGGCATCATCTCGAAAATAATTTATCTTCTTAAGCGCCTGATAGGTGTAATATTCGCCTGTTCCGGGTGTGCGTTGGTATTTGTTTTCTTGCACAGCACGGTCGCTTCCCTTGCCATAGAAGTGTATTAGCTTATAGCGATCGTTGCGCACACCATCGTGTTTGCGCACCAGGTGATAGGTGGGATAGTCGTAATAATGGTAATAAAGGTCTTTTCTCCAGTTCTTCACCCTATCGCCTTTAAACAGTGGTTGCAAGCTTCGGCCACTCATTTCGGCGGGCTTTTTCACGCCTGCCAATGCCAGAAACGTTGGTGCAAAGTCGATGTTCTGCACCAGTTGATGACATTGAGCACCCTCTTTTATATGTCCAGGATAACTAATAATAAGCGGTGTATGAAACGATTCTTCGTACATAAAGCGCTTATCAAACCATCCATGCTCGCCCATATAAAACCCTTGGTCGGAGGTGTACACCACAATAGTGTTGTCGCTCAGTCCGTTTTGCTCTAGATAATCAAGCAGTCGGCCCACATTATCATCAACCGAGCGTATCACCGCGGCATAATCGCGAATATAGTTTTGATATTTCCACTCTACCAACGCTCTTCCTTTGAGGTTGGCTTCAAGAAATTTTCGGTTTCTGGGCATATAATATTTATCGAAGGCCACGCGCTGTTCGGGTGTGAAACGATTGGTTTCGCCCAGCAGGGCATAATACGAGTCCATGCTCTCTACGTCGTTGGGGTCGAGTGTTTCGGGCACTTTCAGGTCTTGTATCATACGCAAATCGTCGTCAACACGCATTTTCTGTGTACGTGCAGCCGACCCACGCGTGGCGTAATCGTCCCAAAACGTCTTTGGAAGTGGGAAAACCACATCGCCAAATAGCCCCATATATTTTTCTTCGGGCATCCAATTGCGGTGGGGCGCCTTATGGTGTACCAGCAAACAGAAGGGTTTCGACTTGTCGCGATGCTCTAAAAAGTTGATGGCATGGTCGGTTATGAGCGTTGTGGCATAACCTTTCTCTTGCTTATACTTGCCATATTCGCCCGTTGTGCAAAACACAGGGTTGTAATATGTGCCTTGATTATTGAGTATATGGTAAAAGTCAAATCCCTTTGGACGGCAGTGCATGTGCCATTTGCCCACCATTCCTGTGGTATAGCCTGCTTGTTGAAGCAGTTCGCTAAAGAATGTTCGGGTGGTATCGATGCCTTCTCCCAATTGTCGTTGCCCGTTTTGGTGACTGTAAAGACCAGTGATAAGACAGGCGCGACTGGGCGTTGAAAGCGAGTTTTCCACAAAAGCCGACCTAAACAGCATGCCACGTCGTGCCAGTCGGTCGATATTGGGCGTGGGTGCAAGCTTTGAAATGGCGCTGCCGTATGCGCTAATGGTTTGCATGGAGTGGTCGTCGCACATTATATATAATATATTTGGGCGCACGGCCGTGCCTTGAATGCCTTCACTTACGGGCAATCCCTCTTGTACAGGACATTTGGGATAACGAGTGTCGCCAGGTTGTGCCATTGCCTTTTGGGCTGTTGTGGCCAAAGCTAGGGCAGGAAGCATGGTAAGCGAGATACGAGATGGTAAATTCATCGGTGTGTAAGTTGAGGGTTACTGTGCACCTGCAAGCCACTATCCAGCACAAGGAAAGCGCGCCCACGATGCGTTATACACCACAAAATTACACAAAATCGTGGTGACGGATGCCCCAAAGCACATCTTTTTTCATTTAAACAGAATGTTTGTGTGTGCTTCATGTACTTTGGTTTGCTGTATTCCCTTGTGTCAACTGCTGTGTGTGCGTGCCACTGTCACTACCATTAGCCTGCCAATGTGCACTCAACGCATGCACAATATACAAAAATAAGGACATAAAAAAAGTCCTTGAAATCTCACGACTTCAAAGACCCACACAATTTATTAACCAAAAAATTAGTGGTGCCACCAGGAATCGAACCGGGGACACAAGGATTTTCAGTCCTTTGCTCTACCAACTGAGCTATGGCACCATTTCGTTATTGCGAGTGCAAAGGTAGTAATAATTTATATAACCTGCAAACTTTATCCGCATTTTCTTTAATATTTTCTCAACATTTGCACGTTATTCAGAATTTTGCAGTACCTTTGCACCGCATTTAAGCAAGAAAAGTGGTCAACAAAAGCATTATTTAGGTTGCTCGCAACGCTTGTTTTTGCATCGGGATGTAGCGCAGTTGGTAGCGCACTACGTTCGGGACGTAGGGGTCGGGCGTTCGAGTCGCCTCATCCCGACCATCAAAATTATCGGCCACGCATTGGTAACAATGTTGTGGCCGATGTTTTTTAACGTGCATTCCACCCTCTAACAGTTCATTCGCCATTGCCCATAAGCGTGCTTTTACGCCATGTTGTTTATGTTGTCTTGTGTCTTTTGCTACACTTTATTGGGCTTTACATCCGTAAACGCCTTGCCAATTGTAAAAAATCTGTCATAAAATTTAACATTATGAGTGGCTTTTTTCTAACCCTTTGCCCGCTCGCTCGTAAATAATCGATTCTCGCGAAGGTTTCAAACAGCGAAAAACAAGTACAACCAACTAAGTCTAATAAAACGAATTTTCGGCTATAAAAACCGCGTTTTACGCAATTTTTGAGGCTATTTGTAGCTAAACACCCTGCTAAATGTAGCAAAACGCAGTGCTAACTCCTACTAAACGCAGTGCTAACTCCTACTAAATGCAAGGCTAACTCCTACTAAATGCAAGGCTATTTGGTGCAAAACGCAGAACCAAATGGTGCTTTTTGCTAGTTTTTAATAACCCTATCAGCTCACCAATGGCAAAAAAAAGGGCTTTTTGAGGTGAAAAACCACCTAAAATAGGGCCTTTTAGGGGTAAAAAGTGGCTTTTGGGGGAGCGAAAAATTGAGCGTTGGCGAGCAAATAGAAGGGTAAAATGGTGCAAAATGACCATTTGGTGCTCAATTTGGATGTAAAAATTAAAGTGTATGTGACCTAAAAGTGGGCAAAAAGCCTACTTTTTGCCACCTCTTTTCTCTAGAAGGGGCTGGCTTGAAGAGTGTGTTTTGTAAAGTTTTATTACCAATATTAACAAAACAAGCAACCTAAATGCATTTGCACAATAAGCATCACACCCCTTTGTTTGGTGCCACACCCTTCATTTCGCAGCATTATTTGCTTGTTTTGAACATAGTTGTCCTCCTTTTGTGGTGCAAACAACTCTACCCTGCTGCAACAAGCACCATTACAATTACAAGCTAACGCCCAATAAAGCAGAAGCGTTATTGGCCGTAAACGCTACGGGCAGACAACAACAAAAAGGCAATGAGCATGCAGCCAAAAACCACTATGCTTCATTGCCTTAATAACCTTCTATTTTTCTTTATCTATAAACCTTCTGTAAGTAGGCCTGCTGGCTCAACACCATTACAATGGCCTACACCTTCTTATATATAATCTTGTTTCTACCCGTAGTAAGTTGCAATAATTCTCTGTTTTCGGCAATAAAACTATCGATATGACGCACACGTTTTTCTTCCAAAATCTCATCAACAGCGATAAGAATACCCGTTTCTTCCACATCGCCAAAGCCGTAATTGATGGCCGTACCAAAAAGTTTCATTGTAGGACTGAGTCCCATATAAGCGTTTACCAAAGGCGGAATGTTATAGCCCAAGGCGCGCACCTCTCGGTTCAAGATTTTATAATCCTCCTTAAAATCGTCGGCACTAAATAGTTCTTCCAGTTCCTTTGGGTCGGTTTCGATAACCAGAGGCTTCATCGGCGTAATCAAATTTTCCTTATCGTCGAAATGCTTTTTTAGGAAATACAATATCATGTCTCTGCCACGGCGTATGTAAGAGGGGTACATGGTCATCTTACCAAAGAAATATTTCAGTTTAGGATTAATCACCGTGAGTGCTCCAAGGCCATCCCACAAGTTATCGAGTGCAAAAATGCTCTTCGCCCCCTTACGAATACTCTGATATTCAACAGCCACAAACGAGCGTCCCAGTTCCACGGTGTAGGGCATATATTCGGTAAGAAAACGATTAGAGAACTTAAACATATGACTTGTGGCCAACAAAGGCTGTCCGTCGGCATTCATTTTCCAGTCGGTACCATATTGAAAACGATAGCCCCCAATAATATCTTCGGCATCAGGATTCCACACAATGAGTTGTTTATACCCACCTTCCATCGTGTCAAACTCATCAATGTCGAGCGCCTTTCCCGTTCCACCGCCAGCATTTCTAAAGGCAATCTCGCGCAATCGGCCAATCTCGCGCATCACATTGGGCGAGTCTTGAGCCGTAACGATATAAATTTCGTTATTGCTCTTATTGGTTAGGCGCAATTGTTTGCTTGGCGTTAGTTCGCTCTTTAGCAATTGTTTGTCAACGGGTGGGATGACTATTTCTTCCATTCTTCCTAGGATTATCGTTTATGGCTTAGGGGGTTGGTTGCCTGCATTGGCATTATTGGGCAGCTGATACACAACATCTTGTACTATTTGCGCCCATTGCAGAGGCGTGCGACTTTTATCAAACGTCTGCCAGGGTATAGGCTTTCCGATGGTTACGTTAAACGTTTTATGCCTATTCTTGTACATTTCGTCAACGAGGAACAGCATTGCCACGTTGAATTTCACGCCCAAACGTTTACAGATGTTAGCCAATCGGTAGAAGAAGTTCGAGTTTTGCCCGTCAAAATGTATGGGCACCACGTCTCTCTGCGTTTCTACGCTCTTAACCACAAATGTCTTGGTCCACTGCAAGTCGCGTATTTCGCCCTTTGTTTTGCGGCTACACAGTCCGGCAGGAAACATCATCATGTGCTGTTGTCCTTTAAATCCAGCCTCAACCATTGCAGGGAAAGCACGACTTTGGTTGCCAGTTTTGTTAATCGGGATACATAGCGGAGCCAGTCCGGGGAGGTTCATCAGCAGGTCGTTAACCAGATAACGAAAGTTGCCTTCGTAGTGTCTACCCACGATTGCCCCAAGCGCCACCCCGTCGATGCCACCCAAAGGATGGTTAGACACGAGTGTATAGAGCTTCCCATCGTCTTTAGCAGGCAGGTTTTCCATGCCTTGCACGTTCAACGTAAGGTCAAGATAACGCACACAAGCCTCCAACCAATCAACACCCACCAATGCGCGACTTTCCCAAAGAAAGGCATTCACCTCATCTTGATGCACAATATGCTTGAGCCACTTCACCAATGGCCTCGGCACAAGACGCGCTTTATTGCCCATCTTGCTTCGAAGGATGTTGTCTATGTCTATGGTTTTCTCCACAATGTCGTTCTATCAAAACAATACTAACAATTTGCAAAAATAACACTTCTTTTTTTTAATTCGGGTGTTACCGACCTTAAAAAATGCGTCCTGATTTTGTATTTTTCTTATTACAGCCATGTTCCCTCCCCCACATCATCGTGTTGACAGGATTGTTTGGCTGTTTTTGTGCTTTTTACTTTCACCACTCACACCTCTATAAACGCCGAAAAGGTTTGAAAACCACAGCGTGGCTTATATAAAAACTGCGCCACACGGTGTTTCCAAACCTTTTCTACATTTATATTTTTACTACACAGCCCTCTAACAAGAGCAACCTTTAGTTGCGCAAAGGCGTATTGTGCAGCATCGGGATTTTACTTCTTACCTTTTTTATTACCGCCTTTTTTATCCATCTTGGCCCAATATTTTGCGCCCTTAGCCTTAAGTTCGGCAGTGAAAGCTTTGGCATCGGCAAGCGCTTTAGCCTCATCTTCAGGCGAAGCGTATGCGTGTTTGTAACCCTTCACCTCGTTCCAATGACCACGTGTAAAGTCGGGAACCTCTACGGGCAAGCATCCATTGTCCATCGAGATAGAGCCAAGTTCGGCCAAGCAGCACCATTCAGCCAGGTCGTACACGTCCATATCGAGTGGCAAACCATTTTGCAAGCAATACACCAAGCGACTATCCATGATAAAGTCCATACCACCATGGCCACCAACTTCCTTCGCTTCGTCGCCATATTTTTTCACAATCGGACTAGTATAGCGTTCAACGAGTGCCTTCATATCGGCTTCTTTCAGGTATTCGTGTCCCGAGATCTTGTCGCTCGAAGCTTAACGCCAGCATCTTTCAAGTCGCTAGCCGAGAGTGCATAACCCTCTGTGGGGTATTTATTGGCAAAACCCTTTGTTCCCGTTAGCTGATACATGCGGTTATAGGGTTGAGGAGTCATCACATTGTGGATAATTTCCATCACCTTACCCTGTTCGGTGCGAATAAGTGTTGTGGTTTGGTCGCCATTGCGGAAGTTTTCGCAAGCCTTACCATCAAATTTCTCAACCAGTTTTTTGCCGTTAAACGAATGTGTATCCATAGCAATAAGGGTGCGCATGCGGTCGCCACGATGGATGTTAAGCACCTGAGCGATGGGGCCTAGGCCATGTGTGGCATACACATCACCACGGAAATCCTTGTTATAACGCAAGCGCCAGCCCAGTTTGTCGTCGGGTCCGTTCTTCCAATAATGTTGCCAGTAGGGCGACAACTCGTGGCGATAAGCACCTTGTGCATAGATAACCTCACCGAAAAGTCCCTCTTGCGCCATGCGCAACGAGTTGAGTTCGAAGAAGTCGTAGCAGCAGTTTTCAAGAATCATGCAATGCAAACGACTTTTCTCGGATAGGTTTATCAGTTCCCAAATCTCGCGCATATTCATTGCCGAAGGCACTTCGATGGCCACATGTTTGCCATTGAGGAGGGCTTCTTTGGCCACGAGGAAGTGGTGAATCCAGTCGGTGGCGATGTAAACAAGGTCGATGTCGGTGCGTTTGCACAAATCCTTATATCCGTTTTCGCCATAATAAACGTCGGCAGCAGGCATGCTAGCTTCTTCAAATACTTCTGACAGTCGTCTGCACGGTTCTTTTCATAGTCGCAAAGCGCCTTAATCTCGATGCCAGGGATGTGTGTCCAGCGTTCCACTGCACCAGGTCCACGCATACCAAGACCAACAAAGGCCACGCGCACCACCTTTAATTTAGGAGTTGCAAGATTGATAGCCGATTGTTGTCCGGCCTCTCTTTGAGGAACTTCGGTAACTAATGTGCCGTTAACGTTTTTGTAAGGCCAGTTAAACTGAGCCTTCATGGTTTGCGGAACCAGCATAAGGGCCGCAAGCGAAAGCTGTACAAGTAGTTTTTTGCGTAACATATTTAAAGCTAATTTTAATTTAAGTCGTTGTATGCAGGGCATGATTGTTTCAGCAAAGGTAATAAATAATGTTATGAACATGCGCTTTTTTTTGAAAAAAACACTATTCTTACCTTTGTTATGTACTTTAATATATGTTTTACACAACGCAATACGCCCCGCTACGATTATCGAACGGGGCGCAAGGACTGTGCAAACACAGCGAGATTAGAGTTTTTGGTAATAAGGAAGTCGGTTGAGTGGCACGTCGATAGTAATTGTTCGTCCGCCTTTCAACACTCGTCCGCGGTCGTCTTTCCATTTTCCAGGGGGCAAAACCACGGTTCGGCTATTGCCCGCATCAACCATCGGCGCCACCATATACTTATCACCAAGCATCCATTGGTCGACTATTTCGATGTAGCCTTGATGGGGATAAGCGTACTCAAGACTTTGAACAATGGGTTCGCCAGTGGCTGCCGACCTGCGCGCGCATTGCAAAATGTAGTGTCCGAAGGTGGCGTGAAGCTGCGCCATGGCCTTCACAGCCTGCAAATGCTGAGGGTTGAGAATGCGCCAAGGGGCAACCGAGAACTGCATCATTGGCATTAAGGCATGAACCTGGGCCGAGCGCACAATGAGTTTTTGGTCGAACTGACTGGCATCAATACCTAAAAAGGTGCCAAACGAGCCTCCACCAATCATATCAGGACAAGCGTAAGCATAACCAAGCAACCTGCGGCTATCATGTCGGGGATGAGTAAGCGCACGGCCTGCCACGAATAATCTTTGTCGCCCAAGCGTTGCACCAATTCTTTTCCGCCCATTTGCCAACCAGCTCGGTATTCGTTAAAGGGAAAAGCAAGACCAATTTCGGCCCAAGCGCGTGTGTGTTCTACCGAAGCTAGGCGTTTTCCGCCATACGACACAAGGTCGGAACGATGGTAAAAATGATTATCGCCACCATCAAACTTAAACCCATCGATACCATAACGCTGCTGCACGTCGCGTAAGAGCGTCACAAAGTATTGACGAGCTTGAGGGTTGGTAAAGTCGTACACCGCACTTTGGCCGTTCCACCATTTGATGATAGCTGGCTGCGAAGTGGAATCATTCAGCAAATAGCCCTTTTCAGCGAGGTCGCGATACTCAGGAGAGTCGGCCGAAACAAACGGACACACCCACAACATCACCTTAAAACCCATCTCGTGCAAGCGTTTCACCATGTAGGCAGGGTTGGGAAAACGGTCGGGTTTAAACTCGAAGTTGCCATAATGTCGCTGCCAGTTATCGTCTATCATAATAATTCCAGGCGGGAAACCATTCTTCACAATGTCTTCGGCATAAGCCAACACGTCTTTTTGATTTTGATTGTACATCAATTCTATCCACGTGTTGTATTGAGGCATGGTAAAAAACAAGCTATCGGGCAATATTCCGCTCGGCGGGAAATGCTCGCGCATGGCCGACAAATAAGCTTCGCGAAGACTTGACCCACCAGTTTTAAGCTCTATTTCGGGCACAGGCGAGTCGAGATGCAGGTTGCCTTGGCTCACACTAAAGGTAAAAGGCTGGTTGCTCCATAGGTAGCGCCCTTTATTAGATATGAGCAGGGGCGAAACCTGATTGTTGTCGTTGCGGTTGTAAAGATTAAACGGCGATAGTTCTTTGGCAAACGGCATTTTCGAACCTAAAGCCGTAGCCCCGCCCCACCAACGTTCGCCGGGCTGCGACTTGATGTCGATGATGTGCTGAGCATGAGAAACGAGCGCAAGAGCAAGCGCAAAAATGAGGGTAAGACTGCGTTGGTGCATATTCTTTTTGAGGAGTAAAGGTGTAAAGGAGTAAGTAAATAGGTTAAGACTGCGTTGGTGCATATTCTTTTTGAGGAGTATAAGGAGTAAAGGAGTAAGTAAATAAGTTAAATGCTTTGGAGTGAAGAGTAAAGGAGTAAAGGAGTAAGGAGAAGGAATTAAGTAATTTGTGTGCGAGCGAATGAGACATTATCTTCTATTTCGTGTGACTACCGCGCGGTTCCCGCCCAATGCTTGAAGCGGCAAACACATCGCCGCCCCGCCTGCAATGAGCAATGCAGAGAAGCATAAATTTACTTCATGGCGTAATTTCATACTGTTGTTTTTTAATATAGGATTTAGTTGAATGTCAAAAAATGCTTGTAAAATTAGAAACATTCCGTAAATTCTAGTCTATTTTACCCAATCTTTTAATGTTTATAAACAGATATTTGATTTACTTGTAAACTAAATTATGAACAGTTATGCTGCCTTCAGCTTCTATAAAACGCGTATATTTCGAGCATAAACATTTAAACAGGGTGCTATCTTGCCATGAAATAAAGTGTATTTGACAACATACAATTTGCAAAAGAATGTTTATCAACTAAAGTTTAAATGGCTTTTGAGCGAAATGAATTGTGCCTTAAGATATGCATACACTATTCTTTTTAGAACCATTTTTGGATATATTGCTCGTTTTTACCGAAAAAATCAAGATGCAGAACAATGAAGTTGGGGCATTCTCTGCCTCATTTTTAACGCTTTGCTCATGCAATTTCGCCAGCAACTGTGCATAAATAATCATAGAAAAGTAGGCTATCTTTATTCTATATCAACCGAAGTTCAGGACAATTACCTACACTTTATGCGGGTGTTGACGGCCTTCGATTGGTATGTAATTTGTAAAATACACGGTAAACACCGCTGCCGGTTCAACTAGTAGTGACAAAGAGACAAGTATTGTTAACAAAAAAATTGCTAAATACATACTCGTACAACACATTTTTTATTGTTCACCTCGTCCTCCAGTTTGGCACATTTCGGCATTTTTGTGCAGCATTATTTATTTCGCTTTTTATTATATTATTATTGTATCTTATATCATATCAGTACTATTAGAAGAAATACGCCTTTCGCAAAATACGATATTTTGAAGCATTTATTAGAAATTTAAACTTATTTTGAATTGCAAAACAATCTTTTTTCTTATTTTAATGAAAAAAGAAAGGAAAACATTTGGAGGTTAAGTTACAAATATCTATCTTTGCGATGTACTTAGTAATCTTTGCGAACTAAAACGCTAGATTAACTTGCAAATCGCGAAATAAAAAATCGCGAATCAACAACAAGGGACTTATACCTTGCCCTTACAACCGCCATTGAACACATGGCGAAAATGACGAACCAGAGAAAAATAATAAAAATACAATAATATACAATCGAGGGACTTGTGTTTTAGCCACAAAAACAACCGTAAGGGAACGGATAAGAGCCACAAACAAAGACGCAAAACACAACTAAAGGCGAACACAATATCCAAAAACGCATAACAAACTGGCGTAATGCTCGATTGACTATACCTCTCAATGCTCCGCTGAATGAGCGGACACCTAATATGTATTAAGTAAATAATCTAAACTGATGTTGTATGAAGAAGGTAGTATTGTTTGTTTTTATGTTACTGCAGCTATGGGCCTGCGGACAAGTAAAGTACAGAGAAGTGCTAAGCTTGGCCGATGAGTTCGTATCGAGCCTTGAAACGGACTACCAAAGCTACGGATTACTCGGAGGCGTAGACAAAATTCGATACACCAAGGATGGGCTTTACCAAGTATTTCCCATGGGAAGGCTCATCAATGTGAAAATCGATAGCATGGCCTCTGACAACGACTACGAACAATTGCGACAGGCCTTAGCCGCTCATTACTCCGATGATGGACGAGTGAAGCAAGTTTATCGATGCCACGCGGGCACGATAATGATAGACTGCCGCAACTAATTTAGTGTTACATACTGTTGTTTGAAGAAAGGGCGCGGCAGTAAAGCCACGCACGGAGGCACGCTAGTTTCTTTTTACATTTAGGTTACCTCTGGCGAGAACTCTATGTGTCGCGACCCTTCAATCTTTTTCTATGCCTTGCTGTTTGCTCTTATTCTTTTTCCAGTAAGGGGCTTTTTCTGTTTTCAAAGTTGTTTTTGGATGATGTTTATGGCGCATGATTGCTTGTTTTGCGCAGTGTTTTTGGTTTGTTTCACTGATAATGGCTAGCAAAACTGTTTTTAACGCTTGTGCTTCGTTTTGTTTTTCCTTTGCGCACTTAGGTTTTCTTCGTTGCTGATGGTCTGTTTAAGCTGTAATTTCTGTTCGTTTGGCCAGATTTGGGCCTAAATCTGTTAGGCATTCCGTGCTTTGTAAAATATTTAGTATGATTTTTAACACAAAAATCGAGGATTTTAGCAACCAACCACCTACCAGCTCGCAAATAATCAATTCTCGCAGAGGTTTGACAGTGTGAAAAACTCACTTCACTAACAAAGGTTGACTAAACGACTTTTCTGTGAAATAAACCGTATTTTTCACGACTTTTGGTGCGTTTTGCAGCAAAATGCATAGCTAAATGCAGCAAAACGCAGTGCTAACTCCTACAAAACGCAGTGCTAACTCCTACTAAATGCAAGGCTAACTCCTACTAAACGCAAAGCATTTTGGTGCTAAACGCAGAACAGAATGGTGTGTTTTGTAATATTTTGGCCAACTTCTTATCTCAGGAACAATAAAAAAACGCGTGTTTTTGGTCGTAAAAACGACGTAAAAAGGGGGTTTTAGCACCTAAAAGTCGGTTTTGAGACGATGAAAAAATGGCTATCATTCTCAAAATAGAAAGGCTATTTGGTGCTAAATGGCTTGTTTGCGCTAAAAATCGACGCAAAACAAAACGCAAAATGGAGAAAAATGAGGCAAAACAGCGGTGTTTTAGTAGATTTTTTCTCTAGAATGTATTGCACCCAAAGGACCATTTGTAATGTTTTATTACTCTCGTTAACACTTTGCAGGTACAAAAGAGCCTATTATCCTAAAGTCTTAAGTTGGACTTAGATTTAAAACAAACCGGTCAATAGAATCAAAACAAATTTTGTTTTATTGTAGAGTAGATAGCCAGTCTTTGTAACGCAGGCGTAGCGAGCTATGCCGAGTTGCAAAAACAGACAAGATGCCGACTAGAAAATAAAAGATGTTAGGAAACAACACTAAACAAGAATTTTGGAAACACTGGGGTTTGATGACCGATTGGGGTTTAAAATTGGCCTTATCCAGCAGCCATATTTCGACCTAGCCACACCCCTCCAAAGATTTGATTGAGATTAAACCCCAATTGATTGTTATGCGACTTACCCCACATTTTTATATTGTATTCATTCCTTCGAGTTCATTTCTCTTGGGTTTATCAACATTTGTCCGTCTTATACTGTTAGCGTAGTACATTACTTATTATAGAAACACCCCCGTTATTATTGCTCGCGCCATTACCATGCTATTGCATGAACAACAAATGAAGCCTCAAACATCGTGCATCGAAATAAAAAATCGCTAGTATATTGGCCTTATATCCTATCAAATTTCGGAGAAAAGACAAATGCGCACCTCATTATTCGTCCTGCAACTAGTTCTTTTTTAACCTCAACATGGCGTAAGATAAAACAAAAAGATACTGGTAATGCACTATCAATTTTCAACTCAAACCTGCTAAAAACATCGCGCTAAACCCTTCAAAAACAATCAACAACCAGTGCAAAAACACAATCTCAATCGGCAGCCAGCATCGTGTAAACCTCTGAAAAAGAGGCCTTCACCAGCATAAAACAAAAAAGGGACTACCGAAGTAATCCCTTTTGCGCTTCAAGATGGGCTTGAACCAACGACCCCCTGATTAACAGTCAGGTGCTCTAACCAACTGAGCTATTGAAGCTTTTTGCTTGTTTGCGGTTGCAAAGGTACAACGTTTATTTTAAACCTCCAAACATTTTCGCAAAAAAAATTGATTTTGAGTGATTTTATAATAAAATAATGACAAAGTTTACGCTAGCTAATCTTAATATCGTAATTTTGCGTTACAGAACAAACCTATTTACAATGAGGAAGACATTCATCGCATTATGCGTTGCCGCTTTCGCATCTTCGGCTGCGGCTCAAAAAGAACAAGACCACAATTTTAATGTGGCCAAGAACCTTAACATTTTTAACGCTATCTACAAGAACCTCGACATGATGTACGTAGACACGCTTGATGCCGACCTAACCGTTGGTACTGGCGTGAATGCCATGCTCAAAGCATTGGACCCCTACACCGTGTATTACCCTGAAGACAAGGTGAAAGACCTTAAATTCATGATTACAGGAAAGTATGGAGGTATTGGCGCACTTATCAAATACAACAGTCAGCTCAAGCGGGTAACCATCGACGAACCTTATGAGAATATGCCTGCAGCTGAAGTTGGACTAAAAAAGGGCGATATCATATTGAGTATTGACAACGAGGACATGACAAAAAAGGACCAAGGTTATGTTAGCGACCACCTTAGAGGCGACCCCGGAACTAGCTTTATCCTACAAATAAAACGACCCTCTACGGGTAAGGTTATGAAATTTAAGGTGGTAAGAAAAGCCATCCAGTCGCCTGCCGTTCCTTATTATGGTATGCAAGCCAATGGCGTGGGTTATATCAACCTTTCTGGTTTCACCGAAAACTGCTCGCGAGAAGTGCGTAGAGCCTTCCTCGACCTTAAACAACAGGGCATGAAAAGCTTGGTATTCGACCTTCGCGGCAATGGAGGTGGCTCGGAATCTGAAGCGGTAAACATCGTCAACATGTTCGTTCCTAAAGGAAAACTCATCGTCTCGAACCGCGGAAAGATGCAACGCTCTAACTATGAATACCGCACTCAGGTGGAACCTCTCGACACAGTGATGCCTGTTGTGGTGCTGGTAGACGGCAATTCGGCTAGCGCTAGCGAAATTACTTGCGGCTCTTTGCAAGACCTTGACAGGGCTGTGGTGTTAGGAACAAGAACATTTGGCAAAGGTTTGGTGCAAATGACAATGGACCTTCCTTATAATTCGGCACTAAAACTAACAACTGCCAAATACTATATTCCAAGCGGACGATGTATCCAAGCCATCAACTATAAACATAATAATGGTGGAACGAAGGAGCATGTACCCGACTCGCTTACCAAAGTTTTCTACACAGCTAACGGCCGACCCGTGCGAGATGGTGGTGGTATTATGCCCGATGTGGAGGTTAAAGCCGACACGCTGCCCAATATTGCGTTCTACTTGGCTGGCATTAAAGACTCTAACGAAGTGTTGCTTAACTATCAATTGGATTACATCGCAAAGCATCCCACTATCGCACAACCCGAAAAATTCGTGATAACCGATGCCGAATACGATGAGTTTAAACAACGCGTACTCAACACTAAGTTCACATACGACCGCGAAAGTGAGAAGTTTTTGAAGGAACTTGTTAAGCTGGCTAAGTTCGAAGGCTATTACGACGATGCCAAAAACGAGTTTAATGCACTTGAAAAGAAATTGAGTCATAACATCGCTAAAGACCTCGACATCAATAAAGAGGCTGTTAAAAGACTCATTGCCGATGGTATTATCCCTGTATACTACTTCCAAAAGGGGCGCATTAGGCATTCGCTGGTTGACGATAAGCAGATGAAAGCCGCACTTGAAGTACTGGCCGACTCGAAGAGATACGCCAGTTTGCTAAAGCCTCAACCTAAGACTACACCCGCAAAAACTAAAAAATAAACACATACTTAACGCTTTTGGGGGCGCGGGCAAATGGCCTTGCGCCCCCAAAATGTGTTAATAACTAACGCCAAAGGGTGCACTAGACTAATGGTGAAACGTTCCTTCGCCACACGCCTCCTTATATATAAGGTGAGACCAACGAACGATAACTCCTGCAGACGGCTTGCAACCATACATCAACAAGCCACAAACCACAACACTATACATTCCTCTTCGCAATGACAACATCCCCTCTGGCACTACTGCCAACGGCTCTTTTGATTCCTACAAACGCACTAGCGCAAACACAAAACAAACCCAACATTGTGTTATTTCTTGTTGACGACATGGGTTGGCAAGAGACTTCAGTGCCGTTTTATAAAGAAAAAACCTTGCTCAACAGTCGTTATCGCACACCCAACATGGAGCAATTGGCTAGCAGAGGGGTGAAGTTCACACAGGCTTATGCTTCGGCTATTTCGTCGCCTTCGCGCTGTTCGTTGCTCTCGGGCATGAATGCGGCACGCCATAAGGTTACCAATTGGACCTTCGACTATAACGTAGAAACCGACATGAACGACCCTGAGATGATGCCACCCACATGGAATTGCAATGGCATACAGCCCGACACGGTGACATCTGCTCACAATCGGCATCGCACAACATTGATAACTCCCCTGCCACAACTGCTGAAAGATGCGGGGTATTACACCATACACTGCGGAAAAGCGCACTTCGGAGCACGCACAACAGCTGGAGAAGACCCGCGAAGCTTTGGTTTTATGGTGAATATTGCTGGTGGAGCCAACGGCGGACCAGCTAGTTACCTCGCAAGAAAGGAGTTTGGTAGCAATCGTTTTCATGTTTACGGACTGGAACAGTATTACAATACCGATACTTTTCTTACCGAAGCGCTCACCATCGAAGCAATTAAGGCTTTAAACAAGCCCATAACCGAGGGCAAACCCTTCTTTCTCTACATGTCGCACTATGCCATACACGTGCCATACGAAGCCGACGAGCGGTTTACACCCAACTATCGACAGGCTAACGGACAAGGAATGTTCGACCCAATGCTGCAACAACCACTCAACGAAAACGAAATTAACCACGCCGCTTTGATTGAAGGCATGGACAAAAGTCTTGGCGACTTGCTGCGCTTTATCGATAGTAAACCCGAAGTTGCTCGAAACACCATCGTGATTTTCATGTCAGACAATGGTGGTCAAGCCATTGATGTGCGCCAAGGTAGGCATAATTACGACCAGAATTACCCAGCTCGTGGGGGCAAAGGTTCGGCACTTGAGGGCGGCATTCACGAGCCAATGCTGGTGTATTGGCCAGGAGTGACGCGCGGCGGAACAGAAAATCACAACCGCGTGATGATAGAAGACTTCTTCCCTTCGCTGCTCGACATGGCACAAGTAAGCCAATACCGCACATCACAAGTGGTGGATGGGCGTAGCTTTGTGCCACTCTTGCGCAACCCAAAGCTGCATCGCAAACGCCAAATTGTGTGGCATTACCCACATTTCTGGACCACAAACATCAGCGAACGCGATGGCTACGGACCCTCTTCGGCACTGATGCACGGCCATTATCACCTGATATACTATTGGCGAACAAACACTTGCGAACTGTATAACGTAACAAACGATATTGGCGAAAGCAACAATCTGGCGCACAAAAAGCCCAAACTCACCAACAAACTCAAGAAAATGCTCTTTAAAGAACTAGACGAATATGGGGCACAAAAACCCACTTGGAAAACTCCAAAACACTAAAACACCAACCCCTACCCCAGCCCTTGCACTTCACTTAATAGGTGATTTTATACCCATATTACATCCTCTTTGTCCATTTTTGTGTATTTTAAGCCGGCTATATGCCTTATATCAAGATAATTCTGTATTTTTGCAAGTGATGCGCCAATGCATTTAAAACACGAAACCATGCTGAAAGTAAAGATAAACAACCGCGGAAGGCAACCGCTACCCACATACGCCACAGCACTGAGTGCAGGAATGGACCTGCGAGCAAATATTGATGCCGACATCACCCTTATGCCCTTGCAACGCCAACTGGTGCCAACAGGATTGCATATTGCACTGCCCGAAGGGTATGAAGCACAGATTAGACCTCGCAGCGGATTGGCTCTTAAACATGGAATTACCGTACTTAATACACCAGGAACGGTGGATGCCGACTATCGCGGAGAGCTAATGGTGCTGCTGGTGAACTTCTCTAACGAGCCTTTCACCGTGAAAGACGGCGAACGCATCGCACAAATGGTTATCGCCAAACACGAAAATGTGTGCTTCGAACTGGTTGACACACTCGACGAAACAGAAAGAGGAACTGGCGGATACGGACACACGGGACTGAAATAACACAAGTGATGAAACGAAATCTGATACACATCGCGGCCGCAACAGCCACTTGCGTCGTGGCGCTTGCCATGGCCACGCCCAAAGCTTGGGCCAAAAAGAAGGTACAACCCACTAAAGTTGCACCAGTCAAAACATTGTCGTACAACGACAAACGACGCTTCGACTACTTCTTTCTCGAAGCAGTGAAACAAGAGAACATTGGCAATTATGCCTCTGCTCTCGACCTCATGAATCATTGTCTAGCCATTAATCCCAACGCGGCAGAGGTGTATTTCATGCAAGCTCCTTATTATGTACAACTCAAAAAAGATAGCTTGGCACTGGCTTGTCTGGAAAAAGCGGCTACACTTCGCCCCGATAATTCTACGTTTACCGAACGATTGGGACAGTTCTACATCAATAGTGGCAACTTTGATAAGGCCATCCAAACCTACGAAAAACTAACGGCTAACACCAAAGAAACAGGCAACAGCGATGCGCTGAACGTACTCATGCAATTATATGGGCGCCAAAAAGACTTCAATGGCGTGCTGAAAACACTCAATAAAATTGAGCTAGTGAACGGCATAACCGAAGAAACCACACTGCAAAAGGTGCGCGCATACGAAATGCTCGACGATAAAACATCGGCGTTTAAAGCCTTAAAGCAGCTTTGCGACGACCATCCCAACGATGTAAACTATAAACTGATGTTGGGAAACTGGCTAATGCAAAACCAAAAAGAGGCCGATGCACACAAAATTTTCACTGCTGTGCTGGCCGAAGACCCTGATAATACCTTCGCACAAGCATCGCTATACGACTATTATCGGGCTAAAAACAACGATGCTATGGCCACTCAGCTACGCGACAAGATGCTCATCAGCCCCAAAACAGATAACGAAACAAAGTTGTCTATCATGAAACAAGTGGTGCAAGAGAGCGAACGCACTGGCGGTGATAGCACTGCTGTGCTAGCTTTGTTCGACAAAATCACCTCCGCTAACCCCAACGATGGCAACATGGCCGAACTAAAAGCTGCCTACATGTCGGTGAAGAACATGCCCGATAGTTTGGTTAACAACGCTCTAAGACAGGTTGTGGCCGTTGCTCCAGAGAACACAGGCGCTCGTTTGCAACTCATTCAAAGCCTTTGGAAGAAGCAACGCTGGGACGAAATCTTAACACTAAGCAAGCAAGCGCAAGCTTACACACCCGAAGAAATGGTGTTCTACTACTTCGAAGGCATGGCCAACTATCAGATTGATAAGAAAGACCAGGCCCTAGACGCTTTCAAAAGGGGCGTTTCACAAATTAACCCCAAAAGCGATAAGGAAATTGTGGCTGAGTTTTACGAACTAATGGGAGAAATTCTCTACCAAAAGAAACAGCATAAAGAGGCTTTCGCCGCCTACGATAGCTGTTTGCAATGGAAACCCGATAAGGCTAGCTGCCTCAATAACTACGCTTATTATCTAGCGAACAAGGTAAAGACCTCGACAAAGCCGAAGCAATGAGCTATAAAGCCATCAAAAACGAGCCCAATAATGGCACGTATCTAGATACTTATGCATGGCTGCTGTTCCTCAAAAAACGCTATGCCGAAGCTCAGGTTTATATCGAACAAGCTCTAAAAAACGACTCTACATCGCTTAAAAGCAAGGTGGTGTTGGAGCACGCTGGCGATATTTACGCAATGAATGGCGACACTAAAAAAGCTATCGAATATTGGAACATGGCTCTAAAACAAGGAGCCGACAAGGCTGTTATCAATAGAAAAATTAAAATGAAAAAGCCTTAAACTAGGAGAAGTGTGGAACGTGAAGTGAGCATGCTCATGGATTTGACTGACTTACAAGACTGATTTAGCAGCTTTGTTCATGGATTGATAGGCTTAAATACTGGTTTAAGTTGACGAGTTGGAGGGTTAACAAATTCCCGGAGAAACAAATTGGTGGCAAACCTAGTGGTTTTAGGGCTTTGGGCCTTTCACTTTTCACCCTTTCACCTTTCACTTTTTCACCTTTAAAAAGCCTTTTCACCTTTAAAACATTTTGTATGATGGAAAAGAAAACAACAATAACAACGCGCGCCCTTAACGGACTGCAGCGCATAACCAGTTCGAAATCGACGAAAAGGATGGCGAGCATGGCCCTTGCAGTGATACTTACACCACTAATTTGGACCTCGTGCAAAACAAAAACGGTAGTGACAACAACGCCAACCACCACTGTACCAAAAGCAGCACGCGACCGCGAGGTGCTGGCCAACAACCAAATGAACTTCATGCAGCGCGTTCACAGCAACCAAGTATATGCCACTAACATCGTGGGGAGCATCTCGCTCAACGTGAAAGGTGCTGGAAAAGACATCACAGTGCCTGGACAACTGCGCATGCGCAAAGACGAAGTGATACGCTTGCAAGCCTTTGTGCCTCTGCTTGGCACCGAAGTGGGGCGTATTGAGTTCACACCCGAGTATGTTTTGATTGTAGACCGCATACACAAAGAGTATATCAAGGCCGATTATAATCAGATGGATTTCTTAAAAAAGAACGGACTTAACTTCTATAGTCTGCAAGCTTTGTTCTGGAACCAACTGTTATTGCCCGACCGCCCACGCATCACCGAGGCCGACCTTAACCAGTTTAGCGTTACATTTAGTGGTGGACAAAACAACCCCATCACCTACCAAACTGGCAATTTTAATTATGCCTGGCTAGCCGATGCTAACAACGGACGCATACAACAAACCGATATTAATTACCAAGCACCTAATCATGGCGCATCAAAACTGGTGTGGAAATATACCGATTTTAGAGCGCTTGGCGTGAAGATGTTCCCTGCTTCGCAAGTATTCACAATGAGTTCTTCGGCCGTAAAAGGCGGACAGACGCTTCAAGTGAGCATCAACATGAACGAAATTAAGACCGACGACAAATGGGAAACACAAACAACAGTGTCGCCCAAATACAAGCGCGTGAAGGCTCAAGACGTCTTCAGCAAAATACTCAGCATGTAAATGAAACAGCTTCTCACCATACTCCTTGCCCTCTTCGTGGCTCTTCCTATCGGTGCGCAAAAAAAGCGCAACGCTAAAAATGCACACCCTGCTGCCACTACACATAAAAAAGCATCCTCTAAAACTAAGCCTGCCAATAAGGCTAAAGCCGTGCAACCGGCTAAAAAAGGCGTCAAAACAACGAAAACGCCTGCTAAAAAAACTGCTAAGTCTGTTCCGCAAAAGGGTAATAAAACCTCTAACAAACGCGGGAATGTAGCAAAAGCCAAAAACACACAGTCGGCTACCGACAAGGCCATCAAGGGTTTGCAAGGCCAAAGAGAGGCGATAAAGAAGAAAATTCAACAACAAGAGGCTGCATTGAGAGCCAATCAGGCCGACGTGAAGAAGAAGTTGCAAGAGCTGATGGTGATTAACAGCGAGATTGATGAACGCCAAAAGAACATCAACGACATACAAAAAGACATCACTCACATCAACAGCAACATCGGCATTCTTAATTCGCAGCTCACAACGCTCGAACAACAGCTGGCCGACCGCAAGGCTAAATACATCCGTTCACTGAGATATATGGCCCGTCATCGTTCGGTTCAAGACAACTTGATGTTTGCTTTCTCGGCCAAAAGCCTAGCGCAGGTGTATCGCCGAATGCGTTTTGTGCGCGAATATGCATCCTATCAAAAGGCGCAAGGCGAACTGGTGAAGGCTAAACAGCAACAAGTAACCGATAAACACATCCAATTGGAGGAGGTGAAAGGACAAAAAAGCTCTCTGCTTAACAAGGGGCGCAAAGAGCATGCTGCCTTGCAAGCCAAACAAGGAGAGCAACAAAAGGCCGTTGACGGACTGCAACGCGAACAAAAAACCATACAATCTATCATCGCCGAACAACAAAAGAAAGATGCTGTTTTGAACGCTGAGATTGACCGACTCATTGCTATCGAGGTGGAAAAAGCTCGCCAAAGGGCCATTGCCGAGGCTAAACGAAAGGCCGAAGCAGCCGAAGCGGCTAAACGTAAGGCCGAAGAACTGGCTAGAAAAAAGGCGGCGGCCGAAGCGGCTGAGCGTGAAAACCAACGCCGTATTGCAGAGGCTAAAGCTAGAGAAGAACGCTTAAGGGCCGAGGCACGTGTGGCCGAAGAGGCCGAAAGGGCTAGAAGACTGGAGGCTGAAAAGGCTGCTAGAGAGGCCGAACAACGCAGAGCGAGAGCCGAAAAAGAAACGGCCGACAAGAAAGCGCAAGCTGAACGAGAAGCTAGAGAGGCTGCCGAACGCAAAGCTAAGGCCGACCAAGCGGCACGTGAGTCGGCCGACAAGCAGGCTAGAGCGCAACAAGCAGCGCGAGAAGCTGAAGCTGCACGCGTGGCTGCCGAACGAAAAGCTGCTGCCGAACGCGAAAGAAGCGAAAAAGCCATTGCCGAAAGCAAGAAGGAAGTGGAAGAAACGCATAAGCTTAGCACCGTGGACCGCATGGTTAGCGGTGGTTTTGAGGCCAACAAAGGTAGGTTGCCCATGCCCATCACTGGTTCTTATCGCATTGTGAGCCACTTTGGACAGTATAATGTGGAAGGACTTAAGAATGTGAAACTCGACAACAAGGGTATTAACATCATGGGTGGCGACGGCTGTCAGGCCCGAAGCATCTACGACGGAGAGGTTAGTGCCGTGTTTGGTTATGGTGGCTCGATGGTGGTTATGGTGCGCCACGGTGCCTATATCTCGGTATATGCCAACCTTCGTTCGGCCAGTGTAACGCGCGGACAGCGTGTAACCACACGCCAAACGCTAGGCACTGTGGGGGCCGACAACATCCTCCAGTTCCAGTTGCGCAAAGAGACTGCCAAGCTAAACCCCGAAACATGGTTGGGCAGATAATGTTCTGCTACTGGCTTTCTACTCCAGCCTGCATGCAATGAAAGCCTGTTGCTAGCCTGCATCGACCTGTTTTCGCCCACTCTAGCGAGCCTGATGCTTGCCTATCGCCACGCCCCATCTTACGCCTAGCAGCGCAAAAGATGGGGCGTGGCTTTGTTTTAGTGGTCTACCACATTTGTTCTTCGCGCAAACACTTCCACCCCAATGCGGTGATTTTAGCCTAAACAGGTTTTGTTTTATTGTCGAGCAGATTGCCTATCTTTGTAACGCAGGCGTAAGGGGCTACGTTAAGTTGCAAAGAAAGTAAAGATGCCAACAAGAAAATAAAAGATGTTAGGAAACAACACAAAAACAAGAACTCTGGAAACATTGTGGTCTAATGACCGATTGGGGTTCACAAGCTTCATGTTTTGGTACAAAACTTTTACATATTAACATTTATAGCAGACTCATTCTAGCGAAAAAAGGCGCTCAAAAGCATAAAAAAAGCCAGGTTTTTGCACTTTCAAAATTTATTTTTTCGTCACCAAGAGGAGTCAACCGTGCAATTTGCACCATTTAGCCTTTCTATTTTGGCTGCAAACCTCAATTTTTCATCGCGCGAAAAAACCGTTTTTATACCCTAAAACACCACTTTTTAGGCACTTTTCGCCCCTTAATAACACAAACAGCCTATCAATAATATTGCATATCCATTGTGCATAATATGCATCAAGCAGCATTTAAGCATGTTTTTAGCACCATTTTGCCATGCGTTTTGGTACATTTTGCCTCGCGTTTAGCACCACTTAGCCTTGCGTTTTGCACCACTTAGCAGTGCGTTTTGCAGCAAAACGCAAGGTAAAATGCAGCAAAACGCAGGTAAAACCAATTATTTTGTGTATTTATACAAAGCAAACACCATCTTCTGCATACTTCAATTAAGTGTAATTGCGCCGAAACAACCCCTAGCGAGAATTAAATATTTGCCACCCAAAGAACAGTTGATGAATAATAAAGCCACTTTTGGCACGATAAAACGCGCTGAATATTTTACATTTTCTTGCAACAACACATCTCGCGTGTTGAAATTTGTGACTTATTTCATACCCAATAAAGAAGCCATGGAGGGCGAAAAGCCAAAGCCCTCGCCCCGTTTCATGCAGCATGAGGCACAAAACGAGGCGAGGGCCATAAGTATTAATAAACAGATTAGGCTGCGACTCGCCCTCAACATATTGTTCCATAAACATATGCTCACCATCAAACACGGCATAAGTAAACTGCCATATCCAATCGCCCAATATCATCATGCGTGTTTTCTTAGAGAGCATCAAATCTAGTTCAATATGTCGGTGACCATAGAGAAAGAAATCAATATCATCGTGGTCCTTCATATACTCCTTAGTGTACTTCACCAGATACTCTTTATCCTCGCCCATGTATGGCGGTTCTTTGCCTTCGGCGCGTTTCATGCGGCTATGCTTAGCCCAATTAAGCCCAAAGGCCATGCCCCAACGTGGGTGAAGCGCATTAAAAAGCACCTGACAGAAGCGATTATGAAACACCCGACGCAGAAATTTAAACGAATTATCGGGGTCGCCCAAGCCATCGCCGTGCGCCAGATAAAACACTTTGCCGTATATTTCGGTGGTTAGGGGTTTCTTATGCACTATTAGTCCGCATTCCTCTTCTAGGTAACCATAAGTCCAAAGGTCGTGATTTCCCACAAAGAAATGCACCTCCACGCCCATATCTGTGAGTTCAGAAAGTTTGCCTAAGAAGCGCGTATAGCCCTTTGGCACCACCATTTTGTATTCGTTCCAGAAGTCGAACAAGTCGCCCAGCAAATAAATGGCTTCAGCCTTATGCTTGATACTGTCTAGGAAACGCACAATTCTTCGCTCGTGCATACGGCCATGTTCGATGGCCAGCGAGCCAAGGTGGGCGTCTGAAAGAAAATAAACATTCTTCATAACCTAGGATTTTAAGGGTTAGCGATTATTCAAACCCCAGTTCACGCGTGCTTCGTAGCTCATCATGCTTTGGTCCCAAGCGGGTTCGAACACCAGTTCGATGTTAGAAGCAGTAACCCCCTCGATGCTTTCCACCTTTGTGCGCACATCCTCGAGGATGAAATCGGCTGCCGGACAAGCAGGTGCGGTGAAGGTCATATCAAGGTCTAGCGTGCCGTCTTCTTGCAAATCAACCTTATAAATCAGTCCTAGATCGTATATATTAACGGGTATTTCGGGGTCGTACACTGTTTTTAGCACATCAATAATCCGTTCTTCTATCTTCAATTTTTCTTCTTGCGTCATAGCTATTTGCTTTAATGTTGTTGCAACAAAGATAATGAAAAATATTGAACGATGACGAAAGTAAAGCGAAAAAAATAGTATAATGCTACAACGACTGGCCTGAAAAGCTGGTCAGCCATCGAGAAAAAGGGTTTAACCTCAAAGTAATCGAGTAGGGTTTTATAGCTCTCTGGCGCCTTTAGGCAGGTGTCGGGGAGTGTTAATTTTTATTATTGAGCAGTAACAACATGGCGATAGTATTTTGCGCTGTAATTGCAATGCATTAATTCTCACCAGCCCGCTTAGAATGAGCTAAGAAAGCGAACCCACCATGAATGTTATAGGCAGACCTAGCCCCTTTGTAAACGAACTAAATCACTCTGCCCTCCTCGCGATAGCTATAATATCGGCCATCTGTAATGATGAGATGGTCTAGAAAATAGATGCGCATGGTTTCGCAAGCACTCTTAACGATTTGCGTTAGTCGGTCGTCGGCCCCGCTAGGCGAGGCGTTATTACTGGGATGGTTATGGCAAAGTGCAACAATTGTGGCGTTATTGAGCAAAGCCTCGCGCATAATAATGCGCACATCAACAGCCGTTTCGCTCAGTCCGCCATGCGAAACACGAAAGGCTTTAATGAGTTTATAGTTTTGATTCATCAGCAAGGCCCACGCCTCTTCCACGTCAAGGTCTTGCATACGTACGTGCATAAAATTGTATATTGCCGTAGCCGAGCCAAGGTCTTTGCGTTCTTCGACCTGTTCTTGTTGTCGGCGTTTTCCCAATTCGCACGCGGCCATGATGGTGACGGCTTTAGCATCGCCAATGCCATGATATGTAATTAGTTCGTTATATGATAATCGGCCAAGGCGTTTAAGGCTGTTTTGGCAATCGTTGAGCACACGCGTCATAAGGTCGACTGCCGACTCTTCTGTTGAACCAGAGCCTATAAGAATGGCCAACAACTCAGAATTGGTTAGGTTTTCGGCACCAATACGCATCATTTTTTCTCGCGGACGGTCTTCCGTTGCTAGGTCATTGATTTTCATGATAAAGGCTTTTAGGGGTGAAAAAGTGAAAGGTGAAAAGTATTTGGATGAAGTACTTACTACTTTACCACTTACTACTTTACTACTTACTCATTGCTACATTACTCCTTACTACATTACTACATTACTCCTTACTACTTACTACTTTACTACTTAACTCCTTACTACATTACTACACTACTCCTTACTACTTTACTACTTACTCCTTACTACTCTACTCCTTACTACTCTACTACTTACTCCTTACTACTCTACTCCTTACTCCTTACTTATAAAATGTTTTCTCGAATGCGCTAAACTCGTCTTTGCCCTTAACACAGCGTCGCCACCATGCTTGAAGGAAGCCAAAACCGTACCCCATCAGTTGAGTAAAGGCAGCAGCAACGCTTAGGAAGGCGATGTGCAAACTGCGATAGAAGCAAAAGGCATCGACAAGCAAAGCCAATGAATAGAGCACTAAAGGCGAAAGACCAGCAACAACAAGCCATTGACCCAAGGCCATACAGCCCATAAGCATGAACACAACACCCAATAAAGACACAGCACCCAGCAAAATAACGCCCACAGTGAACACCATTGGCAGCAGATGAACTAGTTTTAAGGATTCGGGATACTTCTTATAAAGATTAATTCTGGCAATACCACTGTTGTAAACCTGACGGAAAAACTTACGGAAATCCGTTCTTCGTTTATGCCATACCCATGCTTCGGGGAACAAACGGCAGCGTAATTGCGCCTTAAAAATACGGATAGAGAAGTCGATATCCTCGCCGAAGCGCATTTTAGAGAAACCGCCAAGCTGCAGATAAGTACTACGCCGTACGCCCATGTTAAACGAACGCGGGTAGAACTTATCCATTTTCTTCTTTCCACCGCGTATTCCGCCCGTGGTAAGAAAAGCAGTCATTGAGTAAGAAATGGCTTTTTGCTTCGGTGTAAACGAAGGATGAGCCGCATCGGGGCCGCCAAAGGCGTCGGCATCGTTCGTATTTAGTTCGTTTTCCACGGCTTGCAGATAGCCCGCAGGCACCACCACGTCGCTATCCAAAATCAAAACATAGTCGCCTTGCGCTCTTTCCACGCCGTAATTACGACTTTGTCCTGGCCCAGAGTTATCTTTATAAAAATAATGTAAGTTGAGTAAGTCTCTGTATTTTTCGCACACATCGCGACAAGGAACGGCCGAACCGTCTTCCACCACAATCACTTCAAAGTCGGTTATGGTTTGTTTAGTAAGACTTTCCAACAGTTCGTCCACCTCATCAGGGCGGTTATAAACAGGAACGATAAACGAGTATTTCATTTAGTAGCAAGGTTTAAGCGATGTGCGCAATAGGTTTGTTGGTAGAAATGGGCCTTAGACGCAAGGGCCGAGCTGTCTCCAACCAGGGGTTAGATAGGCAGCTCGGTCCTTGTTGAATTATTCTTTCACTCTTTGGAGGTACGAACCATCGCGGGTATCAACCTGAATCAGTTCGCCTTCGTTGATAAAGAGGGGTACGCGTACCACAACACCCGTTTCAAGTGTAGCGGGTTTGGTGGCGTTGGTAGCGGTATCGCCTTTAATACCAGGTTCGCTGTGGGTAATACGCAGCACAGTTTTAACAGGCATTTCGGCAAAGAGCACAGTGCCATCGGTAGTGTCTGTAACCACTTCCACCACGTCGTTCTCTTTCATATACTCAACACCAGTGATAGCCTCTTTAGCAATAGGAGCTTGTTCGAAGGTTTCTTGGTTCATGAAGATGTATTCGCCACCATCTTGATAAAGATATTGATAGGGGCGACGCTCAATGCGAACGTCTTCCAATTTGAAGCCCACTTGGAACGTACGGTCAAGCACGCGTCCTGTAGTTACGTTCTTCAGTTTGGTGCGCATCACGGTGTTTCCCTTACCGGGTTTTACGTGTTGGAAGTCGATACAAGTGAAAATTTGGTTGTCAAGACGGATACATGTTCCAATCTTGATTTCTTGCGAATTAATCATTTTTGTTCGTTTATATTATTATAATAATGTGCAAAGTTAGCCATTTCGTAGAAAATTCCAGCCCATTAATACGGAATTTAACTGATGTAGATAGCGAAAAATTACGCGTTTGGCATATTGCACGATATTAAAAAAGGTCTCTTAAAGCGATAAAAAATGTAAAATGCGGTGAAAAACGATTTTCTTGATGTATTTTTGCGTATTAAATAGACATCAAATACACACATTAAAACAATGAGAAGAATACTATTTACAGTCTTGGCAGCGACTGCAATGTTATCTGCCAACGCCGCTAATGCCACAGAAGGAGTGCTCAAAGTGAAGGGTTCGCTGAAAAGTTTCGGCGACTCAATACTAGTTTATGTTGCCGAGCCAGGCAAACGCCCCGTTGTTCGCGATACGCTCGTGCTGAAAAACGGTGCATTCGACTTTAGCGTTAAGCTCGATAAGGTGTCTGAAGTGACACTTGCAACACCCGAAGCCGCCAGAGGGCAGTCGCGCCAATACGTGGCTTTCGTGGGCGTTCCTGGTGAAACGATCGAACTAAGCGCCAACGAACAAAACAAATTCACCTACGCTGGAACAAAGTTCTACAAAGAGTTCGCAGAGATGAAAGAAGCGCTTGAAAAAGGCCAAACCGAACTGGAAGCCTACATACAATCGCTTAATGCACGCATGGAAAAAGGCGAAAAGCAAGAAGACTTGATGAAAGAATATCAAGAAAAGGCTCCCGCCTTGCAAGCTAAAGCCAGCGTGGCTTACAAAGATTTTATCAAAGCGCACCCCAACTACGAGGCTAACGCCATCATCGTAAACAGTCTTGAAACGCTGGAAGAGATGGAAGAGGCTGCCAAAATGATGTCGGAAGGCGTAAGAGAAGGCCGAATGAAAGAATACTATATGGCTAGTATCAACCAACTAAAGGCTCAAAAAGAAGCCGAAGAGCATGCCGCTAAAATGCAAGCTGCTGGCGTTGTAGCTCCCGACTTCACGCTGAACGACCTCAATGGTAAGCCTTTCAAAATGTCTAGCCTTAAAGGAAAGTACGTGGTGCTCGACTTCTGGGGCTCGTGGTGCGGATGGTGCATCAAGGGTTTCCCAAAGATGAAGGAGTATTACCAAAAATATAAAGGCAAATTCGAAATCCTTGGCATCGACTGCAACGACACTCCAGAGAAGTGGAAGGCCGCTGTTGCTAAACACGAACTGCCCTGGAAGCACGTGTTTTGCCCACGCGAGAGCAAGGTTTTGGCCGACTATGCCATCCAAGGTTTCCCAACAAAGATTGTTGTTGGACCCGATGGAAAAATCGTTAAGACGGTTGTTGGCGAAGATCCTGCGTTCTACACCCTGCTCGACGAGCTTTTTGGAAAAGGTAAATAATCCCTTTCCTCACCTTATATCATAGCGCACGGAGCAAGCATCGAGGCCCGCACGCCCCAAAAGGGCAACAACAGCGCACCCAATGCTTGCTCCATAGCGCATAACAACGCGCTTTAGAATAGTCGTAACACAGCGACTAAAGCCCCTAACGCGTTAGACGAACGAACAAACCGCAGCTGCTGGCACATGCCCAATAGCTCATGGCTAGTTCCACACGCTTCAAACAAGCATAAACTCTTATCACATGTCGTTTTCAATAACAGTAAAACAGCAACTCTTCGACCTATCTTCGCCCCGCGTGATGGGTATTCTTAACGCCACACCCGACTCGTTTTTCTCGGGTAGTAGGATGCAAACCGAAAAAGAAATCGCACAACGCGCTAACCAAATCGTGGAAGAAGGCGGAACAATGATAGACGTTGGCGCATTTTCTACAAGGCCAGGAGCCGACCAAGTGAGCCAAGAAGAAGAGATTATCCGCCTACGAAGAGCCTTGGCAGTGGTGCGAAAAGAACAACCCGATGCAGTGATTTCGGTAGACACTTTCCGCCCTGAAGTGGCACAGATGTGCGTGGAAGAATACGGAGCCGATATCATTAACGACGTGTCTGACGGTGGATTGACGGGCATTGCAAATGTTCCTCTGCAACCCCAACCTAGCGAACTGCCCCAAATGTTCCATACCGTGGCCCGCTTAGGCGTGCCTTACATTCTGATGTCTGTGCAACCCACACTGCGCGATGTGCTGTTGGGGTTTGCCCGAAAGGTGTCGCAACTGCGCACATTGGGCGTAAAAGACATTATCCTTGACCCTGGTTTTGGGTTTGGGAAAAGCGTAGACCAAAACTTTGTACTACTGAACGAGATGGAGAAAACTAAGGTGCTCGACCTCCCTCTGCTGGTGGGCGTATCGCGAAAGTCAATGATTTTTAAAACCATTGGTGGCAATGCCGACACCGCTCTCAACGGAACCACGGCCCTTAATGCCATCGCCTTGATGAAAGGTGCCAACATCTTGCGCGTTCACGACGTGAAAGAGGCTGTTGAAACGGTTACGCTCTTCAACCAAACAACATCGCAAACAACGACATAAACATTTACCCCCATTGCCCGAACGCCACATCTTTCTAGCATTCGGGCATTTTTTAACAATCCATTATGTTCTTCGACTTTGGAATAAAAGACATCCTCGACATCGTGCTCGTAGCACTGATGCTCTACTATCTGTACCGACTGATGAAAGAGTCGCGCTCACTTAACATCTTCATCGGCATCATGTTCTTTGTGCTGGTGTGGCTGCTGGTGAGCCAAGTGTTCGAAATGCGACTCCTTGGAGGCATCCTCGACAAGTTGGTTAGCGTGGGTGTCATCGCCCTCATCATCCTCTTTCAAGAAGAAATTCGCAAGTTTCTCTATTCTATGGGGGCACATCAACGGGTGCGAGGCGTGATGAACTTCTTTTATAAAAACGACAACAAGGCGAAAGAAGACAAAGAAACCATCATCCCATCGTGATGGCCTGCATGTCGATGGCTCGCGGAAAGGTGGGCGCACTCATAGTAATCGAACGCAACGAACCACTCGACGACATCGTAGACACGGGCGACTATATCGATGCGCGCATCAATCAGCGACTCATTGAAAATATTTTCTTTAAAAATTCTCCGCTTCACGATGGTGCTATGGTTATCTCTAAAAAGCGTATTAAGGCGGCGGGCTGCATCCTCCCTGTATCGCACAACCAAGACATTCCACGCTCTTTGGGCCTTCGTCACCGCGCTGCCATGGGCATAAGCCAAAGCAGCGACGCCATGGCGGTTATCGTTTCCGAAGAAACGGGCAACATATCGGTGGCCGTTAATGGTAAGTTCCGTCTGCGCTTGTCGGCCGAAGAACTTGAAAGCATACTCACCGAGGAGGGTTTTCAGTAAGCAAAACGGCGCACACTCTTCGTTTTCAAAGCTGTAAACCTACAACTCAGAGCGCATTTATTGAGCAATAAGCACCGCCCTCCCCTTCCCTGCTCACCCAAAAGGCAGATACTGACACCTTACTTTTTTATTTTCACCTAACATTTTGCCAATCCCCGCCTTTGCACTATCTTTGCAAAGGATATTGAAATGAATAAAAACAATGGATTGGATTAACGGCCTGTTCTCTGTACATTCAGCCTTCAGACCGTGGTTGTGCTGTCGCTGATATGTTATTTGGGTTTGGTATTAGGCAAAATTCATGTCAAGGGAATTTCTCTTGGCGTGGCTTTCGTGTTTTTTATTGGCATTATTGCCGGACACTTAGGGCTAAACATCGACGCCAAAGTGCTCGAATACACTCAAACATTTGGGCTAGTGCTCTTTGTTTATACCCTAGGACTGCACGTTGGCCCCAACTTCTTTGGCTCGTTGCGCCAAGAAGCATCCGTCTAAACCTTTGGGGACTTGCCGTTATTGCCCTTGGAACAATCCTTGCATTGGTGCTTGCCAAACTTTGTAGTGTGCCTTTGCAAACCATGGTGGGCATTCTTTGCGGTGCAGTTACCAACACACCTGCCCTTGGAGCAGCCCAACAAGCACTCGAAAACTTTGGATTTTCCACCCGAAGCGCAGCCCTTGGTTGTGCCGTTGCTTATCCCTTAGGTGTGCTTGGCGTAATCTTCGCATGATTGTTTTGCGCAAATTCTTTGTAAAACCCGAAGACCTTGTACCGCATTCACCACAAGACGAAGACCATACTTACGTTGCCCAATACGAGATTGTGAACCAAGCCATACACGGAAAAACACTGGCCGAGATTGCACAAATGGCGCATATCCAATTTATTGTGTCGCGCATATGGCGCAACGAGCAAGTTATCGTACCCCTTTCCACCACTAAACTTAAACTTGGCGACAATGTTTTGGTGGTTACTACCGACGATGAGGTGGGCGGAATGGAACTCTTAATGGGAAAAAAGGTAGATAAAGACTGGAACGAAGAGAAGATTGACTGGAATCACATCGACAAAAAAGTTGAGTCGAAGGTGGTAGTTATCACGCGTCCTATGCTCAATGGCAAAAAATTGGGTTCGCTTAGACTGCGTAGTACATTCGGTGTAAACGTTAGTCGTGTTACTCGTGGCGACACCAAACTGCTGGGAACAAACAATCTTAGACTGCAATACGGCGACCGCGTTACAGTGGTTGGCGAACACGATGCATTGGAAAGTGTGGAACATTACTTTGGTAATGCCGTGCAAACTCTTAAAGAACCCAATCTCGGCGCCATCTTCCTAGGCATGCTTTTGGGCCTTGCCATTGGCACAATACCTATTATGTTACCTGGCATGAGCGCCCCTGTGCGCATGGGATTGGCGGGTGGACCCATCGTGATGGGCATACTTGTGGGAAGCATTGGCCCGCGTTTTCGCCTGGTTTCTTACACCACGCGCAGCGCCTCGCTCATGCTTCGACAGTTGGGCTTATCGCTTTATTTAGCCTGTTTGGGTTTAGATGCCGGTCAAGACTTCTTTCAGACGGTTGTACGCCCCGAGGGATTGCTTTGGGTGGGATTGGGTTTTGTGCTCACCGTTGTGCCAGTTTTGGTCGTTGGTTTCATTGCTTTGCGCACCAAGCAACTCGACTTTGGGTCTATTTGTGGCATTCTATGCGGTTCGATGGCCAATCCCATGGCTCTTACTTATGCCAGCGAGACACTCGAAGGCGACACGCCAGCCGTGTCGTATGCCACGGTTTACCCTCTCGGTATGTTCATTCGGGTGATTATTGTGCAAATCATGTTGATGTTCTTTTTGGCTTAGCGCAAGATTATTGCAGGCAGATTGGGACACACAATGACACACACAGGGGCGAAGTAACGATTAAAAATGCCCCCGCTCATGCTCTTTTAAGGCTGCACAATGGCCTTTTTTCGGCCACAAAACCACCCCTCAACAACAATGCAAACCAAACAATTAACGTTAATTGTTTTCATAACCCATTTATTTTCATTACCTTTGCAGCGTTCAAACACGAATGTTGTCTATTATGGCTTGGAGGCAACGGTTGGTTGAACTAGTAATAATAGACAAGGTTTCTAGGTTCGTGGGTTGATGAATTCATGATATTTGGATAACAGTTAGCAACGGTGAAGTCATCAACAATCAAGGTTTCGTTTAGTGAGAAAGCCTCTTGTGGTGCGCTATTAGGCTTGCCATGGCCTGCATCTGCTTAAACGGCATGCCCCTCTTGGGCATTGTTCGTTGGCCGAAAACCCGCTTGCCACCATCCATTTTCAAACCACCACCCCTACCAAGAAGCCCTTTTAACAACAAAAAAAATTGAAGACATTTGAAGAATTAGGCGTGAGCGAACCTATATGCCGCGCCATCCAAGAGCTGGGATTTGAACAACCCATGCCTGTACAAGAAGAAGTAATACCCTATTTGCTGGGTAATGGAAACGATGTTATAGCATTGGCCCAAACGGGTACAGGAAAAACAGCTGCCTATGGCATACCCGTATTGCAGAAAGTAAACCCCGAAGAGAAACACACACAAGCACTTATACTTAGTCCTACGCGCGAACTTTGCTTGCAAATCGCCGACGACCTGGCCGACTTTAGCAAATATGTGTCGGGCCTACACGTTGTGCCGGTATATGGTGGCGCATCTATCGAAATGCAAATTCGACAGCTTAGAAAGGGCGCACAGATTATTGTTGCTACTCCTGGACGACTCATCGACTTGATGAAGCGTGGCGTGGCACAACTTGATGCCGTTAACAACGTGGTGCTCGACGAGGCCGACGAGATGCTCAACATGGGCTTTACCGAAAGCATTAACGCCATTTTCGAAGGCGTACCCACCAACCGCAACACGCTTCTTTTCTCTGCTACGATGAGTCGCGAGATTGAAAAGATTGCCAAAAACTATCTCAACAACTACAAAGAGATTGTGGTGGGAAGCAGAAACGAAGGCGCCGAGAAGGTGAACCACATCTATTATATGGTGAATGCCAAAGACAAATACCTGGCCTTAAAACGCTTGGTTGACTTCTATCCGCGCATTTTTGCCATCATTTTCTGTCGCACAAAACTCGAAACGCAAGAGATTGCTGATAAACTTATTCGCGATGGATATAACGCTGAAGCACTGCACGGCGACCTAAGTCAGCAACAACGCGACCTCACCATGCAGAAATTTCGCAACCACAACGTGCAATTCCTTGTGGCAACAGACGTGGCGGCTCGCGGACTAGACGTTGACGACCTCACGCATGTTATCAACTACGGACTGCCCGACGATATCGAAAGCTACACTCACCGAAGCGGACGAACGGGTCGTGCAGGCAAAAAAGGTACGTCTATCAGCATCATTCACACACGCGAACGTTCTAAAGTGCGCGCCATTGAGAAGATTATTCAGAAAGAATTTGTCGACGGCACGCTGCCCACTGCTAAAGAAATTTGTAGCAAACAGCTGTATAAGGCCATGGACACCATCTCTAAGTTTGATGTGAACGAAGAAGAAATTGCTCCCTTCCTCGATGAAATATATCGACACTTTGAATATATCGACAAGGAAGACATCATCAAAAAGATTGTGAGCATGACCTTTGGACGCTTCCTAGACTATTATGCCAATGCGCCCGAAATTGAAAAACCTTCTACCAAACGCAACGACCACGAAGGAAAAAGAGGCGAATGGGGCAACGCACGCGAAGCACAACGAGGCACTAGAGGCAAACGAAACGAACGCGGCACACGTGCGCCACGAAAACCAGAGGCTGGTTATCGCCGATTGTTTGTTAATCTTGGCAAAGACGATGGCTTCTATCCGGGCGAAGTAATGCAGTTTATCAACCGCAATGTGCAAGGACGAGTGGCCGTTGGACATATCGACCTACTGGGCAAAATATCGTATATCGAAGTACCCGAAGCCGACGCCAACCGAGTGATGCAAGGACTATCGGGGGCTACTTATAAAGGTCGCGACGTGCGTTGTAATGATGCCGACGAAGGCGGACACGGCAAATCGGCAGCCAACAAAGGCGGAAGAAAAGGCCAACGCTATGCCGATGCACCAGCAAACACAGGCCCACGACGCAGCAAAAAGGCGCAACGCAACTTTAACGACGATAACGAAACGGGCGACTGGAGACAATTTTTCCAACAACCCGCACGCAAACTTAAAGGCGAAGAACCCGACTTCTCGGAAGAGGGATGGGCTAGACGCAGACCAAAAGGGTAAAAACAACACCCCAAAGTTTGATTTTTCAACGGCTACAACACGCACGCCCCAAAAACGGCACGCCTATAGCTCACCGAAAAATCAAACAAAAGATGCCATATAATCGCCAAACGCCAACAAAACGTCAGTAGGCTTAAACACAACGCCATACATGGCGTGGCATCTTAACAAGCATACAACACACAAAAAATAAGGTATGAAACGAAAATAACGATTTGATTATTCGTCATTTCCTTTTTTATTACCTACCTTTGTGCCAATTTAATTTTAGATGTTTTAAAACAATAAGTTTTTAGATGAACGTAATAACGAAAACAATTTCATTGCCTGATGGAAGAACCATCAGCATTGAGACCGGGAAAGTGGCAAAACAAGCCGATGGTTCGGCTGTAGTTCGCATGGGTAACACTGTGCTCCTTGCTACTGTTTGTGCCGCAAAAGATGCAGTTCCCGGTACCGATTTCATGCCTTTGCAAGTGGATTACAAAGAGCAGTATTCTGCCGCAGGACGATTCCCAGGTGGCTTCACCAAACGTGAAGGAAAGCCCGGAGACAACGAAATCCTTACTTCGCGACTCGTTGACCGCGTGCTGCGACCCCTTTTCCCCTCAAACTACCACGCAGAAGTTTATGTAAACGTCATGCTCTTGTCGGCTGATGGTGTTGACCAACCCGACGCTTTGGCCGGTTTGGCTGCCTCTTCGGCAATGGCATGTTCAGATATTCCCTTCGATTTCTACATCAGCGAAGTTCGTGTTGCTCGCGTTAATGGCGAGTATGTTGTTAACCCCACCTTCGAACAAATGAAGGAAGCCGACATGGATATCATGGTGGGCGCAACAAAAGACAACATCATGATGGTGGAAGGAGAAATGGACGAGGTGAGCGAACAAGACCTTATCCAAGCCCTCAAGGTGGCTCACGAAGCCATTAAGCCTATGTGCATCATGCAAGAAGAACTGGCTAAAGAACTGGGCAAAGATGTTAAACGCGAATACGAACACGAGGTGAACGACGAAGATTTGCGCAAGCAAATGAACGACGAATTGTATCAACCCGTGTACAATGTTACGAAACAGGCACTAGCTAAACAAGAACGCCACGATGCTTTCGACAAAATCGTTTCCGACTTCTTGGAAAAATACGATGCCGAAAACACCGAAAAGCTTACCACCGAAGAGTTGGAAGAGAAGCACGCATTGGCTGCACGCTACTACGACGACGTGCTGCGCGATGCTATGCGCCGTTGCATCCTCGACGAGGGCAAACGCCTCGACGGTCGTAAAACCGACGAAATTCGCCCCATCTGGTGCGAAGTAGACTCGCTGCCTATGCCTCATGGAAGCGCCATCTTTACGCGTGGCGAAACTCAAAGCCTCTCTACCTGTACGCTTGGCACCAAACTCGACGAGAAAATGGTTGACGATGTGCTAGATAAGAGCTACATGCGCTTCTTGCTTCACTACAACTTCCCTCCATTCTCTACTGGCGAAGCCAAAGCGCAACGTGGCGTTGGACGCCGCGAAATTGGCCACGGACACTTGGCATGGCGCGGCTTGAAGGGCCAAATCCCTGCCGACTATCCTTACACCGTGCGTGTGGTTAGCCAAATTTTGGAGAGCAACGGTTCGTCGTCTATGGCCACCGTATGTGCCGGAACGCTTGCACTGATGGATGCTGGCGTGCCTCTGAAGAAACCCGTTAGCGGTATTGCCATGGGTCTTATCAAAAACCCAGGCGAAGAAAAATATGCTATCCTTAGCGATATCCTTGGAGACGAGGACCACTTGGGCGACATGGACTTCAAGACTACGGGTACAAAAGACGGACTTACCGCTACACAGATGGATATCAAGTGCGACGGTTTGAGCTTCGAAATACTTGAAAAGGCGCTGATGCAGGCTAAAGCTGGTCGTGAGCACATCCTTGAAAAGCTCACCGAAACCATCGCAGAACCTCGTCCCGAACTCAAACCTCAAGTTCCTCGCATCGTTCAAATCGAAATTCCTAAAGAGTTTATCGGTGCTGTTATTGGCCCTGGTGGCAAGATTATACAGCAGATGCAAGAAGACACTGGCGCAACAATCACCATCGACGAAGTGGATGGCAAGGGTAAAGTTCAAGTTAGTGCGCCCGACAAAGCTAGCATCGACGCTGCCCTATCGAAAATTCGCGCCATCGTGGCCGTGCCCGAAGTGGGCGAAATCTACGAGGGAACAGTACGCTCTATCATGCCTTATGGCTGCTTCGTAGAGATTATGCCTGGCAAAGATGGCTTGCTGCACATCTCGGAAATCGACTGGAAACGCCTCGAAACTGTTGAAGATGCTGGTATTAAAGAGGGCGACAAACTGCAGGTTAAACTGCTCGACATCGACCCAAAAACTGGCAAATACAAACTGTCGCGCCGCGTCTTGATGAACAAACCCGAAGGATGGGTTGAGCGCGAACGCCGTCCTCGTGGCGACAGACCCGAAAGGGGCGAACGTCGCGAACGTCGCGAGCGTCGTGATCAAGAATAACAAAACCTCTGCTAACAAACATTGACACTGCCTTGAGCAGTACTAACAAAAGTCTAGCTTTTAATATCGTTATTAAATTCATGTAATGCGGGCCGTCTTTGTGCTAAAGACGGTCCGCTTTTTTTCTTCTCTACACCTCCAAAACACAACACCTCTCTCACATCATTCCTTGATTGCTGTGCAGTGAAACTTAAACCCACGGTTGTGGTTTGTACCCTTTTGTATGTCTGTTTTGTTGAGCTCATGCCCTGTATTATTTGTGAAGGTGCTGTGCATTGCGCCAAAAGAATAAGGCAAGCAAGATGTCAACAAGCAAACGAAAGACGAACGAGAAGCAATGAAAACAATATACAACCAGTGATAAGCAGTCTAACTACCAATTCGGGATAGATTTCACTTCGCGCCATTGGGGAATGTGTAAAATTTTCAGCGCAAAATTTAACATTATGGCTGCCTTTTTTGCTCACCAACTGCCATTCGTTCGCAAATAATCGATTCTCGCGAAGGTTTGTTTGAGTGAAAATGATCATGAATTGCGAAAGTCTACAAACCGAATTCTCGTTGAAATATTCCGTGCTTTTTGCTAAAAAATAGGCTATTTGCAGCAAAACGCAGTGCTAACTCATACAAAACGCAGTGCTATCTCCTACAAAACGCAGTGCTAAATGCAGCAAAACGCAGTGCTAACTCCTACTAAACGCAAGGCAAAATGCAGCAAAACGCAGGATTAAAAGGTACTTATTGCACTATTTTGAGAACCTCACAGCGGAGTAAGAAAATAAAAAACACCCCTTTTAAAGGCAAAATGCAACATAAAAAAGCACTTTTTGAACATAAAAAGAGGCTTTTAGGGCGGTGAAAAAATGCAAGCTGGCGACCTTCAGGAAAGGTAAAATGGTGCAAAACGCAGATTTGAGACCCCAAAACGATGTAAAAACAAACGCAGAGTGAACGAAAAACAGAGAAAAACGCTGCTTTTCAACATGTTTTTTCGCTAGAATGAGTCGTTATGAAGAGTGCTGTTTGTAAAATATTATCATCCTATTTAACAAGAACACAACCGCCCTTTACGCATTTAAGTCTACCTTTATATGGTATATACTGCCAACCAAGAAACCATATTTTACACAAAAATATATCCTACAGCAATGGTTATGAATAGCCTGCAAAGCAACACCAACGCCCAATAAACATTCTTCGCCGTAAACATCCCTACAAAAAACACATAAAACCCAATAGCCACAGCGCATAATCATACCCATAAAAAACTGCACACCATGCCCAAAACGCGCACCATCAAAGGCTATAAGCCTGATGTTGATGGCCTTGTTGAAATGTTAAAATTAAAAGGTAAAGCAAAAAAATGTTCGAAAAGTTGGCATAATGTAAAATAATATACGTAACTTAGCGGTCGACATAACGAGAAAGTCGTTGCCACTGAAAAGCTCAACATACCGTGAACCACAAAAAGCTGTGCAATAAAGACTTCTCTACACTTGAATAAATCTTAAATTCTACTCATAATGACGGTTACACAGATACTCTCGTGCATCATTGCACCTGTGCTAATGCCTCTATTTACACGCCGTGAAGATTGGAAGGTGAAAGTTTATTTTTGTGTGCTTTGCGCACTATGCACACCCCTAGCTGGTGTTCCTCTCTTCCTCTACTTGCGTAAAATCTAACGCCTAGGCTCGCATTTAATGTGGCCTTAACTTGCTGGGCATTGCCTGTGGCACTCGGCAAGCGAATAACGTCGTGTGTTTTCAAACATAAAGCAATATGGCTTTTTACAATACATTGAGCTATGTGGCTTTACATCCTACGCCTTGCATACAACAATGAGGCGGGGCAAAATTGCTCGCCCATACACATTTATTAAGCCAAAACACCACAAACTCACCCCTTTAAACACTTAAATCCTTATTATCCTTTGGTTGTTTGAGAATAAATAAGTAATTTTGCACCTCAAAGTGAGAATATAACAATAAATTAAGATAAGCAATGAAAAGAACATTTCAGCCCCACAACCGTAGAAGGGTAAACAAGCACGGCTTCCGTGAGAGGATGTCAACGAAGAATGGTCGTCGCGTTTTGGCTTCTCGCCGCGCACACGGTCGTAAAAAACTCACTGTTTCTGACGAGCATCACGGAAAATAAGCCTCGGCTTACCACAGCCTCAAGGCATTGCAAAGCAGCGATGAAACCAATGTGTTTCTTCGCTGCTTTGTTCTTATGCAGCAATTTATTTTAGTGGTGGGCTTAAACTTTATTGGGCTAACCCATGCTTTACATAGCGGTTCGCTCCTCTCTCCTAACATCTTGAGAGGGGTAAAATGTGCTCATACTTTATCCTTATTTATATATTTTGCGCAAAGAGCATTTTCCTTACAAACACATCCAACTAACGAACGCGCCCAAGGACACTGTTTTCCCAAAAACTTTCTTCCCCTAAAGCAACAACACAAACCGATTAACGCCTAAATATTAAGTCACAACAAAGACTGCACACTAACCTTTGCGAAAATAAAAACACCACAACAAACAACGCCATACCAAGAATTATTGCTACCTTTGCCACGCAAAAAACCGTGACACAAACATTCAACTTATCATGAGAAAACTAGTTTTAATCCTTATCACACTTATCGTCGCCATCGCTGCACAGGCACAAGGCGAACATCTCAAGTTTATGGGCATAGAACTGAAAGGCTCTATCACCGAGTTTCAACAACAACTGCTCACCAAGGCATGCGCGTTTCGTATGTATCGAAAGGCCTACCCGAAGGCGAACGCGTGTATGATGGTCGGTTTTCGGGCTACCCCGCACAAGTAGTGGTGTTCTTTAATTCGCGCACACGACTGGTGTATCGCGCCAAAGTAATGATCGACCTTGAAGGACGCGACCACGCAACCTCCCTGCTTAACGAGATGAAAGCCAAGCTAGACATCAAATATGGAGGAGCAAAAAGACGCTCGCAAGACTTCACCGATGAGTATGGTCATAAATTCGAACAAAGCGCTTACACACTGACCGACGGCGAAATAGATTTGTTCGTAACCTCATCGGGATACACCGACCACGACACCTTTTACGTAAACATCGACTATAAAGACGCGAAAAACACCTCTATAAACACGCTCGACGAACTGGAAGACTTGTAAACACATACCCAAAACGCAACAAACAACAACCCCCAAAACAAAATCTTAACATCCAATTAATAAGTTTTGTGGTGAAAAGTGGGGGAAGATGGGGAAAAATGATTAACTTTGGCGGTAGTTTCCATCTAATAGTAAAGAATGCGATTTTTGGGTAACACAGAAGCAAAGACTGATGCGAAGGGTAGGGTTTTCTTACCTGCCGCTTTCCGCAAGGTGCTACAAGCATCGGGCGAAGAAAATATTGTGCTCTGTAAAGACCTGCACCAACCTGTTTGGTGCTTTATCCCGAAAGCGTTTGGAACGAACAGATGGACGCATTGCGCAATCGTTTGTCGCGCTGGAACGCCACGCACCAACAACTATTCAGGCAATACGTCTCAGACGTGGAGCTTGTAACGCTGGATGGGAACGGTCGTTTTCTCATCCCCAAGCGTTATATGGCCATGGCACAGATAAGTCAAAGCATCCGTTTCTTGGGCATGGGCGACACCATCGAGATATGGAGCGAGGCCAATACACAACAACCCTTTGTGGCTCCCAACGATTTCGGGCCCGCCATAGAGGCCTTAATGGCTATGCCGGAAGGAGAAAACCAATGAACAACGACAACATCATTACAGCCCAAGGCTATCATGTGCCGGTGCTTCTTAACGAAAGCGTAGACGCCTTGAACATCGTTGAGGGCGGAACTTACGTTGATGTAACTTTCGGTGGAGGCGGACACACGCGCCACATCTTATCCAAAATGGATGGCAACGCCCGTTTGTTCAGCTTCGACCAAGATGCCGATGCCGAAGAAAACACGCATCGCCAATCGCCCGAAGGACACGATCCACTAGCCAGCGATAAGCGTTTCACCTTTGTGCGAAGCAACTTTAGGTTTCTTGATAACTGGATGCGCTATTATGATGTTGACCATGTAGACGGCATTTTGGCCGACTTAGGCGTGTCGTCACACCACTTCGACGACCAAGAACGAGGTTTTTCTTTCCGTTTTGATGCACCGCTAGACATGCGCATGAACAAGAGTGCCACACTAACAGCGGCTCAAGTGCTCAACACTTACGACGAAGAGCGATTGGCCGACGTGTTTTTTCTCTACGGCGAGATTAGACAATCACGACGCATTGCATCGGCCATCGTAAAAGCGCGAGCCAAAGCCAACGTGCAAACAACACAAGAGTTTGCTACCATTGTGGAACCTTTCTTTAAACGCGAACGCGAAAAAAAGGAGATGGCCAAACTCTTCCAAGCACTTCGAATAGAGGTGAACAACGAGATGAACGCTCTAAAAGAAATGCTACAAGCTGCCGCCCTATGGCTAGGAAAAGGCGGACGACTGAGCGTTATTACCTACCACAGCCTGGAAGACCGTATGGTGAAAAACTTTATGAAGGCAGGAAATGTGGAAGGAAAACTAACACAAGACTTCTTCGGACGAGCACAAACACCCTTCACACTGGTGAACAATAAGGTGATTGTGCCATCAGACGATGAACAACTACGCAATCCACGAAGCAGAAGCGCTAAACTTAGAATTGCAGAAAAGAGATGAACGATAAAGATAAAGACACGAGCGAAACCAATTGGCAATCACAGAAAGATGAGGAAAACAATGGGATTGACCCCGTGGAAACGCTGAAAAACATCGCTAAGAGAGAGAGCGAGGCAGCAAAAAAGGCTGTCGCGGAGGGTGAAAAACGCCCCAATGAAGACGAAAAATTAAAAAACGATAACAAAACAAACGAAACCAACGAACCTCAAAACAGCGAAGAGGACGACGATGACGACCTGCCAACGCTGAAAGAGGCCATCATGGAGCAAGCCACCGAAACCGATGCGCCACTAACGGCCAATCTAACATTCATGAAGATTATCGGTGGCGACATCTTCAACACCTCTACTATACGCAAGCAAGTGTGGCTGTTTTTGCTCATTACGTTATTTATTTTCGTGTACATCGCCAATAGATACAGCTGCCAACAATATCTCATCGAGATAGACCAGCTTACCAAAGAGTTGCAAGACGCTAAATATAAATCGCTCTCTAGTAACAGTCAGATAACCGAAAAAAGTAGAGAAAGCCAGGTGTTGCAGCTGCTTAAAGCTAGCAACGACACCACCCTACACATGCCAGAGCAACCACCATATATAATAAACGTACCCGAAGAATGAGCAAGTTCGACTCCCCAAAAATAATGCCGCGCTACACTTTCATCACTATATTGATGACTTTGGTGGCCGTTGCGGTGATTGGCAAGACATTATATATAATGACTGCCAAGCGCGATTATTGGATGGCGGTGGCCGACAGACAAAAGAAAGACAGCGTGAGTGTTAAGCCTATGCGCGGAAATATCTTAAGCTGCGATGAACAACTGATGGCTTCTACCTTGCCCGAATATAAGCTCTACATGGACTTTAACGCCTTGTACGAGGCTAAAAACGATTCGCTTTGGACGGCCAAACTCGACTCTATCTGCAACGGACTGCACAATATCTTCCCCGAAAAGTCGGCTGCAAGCTTTAGAAGGCACCTCGAAGAGGGACGCAATAAGTTGAGCCGACATTGGTTATTGTGGGACAAACGTGTTGACTACAACACTTTTACCGAGGTTCGCGCGCTTCCTGTCTTCAGGCTACCCAAGTTTAAAAGCGGATTTCATACCGAGGAATACAATGCCCGACAACGCCCCTATGGGTCGCTAGCAGGCCGAACCGTGGGCGATATGTATGGTGCCAAAGACACAGCTCGCTTTGGTTTGGAACTATCATACGACTCTATTCTGCGCGGTTCTAACGGTATTATTCACCGTCGCAAGGTGCTAAACAAGTTCCTCGACATCATGGACACCCCACCTATTGACGGTGCCGACATCGTTACAACCATCGACGTGAACATGCAAGACCTAGCAGAGAGGTCGCTACTCGACGAGATGAAGGAGATTAATGCCCATGTGGGCGTGGTGTTGGTGATGGAAGTGGCAACAGGAGATGTTAAGGCTATTGTTAACATGGAACGCTGTTCGGACGGACAATATCGCGAAGTGAAGAACCATGCAGTAAGCGACTTGCTTGAGCCAGGCTCGGTTTTCAAAGTTGCAAGCATCATGACTGCCATAGACGATGGCGTGGTTGACACAGCATATAAGGTGAATACGGGTGGCGGAACATGGCCCATGTATGGACGAGAGATGCGCGACCACAACTGGCGACGTGGTGGTTATGGCGTGCTTTCGGTGTCGCGCTCGCTCGAAGTGAGTTCAAACATCGGCATTAGTCGCGTAATCGACCAGTATTATCACAACAATCCAGAGAAGTTTGTTCGTGGCATTTATCGCCTAGGACTGGCTTTGGACTTCCAAATACCCCTCGTTGGCTCGTCGCCAGCCAAAATTCGCATGCCCAAGAAAGCGCCTAACGGACAATGGCTCAACTGGAGCAACACGGCTTTGCCGTGGATGAGCATCGGCTACGAAACACAGGTGCCTCCCATCTCTATGCTGGCCTACTACAATGCCATTGCCAACAACGGCAAGATGATGCGACCTAGGTTTGTGAAAAAGGTGATGAAAGAGGGAGTTACCATTATGGAGTTCCCGCCCGAAGTAATGAAAGGCTACGAACAAATTGCTAAACCCCGTACCATTAAGCTCATGCAAGACGTGCTGCGCAAGGTGGTGAGCCAGGGTTTGGCTAAAAAAGCAGGCTCAGACCTCTTTCAAGTGGCAGGAAAAACAGGCACTGCACAGATGTCTAAGGGAGCAGCTGGATACAAAAGTGGAAGCGTGGACTATCTTTTGAGCTTCGCTGGCTACTTCCCTGCCGATGCTCCACGATACAGTTGCATTGTTTGCATACAGAAAACAGGTATCCCCGCTTCGGGCGGACAAATGTGCGGACCCGTTTTTCGCAACATCGCCGAAGGCATTATGGCTAAAGACATCAAACTGGATGTACGCGATGCCAAAGACACATCGTCCGTGTTGTGTCCCGATGTAAAAGCAGGTAACGTGCTAGCAGCCGACTATGTGCTGTCGCATTTGGGCATTAAAACCTTCGCCGACTGGTCGGCCAACAACGTTAAAGGCTCAAGCTTATGGGGACACGCCACCATTAAAGATGGAAAGGCTGTGGCATTGAGAAGAACAAAGCAATATGCACGCTCGCAAATGCCCGATGTGCACGGCATGGGAGCACGCGATGCCGTGTATCTCATCGAAAGCCGAGGCGTGAAAGTGAGGGTTGTGGGCCGAGGACGAGTGGTGAAACAAAGCATCGAACCAGGCACTGCAGTGAAACTGGGCATGCATTGCGAACTGATATTGGAAAGTTAAAACAACAAATATTGCCACAGGGAGGAACGCGACACACAAGCGGTGCGCATTCCGTTCGGTGGTTGAAACAAAATAAAACAACAATGACACTTAGCTGTATTTTAAAAAACGTGAAGCCACTGAACGTGATTGGAAACGCCGAAGTGGAGATTAAGGGCGTTGACATCGACTCGCGAAAGGTGGCAGAGGGCCATCTCTTCGTGGCCATCAAGGGCACACAGGTAGACGGACACACGTTTATCGACAAGGCTGTGGCGCAAGGTGCAAGCGCAGTGCTGTGCGAAACACTGCCCACAGAGATGCCACAAGGCGTTACGTTCGTGCAGGTGGAAAGCACAGAAGATGCTGTTGGCCCCGTGGCTACGATGTTCTACGGAGAGCCTTCTAAACACTTAAAACTGGTGGGCGTTACGGGTACGAACGGAAAAACCACCATCGCCACCTTGTTATATGATATGTTTAGGAAGTTCGGACATCGTTGCGGACTGCTTTCTACAGTGTGTAACTACATCGAAGACGAGGCAGTTCCCGCCGACCACACCACTCCCGACCCCATTGCACTCAACGCTTTGCTGCACCGAATGGTGCAAGCGGGATGCGAATATGTATTTATGGAGTGTAGTTCGCATGCCATTGCACAGAAACGTATTGGGGGGTTGACCTTTGCAGGAGGTGTGTTCTCTAACCTTACACGCGACCATCTAGACTATCATAAGACGTTCGAGAACTATCGAAATGCTAAAAAAGTCTTCTTCGACATGTTGCCTAAGCAGGCTTTCGCACTCACCAACGCCGACGATAAAAACGGAATGGTGATGGTGCAGAACACTCGCGCCACTGTGAAAACCTACTCCACACGTAGCATGGCCGACTTTAAGGCAAAGATTTTAGAATGCCATTTCGAAGGTATGTACCTCGAAATAAACGGTGCCGAGGTGGGCGTGCAATTCATTGGCAAGTTTAATGTAAGCAACTTACTGGCTGTCTTTGGCACAGCTGTAATGCTGGGCAAGCGTCCAGAAGATATTTTAGTGGTGATGAGCACATTACATAGCGTGAACGGCAGACTTCAACCGTTGCATTCGCCCCAAGGTTACACGGCTATTGTTGACTACGCGCACACGCCAGACGCACTAGAAAATGTGCTTAATGCCATTCACGAGGTGCTTAATGGCAAGGGACAGGTTATCACTGTGTGCGGTGCTGGTGGAAATAGAGACAAAGGCAAACGGCCACTAATGGCTATAGAGGCAGTGAAACAAAGCGATCGCGTGATTATCACCAGCGACAATCCTCGCTTTGAAGAGCCTCAAGCCATTATCGACGACATGCTTGCTGGCCTGAATGCCCAACAAATGAAAAAGGTGGTGTCTATCGTTGACCGCCGCGAAGCTATACGCACAGCCTGTATGATGGCTCAAAAAGGCGACGTGGTGCTCATTGCAGGTAAGGGACACGAAGACTATCAAGAGATTAAAGGCGTTAAACATCACTTCGACGACAAAGAGGTGGTGAAGGAGAACTTTGAATAAAGGTGCTTTGCTAGGCCTGATAGCTGGAGTGGCTACTTAAGGATTTCTTGGATATCTGATTTTACTAGGTGTTCTAGTTGTCTTAGACATCTTAAACATCCTAGGCATCTTAGACACTATAACCATCCTAGATGCACTAGATTATCAAGATTACCTGGTTATTTTAGCCATTAACTCCACCCAATTTATAACTCTCATAAATTCAAAACATGTTATATTATCTCTTCCGCTTCTTAGAACAGTTCGGCATTTCGGGAGCACACATTTGGGATATATCTCGTTTAGGTCGCTGTTGGCCTTGATTTTCTCGCTCGTTATATCGGCATGGTTCGGCGAAAAGTTCATTAAATACCTCAAGCGAAAACAAATAACCGAGGTGCAACGCGATGCAAGCATCGACCCCTTTGGTATAAATAAGATAGGTGTACCCAGTATGGGGGGCATCATCATCATCGTTGCCATCCTTATTCCCGTGCTCTTACTGGGACGTTTGCGCAACATCTACCTCATACTCATGATTATAACCACCGTTTGGTTAGGTTTCTTGGGTGGCATGGACGACTTTATTAAAATCTTCCGCCATAATAAAGAAGGACTGAAAGGTAAGTATAAGATTGTGGGACAGGTGGGAATAGGACTCATTGTGGGCCTTGTGCTCTGGGCTTCGCCCGATGTGAAGATGAACGAAAACCTTGCTGTGCCACAGAAAGACAACACCGAAATGGTGGTGAAACATCGCACCGAGGCGCGCAAATCGCTAAAAACCACCATTCCCTTTGTTAAAGGTCACAACCTGGATTATTCTAGAGTGATGGCTTTTATGGGCAAATACAAAACGGCAGCAGGATGGATTCTCTTCGTGATAATGACCATCTTCGTGGTAACAGCTGTGAGCAACGGAGCCAATCTCAACGACGGCATGGACGGAATGTGTGCAGGCAACAGTGCTATCATCGGTGTGGTACTGGGCATCTTGGCCTACGTTAGTTCGCACCTAGAATATGCGGCTTACCTCAACATCATGTACATCCCCGATTCGCAAGACTGGTGGTGTTCTTCTGTGCCTTTATTGGCGCGCTCATTGGCTTCCTTTGGTACAACGCTTACCCCGCACAAGTGTTCATGGGCGATACGGGTTCGCTCACCATTGGTGGCATTATCGCCGTTGGAGCAATCATTATCCACAAAGAATTACTACTGCCAATACTCTGTGGCATCTTCTTTGTAGAAAGCTTAAGCGTGATGTTACAGGTGTATTATTACAAATTGGGTAAACGCAAAGGCGTGAAACAACGCATTTTCAAACGCACACCCATACACGATAACTTCAGAACGCAAGACTCGCAGCTCGATCCTGAATGCCGATATGTGTTCAGAAAGCCTAAAGGAGCTGTGCACGAGTCGAAAATTACCATCAGATTTTGGATTATCACCATTATCTTGGCAGCCCTTACCATCATCACCTTGAAGATTAGGTAACAAAAAACAATTAACGATATAGAGCAGATATGGACAGAATTGTGATATTAGGCGCAGCCGAAAGTGGCGTGGGAGCAGCCATCTTGGCCAAACAAAAGGGCTTCGACGTATTTGTTTCGGACATGGGTGCCATTAAAGATAAATATAAAACCCAACTAGACGCTCACGGCATTGCCTGGGAAGAAGGGCAACATACCGAGGAAAAAATCCTCAATGCTAAAGAAATCATTAAGAGCCCTGGCATCCCACGCGAGGCGCCTATGGTGCAAAAGGCCATGAAACACGGCATTGGCGTGGTGAGTGAGATTGAGTTCGCCGCCCGTTACACCAACGCAAAGATGGTGTGCATCACGGGTAGCAACGGCAAAACAACAACAACTTCGCTCATCTACCACATCTTTAAAACGGCTGGATACAACGTAGGACTGGGTGGAAACATCGGACGAAGCTTGGCTTTGCAAGTGGCCGAAGGCGCACACGATTGGTATGTCATCGAATTGAGCAGCTTCCAACTTGAAGATATGTTCCAATTTAAAGCGCACATCGCCGTGTTGCTCAATATCACACCCGACCACCTCGACCGCTATAACTATCAGATGCAGGGCTATGTGGATGCAAAAATGCGCATCTTGCAAAACCTTACACCACAAGACTACTTTATCTACTGGGTCGACGACCCCGTGGTGAAGCCCGAATTGCAAAAGTATAACGTGCCTGCTAAGGTGTTTGCCTTTGCCGAACATCCTGAAACAGGCGCTGAAGCATACGTAGAGAATGGCGTTATTAAACTGCCCGAATCGCTCAATTTCAATATGCCACAAGCACAATTGAGCCTTCCAGGCAAACACAATCTCTATAACTCGCTTGCTGCCGCCTTGGCTGCGCGCGCTGCAGGCATACCCCAAAACGTGGTGCAACAAGGACTAAGCGACTTCCCTGGTGTGGAACACCGCATGGAACGCGTAGCCACCATGCACGGTGTGAACTATATCAACGACTCTAAAGCCACCAATGTAGACGCTTGTCGCTATGCACTCGAGGCCATGACCACCCCAACAGTTCTCATTATTGGCGGTAAAGACAAAGGCAACGACTACGAACCCATCAAGCAATTGGTGAAAGAGAAATGTGCTGCGCTGGTGTATCTGGGTGCCGACAACACTAAACTACATCAGAACTTTGACCACCTGGGCCTGCCTGTAGCCGACACCAACAGCATGAAACAATGCGTTGAAGCCTGCGCCAACATGGCAAAAGAAGGCTACACCGTGCTGCTCAGCCCCTGTTGTGCAAGCTTCGACCTCTTCAAAAATATGGAAGACCGAGGCGAACAATTCAAAACCCTGGTACGAAATCTATAACCACACATCGTAAATGGCAATCAACAAAACGTTAGGCAACCTCTTTAAAGGCGATAAGGTAATATGGATGGTGTTCTTCTTCCTATGCCTCATCAGCGCCATTGAGGTGTTCTCGGCTTCTTCCTCCCTCACCTATAAGGGCGGAAGTTACCTTGCGCCCATCGTCAAACACTTGGGAATTCTCTTCCTGGGCATTGTCTTCATGGTGTTCACGGTTAACATTCCCTGCCGATACTTCAAAGTTTTGACGCCCATCTTGATGCTGATATCCAGCCTAACATTGGCTTGGGTGTCCTTAGCTGGCCCCACTACCAACGGCGCACAACGATGGATTAGCTTGCTAGGCCTACAGTTTCAGCCGTCAGAACTGGGAAAGGGAACCTTGGTTTTAGCCGTGGCACAGATATTAAGTGCCACACAAACCGGAAACGGTGCCGACAAAAAGGCATTGAAAATCATTGCCATTGCCAGTGCCTTTATCGTGCCGTTCATCTTCATTGAAAACCTCTCTACCGCCGTTCTGCTGTGCGTGGTGGTTTATATGATGATGATTTTGGGCCGAGTGCCCGTTGCACAACTAGGCAAAATACTAGGCGTAGTGGTGGTGCTCGCAGGCTCACTCTTGGCCTTTGTGCTGATATTCGGACACACAAAACCCACCAACACACAAGAACAAGGCTTTACCGAAACCGTAACCGAAGAGAAAACAGACAAGAGTTCCTTTGCAAAAATATTCCACCGAGCCGACACATGGAAGTCGCGTATATTCAAATTCGTAAAGCACGAAGAGGTTCCACCCGAGAAATTCGACCTAGATAAAGACGCACAAGTGGGCCATGCCAACATCGCCATCGCCTCGTCTAACATCATTGGGCAAGGACCGGGCAACTCCGTGCAGCGAGATTTCCTCTCGCAAGCCTTCTCCGACTTCATCTATGCAGTGATAATCGAAGAGATGGGCATCTTCGGTGCCATCTTCGTTGCACTACTTTATGTGGTGCTGCTCTTCCGAACGGGCAAGATAGCTAAGCGTTGCGAAAACAATTTCCCGCCATTCTTGGCCATGGGCTTAGCCCTTCTGCTCGTCACACAAGCCTTGTTTAATATGTGCGTGGCCGTTGGTTTGGTGCCCGTAACAGGACAACCGTTGCCCCTCATCAGCAAAGGCGGAACATCAACCATCATCAATTGCATCTTCATAGGTGCAATAATAAGTGTGAGCCGAACAGCAAAGAAAGCTGAAAATGTGGCAAAAAGTGGTGAGACAGAAAAAAAATGAGTACTTTTGCAGTAAGAAGCGAGCACTAAATGGCAAGCCTCCTTGCGGGGGTTTGTAATATAGGCTCGCACTATATGCAGAATCAGGGAGGGAGAAAACCAAGTGAAGACTCGGAACAAGGGTGCAAACCAACAGCTAAAGCATAACAACTTGTACACCCCACACCAATTCTAACAAACAAAGAATGGAACATAATTTGAGAATAATTATCAGCGGCGGCGGAACGGGAGGACATATTTTCCCAGCCGTGGCCATTGCCAACGCCTTAAAAGCTAAACGCCCCGACACAGAAATACTGTTCGTCGGAGCGCTTGGAAGGATGGAGATGCAGCGTGTTCCTGCTGCTGGATACAACATCAAGGGATTACCAATCTGCGGATTTAACCGAAAAAACCTGCTAAAAAACTTCGCTGTGCTGTTCAAACTCTGGAAGAGTCAACGCATAGCCAAGAAGATTATCAAGGATTTTAAACCTATGGTAGCCGTCGGCGTAGGCGGTTATGCCAGCGGACCCACACTCAACCAATGTGCTTCGATGGGTATACCATGCCTCATCCAAGAGCAAAACTCCTATGCTGGCGTAACAAATAAGCTGCTAGCTAAGAAGGCTAGCAAGATTTGCGTGGCCTACGAGGGCATGGAACGCTTCTTCCCTAAAGACAAAATCGTGCTGACTGGCAACCCCGTTCGCCAACAATTGCTCGATACCCAGCTCACTAAAGCCGAGGCTTTGCGCACCTTTGGCCTAGAACCATCTAAAAAAACCATCCTCATCGTGGGCGGAAGCTTGGGCGCACGAACCATCAACGACAGCGTTATGGCGCATCTCGACGAACTGCAAAACAGCGGCGTGCAGGTGATTTGGCAAACAGGGAAAAACTATTTCGAAAACATTAAACAACAGTTGGCCGAAAAATCGCCCATGCCTGCACTCAAACCCACCGACTTTATTGCGACATGGGAGCTGCATATCGCGCAGCCGACCTCGTGATTAGTCGGGCTGGAGCTAGCAGCATATCCGAATTTTGCCTCATTGGCAAACCCGTAATACTGGTGCCTAGCCCCAATGTGGCCGAAGACCACCAAACAAAAAACGCCATGGCCTTGGTGAATAGGCAAGCAGCGCAATTTGTTAGCGATGCCGAAGCCCCACAAAAACTCATCCCCTTGGCACTCTCTACAGTTAAAGACGACCAAATTCTGGGCCAGTTAAGCCACAATATCAAGCTTATGGCACTAAGAAACTCGGCCGAGACAATTGCCAACGAAGTATTTGCTCTTGCCGAAAAGCAAGCAAACAAAAAACGTTGACTACACGAACCAGCAGCCGCACGTTCGCAATAATTACGACATCATTATGGATATAAAAAATATTAAAGCAGTATATTTCATCGGAGCTGGTGGCATTGGCATGAGCGCCATCGCCCGTTACTTCATCAAAAAGGGATATGTGGTGGCTGGTTACGACAAAACTCCTACCCCACTCACCCAGCAGTTGGAGAAAGAGGGCATGCTCCTTCACTACGAAGAAGACGTGAAAGAGATACCGCAGGCCTGCAAAAACCCCAAATCGTGCCTCGTGGTCTATACACCAGCCATACCGAGCGACCACCAAGAGCTGGTTTTCTTCCAACAAAACGGCTTCGAAATACAAAAGCGCGCTCAGCTGCTGGGTACACTAACCCAGTCGCTTAAGGGTCTTTGCTTTGCTGGAACGCATGGCAAAACCACCACTTCTTGCATGTGTGCGCACATCATGCACCAAAGTCATCCCGACTGTAATGCATTCTTGGGCGGCATTTCCAAAAACTATGGCACCAACTACATCCTCAGTTCGCAAAGCGAGTTTGTGGTTATCGAGGCCGACGAGTTCGACCGTTCGTTCCACTGGTTGCACCCCTGGATGAGCGTTATCACCTCTACCGACCCCGACCACCTCGACATCTACGGCACCGAAGAGGCCTATATGGAAAGCTTCCAACACTACACCACCTTGATACAAGAGGGAGGCGCACTCATTATCAAAAAGGGATTGGCACTTAAACCCCAGGTTAAACCCAGCGTAAAAGTGTACGAATATGCTCTCGATGAAGGCGATTTCCATGCCGAAAACGTGAAAATAGACAACGGAAACATCACCTTCGACTTCATCTCGCCCGTAGCCAACGTGCCCAACGTGTCGCTCGGACATCCTGTGCCCATCAATATCGAAAACGCTGTTGCGGCTATGGCCATGGCTCAACTCAATGGATGCAACGCCGAAGAACTGCGTTACGGCATCAAAACCTATCATGGTGTCGACCGCCGATTCGATTTTAAGATTAAAACTCCACAACTGGTGTTCCTTAGCGATTATGCTCACCATCCTCAAGAAATCCTGCAAAGCGTACGAAGCATTCGCCAACTGTACAAAGACAGAAAGATTACGGCTGTGTTTCAACCCCATCTCTACACACGCACACGCGATTTCTATAAGGAGTTTGCCCAAGCATTGAGCCTTCTCGATGAGGTTATACTCTGCGATATCTATCCCGCACGCGAACTTCCCATACCTGGCGTAACCAGTAAACTGATTTACGACAACCTCGCCGATGGTGTTGAGAAGCTCATGATATCGAAAGAGCAGGTGCTTAAACTGGCCGAAGACCGCTCGTTCGATGTGCTGGTGTTCCTCGGAGCAGGCGACCTAGATAGCTATGCGCCACAGGTGGCTAAAATTTTAGAACAAAAAGCAAAATAAAAGCATTCCACGCTAGGCACTGACGTATGAAAGTGAATTGGAAAAAAACTGTAACCATGGTGGTAGACGTGCTCTTAGCCGTGTACCTCGTGCTGGCGTTCACGGCCTTTAATAAGCCCGACGCCAAGGCTGCCATGTGCCAAAAAGTGCAGATTGACATCCAAGACGAAAACACCAACGGATTTATTTCTGCTGCCGACATACGCGCCCGACTGGATGCTAACCAGCTCTATCCCCTTAACAAGCCCATGATGGGCGTGCAAGGAAGGCTCATTGAAGAGACCTTAAAACGCAGTCCGTTCGTAAAAACGGTTGATTGCTATAAAACACAAGACGGCTGTGTGAACATCAATGTTACACAACGCATGCCCATTGTGAGAATAAAAGCAGCCAATGGCGACGATTATTACCTGGACGACAACAATCAGGTGATGCCCAATTCGCACTACTCGGCCGACCTTATCATCGCAACAGGCCACATCTCGAAGGCCTTCGCGCAAAACTATATCGCACCATTGGCCAAACTGCTAATGGGAAACGAACTGTGGGAAAACCAAGTGGAACAAATCAATGTGCTACCCGATAAGGGCGTGGAAATCGTTCCACGAGTGGGTCAACATGTGGTAATGCTAGGCTATCTGCCACAAGTGGCCAACAATAAAGAACGCTATGAGCGAATAGCAAGCTTCGTTGAGACTAAACTTAACAGGCTCGAAAAATTTTATAAGTATGGTCTCTCGCAGGTGGGATGGAACAAGTACAGCTACATCAACCTCGAGTTCGACAACCAGATTATCTGTAAAAAGAAGAAAGAAAACAAGAATAAACCCGAATAGACATAAGTGTTATGGCAAAGGATTTTATAGTGGCTATCGAAATCGGTTCGTCTAAAATCACCGGTATCGCAGGAAAGAAAAACAGCGATGGCAGTGTTTCTATTTTGGCCCTGGCTAAAGAAACACCCTCATCGTGTGTAAAAAAGGGCGTGGTGTACAACCTCGACCGCACTGTGCAGTGCCTCTCCTCTATTATCACAAAGCTTAAGACAGCCCTCAAAACCGAAATTGCCTACGCTTATGTGGGTGTGGGTGGCAGTCTACACGCAGCGTTAGAAATGTTATCATCAAAGAACTTCCCGCTGATTCTATCGTGTCGCAAGACATGGTTGACTCTCTGATGGACGCTAACCGAAGCATGCTCTACCCTGATACCGAAATTATCGAGGCTATTACACACGAATATAAACTGGACCAACAGTTCCAACTCGACCCCGTTGGCGTGCAATGCACACACCTCGAAGGGCATTTCCTCAATATTCTGTGGAGAAACAACAACTACAGAAATCTCAAAAAATGCTTCTCCACTGCTGGTATCGCCATAGCCGACGTGTTTATCTCGCCCATGGCATTGGCCGATAGCGTGCTCACCGACTCCGAAAAGCGTAGCGGTTGCGTGCTGGTTGACCTCGGCGCACAAACCACTACGGTGGCCGTATATAGCAAAAACCTTCTCAGACACCTCGCCGTTATTCCTTTGGGAAGCGCTAACATCACCAAAGACCTCACTACTCTGCAAATGGAAGAGGAGGATGCCGAACGTATTAAACTGAAATATGCCTCGGCTTACACCGACCCTGAAGAGGATTGCACCGGACTGAGTTACACCATCGACGAAGCTAGAACCATTCAAAGCGAAACGCTTATCAATGTGGTGGAAGCGCGTATCGAAGAGATTATTGGCAATGTGAAGTTCCAAATTCCCGAAATCTACGACGGAAAACTGCTTGCTGGGCTTATTCTTACTGGTGGTGGCGCTCAACTCAACAACATTGAGGAGGCTTTCCGACGCAAAACCTCCTTCACCAAAATTCGTACTGCTAAGTTTGTAAACCACGATATCCATTCTAAGCATCCTGAAATTACTGCCCAAGATGGTAGCATGAATACGCTTTTGGGACTGCTCTTAAAGGGCAATCTCAATTGTGCCGGTCGCGAAATATCGGATAATCTCTTTGCCGACGACGAGGAACGACACACCTCTTTGCCTTCTGAGGATGCTCATAAACAAGAGGTGAGACACACTGACAACACGCTTCATGTGCCTACTAACGAGCCTAAAACCGAGCCTAAGCACATTGAAGCGTCGAAACACGAGGAGCATACCGAAGAAAATTCTAAGGAAACCTCCGACACTCCTACGAGGATAAAAAACTGGAAAAACAAAATTAGCAGTTTCATTAAACAAATGACCGAAGAGGAATAACCTCACTTAATGCTTTGCACGATGTGCATCTAGCGCGCGAAGAATGGTGCATGTTGGCCCAACTAATCTTAAAGGCAACACGCTTTCTAAAGAATACAAGTAGCCCAACGGCCAATGGCCATATCAGCTGCTTACTTCGCTACGCTTTCATCATGCTCTTTAGCACACAGAAACATTAAAGAAAACCAAAGTCCATCGCTTCTTTCTTCTCTCAAGAGTGAACAAGGGTGTGACTTTTTGTTTAACATTTCCCTCTTTAAGAGGGCCTAGGGCGAGGCTAATTTCTTCATCCTTGCCTTTACCACTGATGAGATGTGAACCCAAAATTGATACATTATTCTATGGCAGACAACAATAGAAACACAGGAATTGTAGACTTCGGAGAAGTAGACAACGACAAAAGCATCATCAAGGTTGTTGGTGTTGGTGGTGGCGGTGGCAATGCCGTAAACCACATGTTCAAAGAAGGTATCCATAAAGTGTCGTTTGTGCTGTGCAACACAGACAAACAGGCACTTGACGATTCGCCCGTACCATGCATTTGCAACTGGGTAAGGAGGGATTGGGTGCTGGTAACCGACCCTTAAAGGCTAAAGCGGCAGCCGAAGAAAGCATCGAAGACATTAAAGCGATGTTCAACGACGGCACCAAAATGGCCTTCATCACTGCTGGTATGGGCGGTGGAACGGGTACGGGTGCAGCGCCTGTCATCGCCCGTGTATCTAAAGAGATGGGCATACTCACGGTGGGTATCGTCACCATTCCTTTCCGTTTCGAGGGTCTTAAAAAGATTGACCAAGCGCTTGATGGCGTTGAAGAGATGGCTAAACATGTGGATGCGCTGCTCGTTATCAATAACGAACGCCTGAGACAGGTTTACCCCGAGCTGTCGCTTATCGAGGCTTTCAAACGAGCCGACGACACTTTGAGCGTGGCTGCTAAAAGCATTGCAGAAATTATCACACTGCATGGCTTTATGAACCTCGACTTTAACGATGTGAAAATGGTGCTCGAAGATGGTGGCGTGGCTATCATGAGCTCGGGTTATGGCGAGGGCGAAGGACGCTTGCAACAAGCTATCTTTGATGCGCTTAATTCGCCATTGCTCAACGATAACGATGTGTTCCATGCCAAAAAACTGTTGCTCAACATCTCGTTTAGCAATAAAAACGTGCCTGGCTCTAACCTCATGATGGAGGAAATAAACTATGTAGACGAGTTTATGGCCAAGTTCTCGCCCGACTTTGTGTTTAAGTGGGGTGTTACCTTCGACGAAAATCTCGGCGAAAAAGTGAAAGTTACTGTGCTGGCCACTGGTTTTGGCGTGGAAGACATCACCGATACGCCTCAACGCACACAACTGCGTACCATCAGAGAGGCCGAAGAGGCTGCTGAAAGGGCGCAAAACGAGTTGGAACGAGGTAGGCGTATCAATATTTACTATGGCTCTAGCATCCCCGGTGGGCGCGCTAAGAAGCACACCAACATCTACTTCTTCCGCCCCGAAGACCTCGATAACGAGGATGTAATCATCGCTGTTGACGAATCGCCTACTTACGCTCGCTCGCAACAAAAGCTGGAAGAAATTCGCCAACTGGGCACAATGTTACAGAGAAAACCTATTGAAGAGCAAGACACACCCACTCCAACGCAGGGCACTATTAGCTTTGCTTAAGGCGAGAGGGGGTTGCCTGGCTTGTGTTTCTGCCCTCATCGATGGGCTTCTCTAAACTAAAACACAGGCCACGGCTTAACACTGGTCGTGGGAAAGGGTGCACAATAGGTCTGCCAATCAATAGTGGCACACTTGCCCACATCCGCTTTAAAACCAAAATTGCATACCAATTAAACGATAAAAATTATGGCTCAATTATTCGAACAAATAAGCAACGACATCAAAGAGGCAATGAAAGCGCGCGACAAAGTGCGCCTCGAAACGCTTCGCAACATCAAGAAAGTATTCCTAGAGGCTGTTACTGCTCCTGGAGCTAACGACGTATTGGAAGATGCCGACGCACTAAAAATATTGCAAAAGTTGGCCAAACAGGGTAAAGAAGCTGCTGCTACCTTTACTCAACAGGCACGCCAAGACTTGGCCGATGCTGAATTGGCGCAGGTTAAGGTTATCGAAGAATATCTACCCAAGGCGCTCTCTGAAGCTGAGATTGAAGTGAAAGTGAAAGAGATTATCGCCCAAACAGGGGCTTCAACAATGAAAGACATGGGCCGCGTGATGGGTCTGGCTAGCAAACAATTGGCTGGCTTGGCCGATGGTGGGGCCATCTCGGCCATCGTTAAGCGTTTGCTGGGCTAATAGCTGGCCGTGAGGCTTGAACAAATAGTACGCTTGTGGGTGGTGCAGACAACTTTTTGTCTTGGCACCGCCCTCTTTTTTTATCTTCGTGGTGTTGTTACTTGTGCATGGTTAACCTCTGATTGGGGACACATAAACTGCTATTTTCGCTGCCCCCAATCAGAACTTAGCGCCGTTTAGTTTGGGTTTATTGCTGTGCACTTGGCTTTTGTTGATGCAAAAGTAGCGCTTAGCTATACGTGGCTATGTGCAGGGCAAGAGAGCTACAAATGACGAAAAGACTAACAGCATGCTTTAAAAACTACGTTTCATCGTTGAGAGGTAAAAGCGATGAACACAAAGCATTTGTTTTCTCGGTTCTTTACAAAATACCACTCCAACTATAACCCCTTCTAGCGCAGAATTTTGATGTTGATTGTTATGTTAAAAAACAGGTTGGTTTAGAATTTCTCAACACAAAATCACGCAAACGGCTTACTAAAAGACACTTACACAGATATGCAACCCCCATTCTTTCCTCACACATCTCAACGCCATTGTTCGTTGTTTTTACTACTTTTATACCACAAAATCGCGTTTTTAAAACCATTTCACCCATTTCTAGCCAATTTTTTGCGCACTTGCAAGCGGTATAAAAACGCATAAAGCGCCTTTCATTTTTATATTTTTGCATCCACATTACACCCAATGCCACCCCAAAAATCTTCAAAAAGCATCGCATCTCTCCACCCCTCATTGGCTAAAAACCACCATTTGGGTGTGCTATTTGCTGCAAAACGCACTGCTAACTCGTGCTAAATGCACTGCTAACTCGTGCTAAACGCAAGGCTAACTCGTGCTAAACGCAGAGTGTTTTGCTACAAATAGCAGAAAAAACAGTGAAAAATGGCCGAAATCAAACCTTTAGTTGGCTAAAACAAACATCGTATTACCCGCGATTGGCATGCACCAATGCCACAAAAGATGCCATAAAGAAAACAAGGAAGTGGCTAGCAAACGTAATAGTTATGCAATAAACCCCACGAAATACTCCATTTTATGCAGGTAAGTGCACAGATGAACGAAAAAAACGCTGGGATTTTTGTTAAAATTCCAGCGTTTTATTTTACAAAAAGTAAATATATTGTAGAGTTGTCTTTTAGCTGTAGGATGCACAAGTCTATCGCCAAGCTGTCTACGAAGTGCCATTCTCGCTCTTGTAGCGCATAAACACCCTGCCATTACCGCCCAATGCCAAGCAGTCAAAAGCCAACAGCACACAGTTGATGCCATTGATTAGAGTGCTCGCGCAATGAGATAGCCACCACCCAGCAACCAACAGTAAAGCAACGCAGCCAAAAGGAAGGGTTTGGCGCCAGCCTTTTTAAACTTGTCGATACTGGTTTCGGCACCTAGAGCAGTCATCGCCATCGTAAGCAGAAAAGTGTCGAAGGTGTTGATGCCATCCCTAATGGAGTGAGACAGCAGGTTAAGCGAATTAAAACCAATAACAAGCAAAAAGAAAACAGCAAACCAAGGGATGGTTATACCCTTGCGTTGGGCTGGTGCTTCGGCATCGCCCATCTTTCCCTTAGCAGCAAACCAGCTCACAACGAGCAACACGGGCACAAGCATCATCACCCTTATCATCTTTACAATGATGGCAATGTTAGACACGTCTTTACCCATGGCGTTGCCTGCCCCCACCACATGGGCCACTTCGTGCACGGTGCTACCCGTCATAATGCCCATCGACTGGGGCGTGAGGTGGAGTAAACCATTGCGATAGAGCACAGGATAGAGAAACATGGAGAGTGTGCCGAAGATAACAACCGTAGACACAGCCACCGCCGTTTTATAGGGTTTTGCATTGATGGCGCCTTCGGTTCCAAGCACGGCAGCCGCTCCACAGATGCCCGCACCCACCGAAGTGAGCAACGCAATACTGCGGTCGAGCTTTAAAATTCGCCCTATGAGCAGTCCGCCCACAATGGTTACACACACCACGATGGCATCAACAGCGATGGCTGGCAATCCCACTGCAGTTACGTCTTGTAGTGTTAGGCGAAAGCCATAGAGCACAATACCCACTCTAAGCACGCGCTTGGCACAAAAAGTGATACCTGGCACCCATGTTTGTGGTAGATTACTGCGAAGTGTGTTGGCATAAATCATACCAATAACGATACCGATAATCATCGGACTAATTGAAACGCTCTTCGCCCAATGCATGCCTCCAATGAAGAAGGCTACAAGCGAAAAGAGCACTATAAGCAGTATGCCATAGAGCATACTAAGTTGTTGTTTGTTTAACATTGTGTGAGTTTATTAGTTCTCTAAGTTTATAAGTTTATGAGTTTTTAGAGTTGGGGGCTTGTGTGAGTTTATTAGTTCTCTGAGTTTATAAGTTTATGAGTTTTTAGAGTTGGGGGCTTGTGTGAGTTTATTAGTTCTCTGAGTTTATAAG
>NZ_BAIZ01000006.1 GCF_000613445.1 Hoylesella shahii DSM 15611 = JCM 12083
AAAAATTCTGACATAGCAAAATCCTGAGCAACTTTTTGTTGCTCAGGTTCTTAAAAAGTTTAATTTATAATAGTGTTGCGGAATTAAGGATAAGGAGAATTGCGACACCATTATTATGAAATACAAAGAACTCGCCCTTATACAACTATACAATGCACAAGTGGGGGAGCTACTATGCAATAAGCAGATGTTAGAAAGCAGAAATAAGAGCGAGCATAGGGGCAAGGCCGTCAACAATAGGTGTGTATTGGCTATAATAATGAGGTGCGGAGAAAAGACGCTGCCGATAAAACTTGTATTTATGTTATGCAACATAGCGCATGTACAACAGAAGGAGGGAATAAAAAGAATGTAACAAGAAATTAAAAGCAGCGCAATCGCAACACACATACAACAAATATGCCATGCGTTACTACTGCGAATAAGGAGGGGTGGGAGATACCTTATAGGGGCGTTCGCATGGTGTAATGGTTGTATCGGTTGTTAATAATGTTTAAATAAATCAAAATATCCTCTGATGAACTAAAATGAAAGCGATGTATGTTAGGTGGTTAGGATAATTGTTAGTAACTTTGCACCCCGAAAAGGCATATTGTGTCGTTTCTGTATTCGCTTGATAATAACGAAAATAATATATAAAATTAAAAAGTAAAATTATGCCTACTATTTCACAGTTAGTAAGAAAAGGCAGAAAGGTGCTTGTGGAAAAGAGCAAGTCGCCTGCGTTGGATTCTTGTCCTCAACGTCGTGGCGTTTGTGTTCGTGTATACACCACAACCCCTAAAAAGCCTAACTCGGCAATGCGTAAAGTTGCCCGTGTACGTTTGACAAACCAAAAGGAAGTTAACTCGTACATCCCAGGCGAAGGCCACAACTTGCAAGAGCACAGCATTGTGCTTGTTCGTGGCGGTCGTGTAAAAGACCTTCCTGGTGTTCGTTATCACATCGTTCGTGGTACACTTGATACCGCTGGTGTAGCAAATCGTACGCAGCGTCGTTCTAAGTATGGCGCAAAACGTCCTAAGGCCGCTAAAAAATAATTAAAGCGAGCCATATAAGTTTTTAAGTTCGTGAGCCTTATGCTGGTAAGGCTTGCAGTAGCAAGAACTTCGGGGCTAGGCGAGAGGTGTTTGCCGGGGTTTACAGGCTTAAAAACTTATTCTGAAACGAAAGTAAACAGAAACGTCGAGGTGCAGACGATAAAGGCATCAAAAATTATAACCCGTTTTGCTGGTGAATTGTTTAAAAGGTTGAGTAAACATCCGAGTGCGGAAGTTGAAGAACGATGACAACCCCACGCAGAATTATTTTTTTCAAAACAAAAATGAGAAAAGCAAAACCAAAGAAGCGCGTGATCCTTCCCGATCCCGTGTTCAACGACCAAAAGGTCTCTAAGTTCGTTAATCACTTGATGTACGATGGTAAGAAAAATGCATCGTACGAGATTTTCTACAATGCCCTTGATACCGTAAAGGTTAAGATGGAGAAGGAAGAAAAGTCGCCTCTGGAAATCTGGAAGATGGCTTTGGACAACATCACTCCTCAAGTGGAGGTGAAGAGTCGCCGTATTGGTGGCGCTACGTTCCAAGTTCCTACCGAAATTCGTGCTGATCGCAAAGAGAGTATCTCGATGAAGAACATGATTTCTTATGCCCGCAAACGTGGTGGTAAGACCATGGCCGACAAGCTGGCTGCAGAAATTATGGACGCCTACAACAACCAAGGCGGAGCTTACAAGCGTAAGGAAGATATGCACCGCATGGCAGAGGCTAACCGCGCATTCGCACATTTCAGATTCTAATCATAAATAGGTATACAAAAGACAATGGCAAATCGCGATTTACATTTGACACGTAACATCGGTATCATGGCTCACATTGATGCCGGTAAAACCACAACTTCTGAACGTATTCTCTTCTATACGGGTAAAACCCACAAGATAGGTGAGGTACACGACGGCGCTGCTACCATGGACTGGATGGCGCAAGAGCAGGAGCGCGGTATAACTATTACTTCTGCAGCAACAACCTGTAACTGGAACTATGGTGGTAAATCGTTTAAGATTAACCTCATTGACACTCCGGGACACGTTGACTTTACCGCTGAGGTGGAACGCTCATTGCGTGTTCTCGACGGCGCTGTAGCTACCTATTCGGCTGCCGACGGTGTACAACCTCAGTCGGAAACTGTATGGCGCCAGGCTGACAAATATAACGTTCCACGTATTGGATACGTAAACAAGATGGACCGCTCGGGAGCTGATTTCTATGAGACGGTTCAACAAATGAGAGACATCTTGGGTGCAAACCCCTGCCCAGTACAAATTCCTATCGGTGCTGAAGAAAACTTCAAAGGCGTGATAGACCTTATCAAGATGAAGGCTATTTTGTGGCACGACGAAACGATGGGTGCTGAATACAGCATAGAAGAAATTCCCGCCGACCTACTAGACGAGGCTAAGGAATGGCACGACAAGATGATTGAGAATGCTGCTAACTACGACGATGCACTGATGGAGAAGTATCTTGAAGGTGTTGAACCTTCTGAAGAAGAACTTATCGCTGCTATCCGTAAGGCTACAATCTCGATGGATCTTACTCCTATGGTATTGGGCTCTTCTTATAAGAACAAAGGTGTGCAACCCCTCTTGGACTATGTTTGCGCATTCTTGCCATCACCACTGGATACAGTAGCTATCGTAGGTGTTAACCCCAATACCGACGAAGAAGAAGAGCGTAAGCCTTCGGAGGACGCTCCTACATCAGCATTGGCGTTTAAGATTGCTACCGACCCATTTATGGGCCGCTTGGTGTTCTTCCGCGTGTACTCGGGTAAGGTAGAGGCAGGTTCGTATGTGTTCAATGCTCGTTCGGGTAAGAAAGAACGCATCAGTCGCTTGTTCCAGATGAACTCTAACAAGGAAATTCCAATGGAAAGCATCGACGCTGGTGATATCGGCGCAGGTGTAGGTTTCAAAGATATTCGTACTGGTGACACTCTTTGTGACGAAAGCGCTCCTATCGTGCTCGAATCAATGAGCTTCCCCGATACTGTTATCTCGATTGCTGTTGAGCCTAAGAGCCAAGCAGACATCGCTAAGCTTGACAACGGTTTGGCTAAGCTGGCTGAAGAAGACCCAACATTTACTGTTCGTACCGACGAGCAAAGTGGTCAGACCATTATTTCGGGTATGGGTGAGTTGCACTTGGATATCATTATCGACCGTCTGAAGCGTGAGTTTAAGGTAGAATGTAACCAAGGTAAGCCCCAGGTTAACTACAAAGAGGCTATCACCAAGCCCGTTACACTTCGTGAAGTGTACAAGAAGCAGAGTGGTGGACGTGGTAAGTTTGCTGATATTATCGTCACTGTTGGTCCTAAAGACGAAGACTTCAAGGAAGGCAACTTCCAATTCGTGAACGAGGTTAAGGGCGGAAACGTTCCTAAGGAATTTATCCCCTCGGTACAAAAGGGTTTCGAAAACGCCATGAAGAACGGTGTACTTGGTGGTTATCCAATGGAAAACCTGAAGGTAACGTTGACAGATGGTTCGTTCCACCCAGTAGACTCAGACCAACTTTCGTTCGAATTGGCTGCTATCAACGCCTATCGTAACGCTTGTCCTAAGGCAGGTCCTGTATTGATGGAACCTATCATGAAGGTAGAAGTGGTTACTCCCGAAGAAAACATGGGTGATGTAATCGGTGACTTGAACAAACGCCGTGGTCAAGTAGAAGGTATGGACGAAGCTCGTAGCGGTGCACGCATCGTGAAAGCGCAAGTGCCATTGGCCGAGATGTTTGGTTATGTAACCGCATTGCGTACCATTACATCGGGTCGCGCAACAAGCTCGATGGAATACGATCACCACTCACCACTGTCAAGCTCAATTGCTAAGGCGGTGCTAGAGGAAGTAAAAGGTCGCACCGACTTGGTGTAACTTCATAACAGAGGAACGAAGCGTAGGTTAGCGAATGACTCTTAACAGGCGTACTTCGTTCCTCTACCCAATAATTATTTTAAAACAACTTAATCGACATGAGTCAGAAAATTAGAATTAAGCTGAAGAGTTACGACCACAAGTTGGTGGACAAGTCAGCAGAGAAAATCGTTAAGGCTGTAAAGGCCACAGGTGCAATCGTAAGCGGACCAATCCCCTTGCCAACACACAAACGTATCTTCACCGTAAACCGAAGCACATTCGTTAACAAGAAGAGCCGCGAACAATTCCAATTGCAAGATTTCAAACGTCTGATCGACATCTATAGCTCAACGGCCAAGACTGTAGACGCTTTGATGAAGCTAGAATTGCCCAGTGGTGTTGAAGTAGAAATCAAGGTGTAGTAAAAACGATGGCAAGAGCAGCGATCGGTTGTCTAACAATAAAAACCGAAAGGCAAAACAACCGATATGCTCGAATCCAATCTGCAGCTTATAAACATTTAAACTATTTATTTTATTAATATATTATTGAAATGCCAGGATTAATTGGAAGAAAAATCGGAATGACATCCGTTTTCAGTGCCGACGGTAAGAATGTACCGTGCACTGTTATCGAAGCTGGTCCTTGTGTTGTTACCCAGGTTAAGACCGTAGAGAACGACGGCTACAAAGCAGTTCAGTTGGCATACGGAGAAGCAAAGAAAAGCCGCACCACTAAGGCGATGGCAGGTATCTTTGAAAAGGCAGGCACAACACCAAAGAAGCACTTGGCCGAGTTCAAGTTTGATACGGAGTACAATCTGGGCGACACCATCACGGTGGAACTCTTCGCAAACGCCGAGTTTGTAGACGTAGTAGGAACCTCTAAAGGTAAGGGTTTCCAAGGAGTTGTTAAGCGTCATGGCTTCGGTGGTGTAGGCCAAACTACACACGGACAGGACGACCGCGCCCGTAAGCCGGGTTCAATTGGTGCTTGTTCTTACCCTGCAAAGGTGTTCAAGGGCATGCGCATGGGCGGCCAAATGGGAGGTGACAGAGTAACAACTCAGAACCTTAAAGTGTTAAAGGTAATTCCTGAGCACAACCTTATCCTCGTGAAAGGTAGTGTAGCTGGATGCAATGGTTCAACCCTTTTAATTAAGAAATAATGGAAGTTAGCGTATTGAATATCAACGGTCAAGAGACCGGAAGGAAAGTTGTGCTCAACGACGCGATTTTCGGCATCGAGCCCAACGACCACGTTCTATATCTAGACGTGAAGCAGTATCTCGCTAACCAACGCCAAGGCACAGCCAAAACGAAGGAAAGAAGCGAGATGAGCGGTTCAACCCGTAAGCTCGGTCGCCAAAAGGGTGGCGGCGGTGCACGTCGTGGCGATATCAACTCGCCTGTTCTTGTTGGTGGTGCTCGTGTATTCGGTCCTAAACCCCGCGATTACGGCTTCAAGCTGAATAAGAAAGTGAAGGTTTTGGCTCGTAAGTCTGCATTGAGCTACAAGGCAAAAGAAAATGCCATCATTGTTGTAGAAGACTTTGAAATGGCAGCTCCTAAGACAAAAGAATTTGTAAATATAGTTAAAAATCTTCAATTAGGAGAGCGTAAGTCTTTACTTCTTTTGCCAAGTGTGAATAAAAACGTATATTTGTCGGCTCGTAATTTGCAACGTTCAGAAGTAATGACAGCCAGCGCACTCAATGCCTATAAGGTGTTGAATGCTGATGTGCTTGTAATTACCGAGAAATCGTTGGAGACCATCGACGGAATCTTAAACAAGTAAAAGGAGACAGAAGAAATGGGATTTATTATAAAACCTATCGTCACCGAGAAGATGACGGAAATCACAGAAAAGTCTTCTCGCGAAAAGAGCTATAAGGTTAAAGGTGAAGTGAGAACCAAGGCAGCAACGCCTCGTTATGGTTTCATCGTTCGTCCCGATGCCAACAAGCTGCAGATTAAGAGCGAAGTAGAGAACTTGTATAATGTTACCGTGTTGGACGTAAACACGATGCGTTATGCGGGTAAGCGTTCAAGCCGTTATACTCGTGCAGGCCTCGTGAGAGGACAAAAGAGCGCTTACAAGAAGGCTATCGTCACCTTAAAGGCTGGCGACGAAATTGATTTTTACAGCAATATTTAAATAAGAAATGGCAGTACGTAAGTTTAAACCGGTAACCCCGGGACAAAGACACAAGATTATTGGCACGTTCGAGGAGATTACTGCATCCGTGCCAGAGAAGTCTCTCGTTTGCGGAAAACGCTCAACTGGTGGTCGAAACAACACTGGTAAGATGACTGTTCGCTATATGGGTGGTGGTCATAAGAGAAAGTATCGTGCAATCGACTTTAAGCGAGAGAAAGATGGTGTTCCCGCCGTAGTTCAGACAATTGAATACGATCCGAACCGTTCGGCTCGTATCGCTTTGTTGTATTATGCTGACGGCGAAAAGCGTTACATTATTGCTCCCAATGGACTGCAAGTGGGTACCACATTGTTGTCAGGTTCGGAGGCGGCTCCTGAGATTGGAAACGCCATTCCCTTGGCAAACATCCCTGTTGGTACTGTAATTCACAACATTGAATTGCGCCCTGGACAAGGCGCCCTGTTGGTTCGTTCGGCTGGTAATTTTGCTCAGTTGACTTCTCGTGAGGGCAGTTATTGTGTTATTAAGCTTCCTTCAGGCGAGACCCGTAAGGTTCTCTCTGCTTGTAAGGCTACAGTGGGTAGTGTAGGTAACTCTGACCACGCATTGGAACAATCAGGTAAAGCTGGTCGTTCGCGTTGGTTGGGTCGTCGCCCGCACAACCGTGGTGTTGTTATGAACCCTGTTGATCACCCCATGGGTGGTGGTGAAGGCCGTCAGAGCGGTGGACACCCACGCTCACGCAAGGGCTTGTATGCTAAGGGTCTCAAGACACGCGCACCCAAGAAGCAGTCTAGCAAGTATATTATTGAAAGAGCTAAAAAATAATTAAAGAGTAAATTATGAGTCGTTCATTAAAAAAAGGACCATATATAAACGTATCACTCGAGAAGAAAATTCTCGCTATGAACGAGAGTGGCAAGAAGAGTGTCGTTAAGACATGGGCTAGGGCATCGATGATTTCCCCCGATTTCGTGGGTCACACGGTGGCAGTTCATAACGGAAACAAATTCATCCCTGTCTACATTACCGAGAACATGGTTGGCCACAAGCTGGGCGAGTTTTCTCCCACGCGTCGTTTCGGCGGCCACTCTGGTAACAGGAAATAAGGGGATAACCATTTAAAATTATAGAAATAATAATGGGAGCAAGAAAACATAATGCGGCTGAAAAAAGAAAAGAGGCCCTAAAAAATTTGTATTTTGCCAAACTCAAGGGCGTTCCTTCTTCCCCTCGCAAGATGCGCTACGTTGTAGACATGATTCGCGGAATGGAGGTTAATCGTGCCCTTGGCGTGCTCAGGTTCTCCAAGAAACAAGCTGCAGCAGATGTAGAAAAACTGTTGCGTTCGGCTGTTGCTAACTGGGAGACGAAAAACGACCGCAAGGCTGACGAAGGAGAACTTTACATAAGCAAGGTGTTTGTTGACGAAGGCGTGACGATGAAGCGCATGAGACCCGCTCCACAGGGTCGCGGATATCGTATCCGTAAGCGTTCAAACCACGTTACTTTGTTTGTTGACGCCAAAACTAACGACGAAAAATAAATAGATAATGGGACAGAAAGTTAATCCGATAAGCAACCGTCTAGGTATTATCCGTGGTTGGGACTCAAATTGGTTTGGTGGAAAAAACTTCGGCGACAATCTCGTTGAGGATATGAAGATACGTAAGTATCTAAACGAACGTTTGGCTAAGGCTAACGTTTCGCGCATCGTCATCGAACGTACCCTAAAGTTGGTTACTATCACCATTTGCACTGCTCGCCCAGGTATCGTCATTGGTAAAGGTGGACAAGACGTTGACAAGCTCAAAGAAGAGCTTAAAAAACTCTATAAGAAGGATATCCAAATCAATATCTTCGAAGTGAAGAGACCTGATATCGATGCCACAATCGTTGCGAATAACATCGCTCGCCAGGTAGAAGGTAAGATTGCTTACCGTCGTGCTATCAAGATGGCTATTCAAAACACGATGCGTGCTGGTGCCGAGGGTATCAAAGTTCAAATTACAGGACGTCTCAACGGCGCCGAAATGGCCCGTAAGGAAATGTATAAGGAAGGACGTACTCCTCTGCATACTTTCCGTGCAGACATCGATTACTGTCAAGCAGAGGCACTGACCAAGGTTGGACTTCTGGGTATTAAGGTATGGATTTGCCGTGGTGAAGTTTACGGAGAACGTGACCTCACACCTAATTTTACTCAGGACAAACAAAGTGGTGGCCGTTCTAATAACGCTGGTGGCCGTTCTGGCCGCGGTAATCGTAAGAGAAACAATAACCGCTAAAAGTAAGAAGTTATTATGTTACAGCCCAAAAGAGTAAGATATAGAAGACCACAAGACGGTCGCGGCAATAAAGGTAACGCAAGCCGTGGCACGCAATTGGCATTCGGCTCGTTCGGCATCAAGACCCTTGAAGCTAAATGGATAGATAGCCGCCAAATTGAAGCAGCACGTGTGGCCGTGAATAGATACATGCAACGCGAAGGCCAAGTTTGGATTCGCATATTCCCTGACAAACCTATCACCCGTAAGCCCGCCGACGTGCGTATGGGTAAGGTAAGGGAGATCCCGCTGGATGGGTAGCACCTGTTACTCCCGGTCGCATCCTCTTCGAAGTGGAAGGTGTAAGTTTTGATATCGCTAAAGAGGCACTTCGCCTTGCAGCTCAAAAACTTCCCGTAAAAACCAAGTTTGTTGTTAGACGTGATTACGATAAAAACGCTTAAGATATGAAGATGAAAGAACTAAAAGAACTCGAGACCAAGGACTTGGCCGAGAAGCTGGAGAATGCTGTGGCAGCTTACGACCAGATGAAGCTCAACCATAACATCACCCCGCTTGAAAATCCATCGAAGATCAAAAGCGCTCGTCGCGACATCGCTCGCATGAAGACGGAACTTCGTCAGAGAGAACTTAACAAATAATAATGGTCCACAGATGGAAACAAGAAATTTAAGAAAAGTTAGACAGGGTGTTGTCTTGAGCAACAAGATGGATAAAACCATTGTTATTGCAGCTAAGTTCAAAGAGAAGCACCCAATATATGGTAAGTTCGTTCAAAAGACGAAAAAGTACCATGTTCATGACGAGAAGAACGAAGCCAACATCGGCGACACGGTTCTTATCATGGAAACCCGTCCTTTGAGCAAAACGAAGCGATGGAGATTAGTTCAAATAATTGAAAAGGCTAAGTAATTATGATACAAGCAGAATCAAGACTTACAGTATGTGATAACAGCGGCGCTCGCGAAGCACTTTGCATTCGCGTGTTGGGTGGTACCCGCCGTCGTTACGCTAGCGTGGGCGACGTGATTGTCGTTTCTGTCAAGAACGTTATTCCTTCAAGCGATCTGAAGAAAGGTGCGGTATCAAAGGCCCTGATTGTTCGTACGAAGAAAGAGATTCGTCGTGCAGACGGTTCTTATATTCGTTTCGACGACAACGCTTGCGTGTTGCTCAACAATGCAGGTGAAATTCGTGGCAGCCGTATCTTTGGTCCAGTGGCTCGTGAGCTGCGTGCCGTTAACATGAAGGTGGTTTCTTTGGCCCCTGAGGTTCTTTAATATTTAATAAACAGAAAGTAATGAGTAAGTTACATATTAAGAAAGGTGACGAGGTTATCGTTCTGGCCGGAGACGACAAAGGCCGGAAAGGTAAGGTGCTCAAAGTCTTGGTTACCAAACAACGCGCACTTGTTGAAGGTGTGAACATGGTTTCCAAGAGCATGAAGCCTTCTGCAAAGAACCCCCAAGGTGGTATCGTTAAGCAGGAAGCACCCATCCACGTCTCGAATTTGAGTTTGATTGACCCTAAGAGTGGCAAGGCTACTCGTATCGGAATGAAGATAACCGACGACGGCAAGAAAGTGCGTGTCGCCAAGAAAAGCGGGAGGTGATTAAATAATGAATACAGCACAGTTAAAGAAAGTATACGCCGAGACAATCGCCCCGGCATTGCAAAAGCAGTTCAACTATTCATCTTCCATGCAGGTGCCTGTCTTGAAGAAAATCGTTATCAACCAAGGTTTGGGCGATGCTACTCAAGATAAGAAGATTATTGAAGTGGCTATCAATGAGATTACTGCAATTACTGGCCAAAAGGCAGTTGCTACGTACTCAAAGAAAGACATCGCCAACTTCAAACTTCGTAAGAAGATGCCTATTGGTGTAATGGTTACTCTCCGTCGTGAGAGAATGTATGAGTTCCTCGAGAAACTCATCCGCGTGTCATTGCCCCGTATTCGCGACTTCAAAGGTATCGAGAGTAAATTCGATGGTCGTGGTAACTACACGCTAGGTATTTCAGAGCAGATTATCTTCCCTGAAATAAACATCGATGGAATCGACCGTATTCAAGGTATGAACATCACGTTCGTTACATCGGCTAACACCGACGAAGAGGGATACGCTTTGTTGAAGGCATTCGGCCTTCCTTTCAAGAACGCTAAAAACGATTAAGCAATATGGCAAAAGAATCAATGAAAGCCCGTGAGGTGAAACGTGCGAAGCTCGTTGCCCGTTATGCCGAGAAGCGTGCTGCTCTGAAAAAGATTATCGCTACTTCTGAGGACTACACCGAAGCTTACGAGGCAGCTCGCAAGTTGCAGTCAATCCCCAAGAATGCCAACCCCATCCGCTTGCACAATCGCTGCAAGATCACTGGTCGCCCCAAAGGCTATATCCGCCAGTTCGGTCTGTCGCGTATCCAGTTCCGCGAGATGGCTTCTGCCGGACTAATTCCCGGTGTAAAGAAGGCTAGCTGGTAAAACGGAGCAAGATGAATGTTTACGATTAGTGGCGGGCTCGGCCTAAATAGGGTACAGACTTGTCGCTAATCTTAACTTTCATTACCCCAAAAGGATTTATTTAATATTGTCGGGAAAGTCCCGATCAATTAAACATTTTATGATATGACAGATCCAATAGCAGATTTTCTGACCAGACTAAGGAATGCAATCATGGCGCATCATCGCGTGGTTGAAGTTCCTGCGTCGAATTTGAAGAAAGAGATCACAAAGATTCTCTTTGAAAAGGGTTATATCCTGAACTATAAGTTCGTGGAAGACGGCCCTCAGGGTTCAATCAAGGTTGCCTTGAAGTACGACCCCGTGACAAAGGCTAATGCCATCACGAGTTTGAAACGTGTCTCTACTCCTGGTTTGCGCCAGTACACCGGATATAAAGACATGCCGAGAGTAATTAACGGATTAGGTATTGCCATCTTATCTACATCCCAAGGTGTTATGACTAACAAAGAGGCTGCCGCTTTGAAAATTGGTGGTGAAGTTCTTTGCTACGTTTATTAATAGGAGGGTATAAGTATGTCAAGAATAGGTAAATTGCCAATTAGCATCCCTGCTGGGGTTACCGTTAATCAAGCCAATGGTGTTGTTACCGTAAAAGGTCCTAAGGGCGAACTGTCACAACACGTTGACGCTTCAATCAAGGTAAATATTGCAGACGGTCAGATTGTCTTCGAAGTAGATGAAAACAGCGCTGTAAACATTAAGCAGAAGCAAGCTTTCCATGGTTTGTATCGTTCGCTCATCAACAACATGGTAGTAGGTGTTAGCGAGGGTTACACAAAGGTGTTGGAGCTTGTGGGTGTGGGTTACCGTGTTTCTAACCAAGGAAATCTTATTGAGTTCTCTTTGGGTTATACACACCCCATCTTCATTCAACTTCCTTCAGAAGTGAAGGTAGAAACCAAGTCGGAAAGAAACCAGAACCCCTTGTTGATTTTGGAATCTTGCGACAAGCAATTGCTTGGTCTCATCTGCGCTAAAATTCGTTCTTTCCGCAAGCCTGAACCTTACAAAGGTAAAGGTATTTTGTTCAAGGGTGAGGTTATTCGTAGAAAGTCTGGTAAGACCGCCTCAGCTAAGTAACTTTAAATTAAGAAGATTATGACAACAAAGAAAGTAGAAAGACGAATTAAAATCAAATATAGAATTCGTAAGAGCGTCAATGGTACAGCTGAGCGTCCTCGTATGAGCGTATTCCGTTCAAACAAGCAGATCTACGTTCAGATTATCAACGACCTCACTGGTACCACACTTGCTTCAGCATCTTCTCTGGGTATGGAAGCCATGCCAAAGAAAGAGCAGGCACAGAAGGTAGGCGAGCTTGTAGCTCAAAAGGCACAAGCCGCAGGCATCACAGCTGTTGTATTCGACCGTAATGGCTATCTTTATCATGGTCGTGTGAAAGAATTGGCTGAAGCAGCCCGCAAAGGTGGACTTAATTTTTAAACGATTATGGCAATGAATAAAGTAAGAGTAAATAGTGACGCAGAATTGAAAGACCGCTTGGTTGCCATCAACCGTGTTACCAAGGTAACAAAGGGTGGCCGTACATTTACGTTCGCTGCTATTGTCGTTGTTGGTGATGGCAATGGCGTTATCGGCTACGGTCTGGGTAAGGCTGGCGAGGTAACCACAGCTATCGCTAAAGGCGTAGAGTCTGCAAAGAAAAACTTGGTTAAAGTTCCCGTTCTCAAAGGTACCGTTCCTCATGAAGTTGAAACTTCGTTTGGTGGTGCACAAGTATTGCTTAAGCCTGCTGCTGCTGGTACCGGTTTGAAGGCTGGTGGTGCTATGCGTGCCGTACTTGAGAGCTGTGGTATCACCGATGTGATAGCCAAGTCTAAGGGTTCTTCCAACCCCCACAACCTAGTTAAGGCAACCATCGAGGCGCTTAGTCTCATGCGTGATGCCTACACTATAGCTGGTGTTCGTGGTATCAGTATGGACAAAGTTTTTAACGGATAAAGGACATCAACAACATGGCAACGATTAAAATCAAACAAGTAAAGAGCAAGATTGGTTACCCACTCGACCAGAAGCGCACGCTTCAGTGTCTGGGCCTTCGTAAGATCTCGCAGGTTGTTGAAGTAGAAGATTCTCCCAGCGTCCGCGGAATGATTAGAAAGGTTCACCATCTGGTAACTGTAGTTGAATAACAAACTTAGTCAAATTAGCACATTTATGAAATTACATAATTTGAAACCGGCTGCTGGTTCCACTCATTCACGTCGTCGTATCGGTCGCGGTCCAGGTTCTGGTCTGGGCGGAACGTCTACCCGTGGACACAAGGGTGCCAAGTCACGCTCAGGTTATAAAAGAAAGATTGGTTTCGAAGGCGGTCAGATGCCCTTGCAACGCCGCGTTCCGAAGTTTGGCTTCAAGAACATCAATCATAAGGAATTTTTCCCAGTTAACCTCTCAACTCTTCAGGCTCTTGCCGAAGAGAAGGGCCTTACAAAGATTGGCGCTGCTGAACTGAAAGAGGCTGGCCTTTTCAATGGCAAAAAACTCTTTAAGATACTTGGCAACGGCGAACTCAAAGTAGCCCTCACTGTAGAAGCTAACGCATTTTCTAAGTCTGCTGAAGAAGCAATCAAGGCAGCTGGAGGTAACACCACTTTAATCTAAAACAATGAAAAAGTTAATCGAGACACTAAAGAACTGTTGGAAAGTTGAGGACCTGCGTCAGCGTCTCCTCATCACTTTCTTATTTGTAGCAATCTATCGTTTTGGATCGTATGTAGTACTTCCAGGTATCAACCCGTCCCAGCTAGAATCTCTACAAAATCAGACCCGTGGTGGCTTGATGTCGCTTTTGGATATGTTTTCTGGTGGTGCGTTCTCCAATGCGTCTATCTTCGCGTTGGGAATCATGCCTTACATCTCGGCTTCTATCGTCATGCAACTTTTGGCTGTGGCAGTGCCCTATTTCCAAAAGATGCAACGTGAAGGCGAGAGTGGTAGGAAAAAAATAAATTGGTACACGCGTGCTCTGACAGTAGTAATCCTTCTGTTTCAGGCACCGTCGTACCTTATCAACCTAAAGATGCAAGCTGAGGGCGCCTTGGCTACTGGCATCTCATGGTCGGTATTTATCGTTCCTGCCACCATCATACTTGCTGCTGGTAGTATGTTCGTTCTTTGGTTGGGCGAGCGTATCACCGACAAGGGAGTTGGAAATGGTATCTCACTTATTATTATGATTGGCATTATAGCCCGTTTGCCAGAGGCTTTCTTTCAAGAGTTCACCTCTCGTTTTACAGCCATCTCGGCCGGCGGTCTTGTTTTGTTTATAGTAGAGGTACTATTTCTTTATGCTATCATCTGTGCTGCCATTCTTTTGGTACAAGGCACACGCAAAGTTCCAGTGCAATATGCTAAGCGTGTTGTAGGTAATAAGCAATATGGAGGAGCACGTCAATACATTCCTCTGAAGCTTTTTGCAGCCAACGTTATGCCTATCATCTTTGCGCAGGCCTTGATGTTCATCCCCTTGACACTCGTAAGATTTCAAAGCGAGAATGCAAGTTCTATAGTACAGTCGCTGATGGATAACCGCTCATTGTTGTATAATGTCATTTATGTTACGCTCATCATTGCGTTCACTTATTTCTATACAGCGATAACGCTAAACCCCACTCAGATGGCTGAAGACATGAAACGCAACAACGGTTTCATTCCAGCATTAAGCCAGGAAAAGACACAGCAGAGTATATTGACACCGTGATGTCGCGACTCACACTGCCTGGTTCTTTGTTCATAGCATTTATTGCTGTGATGCCTGCATTGGCTGGATTGCTTAATGTACAGCAAGGCTTTGCACAATTCTTCGGTGGAACATCATTGCTCATCCTTGTGGGTGTTGTTATCGACACCTTGCAACAGATAGAGAGTTATCTAATGATGCGTCACTACGATGGATTGCTCAATTCAGGCCATACGCGTAACGCCGCTGCTGGCGTTCCCTCGGCTTATTGATCTGCCTTGTGAATTTCGCAAATGAAGGTTTATCTCAAGACTGAAGATGAAATCGAGCTAATGCGCCAAGCTAACCAACTTGTTGGAAAAACCTTGGCAGAATTAGCTAAACATATTGTTCCGGGAGTAACGACCCTCCAGTTGGATCGCATAGCGGACGAGTTCATCCGCGATCATGGGGCTATCCCCACGTTCAAGAACTTTCCCAATCCTTTTGGAGGGCCGTTTCCCGCGAGCATCTGCACCTCGGTAAACGAGGTAGTGGTGCATGGCGTGCCTAGCGAAAAGGTCGTGCTAAAAGACGGAGATATTATTTCTGTTGATTGTGGCACACTTCTTGCTGGGTATAATGGTGACAGTTGTTATACATTTTGTGTCGGAGAAGTGGCTCAAAATGTCAGAGATTTCCTCTCTGTGGCACAAAAGTCGCTCTATCTTGCCATCGAGGCTGCCACTGCTGGCAATCATCTTGGCGATATAGGATATGCTGTGCAATCCTTTTGCGAGAGCTATGGTTATGATATAGTGCGCGAACTCACAGGTCATGGTATAGGCCGTGATATGCACGAAGAGCCAAAAGTACCAAACTACGGAAGTCGTGGAAGCGGTATGATGCTCAAAGAGGGCATGTGTATAGCAATCGAACCGATGGTAACCATGGGCTGCAGGCAAATCGGATTAATGCCCGACAAGTGGTCAATACGCACTTTAGATGGCAGTTGGGCAGCTCATTACGAGCATACAATAGCCATTAGGAAAGGCAAGGCCGAGATTTTATCAACATTCGAAGGGATAGAAGTTACACATTAACCCAAGTTCGCATGCATATAACGTGTGTACATTAGGTAAATACAACTTACCTTCAGCGTGACGAGACAAGAATTACAGAAAAAGCAAAGAGTTAATTTATGGCAAAACAGTCTGCTATTGAGCAAGATGGAACGATTGTAGAAGCACTATCTAACGCGATGTTTCGCGTAGAGTTAGAAAATGGATGCCCCATAACGGCACACATATCTGGAAAGATGAGGATGCACTACATCAAGATACTACCAGGCGATAAGGTAAAGGTGGAAATGAGCCCCTACGACCTTACTAAAGGTAGAATTGTGTTTAGATACAAATAATTCAATTTAGAATATGAAGACAAGAGCATCGTTGAAGAAACGTACGCCCGACTGCAAGATTGTTCGTCGCAAAGGTCGCTTGTTCGTTATTAACAAGAAGAACCCCAAGTACAAGACGCGTCAGGGTTAAACATTAATCATTATCAAAACATTTATCATTAACAAATGGCAATAAGAATTGTTGGAGTAGATTTGCCCCAAAACAAGCGTGGCGAAATCGCATTGACTTATATCTATGGTATAGGTCGAAGTAGTTCAGCAAAGATATTGGACAAGGCTGGTGTAGACCGTGACCTGAAGGTCAGCGAGTGGACTGACGACCAGGCAGCCAAAGTCCGTGAAATTATCGGCGCTGAATTCAAAGTAGAAGGTGATCTTCGTTCGGAGATCCAGTTGAACATCAAGCGTCTCATGGACATTGGATGTTATCGTGGAGTACGTCATCGTAACGGTCTTCCCGTTCGCGGTCAGAGCACCAAGAACAATGCTCGCACCCGTAAAGGAAAGAAAAAGACTGTTGCTAATAAGAAGAAGGCTACTAAGTAATATTTAGTTGGAAGTTGAAAGGCGGGGTTTACCCCGATGCTTAAAACTCGAAACTTGAAACTTTTAAACTAAAAAGAAATTATGGCAAAGAAAATAGCAGCAAAGAAAAGAAACGTCAGAGTAGACGCTCTTGGACAACTTCATGTTCACAGCTCATTCAATAACATCATTGTGTCTTTGGCTAACAGCGAAGGTCAAGTAATTTCTTGGTCGTCGGCTGGTAAGATGGGATTCCGTGGTTCTAAGAAGAACACTCCCTACGCAGCTCAAATGGCAGCCGAAGATTGCGCCAAGGTAGCATTCGACCTTGGTTTGCGTAAGGTTAAAGCTTACGTTAAGGGTCCAGGTAACGGTCGCGAAAGCGCCATCCGTGCCGTTCACGGTGCAGGAATTGAAGTAACCGAGATTATCGACGTTACACCACTGCCCCACAATGGTTGTCGTCCTCCCAAGCGTCGCCGCGTATAACACGCTCTTTTCACAACGCTTGCATCTATAGGCAGGCAACAAAGATACACAAACAAATAAGTTATAAAATAGACAATGGCTAGATACATAGGTCCGAAATCTAAAATTGCTCGTCGTTTTGGTGAACCCATCTTCGGCGCAGACAAAGTTTTGTCCAAGAGAAACTTCCCTCCTGGACAGCATGGCAACAACCGTCGCAGAAAAACTTCTGAGTATGGCGCCATGTTGGCAGAGAAGCAAAAGGCTAAATACACGTATGGTGTTTTGGAGCGTCAGTTCCGCAACATGTTCGAGAAAGCTGCTAAGGCTAGTGGCATCACCGGTGAGGTGCTGTTGCAAAACCTCGAGAGCCGTCTCGACAACGTAGTGTTCCGTCTTGGTCTGGCTCCTACCCGTGCAGCTGCACGCCAGCTCGTTGGTCACAAGCATATTGTGGTAGACGGCAAGGTAGTAAACATTCCTTCTTACTCGGTGAAAGCCGGACAAATCGTTGGTGTGCGCGAAAAAGCTAAGTCGCTCGAAGTTATCGAAGCTGCTTTGGCTGGTTTCAATCACAGCAAGTACCCTTGGCTTGAGTGGGACGACGCTTCTAAGAGCGGTAAGTTCTTGCACAAGCCCGAGCGTGCCGACATTCCTGAGAACATTAAGGAACAGTTAATCGTTGAGTTGTACTCTAAATAAATCATTGAATTAATGGCGATATTAGCATTTCAAAAACCTGATAAAGTTGTAATGTTGGAGGCCAACGACAAATTCGGTCGATTCGAATTTCGTCCGCTTGAGCTGGGTTCGGCGTTACCATTGGTAACTCCCTCCGCCGCATTCTCCTTTCATCGCTAGAAGGTTTCTCTATCAATACCGTGCGCATCGCCGGTGTTGAGCACGAGTTCTCTTCTGTGCCTGGTGTAAAGGAAGATGTCACCAACATTATCTTGAATTTGAAACAAGTAAGATTCAAGCAAGTAGTAGAAGAATTCGAGAACGAGAAAGTTAGTATCACGGTTGAGAACACAACAGAGTTCAAGGCTGGTGACATTGGCAAGTATCTGACTGGATTTGAAGTGTTAAACTCCGATTTGGTGATTTGTCATTTAGATGCCAAAGCTTCATTGCAGATTGATCTCACCATTAACAAAGGCCGTGGCTATGTGCCCGCCGACGAAAATCGTGAGTTCTGCACTGATGTAAATGTAATTCCTATCGATTCCATTTACACCCCCATCCGTAACGTTCGCTATTCTGTTGAACCGTATCGTGTTGAACAAAAAACCGACTACGATAAACTTGTTATCGACGTAACTACGGACGGCTCCATTAGTCCCAAAGACGCTCTTAAAGAGGCCGCTAAAATCCTTATCTATCACTTTATGCTCTTCTCAGACGAGAAAATCGCCGTTGAGAACCAAGACGTTGATACCAACGAAGAGTTTGATGAGGAAGTTCTACACATGCGACAGCTGCTTAAAACTAAGCTCGTAGACATGAACCTTAGTGTTCGTGCACTCAACTGTCTCAAAGCCGCCGACGTGGAAACACTGGGCGACCTTGTGCAATACAACAAAACCGACCTTCTTAAGTTCCGTAACTTTGGTAAGAAATCGCTCACAGAGCTTGATGATTTGCTCTTGGGTCTGAATCTGTCTTTTGGAACCGACATTTCAAAGTATAAACTGGACAGAGACTAATATTCAGCACGAGCGGATGGAGTGCATGCTCCATCCGCCATGCCGATTTACTCTTCCGCATTTAAAGAAAACAAAAAATGAGACATAATAAAAAATTCAACCACCTGGGTCGTACTGCACCTCACCGTAATGCCATGCTTGCTAATATGGCCATTTCGCTGATTATGCACAAAAGAATCACTACGACTCTCGCCAAGGCAAAAGCCTTGAAGAAATATGTAGAACCCCTGATTACACGTTCTAAGGAAGATACCACCAACTCACGTCGTGTTGTTTTCCGCTACTTGCAAAACAAATTTGCTGTAACCGAACTGTTTAAGGTGGTTGCTGCTAAGGTGGGAGACCGTCCTGGTGGCTATACCCGCGTTATCAAGCTGGGTATCCGCAAGGGTGATGCCGCTGAAATAGCTTTCATCGAATTGGTTGACTTTGACGAGAACATGGCCAAGACGCCTAAGGCAGAGGCTAAGAAAACTCGTCGTAGCCGCAAAGCCACTAAGGCTGAAGGCGAAAACGTTGAAGTGGCTCAACCTGCAGCCGAAGAAGCACCTAAGGCTGAAGAAGCTAAGGCTGAATAATCAACAATTATCGATTTATAAATTAAACGTCTCTATCCGTGAGGATAGAGGCGTTTTTTTATTGTACGCATCTCTTCTAACCTTCGTTTCCAAATTATTACTGTCCGATTAAGTTCTCCCTCATGATACATCAACGAGTTCATAATTAAAGACTGAAGGGTAACCAAACCCTCGCTACTGCTTTTGTAATTCGAAAGAATTTCCGAAATTTGTGAATGTGTAAGCTTCATTTTATTATTGTTTTTTTTTGAATAATACAAAGATAAGAAAAAATGGGCTTACACACTTTTTTAGGACAGTACCTCTTCTTTTATCTGTTGCTCATTTCCTTCCACAAAACTAAAATCGTTTTCTTTAAGCTTTGCAAGAAGTAACAGACACCTATTGGTCTGACCTCATCGATGAAATCCCGTCCCATATTGAAATTCCATACCTTTTTCAAATCTTTCCTTGAAGTATTTGATTTCTCGTTGGGGAAGTCCTATATTTTCTGCCATATTCTCCCAATACTTCATGTTTCTTGTTACGTCTATTATAATGCTTCTTGCGGTTCTTTCATCCAGCATATAAAGCTCATGGGCATTGTAAAGGCGATTGAGAGACTATCGTTTGTGTTGATATCGATAAGCAATGCTTGAAATATACCATTTGTAGGGTTCATGTCGTATGCAGGAGATAATTCCCAACCCTCCTTTCCAAGCAGGAACGAATGATTTCTAAAGTGGTCATCGGTATTACCAATACAGATATTGAAGGCAACTCGCTTGTATAGTTCTTCTAAATTAGCCTCTATATGGTTACCACCTCTTGAAATAATAAAATCCACAATATCCAAATAGCCTTTTCCTGTTCTTTGTCCGTCGCCATCAGTGAAGCCAAGGACGGTGAGCGAAGAAGCCATGTGGATTCTCTTTTTGTCTGCTGTTCTATCAAATCTCTTAGAGAGAAGTATATCTTGACCATTCCCTGCCCTAATTATCTGTGTTTCGGCAACATTGATACCACATTCCTTAGCTATCAGATGGGCTAAATGTTCCCAGCGTGATACGTTGATGTCGTCATTGATGGAAGGAAATTTGGCAAGATAAAGATGACCGTCACTCTGCACACAAGCCTTTGGACGTGCGCCACCCATCGATGACCCAGGCTGAAAAAGCCTTTGCACCCATTTTTTTTCAGGTTCCAAATGCTTATACTCGCTTTTCTCAATCTCCTTAGCAGCTTGTAGAAGTTCGTCAACATGTATGGCAGGCGGAACGCTGTAACTAGGCGTAGAACTGATAAATGCTCCGCTATCTGGATTCTGAAAGCGGAACCCACCCATACGCAGTTCATCTTCCACCCCTTTGAGATAGTCCCAATCTGATAAGGTATGGCTTGCTTTTCCTTCTGCCTCTAGTGAAGTACGCAAGTCTATCAGTCGTCGCCCCCATCTGTCAGGGAGTGCATCAGAAAAACAGCCGAAAATGTGGTTATCTCGGCTATATTGTACCCCAGTATAGGGGCGGAGGTCTTGCCCAAAGTCAATTTTAGGAAAGGTTTTGAGCCAGTTTTTATCAAACTCAAAAGAAAATACATCAGAGCCTCTTAGGTATTCATGCCCAAGAGTGCCTACCTTCTCTTCCTTATCCATCCAGTCGAAAGTGGCTATCACATCTAATTTATCCATGCGTTATCTTTTTGAAGCTCGTTTCTTATTCTTAATACCTAAGTCTTGTACCATATGTCCCAGCTTATCGTCTTTAGCCAAATGGAGTATATCCTCTTCAAGCTGCAGAGCATTAAGTACTCTCATAACAACACCAAGAGAAACCGTAGGCTCTCCTTTTTCTAAACGTGAAAGAGTGAGCCTGGTACATTGCGCACGTTGTGCAACCTGATCCATTGTCAAATCCCTTCGTAATCGGGCAAGGCGGAATTGTTCTCCCACTACATTCAGTTTCTCTTGCAGTGCCCTGGTCATCCAGTTGGCTTTGGTGAATTTTGTCATAATGTATCTTTTGTAGTACAAAGATACGATAAAAAGTTTAGTTTATAATACTTTATATGTTCTTCTTATATTTATTTGATAACCTTTATTTCAAAGTTAATCGAATATAAAGTTTTGCCCCACTTTATTTTACGAGGTATTAGAACCTAAGTTATCAATAAATAAAAATTCTTTAATCATTGGGTAATCTTACACCTAAAGACATATATCTACGCCAGTTCGGGCTAAGCACTCGCTTAGTAAAGTTCCAATTGCCTAGTCTTTTCAATGCGCACTGGCTATGCCTAGGGTTTATTCTCGAAGAAACAGTATGCAGCCCATGCAGCGCAAAGATTCATGAGAAAATTATGTACCGAGCGATGGCGTGAATGGACAAGGTTGGCCTTGTTCTTGAGCAGGTCGTTGATGCATTATGTTATTTATCGCTTGCACGGCATCTTATTATCCCCATACTGTCGTAAGGCTATTATTTAAAATAATGCGCTCGTTGAGTTGTTGTAGAGGGGAATTCTGCCCCAACATCCTTGCTTACGTTTTTCAATTCGATTGTTAATGGTGGTAATATAATTTTACAAAACGCGCTCTCCAAGTCAACCCCTTCTAGCGAAAACAGCGGTTAAAAAGCATGCTTTTAGCAGCATTTTTTAGCCTTCGGTATTTTATTTTACATCGTTTTTTGGTTAAAAATCGGCATTTAGCACCATTTTGCCTTTCTATTTGGTGAAAGAAGCTCCAATTTTCACCGCCCTAAAAACGCTTTTAGTAGCCAAAAAGCCGTTTTTTAAGCCCTTTTTCACCCCTCAAAAGAGTCGTTTTCTATGGTTTTAGTGGCTATATACTTTTCCATTATTCGCGAAAAGCAGCATTTAGGTTTGCGTTTTGCACCATTTTACCTTGCGTTTAGCAACAAAACACCTTGCGTTTTGCTGCTAAACGCAAGGTGTTTTGCTGCATATTGCGCTGCGTTTTGGTGCAAATTGCACGGTTTTTAGCAGTAAATTGGCGTGAAATTGGTGTAAATTGTGGTTTTTATAGCCGAAAACGCATTTTTCTAGTGTTCACTTGGTTTGCGTATTTTCAAGCCAACAAACCCTCGCGAGAATCGATTTTTTGCGACCGATTGGGAACTTGGTGAATAAAAAGGCACTCATAATGTTAAAATTATTGCGAAATATTTTACAATCTATACCTCAAGGCCATCTTCCAAACGTTGAACGTAATGAAGCGAAAGGCGAAAAAACGCAGCACAACCAATTAGCCCGAGAAACATTTGTCTACAAAAGTGCCGTAACGCGTTGCACAAACCTTCTAAGAAATGGCTTAAAGTTCAGCATAGTGTACTAGCAACCACGCTTAGGGCTGTGCCTTTTGCTGTTATAAGCTAAACCATTTCACTACGATGCTTGCCACATTGGTTTTACGCCAGTGTGCCTTTTGGCATAGGTTAGCAAGTAAGTTCATAGGCTATCGCATGACAAAAGGCCCAACAGGCAGCTAATTATCAGCGCAGCACCTTTTTAAGTTTCTTTTTATAAGCATTAGCGTAGATAATACAACCGATGTCGTTGGGGTGAGTGGCCTCGATCATGGCATCCTCGGTCATCTTGATGTCTTTGCTTTTCATTAAGAACAGATTTTTTACCCCCTCTTTTTGCAGCAGTTTCACAATATGGCACAGCGCCTTATTAGCCTTTCGCAGTTGGTCTTCGGCATGCGGATGAAAAGCCCTATCGGCCTGCAAATAACTTTCAGAGATGATGATGGGCGCATTGCTACGTTGCCTTATCTGTGTAACACCATATCTAATGCGTGTAGCAATTTCGTTGGCCGTTAACCGATAGCTATTAGGAATGGGGTCGATAACAAAGCATCTAGCGTCTATTTCGCAAATAGCATCAAACACTTCGGGTTCCATTAGGCACGACCCACTGAAGCCCAGGTTCACGATATTTAGTCCTGTTATACGCTTTAGCGTATTGGTCCAAGTAAGACCAGGTCGCGAGGGCGAAGCCCCTTGTACGATAGACGAGCCATAAATAACAACAGGTTTGTCTGTACTTGTAGGCACAAAGCTAAAGTGTGCTTTCTTGTCGCATCCAATTTTTAGCGAAGTAACCGTGCTGTAAGGTGGCAAAAACAGTTCGTAAACACCTGTGTTTGTCTCTAGGTCTCTAAAAGTAAAGGTGATGGTGTCTTTCCAGTTCCATTGCATGTGGTTGCCAATCCAGTGCGTTTTACCCCTTTTGTTGGTGGCATATAGGTCAACCCCTGCTTGGTTTAATCGTGCCATGTTCACCATTTGCGCCCCTGGTTCGATGGTATATTTAATTTGCAGGTTGCGTGTGTTGGTGATAAACATGATAGACAGTCCTGCAGCATTCTTAGAGAAGTTGCGCACCTTTTCGGGCATATTGCGTTGCAACCTTTCGGGCATGCGGGCATAAGAGGCTTTTGTCTCTTCGTTCCATGCTCTGCCATTGATGCAGCTTGGGGAGGCTTCCATGGGGTTATACCATGTAAAAGATTGGGCGTGCGCTTGCAGAGTAAGGCCAATCAGCAGGCAGAATGTGGCTTGGATAAGTTTCAGCATACCTTTAAGTTGTGTTGATATCGTTAATTTAGATGCGGTTTTTGAGGTTGCGTGCAACCATTTAGTATTGCAAATTTACAACAACTATTTGTAAAAGTTGCGCAACGCACGAATAATTATTGAGCCTACGCGTGCAAACCCATAAGGCACATGGTCGAAATATGGGCGTAAAAAAAAGCGAGCGAAACCGGGGTTAGCCTTTGTTTCGCTCGCTTATTGGTTTTACGCAGCCGATGTGTACAAAGCATTTAACACATCAGGCATGGAGTTTATTCCCAGTTGGGGTTTTGTGTTAGGGCCTTGTTAAGCACCAATTCTTGCTTAGGCAGTGGATAGAGGAAACGGCGGTCGTTGGCTTTCCATTTTCTACCAGCGTCGTCGAGTTGCTTAGCAGCCTTGTATTGATACAAGTAAGTAGCGCCATTGTAGCTCACGGTTGGGCGTCCGTTTTGTCCGTCGAACGTACCAGCGGGGAATTCGCTAACAGACAGCGGAGTAATCTTAATGCCCAGCATCGTTTTGGGGTTCTCCATCAGTTTCATAGCGTTCCATCGTTTCAAGTCGTCTAGTCTAAAACCTTCGGCCACAAGTTCGATGCGTCGTTCGCGTCTAATCTCGTAAATAAGGTTAGAGAGCGAGTAGCCATAGTTAATGGGTTTGGCATCGGCAACGGGCGAAGTGGTTAGGTGAGGCATACCCACGCGGTCGCGCAGTTTATTGATGGTTTTATCCAGCACGTCTTGAGTGCAAGTGCCCAGTTCGGCGTTAGCTTCGGCGTTGATGAGCAGCACTTCGGCATAGCGATATACAAACCAGTCGAATGTAGAGTTGCGCGCTTCTTGTTGCACGGTGTTGGCGTGGTGGAACTTCACGCAGTCGTATCCCGTTACACTTTTGCTTGCCCCCACGCGGTTAGCTGGTTCGTTCAGTATGCGTTCACCATTTCTCACATAGTAGGGTTTGTGGTTGTTGTCTACAATTTGATATAGACGCGGGTCGCGGTTGGTAATTTCCTTCTCCAGGTTATCATCTCCAGCATAGCCCGAGCCTGTGTTATAGATGGGCGTGCCATCCTTCATAAGGAACGATTCCACGAAGTCTTTCGACAATCCCATGCCACCATTTTGCACCTGTCTGCCCAGTTCGTGCGTTAGCACCGAAGGTTCGTAGAATCTAGCAAGGATGCATTCTTTATTGGCCGAGAGGTCTTCTTGCGTAAATTGGTTAGAGTAATACAAGGGATAACCGCTGAAAGGCATTTGGTCGCAACCAGCATCCGAGCCTTTAACGATTTCGAATTTGCCCGAGTTCATCAGCGTGTCGGTTTGTGCCACAGCTTCTTTGAGCAGTGCGTTAGCCGAGAGAGCGCCAGTTCCAGTTTGGTTATGATATTTTTTATACGTACCAAAATGTAGGCAAACGCGTGCCAATTGCGTGCGTGCGGCCTCTTTGTTTAAGCGTCCCGATTCGGCCAAAGCCTTTTCGGGTAGCCATTTAATGGCATATTTAAAGTCGTCTATCACCTTTGCAATCACCACATCTTGCGGGTCGCGAGCTTTGTATAGTTGTTCGGTGTCGTCGGTTTGCAAGTCTTTGTCGTAGAAAGGCACGTCTCCAAACATTTTTACTTTGCTGAAATAGAGCAAGCCTCTAAAGAACCTCACTTCGGCCACATACTTATTAATTTCGCTTTCGCTACCTTGTGCAGTTTGGTAACGAGAGAGGAAATAGTTGCACGATCTAATGTTTCCCCAGTCCCATCCATTGTTTCCCGAAGCCTCGGTGGGCACGGTCATTTCGTCAAAGAGATACGAGCTGTAGTTAGACGTAACGAAGTTGTCGCTAGTATTGTCTAGCGTAGCCGAGGGGCTGCTGAGCAATCCATAAAGTCCGTTGGCATAAAGTTTGAGGTCTTTGGAAGATTTCCAGTAGCTTTGGTCGGTAAACGAGTCGAGTGGAGACAAGTCTGTATAATCACACGCAGCAGCCATTCCAGCGAATAGGGCCAGTGCGATATAATTTTTAAATTTCATAATCATTGTTGTTTGTGATGGTTACACATCAGAAAGTTAAATTCAAACCTACAGCAATTTTCTTGTTAATGGGGTAGGTCATGTTGTTTAAGGTCTCTGGGTCGAATGCTTGATGAGCGAAGTAAAGGTGAGAAGGTTTTCACCTGTTACATACACTCTTAGTCGCGACACGCCAATTTTGTCGAGAATGTTTCTTGGTATTGTGTAGCCCAGGGTTACATTCTTGAGTCGGCAGTAGCTAGCGTTTTGCAGATAGCGTGTGCTCGTGTTACGGTTACCGCCATTAGCCCATCCCAGACGTGGGAAGAAGGCGTTGGTGTTTTCGGGTGTCCAGTAGTCGAGCGAAGTGGTAAGTGGCGTTTGCCATTCGTTGGTGAAGCCCCAGTAAGCAGCCGAGCCATTGCCAGGGAACCAGTCGCGTTTACCAATACCTTGCCAGAACATTTCAAAGTCGATGCCTTTATATTCCAGTCCGGCAGTGATACCGAATGCAAATCGAGGCGTTGAGTTACCAATAATTTTTCTGTCTCCAGGGTTAGCCAGGGTGTTGTCGCCAATGTCAATTTTGTTATTACCGTCAAGGTCTTCAAAACGCACGTCACCAGCAGTCCATTTACCGCCATAGAGGTAAGATTGGTTAGCGTGTGCATTAGCCTCTTGTTCGGTTTGGAACAAGCCATTAGATACATATCCCCATATTTCGTTCATTTTACGTCCAACGTAATATTGGCTAATCAGTCCAGTGGGGTTATTAAATTTGGTGATGGTAGACTGATAGTCTGACAATACACCCTTTACGTGATAAGACAAGCCATTGGCCAATCTGTCGTTCCATTCCAAAGAAAGTTCCCATCCCACTGTTTTCAAGTTAGCTGCATTTTGGCGTGGCACACTAGCTCCGAGTACTGCGGGCAGCACTTCGCCATCGGTAAGCATGTCTTTGGTGTTGCGACGATACCAGTCGAACGAAGCACTAAGGCGGTTGCGCAGGAATGCAGCATCAAAGCCAAAGTCTATTTGGTTAACCGTTTCCCAGGTAAACGACGAGCTAACCAGTCCAGGAGCATACACAGCCACGGGGCGTCCGCCACCCAGCAAAGCACCATATTTGGTGTTGATGCCATAAGTAGCGAGGTAGGGGAAGTTGCCATTAACGGCTTGGTTACCCAGCGAACCATAAGAAACGCGTACCTTCATGTTGTCCCACCACGATTTAACGCCTTCGAAGAATTTCTCTTCAGACAAGCGCCAAGCGGCCGAGATAGAGGGGAAGAACTGGTAGCGATGTCCCTTTTTAAACTTCGACGAGCCATCGTAACGGCCGTTGAGTTCAAGCAAGTATCTACCTTTGTAGTCGTAGTTAAATCTAGCGAAAGTGCCGTTTACAGCCCATTGTCCCATGTTACCGTCGATGGCCATATCGCCGATGGCTTGGTTGATGGCAGGATTTTCGGGGTCGATGAGGTCTTTACGTCCTGCGTAATAGTATTGTGTGCGTTTTTTTTCTTGGTTATAGCCCACCATAAACTTCATGTTATGGTCGTTGTTGCCCAATGAGAGATTGTATTCGGCAAAGGCATTAAACGAAGAGTAGTAATCGTCGCTGTTAGATCGGGTAACACTGCTGGGGTTGGTCCAGGGGTAATAGTTTTCTGTTCCAGGTACAGCTGTATAGTCGTAGAAGTTGCGAACGTGTTGAGTAGAAGCCCATCCATAGTAGTTCCAGGTGTAGTCGGCATTCACAATAAGTCCCTTAATGGGGGTGAGTTTCACGCCAGCCGTCATCCAAAGGTCGTTTTGGCGATAGCGAGCGTTACCGCCTTGCGCCTGAATAGCCACGGGGTTGGTAAAGTTTCCTTGACCAGCATAATGTCCGTCGGGGTGTTTAACGGGCATCAGCGGACTAAGGTCGGATTTCATCATACCGCTATAAGCCGACAAACCCGAGTAGGCAGTGTTGTTCATTGCAGTTGTACCACCAGTGGGGTGCATCTCGGTTGTATACGTATGCGCAATCTTAGCCGATACTTCCATCCAAGGAGTAAGCTCAGAGGTGACGTTGATGTTGGCGTTGTACTTATTGTATTTTCATCGGTGGCCTTCAAGATACCGCCTTGGTTGTTAGACCCCAGCGACACATAGTAGCGCGTTTTTTGGCTACCGCCACTAATGCTAGCGTTATAAATCTGCGAGAACGAAGTTTTATACAATTCGTTCCACCAGTCGGTGTTTCCGTTATAGCCATATTTAAAGGCGCTATAAGATTTGTCGAAGAACACAGGTTGGTCGTAGGTGCCGTTAACATATTTCTCTGTATACTCGTAAACCAGAGGGTTAAAGTAGTGTCCGCTACCGCCACTGTTTTGATAAGCAATGTCAATCATCTTGAGATAGTCAAGCGAATTAACGTTGTGCATTTCTACAGCAGGACTCTGCCAGTATCCCGAAGCCGAGAATTGAACCGTTGGTCGCGAGTTGAGTTTACCCTTTTTGGTGGTGATAAGAATAACACCATAAGCAGCTCTAGCACCATAGATGGCAGCCGAGGCCGCGTCTTTGAGCACCGAAATCGACTCGATGTCGTCGGGGTTCACCAAGTTGGCATCCATTTGCACGTTGTCTACCAGCACCAGTGGTTCGCCACCATTGAGCGAAGTGGTACCACGCACGTTGAAAGAAGCACCAGCACCAGGAGCGCCACCGTGTCCCATGGATACGTTAAGGTTGGGCACAACACCTTGCAAACCTTGTCCGATGTTGCTGATGGGTCGGTTTTCCAGCACACTGCCATTCACCGATGCCACAGCACCTGTAAGGTTGGCTTTCTTTTGTGTGCCATAACCCACTACAACCACCTCGTTGAGGTCGTTCACACTGCTTTGCAACACCACCTGCATGCCTTCTTGCGCCTTCACCGTTTGGGGCTTAAAGCCCGTGTACGAGAATGTGAGCAACGAGCCGGGAGCAGCATTCACCGAGAAATTTCCATCGATGTCTGTCACCGTTCCGTTACCTCCGCCAGACACTTTCACCGTAACACCGGTGAGCGGTTCGCCAGAATCGCTGGTTACTGAGCCTTTAATTAGCCCAACTGGTCTAGTTTGTTGAATTACGTTTTTTTGTGCTCCTACCGCAGTAACGGGCAAAAGCATCATGCCACATACAAATGTGGTGCTTCGCAATAGATGGTAAAGACGCATCTGTTGCACTTCGCAGATCAATTTTCTCATGTTTATATAAGTCAAAATGTTTATAGTTCTTGGGCTTGATTGTTTTTTGCGACTGCAAAGATAAACGATTATTTTTTTAAACAAGCATTTCTTAGTTCATAAAATTCTGTAAAATTTAGACGTGCTAACACTAGTTTACTTGGCTTTTTCTTTATTTTAAACACAGTATTCTCTGAATTTTTGCCCTTGCAATGAGGTTAAAACGAAAGCATAACGAAGAATTTGGTTAGGAATATTAAAAATATTAACTTTGCAATAACACAAACATCATTCAGTATTTAAATATGAAAGCCATAGTAATAGGCGCTACAGGAGCAGTGGGCAAAGACTTGGTGGAACAGCTTTTGGCCGACGAAAGCGTTGAGCAAGTACACATCTTTGTTAGGCGCGACCCACAATTGGGCACGTCAGCTAAGCTAGTAACCCACGTGGTTGACTTTAATCAGCCCCAAGCTTGGCAACACCTGGTGCAGGGCGATGTGCTGTTTTCGTGCATGGGCACCACCCTAAAGGCAGCAGGAAGCCAAGCAGCACAATACACCGTAGATTATACATATCAGTTTAATTTTGCCGAAGCAGCAGCTCGCAACCAAGTGCCAGCTCGTGTTGCTGTCGGCAGCCATGGCCAATGCGCAGTCGCGCTTGTTTTATACGCGCATAAAAGGCGAATTAGAAGTGGCAGTAGCACAGCTAGGTTTTAAGCAATTGTGCATTGTTCGTCCGCCTTCGCTCATTCGAAAGGGAACAGATAGGTTGAACGAGAAAATCGCCAATGCCGTTCTGTCCTTCTTTAATGCTTTGGGATTGTTCAAACAACAGCGCCCCATGCCCACACACATCGTTGCGCAATGCATGGTGGCCGTGGCAAAAAACGGTTGTGTAGGAATACTCGAACCAGCAGAAATTTGGGCCGAAAGAGATAAATAGGCATACCAAGTGGTAATATTTGAAAGATGTATGCACGAGCAACAAAGCAAACTTGTTGTGCTACGTGCCCCATTGAGCGTTGTAAGCAAGCGCGAGAGCACGCCTTTGAGCTAGGAGTAGCGCGAAGGAAGGAGCCCAAAAGAGCAGCATTCCCTTATCATATTGACTTATAAATCCTTAACCCCAACCCACAAATGAACCCCAGCCCCATCTCGGCCGGCGCATTTTCCGACACCAAACCCCACTATCATTTGCTCGACGGACTGCGCGGAGTGGCAGCCCTTGTGGTGATTTGTTTCCACATAGGCGAAGACTTTGCCACAAACAGCCTCACACATTATTTTAGTCATGGTTATTTGGCCGTGGATTTCTTTTTTATGCTGTCGGGTTTTGTAATAGGATATGCCTACGACGACCGTTGCAACAGCATGAGTGTAGGCAGCTTTATAAAGCGGCGAGTAATACGTTTGCACCCCATGGTGATAGTAGGCGCACTGTTTGGCGCAGTGATGTTTTACGGTCAGGGTAGCGAATACTTAAATGTGAAAAGCGTACCCTTAGCCCTTTTGGCATTTGCCACGCTGCTAAATATGCTGTTAGTGCCAGCGTGGAGTGGGGTAGAGGTGCGCGGATTTGGCGAGATATTCCCCTTAAACGGACCAGCATGGTCGTTGTTTTTTGAGTATTTAGCCAATCTTCTCTATGTGTTGTTTATCCGAAAACTCAGCACCCACCGACTAGCCCTATTGGTATTTGCTATGGCAGGAGCGCTTTTGGGCTATGCCTTAACCAACGAGAGTGGCACTTTAGGCGCGGGTTGGACCTTTGCCAACGGAGGATTTTGGGGAGGAATGCTTCGCGTGATGTTTGCATTCCCAGCAGGTTTGTTGCTCTCTCGTGTGTCGTGCAAGTGCAATATACGAGGTGCTTTCTGGTGGTGTGCCATGGCCATTGCAGCAGTTGCGATGGCTCCGCGCATAGGAGGAGAAGGGCAATTGTGGGCAAACGGACTCTACGAAGCCCTTTGTGTGCTAGTGGTTTTCCCCTTGATGGTGTGGTTAGGGGCATCCGGGCAAACCACCGATGCCCTTTCTACGCGCGTTTGCAACTTTCTTGGCAACATTTCATATCCCCTTTACCTCACTCATTTCCCCCTTCTCTATACCTGTTTTGCTTACGCCAAGCGTAACAACATGCCTTTCTGCGAATCCCTTCCGCAAATATTGGCTTTGATTTTTGCTTGCATAGCCCTAGCATGGTTATGCCTAAAATACTATGATGTGCCAGTGAGGCGATGGTTGCAACGTCGGTTGGCGTGAGAGAAGAAAGAGGATTTAATGCAGGTAGAGCGCAACTCCTTTTGTGAGAAAGATGTAACGAAAAGCCTAAAAAGAGTTGGATGTTATTGTGATTATACGTAAATTTGCCCTATTGCAGAGCAAAGAATAAGGGCGGTTGGCCATATTGCTGTGCGTAATGCACAAGAAAACGGCCAGCAAAAGCGGCCCAAACCGTTACCATCATACTTGATTATGGCCATATGGAACCGACTTTGGGGAACAAAACACAACAATAATAAAGCAAATATTGTTGGAAACGAAGGTGTGGGAACAAGCAACACCTCGCTGCGTTATGCCTTTGTGGATACAGAAATAGGTGGGAAAAACCATCAGGTGCGCGACATTGGCGCATTGCGAAGTGATGGTGCAATCTTTCATCAAGCCTCGAAAGCCGAGCTGTTAAACTTTCTTCGCGATGTTGATTTTATATGTGGGCACAACATTGTGCATCACGATGCCAAATATCTTTTTACCCATGACGAGCAACAGCAATGGCATTTGGTAGATACACTTTATCTCTCGCCGTTGCTTTTCCCTGAACGTCCCTACCACAAGTTAGTGAAAGACGATAAGCTAATCGTAGAAGAACTGAATAATCCAGTTAACGATTGCGAGAAAACAAAAGACTTACTTCACGACGAAATAGCCCACTGGAAGGCCTTGCCAAGCCACAAACGCCTTGTGTTTGCCTCGTTGTTGTGGGGGCAGCGCGAGTTTGAGGGCTTTTTGCGCATGGTGAATGCAGAGCCAAAGCAAGCCCATGTGTCGCAACTGATAGTGGAACACTATGGCGAAAAGATTTGCAGCAACGCCCCATTGGCAGATATTATTGCCCAATATCCTTGCGAACTGGCCTATGCACTGGCACTTATCGACACCACCGACCATCGTTCGGTTACGCCAGGCTGGGTGTTATGCACCTATCCAAAGGTGGAATATGTGATGAAGCTTTTGCGAAACACACCTTGTAAGCAGGGTTGCCGATATTGCAAGGCGCAACTGGATGCGATAAAAGGTTTAGAAACCCATTTTGGGTTTAGCGCTTTTCGCACTTACGAGGGCGAACCACTACAACAACAAGCAGTAGAAGCAGCCATGAAAGGGCAGTCGTTGTTGGCCATATTCCCCACAGGAGGTGGCAAGTCGCTCACTTTTCAGTTGCCAGCACTTATGGCCGGCGCTGCGGTGCATGGGCTAACGGTGGTTATTTCGCCCTTACAGTCGCTCATGAAAGACCAAGTAGACAATCTTGCCGAGCGTGGAATAACCGATGCAGTAAGCATAAACGGCTTGCTCGACCCCATAGAACGTAGCGTGGCAATCGAGCGAGTGCAGAATGGCGATGCCTCGTTGCTGTATATTTCGCCCGAGATGCTTCGTTCAAAAACCATAGAACGCGTTTTGTGCATGCGCCATGTGGTGCGCTTTGTGATAGACGAAGCCCACTGTTTGTCGTCGTGGGGACAAGAATTTAGGGTGGATTATCTCTATATCGGTAAGTTTGTGAATTGGCTTCAAAAGCAACGACTCAACCAACAGCCTATAGCCATTTCGTGTTTCACGGCAACAGCCAAGCAAAAAGTGTGCAAGACATCTGCGATTACTTTCGTGACACCCTCAATATAGAACTGCAACTCTATGCATCATCGGCAACAAGAACGAATTTGATGTATAGTGTGATACACACCGAAGACGATAATGACAAATATTTGAAGCTTCGCGCGCTGATGACGGCTAGCAATTGTCCTGCCATTGTGTATGTGTCGCGCACAAAACGCACAAAAGAACTTGCCCAACGACTAACGCGTGACGGTTTTGACGCACTGCCTTTTAACGGCAAAATGGACGCCGACGAAAAGACAGAAAACCAAGAAGCCTTTATGAACGATAGGGTGCGCATCATTGTTGCTACCTCGGCGTTTGGCATGGGCGTAGATAAGAAAGACGTGGGACTGGTGGTGCACTACAATATATCCGACTCGTTGGAGAATTATGTTCAAGAAGCCGGACGCGCCGGACGCGACCCTAGTCTCAATGCAAAGTGCTACGTGCTGTATAGCGATAACGATTTGGAGAAGCATTTTATAATGCTGAACCAAACAAAACTGAGCATCAGCGAAATACAGCAGGTGTGGAAAGCAGTGAAATATCTTACTAAAATGCGCGAAGGAGTGAACTGTTCGGCGTTGGAAATAGCCCGACAGGCAGGCTGGGACGACTCGGTGAGCGACGTTGAGACACGCGTGCGCACAGCATTGTCGGCTTTAGAAGAAGCTGGTTTTTTGGTGAGAGGAAGCAATGTACCACAGGTCTTTGCCTCGGGCATCACCGTTAAGAATATGGATGAGGCTCGTAAGCGCATTGATGCCTCAATACTCTTTGATGAAGCAGAGGCCGAAAAGGCAGTGCGCGTAATAAAATCGCTCATCTCAAGAAAGAATACCGTGAAGTCGAGAGATGCTGAAGGCGAAGCACGAATAGACTATTTGGCCGACACCTTGGGCATAACTAAGGCCGAAGTGATGTCGGTGGTGTTGAGTATGCGCCAAGAAGGCCTTCTTGCCGACACCGAAGACATGATTGCTTACTTGCGCGACACAGGCGAAACCGAACGCAAATCTAATGTGCTGCTTGATAAGTTTGCCAAACTAGAACGGCACATCCTTACGCAATTGCCCAACGACCCACTGCTCACAACCTATAAACAACTTAACGATAACGCTGTGCACCACGGCATCGACGAAGCTAAAGAGAAAGATATACGCACATTGCTCTACTTTTTAACCATCAAGGGCTATATGCGAAAGAAAGAAACGGCTGCGCATTATGTGGAGTTGCGTAGGATGTTTGAGGCTGATGTGCTGATGCAACGTTTTGAAAGACGGCTGCAAATATGTCGCTTTGCGGTGGAATGGCTTTATAAGTTGATACAAAAGTCTGGTGATGATGGTGCACCCAACAAGCCAGTGACCTTCTCGGTGGTTGGTTTGCTCAATGATATGAAGGCGCAAGGCGGGTCGCTCTTTAGTTCGTTTGCCGACTTACAGCTCGAAGAGGTGAAAGAGGCGTTGCTTTATCTGGCCAAAATAGGTGCGCTTAAGCTGGATGGAGGCTTTCTTGTGATATACAATGCCATGCATATTAAGCGTGTGAAAGACAATAGAGCACGATTTAGTAAAGACGATTATCGCGTGCTCGACGAGTTTTATCGACAACGAATACAACAGATACACATCGTGGGCGAGTACGCCAATATGATGGTGAAGGATTACCATGCAGCGCAACAGTTTGTTAAAGACTATTTCCAAATGGACTATCGCCGGTTTGTTACCAAATATTTTAAGGGCGAACGACTGAACGAAATATCGCGCAACCTTACCCCTGCGAAGCATAAAGAACTGTTTGGCCATCTGTCGGCATGCCAAAAGCAAATCATTGCCGATAAGGAAACACGTTGCATTGTTGTGGCAGCAGGACCAGGGAGTGGTAAAACGCGCGTACTGGTGCACAAATTGGCATCGTTGTTGCTACTTGAAGACGTGAAGCACGAGCAACTGTTGATGCTCACTTTCTCGCGAGCAGCTGCCACAGAGTTTAAACAACGACTGTTACAATTGGTGGGCAATGCCGCTCATTTTGTGGAGATTAAAACCTTTCATGCCTATTGTTTCGACTTGCTTGGGCGCATTGGAAATCTAGAAGACGCCAAAAACGTGGTGAAACGAGCTGCCCAAATGATTAACGAAGGTGAGGTTGAACCAAACAAAATTGGTAAAGCCGTGTTGGTGATAGATGAAGCTCAAGACATGGGCGAGGCCGAATATGCCTTGGTTGAGGCCTTAATGACACAGAATGAAGATATGCGTGTGATTGCTGTTGGCGATGACGACCAGAATATCTACGAGTTCAGAGGGTCTAATTCGGCTACATGCAACGCTTGGCACAGGCTGAGGGAAGCAAACTCATAGAGATGACAGACAACTACCGAAGCGATATCCACCCCGTGGCTTTTGCAAATAATTTTGTGAAAGCCCTACATGGACGTATGAAAACAACGCCAATCACTGCTATACGCAACCAAAATGGATGGGTTGAGGTGGTTCAACATCAGGCTAAATATCTTTATCAGCCTGTGGCAGACGAGTTGGTGAGCCGCAACAATGAAGGAACAACGTGCTTGTTAACCCAAACCAACGAAGAGGCGGTTATGATGTTGGCTTTGTTAAGGCGTAAGGGCATCAATGCAAAGCTTATACAATCGATGGATGGATTTAGGTTTTGGAACATGGCAGAGACCAGATATTTCTTGCGAAAGCTTGAAAAACGTGGTCAAACGGTGATTATTCCTGATGATATTTGGCAAGAAGCTAAACAGATAACATACGCTACTTACGCTAATAGTGAAAGCCTTGTTTACTTGAAACGGTGCATAGAAGTGTTTGAACTCACCAATAAAGAGAAGTATGCAACCGATTTTAAGGAATTTGTTTTCGAGTCGGCTGTGGAAGATTTCTGCGATGTGTCGCATGCTGATGTTGTTGTGAGCACCATTCATAAGGCTAAAGGTAAAGAGTTTGATAACGTTTATCTGCTTATTGCTGGCTCTTATCCCAAAGACTCCAGTCTGTTGCGCCGTTATTATGTGGCTATCACCCGTGCCAAAAGTAGGTTGTATGTGCACACCAACGCACCTGTTTTTGACGGTTTACCTACAGATGTGTGTATTACCGACAAGCAAGAATATGCCATGCCCAATGAAGTGGTGCTGCAATTATCGCATAAAGACGTGTATCTGAATTATTTTAAACAGTGCAAAGCGGATGTTTTGGCGCTGCGTGCTGGCGATGAATTGAGGGCTAAAGACAATGTGTTGTACACGCTAGATGGACAAAAACCTGTGGCGATGTTGTCTAAAGCATGAACGAAACAGTGCGAATGTGGAAGGATAAAGGTTATGATGTGTGTGGTGCAAAAGTGCGATTTGTGGTGGCTTGGCGACCAAAGGATGCTGAAAGAGATGAGGAAGAAACGGCTGTGGCACTGGTAGATTTGCGGTTAATGGCTCGTTCTTCGCATCAAGAATGAAGCTTCTACGATGCCGATGCTCGTTGGTAAAGTTTCTTTTTTTAATAGATGCTGTGTGAAATGTGTAAAAATAATAAGTGTATGAATACAAAACAGTTGATGATTTATATCCTATCTGTGGTGGCAACAGTGGCTTGTAGCTTGTTTGCAGGCTGGTCTGTGCGCGACAATTGTGGGGAGTGGCTATCCCTAACGCTGCTGATTGGGGCTGGTGTGGCCTTGTTGATGCAGTTGTATTTCTTAATAAAAGCAGTGCGGGCGCGCCATTTGTGGACGTCGCTTATCGTTGTTGTGCTTATTGCATTGTCGGCTATTGTGGGCGCTGCATTGTTTTTCTTATCTGTATTTGCTTGTGGTTGCCCGCGAAGACCAATGCTGATAGAACAAACCGACTCTGTTTATCAACAACCAACAACACCCACTGACTCAACCAACAACGCGGTTGTACTGCCCCAATAGCCTTTGCTAATGGTCGTAACAACCGCGTTGCTTATCATTCCCCTTTGTTCTTGCCCTTTGAATGGTTCTGTTTTGAAGGCCAATCAAACCCCAATCGGTAATTAGGCCACAATGTTTCCAGGAGTCTTGTTTTGGTGTTGTTTCCTAACATCTTTTATTTCTTGTCGGTATCTTGCCTGTCTTTGCAAGTTGACGTAGCCCGTTACGCTTGCGTTACAAAGACAGGCAAGATGCTAGACAATAAAATAAAATCTGTTTAGACTCTAATCACCGATTTGGGTTAAATGCCTTTGCTCTGCTTTAGGACTAGGGGATAGTAAAATGGTGTTGGGTGAAAGGCTATGTTAGAACACGTAGCCAAACCCAATGTTCATGTATATGGGGTACATGGTGAAGGTGATGGTGTGGAAGTCGCTTGAGAAAATGTTGTTAATCCCATAAGTGAGGTCTGCATTAACGGTGAAATGCTTAAAAGCACGCCACGAACCACCAGCCTGAAAGCCCCAAAGCCAGCGGCGAAGATTGCTATTAAAATCGTAGACCGCCGTTTTGTCGTCGGTGAAGTTAACCTTTTCGCCAATGGGCGACCCACTTCTTAAGTATCCATCGCTAACAAATCCCGAAAATTCGCCATCCATTCTGTACGAGACATAAGGCCCTGCGCGCAGTTTCCATCTGTCGTTTATACGATAAGCACCAAGCACGGGCAGTGTCACAAACGAGCTTTTGTACACCGTGTTCACCTTACCCGTCCAGTTTCCGGCCACACGTTGTCCGCCGTCTATAATCTCCATACCATAGTTTTTCACCGTAGCACCAGTTTCCATGCCCTTTTCTTCCAATCTTAAACCAAGTGTTATACCCAGTTGTCGGTTGCAATTAAGCCATTTGGTCATCATGCCCGCAATGCTTCCATTAAGCTTTGGGCTATAGCTATTAATCTTCCTAATCTCTTTGGGTAAGGGCATCGGACTCGCACCGCCGATGTTTACGCCCGCGCGTACTTCGTATTCCCAACCATTTTTTTCAGATTGCACCAAGCTTTGATTGCGTTCGTCTTGTGCAAAAACCTTTGAAGAAAGTCCAAAAACAAGGGTGGCGAGAGCCAAAAGTGTGTGTATTCTTTTCATCATTAAGCTTTATTCGTGAAACAATTGCAACTCGTCAACCCACAATGTGCTACCAACAGCTCCACGGAAGAAAGCACCTCCCTGACTAGACGACATCACAATGGCCAGGTTATATTGGCCTTTGCGAAGCTTTTCGGGGTCGAGCGTGCGACCCGCCACTGGTTCAAAGGTCATTGAAAAATGTGTCCAAGCATCGGTGGGTTTACGTTCTTTGAGCTGTGCCATCATTACAATGCTGGGATGAGTCTTGATGTTGGTGCCGTCGAGGAAAGGCGTTTCGGTGGTACTTTCGTACATCACGGCGTAAATATCAAACGTGTCGCGCGCGTTTTCCAGCACAGTGTTGGTTTTATCGGTGAACTTTGCCCCTGGTTGATATTTGTAATAGCCCGATATGGCAACGGGTGTGTTGCGATATGGCAAACCAAATCGGGTGGACTTAGCCATGTTGAGAATATCTATTTGAAACTCTCCCAAGAACAAATTGCCTGCAGCGATGGGTGCACCGAATGCAATTCCCATTGGTCCGGTGCTTCTTGTCACCAGTTTTACGCATTTCCCAATATAACCATTATCGTCTTGCATGGTGGGATAATCCTTCAAACCTGCGGTTCCATTGGTTATCATAAATCCCGCATTGCCACTGTTCCATTCTGTTTTAGAACCATCGGGTAGTTTCTCATAAATCTTTTCAAACTTCTTGTGTTCCTCTCCCGTGTCGTTGTCCTTAAAGATATAGTAGTCTAAGCCCTCAAAGTGATATTTCGTAGGCACGTCGTTAACCTCAAAACTCACGGTGTAGGTTTTCTTCCATTGTCCATCTTGCGATGTAACAACGTAGGTTTGCGGTTTAGTAAAATCTCTTAGCGTACCACTAGCAGGCGAGATAGTAGCGCCAGGTGTCAGTTCAAAGCGTGGAGCCAGCTTACTTCTGTCTTCCCATCCATTGATATATAGTTTCACTTCGTTGTTGGTAATCACTGGTTCGCGTATCAGTAAGTCGCCATCCAGTTGAAAAGCGGTGATGTCTGCCTCGGCGTTGAGTGCCTCTTCGCGTATGCAAGCCGTAGAAATAGTGGCCAACGCGAGTGTAGCAACAAAGGCTTTAAATGGTTTTAGAATAATCATAAATCTACTGTTTTGTTGTTTTTTGTGGTGTTAGGCACTCATTGCACATGTTATAGCGTGTGACAAAAGGCAAAAACACGTTGCAAATGTACGACTATTATTTTAAAAAAGTGTGGCTTTCAGTGAGATAATCCACCCAAGGGAGCACAAAGTAGGGGCGTGCGAAGCTACGTTTGCTCAGACTAATAGGTAAAATAGCAAGGCGCCGACCACCTTTTTTGAACAAACTACATAAACGAAACACGCTGCCTCTCTCAACGAGATGCAGCGTATCATTTATGTTTAACTAAAAATTCTTTCTAAACAAATGAAAGCCTCACGGTTTCCATTGTCATCCGTTAAACAATCTAACAATCTACCTTAATCTAATAACTAAAAACCTAAATCTAATATTACTAACCTAAACAATCTATTAACCTTTTGACATTGCAAAGTTACAACCATTTCTACATTTACGCAATAGTTAGCACAAACTTTTGATATAAAATCGCGTTATTCTTGATGTAAGTCAACACAGTGTGTCCGAACACAGCAAACTATATGTCAAATATATGCATGGTTTGCTTTCTTTCTGTCGTTGTTTTATAGGATTTGCAGCCCTTGTTTTCGGCATTATGGCTCTTAACAACAACAATACGCTGCTTTTTGGGGCTTAGAAGCGTCGTTTAGTCTTTGAGGTTTGAATTATTTTCACTAAGTTTGCAGTGTCGTTGGGTTGGCTTTAACGGCCCCAGGGGCTGCAAGGCCACCTTATATATACCCTTACACCTTATATATAATAGAAGATGCGAATATTGATTGTTAACACCAGCGAACTAAATGGAGGGGCTGCCGTGGCGGCTTCAAGGCTTGTTGCAGCGCTAAACAATAGCGGCGTGCAGGCTCGATTGTTGGTGAACGACCGGCAAACGTCTAATCCCATGGTTTCCGAATTGCCCAAAACACTCTTCAGTAGATGGCGTTTTCTTTGGGAACGGTGGACCATCTTCTGGCATTTGCACTTCACTAAGCACAACCTTTTTGCTATTGATGTGGCCAATGCTGGTGCTGATATTACTTCCTTGCCCGAATTTAAACTGGCCGATGTAATACACCTCTCGTGGATTAATCAAGGTATGCTATCGCTCAATAGCATAAAAAAAATTGTGAATAGTGGCAAACCTGTGGTGTGGACCATGCACGACATCTGGCCCGCAACGGCCATTTGCCACCTAACCCTGGGGTGCAACAATTTTAAGCAGATATGCCGACGGTGCAAATACCTACGGTGGGGGCAGCGATAAAGACCTTTCAACTGCCGTTTGGCATAAAAAGAAACGCATCTACGAGAAAAGCGACATCCATTTTGTGGCTTGTAGCCGATGGCTGGCCGACCAAGCTAGGCAGAGTCAGCTGCTTCGCGACCTACATGTGTGCGCCATTCCCAACCCCATTGACACCCGTGTCTTTGCTCCAAAAAATAAAGTGGAGTGTGCCGAACTCATGAGTTTGCCTGCCAACAAACGTCTCATCCTATTTGCTGCCCAGCGAGCCACCAATGTTAATAAGGGTTTGGCCTATCTGGTTGAGGCTTGTAACATGCTGGCCCAGCAATATCCCGACATGAAAGACAACACGGCCCTCGTGGTGCTAGGCGGAAAGGCCAACCAAGCGGTGGCCGAACTGGCACTGCCTGTTATTCCCATCGACTATGTTAGCGACATCGCAACCCTCATTGCCCTTTATAATGCGGTGCATGCCTTTGTGCTGCCGTCGCTATCCGAGAACCTTCCCAACACCATTATGGAGGCAATGGCCTGCGGGGTGCCGTGTGTGGGGTTCAACGTGGGCGGTATTCCCGAAGAGATTGACCATCGACGAAATGGCTATGTGGCACGGTATCGCGATGCAGCCGACCTGGCTAAGGGCATCCATTGGGTGCTTTTCGAGGCCGATTACGACCAACTGGCAACTCAAGCCGTGAAAAAAGTACAGGCCAACTATTCGCAACAGACCGTGGCTCTGCAATATATAGAGGTGTATAACCAGGCGCTAGCTTTAAAAAATGTATGTTATGATTAGCTTTTCGGTTATCACCTGCACCTATAATGCTGCTGCCGAGCTACCCCGAACGCTCAAAAGCGTGGCCGAACAAACCTATCCGCACGTTGAACACTTGCTCATCGACGGACTATCTGCCGATGCTACGCCTGCTCTTATCCAACAATATGTGGCCGAAATGGCCCAAACCGAGAGCTTGCACACCATTAAAGTAACCAGCGAACGCGATGCCGGACTATACGACGCCATGAACAAGGGCATCGCAATGGCCACTGGCACCTATCTGGTGTTTATCAATGCCGGCGATGTGTTCCCCTCTCCAAGCACGCTCGAAACAGTGGCCTGCGCCGTGGGCGAGGCCGAAACGCTACCTGCAGTGCTTTATGGCGACACCGATATTGTTGATGCGAGGGGCGTTTCTTGCGCCATCGTCGCCCTGTTCCGCGTCAAGGTCTCTCGTGGCGGTCGTTTAGTCGTGGCATGTTGGTGTGCCATCAGGCTTTTTATGCCCTCACCTCGTTGGCCCAACAAACGCCTTACAACCTTCATTATCGTTTCTCGGCCGATGTGGATTGGTGCATCCGTGTGATGAAAGCGGGCAAAGCAGCTGGTTTGCCCCTGAAAAACGTGCAAGCCGTTGTGGCCAATTACCTCGATGGTGGCATGACGGTTAAAAACCATCGCGCATCGCTTAAAGAGCGTTTTGCCGTTATGCGCTCGCATTATGGCCTACCGCTCACCTTGGTAATGCATGCTTGGTTTGTTTTGCGGGCCGTGGGGCATAAACTCAATAAAGGTGCTTAGGCTTGTTCTCAACATTTCCTGCAAAGGCTCAAAGGTTGTTCTTTGTATTGTTCTTTATTGTATTTTGCTTTTATCAGGCATCTTTCGCTTACGTTTTCAGTCGCATAGAGCATTATGCTCGTTCAAGGGGTAAGTTAAACCTGCTCAGCTAATAGCTAATAATACAGCAAAGGTGATTTTTAGAGCTTGCTCTTAACGATTGGGGTTTAACTTTGGTTGCGGTTACACTGCAAAGAACAGTGTGACTTTTTTTGAGTTAAAATAGATAAAAACAATTATTGCCTCTTATACTTTGCCTACTTTTGTAATACGAAACCTAAATGTGCACAACCTAAGCTTCCCCAATCAAATGTAAAAGTACATGATAAAAGAGCTTGCTTTATGGACGGTGTGCTTTAACTGTAACCACAAAATAAATGTGTAGCGAAATATTAATCCGAAAACTCTATAAGCTAATGCGCTTTATATTTTTATTTTACTTACTTTTCTCTTCGCTCTTTGCGAAAGCCAGCGATCAATCTAAACTCTTTGGATACAGCTGGTGGCCTCATTATCAGCATCCATACTTTCGGCTTCAACTAGATACACTCAATAACCAACCCGTACTGGGTCTGGATATCATAGCTCCACTCAAAGGTGTTTGGGGTACGCTGTTGCCTACATATCAGCTTCGTGGCGAAACAAATGATATTACGGTAAGGGTGAAATACAAATCGAAAGATGTACAGCACTTTTACGTAACGCTCAACTCCTTAACTAATGGGGCACGTGTAGCTCGTCGTGACACGATAATGCTACCCGCATCGCCCAATTGGGCAGAAGCCACAAGTCAACTGCACTTAAAGCATGCCGACCTATTATCTGTTACATTAGAGGCTACGGGGAAAAAAGATACGCTAGGAACAATTCAACTTGCCGATTTTGGCCTATACGCAGACGGCAAGAAACTAAGTGATGATGTGCCTGATGCAGCGGTTGCACCATTGTTTCAGCGTAGCGACTTGCTTAATTGGACGTTCGGAAACTATGAAAACCTCCCATGTATGAACAGTCCTATCCTTGCTGTTGGTGAGACTGTACACGGCACAAAGACGATGAATGCTGTAGCCATGGACATCATGAAAGAACGCATACTAAAACACCAATGCAGACTGGTGCTGTTAGAACTGCCCATGGATGCAGCCTTCTATATAAACATGTATGTAAGAAACGACCCACGTTTTAAGTACTCTTACATATCGAACTACATTGACAACTCTTTGCTGAGCGAACCCACAAAGGCTTTCATCGAGTGGCTTAAGCAATATAATGCCACCCACGATAACAGCGTGTCGCTCCTGGGCTTCGATACCAATTTAGAATGGGTGCAAAGCCAAATCAATCTTTTTAATTTCTTCTATACGCTTAACGATGGAAAGAAGTCTCCTGAAATGAAAAAAATCTGTGAGGCAGTGCTTTATGATATGGACCCTTTTTCGAAAAGGGATGTCGCAGCCTTAATCGATAGTAGCGATGTTGTAAAAACTGCCTCCAAAAAGATGAACTGATGTTGGTGCGTAAGGGCGTAAGGCTGATGCAATGGTTCGCAAAACACCGTATGCGTTTCGGACAACGAGACACGTTGATGGCGCAGTTCGTTCAATTTGCCATCGATAGCGTCTTTCCAAAAGAAACAGTTGTTACAATGTATGCGCACACTGGACATTTAAATTACTCTCAGACAATAGAACCAGCACATCTCAATTATTATAGTGCTGGGCATTACCTAAAAGAGAAGTATGGTGAAAACTATCGTTGCATCGACATTGTCACTTATCAAGGTGCAACAATCGTAAGTGACAAGTATGGTGCTTATGCTGGTAGCAAGCTTGCTGCCGTACCACAACGCAGCATTGAATACCAGTTGGGACAGCTGGGTGTAGACTCGGTTTACCTACCTATGAGTAAACTTCAATCTAGCGAAGCTTTGCAAATGCGTATGGCAGGGAATGGAAGTATAAAGGTGCAATTCATCTATGGCTATCCTCAAGCAAGAGTAGATGGTGTGCTTTTTGTTCGCAATGTAGACCCAGTGATAAAGAGTGAACGAATTATAAAAGAATGGCAAGAAGGAACCAAACGAATGTTTAAAGCTTACCAGGAGGCACTAGGCAAAATGAAAGCTATGTAAATAACCACGATGCGGAGATTGCATGCTTAACAACACTCAATCCCGAAGACGTTAATACATAGGTAGGAAGCTTTAGGTCACATCCTGCAATTCATGCATGTCACTCGTTATGCAACGATTGTAGGCACAAACACCCCTTGTGCAAGTTTCTTATTTTAGCATTGCGATTAGGTAAAACATTTCTGCATATAAAAGTTAAGTTGAAATGTAAAAATGCCATTCATCAACATTTTTTTTGCATTTTGTTTGGTGGTTCTCGAAAAAAGGCGTACCTTTGCATCGCTTTTAGAAACAAAGCACGGGCGTTTAGCTCAGCTGGTTTAGAGCATCTGCCTTACAAGCAGAGGGTCGGCGGTTCGAATCCGTCAACGCCCACAACGCAAAAGTCCCGCAATCTAACATGGTTGCGGGATTTTTTTTTAGCAACGAACATCGTTGTTGCATGCATGTATATAACAAAAGATAGCTAACAGCATAAACAAACATCAAAATGGAAAAAGTAGTAAGCGGAATTAGGCCCACTGGAAATCTTCACTTGGGCAACTATTTCGGAGCGGTAAAGAGTTTCGTGAAGATGCAAGACGAGTACGAAAGCCTGTTCTTCATTGCCGATTGGCACTCGCTTACCACCAGTCCGAAACCCGAAGACATTCAACGTAGTGCTCGTGTAATCCTTGCTGAGTATCTTGCCTGTGGCATCGACCCACAAAAAGCCAAGATATATGTACAGAGCGACGTGAAAGAGACGCTCGAATTGTACCTCTTCTTTAATATGAATATGTATCTGGGCGAACTGGAACGCGTCACCACCTTTAAGGATAAGGCACGACAACAGCCCGATAATGTTAACGCCGGACTGCTTACTTACCCCACTTTGATGGCTGCCGACATTCTGCAACATCGTGCGCACAAAGTGCCTGTGGGCAAAGACCAAGAGCAAAACATGGAGATGGCCCGCAAATGTGCGCGACGCTTTAATCATATCTATGGTGTTGACCTTTTCCCCGAACCTCAAAACTTCTACTTTAACACGCAAGCCGTGAAGGTTCCTGGACTGGATGGCAGCGGAAAAATGGGGAAGAGTGATGGCAATTGCATCTATCTTTACGAAGAAGATGCGGCTATACGTAAAAAGGTAATGAAGGCTGTGACCGACTCTGGACCCGAAGCTCCCAATAGCGTGAAGCCCGATGTTATTGAAAATCTCTTTACTTTCTTGCGTATCTGCTCGGACGAGGAAACGTATAACTACTTCGACGAGAAATGGAACGATTGCTCTATACGTTATGGCGACTTGAAAAAGCAGATTGCTGAAGACATTATCAAAACCGTAACGCCCATTCGCGAGCGCATTATGGAATATCGTTCTAACACCCAACTGCTCGATCGCATCGCTCAAGAGGGTGCCGAAGTGGCGCGCGCTAGCGCCAGTGCCACGCTTAAAGAGGTGCGTAAGATTATCGGGTTCCGTTAAAAATACGCGTCCTTTGCGGTACTTTTACGCTGCTAAAACCCATACTATGCGCCACAGAACTTAACTTCGCGCGCAATTAACAAGCCTGCCCTGCCTGCCAATGCATAAGCCCTTCGTGGTGCTATACTTGCTGTGCGGGGCAGGCTTGTTGTGTGTTGGCATGGGGTGGGGCGTGTGTGGCACTGCAATAGCCCACAAAGGCATTGTGCCATCAATAAGTTTTGGTCATATTGACAATGTTATGCAATCATAGCAGATTGTGGTATGTCGAGGCTAGGGCGCAAAAGTGCATTGATTTAGGGGTGAGTTTTAATCCCAATCGGTTATTATACCACAATGTTTCCAGAATTCTTGTTTTAGTGTTGTTTCCTAACATCTTTTATTTTCATGTCGGCATCTTGCCTGTCTTTCTAAATTGACGTAGCCCGCTACGCCTGCATAACAAAAACAGGCAATCTGCTCGACAATAAAACAATATCTGTTTAGTCTCTAATGACCGCAATTGGGCTTAATCGTGCTTTTTCTTTATTTGTTAATTGCGTTTAAAATACTTTACAAAACACGTGCTGCAGGCAAACGCATTTTAGCGAAAACAGCGACTCAAAGTAGGCAAAAAGTTGCTGTTTTTGCCTTATCCAATTTTATTTTTCGTCTATTTTTTGGCATTTCACAAGCGTTTTGTACCTTTTTGGTTTTCTAGAAGACGAAAACTCCGCATTTTTTCTCTCTCCAAAAACAGCTTTTAGTGGCTTAAAACACACGTTTAATGGTTTATTTCACCAAGAAAACATGCTTTTTTCAACATTCTAAAATTGTAAATTCATACAAGAGGTATGCAAGATGATGCATTTGACGCTGCGTTTAGCAGCAAATAACCTCGCGTTTTGCACCATTTAGCCTTGCGTTTTGCAGCAAATAGCCCTGCGTTTAGCAGCAAATAGCCGTGCGTTTAGCACCATTTAGCCTCGCATTTAGCAGCAAATAGCACGATATAGCGTGCAAAACACATTTTTATGCGTTGTAAAAGCAAAAAGTGCAGGTTGTACACACATCGCTTTTACATCCAAAATAACCCTCGCGAGAATTGAAAATTTGGAGCAAGGCGAACAGCTGGTGACTTTCAAGCCCTGTTTTTGTGTTAAATTTCATACACAAAACTTTACATTAATAAGACTTGTGTGGTGCACCTATAGAATATGTTATCTATAAAATAATACAAAACACATGGCGAAACAGAAAAAATCATTAACTTTGCTGATATTGATGGTATGGCTAAAAAGATGCGTCAATAAACGCACTTTTCGAAAAACGAAAAGAACGTTTTCGGTAAGCAGAACGTAATCTTTAAAAGTTGTGCCACACGTTAAACAATCTATAGTTAAACAGCCTTATTAATATGTTAGACAGTGACACAACGCCTAGCCTAAGGGGTGTCGATCTTGCCGCTTTCGAACAATTATACAGAACCCATTACGAAGTTTTGTGCAAGTTAGCAGCAACAATAACCCACAGTCATCAATTGGCTGAGGAAATTGTCGACGACCTTTTTTTCTACCTTTGGCATCATCGCAGTGAACTAGAAGTAGACTCGTTGCAGGCTTATCTCTTTCGTGCCGTGCGCAACAACAGCGAGAAGGTGTGTCGCTCGCGAGCCTTTCGGCATGGAAGGCTAACCCTAAGTCTTGATAATGAATTGCTCCGCGTACACGATAACCTGTCGGATGCCGAACATCCCCTAGGGTGGCTCATCGAAGAAGAAATGCAAAACCATGCCCAAGAGGTAGTAAACCAGTTGCCCCACGAGTGCCGACAGGTGTTCGAACTAAGTCGTTATCATGGCAAAAAGCATGCAGAGATAGCCCAAGAGCTGGGTATATCGGTCAACACCGTGAAATATCACATTAAAAATGCCCTCAAAATACTCTCTTCTAGTCTGTCTACTGGCACAGCTTGCACGCTGATGCTGATGGCGCAAAGTTGGTAGCGGTTCGCCACAGGTGGCTTTTGCAGAGCACTGCGTCACTACACACGTGGTTGCCTTCTGCAATATATATGGTGCAGGGCTGGGCAAAGCACACCGCTAGCCCAAACGTTGCAATTAATAAAAAAACTTAAAACCGAGTGCGATTGCACATATTTCTCGCTTTTTCACTACCCCAACAACCATTAAAAATACTCTTTCCTTATAGAGCGAACAGCGTATGAAAGCCTACAATCAACATATCAAGAACCTAATTAGCCGCTATGTGCAGGGCGAAATAGACGCCAGCCAACTGCGCGAGCTGAACGATTTTATCGAGCAAAACGATGAAAATCGGCAGTATGTGCTAAGTATGCGCGAGATGGTTTTCTACGACGAATGCACCAAACCCCATCACAGCTTCGATGTGGAGCAAGCCTTGCAGCGATTTCATGCCCATGTGCGCCAGGTGGCAAAGCAAAAAAAGCAGGCCCAACGCCAACGAATAAGGCGACAGGCAAAGGTGGCCGCGATGGTGTTAGTGATGTTTTTGCCCGTGGTGGCCTATTTCGCAGGTTGGCACAATGCCACCAAACGCTTTGCCATGATAGCCACCACAGCCCCCAACGGGTCGCAAGTAACCACCATTTTGCCCGATGGCAGTGAGGTGAAACTCAATTCGGGTTCAACCATTAGCTACTCGCAAGGCTTCGGTATATCCCAGCGCGAGATACATTTACAAGGCGAGGGCTTTTTCAATGTAAAGCACAACGAGCGTTTGCCCATGATGGTGATAACCAAAGATGTGGTGTTGCACGACCAGGGCACGGCCTTCAAGGTGAGCAATTATAAAGAAGACCGCCGCGTGATGGTTAGCCTTTACGAAGGAAGACTGAGCGTAGACAATCTTATATCGCAACGCAAAGCCTTGGCTTTGAACCCCGGACAGCGCATGGTGGTGGACAAAAACACGGGTAAACTACAGCGCGAGAACATCAAGGAAACCAAAGAAGAAGGAGCCAGCATGAACACCTTGTACTTTGATAACTTGCCACTAGAAGAGATAGCGCCCGTGCTTGCCCGCAGCTTTGATGTGCTGATAGACGTGGCCAAGAGCGTGCGCAACAAACGATTTTACCTAATATTCAACAAGCAAATAAGCAACATCGACCAGATATTACAAATAATGGCCCAAACAGGCCAAATCAAATACAATATGGCCAACGGGCGTTACCGCCTCTATTAGCAAAGCCCCAGGCCACATTACCTAATGCTTATCAATCTCTAAACAATTTCTAACTAATTCATTTCGACATGAGACCATTGACAAAAAAGTTTCTGCTCGCAACCTTCCTAGCGCTTTCAATGGAGGTTACGGTACAGGCGAGCACGGTAACGATGACGCTGAGGAACGTCACTGTGAAGCAAGCCATCGTTGACTTGCAAAAAAACACAGGCTACTCGGTTGTGATTTATGCCAAAGACGTGGACATGAACCGCCGGGTTAGCGTTGATGCACGCAACGAAAAGGTGGCTAATGTGGTGGGACAAATTCTTGCAGGACAAGATGTGGACTACGAAGTAAATGGCAAAACCATCGTGGTGAGCCAACACAAAAGCGAACCCAAGGAAACCGCACGCACGCAAAAAGCAAACGACAAGAAACAAAAAATGCAAGGAAATGTGGTGGACGAGATGGGACAACCCATCACGGGCGCATCGGTTGTGGACAAAGCAACCAACACCGGAACGGTAACCGACCTGGATGGTAACTTCTCTGTCGACCTTGTGCCTGGTACCGAACTCACCATTAGCTATGTGGGCTATAACGACTTTAAGCTGAAGGCCACGGCAAACATGAACGTGCAACTCAAACCCAACACCCAATTGCTGAGCGATGTGGTTGTGGTGGGCTACGGTAGTCAGAAGAAAGTAGACGTTACTGGCTCTATCGCCTCGGTAACGGGTAAAGACATTGCGCGTTCGCCAATGGCCAACCTCACCAACTCTATCGGTGGAAAGCTAGCAGGCTTGCGCGTGGTTCAGCGTTCGGGCGAACCTGGCAACGATGCAAGTAATATTGACATTCGCGGATATGGCAAAGCGCTGGTGATTGTCGATGGTATGCCTGGCAGTTTAGGCCAGATAGACCCCAATGAAATAGAAAGCGTAACCATCCTAAAAGACGCATCGGCAGCAGTGTATGGTATTCGGGCCGCCAATGGTGTGATATTGGTTACCACTAAGCGCGGAGGAACGCAAGCAACCAAGATTGAGCTGAACTCAACCTTTAGTTGGCAACGCCCAACCATCTATCCCGAACTGTGTAACGCTGCACAATTTGTGGAACTAACCGATGAAGACCTGGTTAACCGTGGCAAACAACCCACTTACGGACGCGAAAACCTTGAAAAATGGCGCGCTGGTGGCGAGGGCTACGAAAGCACCGACTGGTATGATGAGGTGGTAAGACCATGGGCTCCGCAACAACAATACAACCTTAACGTGCGCGGTGGAACAGAGAAAGCAAGCTATTTTGCATCGCTGGGCTATCTCAACGAGGGTGGTATGTGGCGCACAAACAGTTCTAACTTCCAGCGTTTCAACTTCCGTTCTAACATGGATGTGAAGATTACCGACGCCCTTTCGGCATCGTTGTCGCTCTCGGGACAAAAAGAACAGCGCCACTCTTCGCCATGGAATCCCTTCTATATCATGGCATCTATACAACAAACATTCCCCACATCGCATCCCTATGCCAACAACAACCACGACTATTACGCCGTAACCAATATTTCGGCGCGTAACGTGAAGGCGGTTACCGACCCCAGCGTGATGGGTTTTGACAAGGTGCAGAACAAGCGTTTTGAGGGTACAGCATCGCTAAACTATGCTTTCCAAAACATTAAAGGGCTGTCGATGAAGGGATTGTTCTACTATCGTAATGAAGACAACTTTAGGGATTTGTTCCAAAAGAAATATCATTACTATGCTTACGATAAAGCAGCCGACCAATATAATGTGGTGTACACGGGCTTTAACCCCTCAAATCTAAAGCGCGCAGTGTGGAACCTTGAAACCTATATGATGCAAGCTTCAATCAACTACGAGAGGACATTTGGTAACTTGCACCATGTAAAAGGTTTGTTGCTCTCTGAAACAACCAAGGAGAACTACCGCGAACTAGATGGCTTCCGCGAATTTGCTATCGATGCCATTCCCGAACTAGACAATGGTAATGATAAGAATAAAACCAACGGTGGCAATAGTTGGCAAGAAGGTCGTATAGGCTATGTGGGTCGTGTTGACTACGACTATGCTGGTCGTTATCTTGTTGAATTTAGCTTCCGTTACGATGGCTCATCCAAGTTTGCTAAAGAAAAACGCTGGGGCTTCTTCCCCTCGGTGTCGGCAGGATGGCGCATTAGCGAAGAGGCATTCATGAAAAAGTATAGCAACGTGCTGGATAACCTGAAGCTTCGTGCATCATGGGGACGCCTTGGCGACGATGAGGCGGTTGAAGGTTTCCAATATCTAGAGGGTTACACCTATCCTTATAGCTCGTACATCCTTGGGTCGGAGGTTATCCGCACGGTTGTGCCAAAGGGTCTAGCCAATAGAAACATCACCTGGTACACATCGGATATCTACAACTTTGGATTAGATTTCGACTTGTGGCATGGTAAACTTTCGGGTACGGTAGAATTGTTCTATCGCCATCGCGATGGCTTGTTGGCCACCCGTGCCGAGTCGTTGCCCTCAACGTTTGGTGCTAAACTGCCACAAGAAAACCTCAACTCTGATAGCAATAGAGGATTTGAAGTGCAGCTGTCGCACCATAATAAAATTGGCGAACTAAGCTACGATGTATCGGGTAACGTGTCGTATACGCGTGCCATGTACAACCATGTGGAGCGCAATGCATCGCTAAACGACAACGATAATTGGAGAAACAACACCAACAATCGTTATAAAAATATCTGGTGGGGATATAAATATATCGGACAATTCCAATCGGAGGCCGAGATAGCTTCGTCGCCCGTGCAAGACGGTAACGGTAACTTAACCCTCGTGCCAGGTGACCTTAAGTACGAAGACTTTAACAACGACGGTGTGATTGATGGTAACGACGTGCAGCTAATAGGACGTGGCACAACGCCCGAAATAATGTATGGACTAACACTTTCGGGCCAATGGAAAGGCTTCGACCTAACCGTGTTCTTCCAGGGAGCAGCCAATTTCAATGCATTGCTAACCAATGATATGGCACATCCCTTGTATAACGGCTCGAACACCCCCACAGCCTTCCTCGACCGTTGGCATCATGAAGACCTCTACGACACGTCTTCGCCATGGATTCCGGGCAAATATCCCTCAACATACGCTAGCGGAAAACAAAACAACCGTTATGTATCGTCGTTTTGGTTGCAAAACGCTAGCTACCTTCGTTTGAAAGAATTGCAATTGGGTTATACCCTTCCAAAGAGCCTGATACAGCACATCGGACTAGAGAATGTTCGCGTTTTCGTTTCCGGTTTCAACCTTTTCACCTTCACAGGTATGGATTTGCTCGACCCCGAGGCTGCTGGTGGCCCTGGCAGATACTATCCACAACAGAAGGTTATCTCGCTTGGATTTAATGTTAAGTTATAATCTCAAACCTCATTAAATAGCTTAAAAATGAAAAATCTGAAATCATATATCTGCTTATTGTGCACCGCTGCGCTCGTTTTTTCGTGTAACGACATCTTGGAAACGTCGTCGACGAAAATTCTAACCAACGAGAAAGTGTGGTCTAGCAAAGATGCTATAGATGCCTATCTAGGACAACTATACGACGAAATGCAGGTTGAAGACTTTGAATATCAACCAGGTACCGACGGACAATACCTCTCTACACTTACCGATGAGGCCGTGAGAGCCTACACATGGGGTAGTGCCAACCAGCAATTGATACCCGAAGGTATATACGGCTGGTGGGGTTATGTACAGATAAGAAACATCAACCTGTTTTTAGAAAGTATTGGAACGGCTTCGATGCTTACCGAGAACCAGCGCAAAATGTATGAAGCCGAGGCACGTTTCTGTCGCGCATTTGGCTATTTTGCCATGGTTAAGCGCTATGGTGGTGTGCCCTTGGTGACGAAGGTGCAAAGACTGGAAGGCGTAGATGTAGAAACATTGCGACTGCCTAGAAATAAAGAGTACGAAATTTACGACTTTATCAAGCCGAATGCCAGGCTATCGAAAGCCTTCTTCCCGAAAAACGCGCAGACAATGAGCAATATCGCGCTACGCGCTATGCTGTGAATGCACTGGAATGTAGAGCCATGCTCTATGCAGCCACCGAAGCAAAATATGGTAATGTGCAGCTTGATGGACTGGTGGGAATACCCGCCGACAAGGCCGAAGGCTATTTTAAAGATGCCAAAGCCGCAGCAAAGAAGATTATCGACTCGGGCAAATTTGCACTCTATAGCGCAAAAAGCGATAAGGCAGAAAACTTTCAATACCTCTTCCTTGATGAGACTTCGGCCAACACCGAGCAAATATTTACCAAGGCTTTCGATGCTAGCGATAAAGGTAACTCGTTTGATTACTTTAATGCGCCCCAAAGCTTTAAGCTTGATTATGGCTGTGTGACCAATCCCACAGCCGACTTCGTGGCCGACTTTGAGTATGTTGATGGCTCGGACGGTGCATTGAAAGTGAAGGATGGTAGCGGTAATCCCATTAAGTATAACGACCCAACCGACTTGTTTAAGGATAAAGACCCCCGCATGTTGGTTCTATTCTCTACCCCTTCTGCCCATGGCAAGGAGGTAAGGTAGAGGTTCGTAAGGGTATTGTTAAACCTGATGGAACTGTTGTTACCGCTAGTTCGCTGGGCGATACCTATGAAGGAACCAACGTAACTATCGCTGCAAAGGATGGTACACTCACTTCAACCGACGTAACAAAGACAGGCTTTTACATCAAAAAGTTTATGACACCAAACAAAGTTGTGGACTGGGGTAAAGGCGAAGCCAACTGGATGGTGTTCCGTTATGGTGAAGTTTTGCTTAACTTTGCTGAAGCTTGCGTGGAACTAGGTGACAACGCCGAGGCCCTTGCAGCTGTGAACCAGCTACGCAATCGCGCAGGTATCGCTCCTCGCACAAGCATCAACCGCGACCAAGTGCGCCACGAACGCCGAGTGGAATTGGCCTTTGAAAACCATCGCTGGTGGGACATCAGACGTTGGCACATAGCCGACCAACTGCTCAATGCAACGCAGTTCAAAGCCTTAACCCCTATTTGGTTTGGGAAGATGGTAAAAAAGTGGAGCAAATGAAGTATATCTTCAAGATTGAAGACGCACCAAAGAACACGCGAACCTTCTTGCCTAAGCTCTATTACGAGCGTATTCCGGCAGAGGCCATATCAACAAACCCGAACATCACACAAAATCCTGGTTACTAAAATAGCATGCAAATGAAAAAGATATTATTGTCTCTTACTGCCTGCCTGGCTCTCTTGGCTGGCTGTAGCATCGATAACTACGATGAGCCTGATGCAGCAATATCGGGCGGAATATACGATAGTCAAACACAAGAGCTAATCCCCGCACAGGCGCCCAACGGCGCACGAGTGCAGATTGTGCAAGACGGTTATCAACAACCAACCAACTTTTGGTGCAAACCCGATGGCACATTCCAAAACACACGTCTGTTTGCTGGTAAGTATAAACTGACGGTGCAAGGTCCGTTTGTGGCATCAACGATTACCGAACAGGCAGTTAACATCCCCGCATCAGATGTGAAGGTGATGGTTGAACCTTACTTGCGCATTAAGGCAACGGCCACACTCACTGGTAATAACATTGAGGTGACCTACACCGTAAACCAAAATAGCAAGTCTGAGGGTACGGTTAGCGAAGTGAAAATATTGTGTGGCAACACCATCGGCCTGAGTTCTACCACGGCTAAGAAACAGGTTACTGTTAGTACCACCGACCAACCGTTGGGCACGCAGCATCAAGTGACGATTGAAAACGTAGATACAAAAAATGCGATCTATGTGCGCGTGGCCGCTAAAACGTCGGAAACGCCATACTATAATTACTCTACACTGTTGAAGCTGAAATAAAACACTAGACTTTAAAAAGTGAATAGCATCCCGGTTGAGGACATTAATTTCTCGACCGGGATATCTTTTACCCCAGATGCTGGAAGCGAACTCGCCAACTTGTCTTCCAGAGCTGAATGAATTTATTCGCATCTTTGTTTGATTTATCGTGTGTGAGAGGAGTGTTTATTTTGTTTCAAAAAGGCAATCAATTCTTCTCCAGTTGCAGAAATATTAAAAGTCAAGTCTATTTCATTATATTTTTTTCATTTTTTAATTGTAAGTTTAAAGAAAATAAACTATATTTGCCAAACATCTAATCATTAAAACTGACCATTATGAACCTGACATCAACAGCCATAAAGCGGCTCGCAATGTCGCTCCTTTTGCTTTTTGTAATAGGGATTTCAACTTTGATGAGCCAAACCTATTACGATCGAATAACAAATGTTCAGACCCCTAATGTGGCTAACCTTGGCGTATATGGGGAAATACCCGTTTCGCCATATACAGGCACGCCCGAAGTTTCCATCCCCCTTTATGAACTAAACTTGAAGGGGTTAAACTTTCCAATAACCCTTTCCCATCATTCTGGAAGTATCAAACCTGAGCAACATGTAGGATGGGTAGGATTGGGATGGACACTCAATGCTGGTGGCGTAATCTATCGTACGATTAACGGTAACATAGATGAACTTTCAACAACATCAACCGATCCATATTTTTATAAACAAGGATATTACTTTAAACACGGTTTACTTGACACAGACAAATGGAATAACAAGGAATATCTCTTGGAAATGGCCAAAGAAGATCAAAGTAGCCATAAAGATAGAGCACCAGATGAATTTTCCTTTAACTTTTTAGGTATTTCAGGCAAGTTCTATCTTTCGGAAAAAGGGAAATGGGTTGTTCAATCCAACAGGCCCATTAAGGTGGAATTTAATGGTAAAATCAATGCATATCCAGAGGTACAACTCAGCACAACAAATGATCAAATTCCCACATTTTCTGGTTTTACGCTTATTGATGAGAAAGGAAATCGCTTCCTTTTTGGCTATGAACGTCAGTCAATAGAATACGCAAAACCCTTTTTCGACCAAGGTAAAACCGCGTGGACGGCCACTTCCTGGTATCTGACCCACGTCTATTTGGCGTCAGGCGAATCTGTAAAGCTTGAATATAGACGCGGCCCTTATATTAACCAGTTAATTTACAATTATTCCGCAGTAATGTTACAAAGTAAAGAAGCACCTTGGGGAAAAGGAGGAAAAGAACTCGTTCGCACGCCCGAATGGTCTGAAGGAATCTTCGGCGCACTTATTGCGCCCCTCTACTTACGGTCGATAACGACAGCAAATGAAACCATAAGGTTTGGATTGTCTGTTGCAAAGGACTTACAGACCCCAACTGATGTCTACAAAGCATATTTTGACGTCCACAAGAATTGGAAAGAATTTGCTACTTGTCTGGCCACTATGGGCGTTACTAGTGCAAAACAACACCCCATATGTTTTGGACTCCTAAAATGGATGAAACTAGACAGCTTAACAATAACTTCCCACGATAAGTCTACGCACATGGGATACAAATTCCTATACGAAGAAAATAGACAGTCCCGTCTTCTATTAAGAACATTAAAAGCAATCGGGAAACGAACTAAGGATGTAGAACTAAGTTACCATTTTGATTATAACAGACCAGAAGAACTTCCTGCATATTACTCTCAGAAAACAGACCACTGGGGCTACTACAATGGAAGAGCTTTTTTGGGAATAGCATTAAACTACCACATTATTAAAGAGGCTAACCCTGCTTATGCTACAATTGGCCAGCTAACGAGAATAACATATCCCACTGGCGGCTACACACGTTTTGTGTTTGAGCCTCATACTTATGCAAAAAATCTGAATTTGTTACGTTGGGAAGGATGTTATAATGAAGGTTCAGACAAGTATGCTGGTGGCGCACGTATCAAGGAAATCGTTTCCTCGTCTACAGGTAAGTCCGAGGATGAATTTTTATTACATCGCTATTATTATAGCAAGACAAGGACCGGTAGGTCAAGTGGCGTTTGCGGTGGGCAGTTTAGATACTACTATGGGAATTATAAGGTTTGGGGTTACGAGAGTGGAACCTGGAGAACAATTTCCGTTTTCTCATCTTGTTCTGTACTTCCTGCATCCAACAATAGCCAAGGTGCGAGTGTTGGCTACACCGATGTTATAGAGGAAAACGCCGATGGGTCGTACCAAAGATACCATTATTCAAATTTCGACAATGGGCATTTGGACGAGTCCTTTGAATGCACAATACAGAATGGGATGGAAACTCGTGAACAACATGCTTTTAAGGGCCAAGAAAGAGGGCTATTGCTGCGGAAGCAAAGCTATGACAGTATGGGGAGACTTAAGAATGTAGAAACGTTAGACTATGAAAAAAGCAAACAAAGAACAATTATGTACGTGCAATGATTGCAGGTTCTTATAGCCTAAGCGGCAATGGACCATCTTATGGAGAAGGCGTATGCTATAAGATATATACTTACACAATGCTACCGACAAAACGGCGTGAAGTGTTCTTTGAGAATGGTGATAGCATAGTGAAACAAACCCAGTACAAATATAATCCTCGTGGAGTTTTACAAGAAACCCTTACCACCCTACCAACAAACGATAAATTACGACAAGTAACAACGTTCGCAGACGATATGAAAGCTACGCCTACTTATGATGCTATGGTGAAACGCCACATGGTGGGCGTACCCATCGAACTGTTTACGTTTAGAAACGGTTCACTCGTTGACGCTACGTTAAATACGTTCAAACTTAATACTAAAAATAGCTGGCCCGTGCTTGATAAAGTTTACCGTGGAATGTTCAAATTGCCTTACTCCAAAACCGAACCTGTACGTTTCGACGGCGAAACCGTTCCGCAACGGTATGGTGAGGCCGAAATACAATTCAACAACTATGATGCTAACAACAACTACCGTGAGGCCATCGGTAAAGGAGGTAGGCGCGTGGTGTTCTTTTGGCAAAAGGGGTCTAGGCAACCTGTGGCAATTTTTAAAATGCAGAACAATAGGGACACGATATATGAAAAACGTGCAGACCGCATATGTAAGGGATTAGCTGTTGAATGTAGACCATACGCTAAAGAAGAAATGGAATTTACTACAGAACAAGAAACTGAGGTGGAAGTAGAAATGCTCTTCCCCGAGAGTGAAAAAGACAACTTCCTTATGTTTGTCGGCGTAGACCATCAAACAGTGAATCTGCTTGTCGACTTTAGGCGCGATCCCCAGAAGAGTGATAGATATTACGCCAAATTGGGACGCATACTCGCAGGCAAACACACGTTGAATGTTGAGGTGGAATATCTTGGTATAGAAGGAAAATTCGATGAAAGTAGGTGTTCTGTGCATGCAAACGTAAATTGCTATTATACCATTTTAACCCCACTTCCACCACGCATTGTAGGCTATAATAATGTTTTCTATGAAGGGTTTGAGCATGGAAGAGGGGAGAATATTTACCATGGTGGTTTTCATAGCGATTGGTGTTATCGTGGCCTGTATCGTGCACGTTTGGACATTGATCCGAAGAAACGGTATTTTATCGATTACCAAGTTTACCACAATGGGTATTGGCAGTATAAGTGCGCCCCATTTACCGGTGGAGAGTACATTATAAATGAGAACAACGACCTAATTGACGACATACGGATATACCCAGAGGATGCGGAAGTGATGTCATTCAATTATGATGGAAGAGGGCAAATAACAAGTCGAACTGACCAACGAGGCTATACCTATTCTTACAGATACGATGCCTTTGGACGATTGGTCAGCGAACATGATACGGATTGGAATACACTGAAAAGGTACGAATACCATTACAAAAATCAGGAGGCAAAATGAAAACGATTAGGCACAATATTATATTTTATCGGCAGGCAACGTTGCTATTCCTTACAGTATTTCTTGGTTCTCCTTTTACGAAGTGCTGTGCGCAAGACAATACGCGAAACTATGTCAAGACAAGTGCGCGTGTAAAAAAAGCGGCGACGGATGGTTAGACAACATACAGTACGTTGATGGCCTTGGCCGACCTGTGCAGAATGTGCAGTTTCATGTTACGCCAAGCAAAAACAATTTGGCCGACAGGATTGAATATGATGTTATGGGAAGAAAAAGCAAGATTTGGCTGCCCATACCCACCACAGCAGACTATGTGGAAACTGCTAACATGAATAATGACTACATGGGTGTCTATCATGAAGACACAGCTCCATTTGAACTGCGCACTTACGAATCTTGGCAGAAAGGAAGGAAAACAGCAAACATCGGCCCGGGACAGGCGTGGGCAGAGCATCCTTCAATCTCATCTTTCCACACCAACAAAAGCAGTGGTGTACTAGCTTGCAAAAAGTACGCTGTGGATGAAGCCACTGGTACATTGAAAGAAGAGGGTTTCTTTCCCAGCAACCAATTGTTAGTACAGAAACTTACCGATGAAGACCGAAATGAAAAGTATGTTTTCGCCGATGCTGAGGGGCGACAGTTGCTGGTGCGTAGAGTGGATGGAAACACGTATAGCGACGTCTATTTTGTACACGATCTACGTGGCAACATTCGCTACGTGTTGCAACCCATGTACCAAAAGCAGCCCAGCATCAATAAGTTTGCCTTTCGTTATCTATACGACGAGACCAACCGCTGCATCGAAAAGCAATTGCCTGGCTGCGAGAAGACTGTCTACGCCTACGATGCTGCCGACCGGATGGTGATGTCGCAAACAGGAAACCAACGTCGAACAGGACATAAAACGTTCTATCGATACGATGCGTTGGGACGTAATACCTATGTGGTGGAGCGCGCCGTGGGCAACGACAGTCTCGTAACAATAAGAAAATTTTACGATGATTACAGCTTTCTCAAGCAACAAGGGTTTAACAGCCCATGTTTTAAAGTTAGTGCACAGCGTGCCCAAGGCCTGTTAACTGGGCGCGAAGTTGCTGTTTTTGGTTGCGACAGTCTCTTGCGTGAAATGAATGTTTATGATCGAAAGGGTAGGCTTACTCGTCAGATACGCACGAACATGCGGGGTGGATATGATGATACGAGTTATGAATACAGCTTCACCGACAAACTCGTAAGCAAACTTATGGTTCACATTACAGCAAATATGCCTACACTAACGCAACGCTACGAATATGAGTACGACCATGCCGACCGACTGAAGAAAGTTACCTACTGTCTCAATAATGCTGAGAAGAAAACGCTACGCGAAGTGTATTACGACGAACTGGGGAGAGTTGGTACTGAAACAATAGGAGATATACCAGAACTAGGACAAGCAATTAACTACAACATAAGATCTTGCCCAATTAGCCGTTGTTCTCCTTTACTCGAAGAGCGTATCTGCTACGAAGATGCCACACAGGTCTTTATGGGGAGCGTTACACCTTGTTATAATGGCAACATCTGCGCCTACTCTTCTTCTGTGGGCAAACCCCAGAGAGGTTACCTTTGGGGTATAGGTAACATAACGCGTAGTTTCAGTTATTGTTATGATGGCCTTTCGCGTCTGAAAAGGGTTAAATATAAAGATAGTGATAGCCCAGACCACAACTACAACACCAACTATGAGTATGATTTGCAAGGAAACCTGCTCAAGTTGCAGCGCAATGGCCTTTGCGACTACGATACCTATGGACCTATAGACCGCATCTCAATGGAATACGATGGCAACCAGCTGCTCAAAGCCACCGACCCCTGCACCGACCCCGCTTTCACAAATGCCCTACACTTTGCGGATGGAGCAGACCAACCAGAGGAGTACACCTACGACGCCAATGGCAACATGACTGCCGACTTAAACAAGCACATCCGCAAAATAAGCTACAATACACAAAACTTACCGCAAGAAGTACGTTTCGACGATGGTAGCAGCATTGCTTACCTCTACGATGCCGATGGTAACAAGCTACGCACCAGCTATGCCATAGCCTCGTATTCCGAGAGCATGCCCGTTACACAGGTGATGCACGGCAACGTTTCTTCACAAGCCCAACAACCATATATGGCACGCAACAGCATCGACTATTGCGGCAGCGCGGTTTACGAGAATGGTAAGCTGGCCTACGTACCGATTGATGTTGGCTACATAACCTTCGCCGACAGCACGGCAACATCTGCCCCCACCTTTCATTATTATGTTAAAGACTATCTGGGCAACAACCGCCTTGTTGTTCGTGACGACGGCTTTGGCGAACAGATGAACCACTACTACCCTTTCGGTGCTTTAATGGCTGAAAGCACCCAAGGTGCAACCCAACGCTATAAGTATAACGGGAAAGAGTTAGACCGCATCCACGGCCTAAACCTTTACGACTATGGCGCACGCCAATACGATGCCGCACTAGGACGATGGACTAGCATTGACCCTTTGGCCGAGAAGTATTATGGGATTTCGCCGTATGCTTACTGCCATGATAATCCTATAAATCGGATAGACCCAGATGGCGCATTTGATTTTGACAACACTATAAAACAATACATGCATTATGGAGTGATTGCAGTCTTCCCAACAAATTTAGGGCGAGAAGAAGGAGCTATATGGTACGATTACAACGAAGCTAAATCCGCGGGAGTTCCATTAATGCGCGTTGACAACATGCAGGACTTTGCTAATGCAATGACTGCATTGAGAAACATGCATACCACAACAGAAACCTATACACTAAACAGTCATGGTTCGGGGGGTAGCTTTAATAGTCCTGCTAGTTTCTATATTGGTACAGATATTATAACCCCTGAAACGGATTTCTCTAGTTTGCGTGGAGGACTCAGTGGACATTTCGTGTTTATTGGTGCTTGCAATGTCGGCAATGTTTCTGGACGCGGATATGAATTGGTTGAGAATATGGCACGACAAACTTCATCTACTGTTATTGCTTCAGGACACCCTCTGCGGGCAGGCTATAAGTATGATGGTAGCAATTACCTTAATGAAATGCCAATCCCGTACAGGATGGATCCGGAATATCAGTTTAATAATTATATTATCTCTGAGAAAGGTGACTTGTTTAAACCAATCTCAAATGTTACGATTGATAAAGATAAAGGTATTAATTGGAAAAACATGGACCTCTTTTCCAAATTACCAATATTCAGGTATTAAGATGAAATAAGAAAGGGAATGATTATGTCAAACAAGAATTTTACTAGACTATCCCCCACATGTACAAAGACTGTGGTTGTTGTACTAATAGCCCTATGGTGCACATCAGTGATGAACTTAATTGCTGCGGAGGGAAATTTTGTCAACCCCTGTGTTAAGGATGTAAAACAGGGAAAACTAGACAAACAAAGCAAAGGAGTGGCAGACCCATTTAAAGGCTATCAACGTTACCAGACTTTCAATGAATTTAAGATGAGAGGAGAGGGCAGGCCACTCCGCAAGCCTTTCGTATACGTTAAGAGGACGGCGAACAGAATAGATGTTGTGCCTTCAGACGACCCAACCTCCCCTAAACACTACGTTAGAACGAAAGAGAATGTCTGGTATCAACATTTAGAATTGGAAATGTATAAGATTAATGCCCCTATTACAAAGAGCGGCCCAGACTGGCCGGCAAGGACATATGATAGGGTAATTTATAATGATACGATATTGGAATATAGTTGTATTTACATAGAAGAAACCAGATTTAAAACTTTCTATATTAAGACGCCTAAATCTTGTGTGATGATGGGACTTATTCATGAAAAAGATTTCGTCGATAAAACGAATATCATTTCTGAAATACTAAAAATGAAAACGATGTTTGTCCACCATAAAGACATCTTGTTGAAGCAACGAGGGCAAGCAGGTTTTGACAAAAGACTCATTGAACGTTATGACATTAAAGTGACACCTAAAAATTACATATATAAAGGTGTTGACAACAAGAAAAAGTATCTTTTCGAAAGAAACAGCTTGGGCTTTTATGGTATACAACCAGGAATAGAGAAGTATGACTGGATAAACTCTGTTAGGCATTGATACGGCTGCTCCCAAATACGACGCACTATCGAATGATTTATGAAAGGAATAGAACATGAAATTTAAAACTAGAATTAAGCACTTATAAATAAAACATCAACAACTATATGAGAACAATGATTGTTGCATTTCTCCTTTTGGTCAATCTGCCATGCCTTGGGCAAGTTGCTGTTGACCTTGATTGTATTTTTCGGAGTTATAGAGTCTTTGGGCGAATGATGCTGGAAGTATTCGGCTCGGATAAGATACAAAATATGATAGACTCTGAGCAGAGCATTGGCCTGTGGCTGAATGTAGACAGTTTAGGTTATGTAATAAGTGTTCAAAAGGGTAGGGGAAAAATGCCTGAACCGCAACTTGGCTTAATGGTGGATAGCCTTAGAGCATATTTTAAACGACATGCGGTGCAGTTTCCAATTTGCTATGCGTTTGAGGATAACGGACTTACGTATGAGGAACAACTAAAAAACGCATTAGAGGATTTCCTAGAATCTAAAAATAAATTCACCATGGTGTACTTTCCCGGAGAATTGTTGACTTCTTATGAATTTGATAAGTTCCGTGGCTATAAGGGTTCAAAGTTCGATTATTTGTTGTTGAAACTAAACGAACAGAAAATTCCGATAAAGAAGAAAATAAGTAGGGGTAAGACAAAGGATGATAAGAATGATAACACGCGGTATCACCCACATCGACCACGACTTCCAGCATGATCCCCTGCGCATGCTATCATCTACACACTACAGTCAGTCCTTATTCTTTACGGAAAATTGTATTAGACACATATAATAAATAAGACATCGATAATATGAGAACAAAAATTATTGTATTTCTCCTTTCATTCTATCTACCATGTCTTGGGCAGGTAGCGATTGATAATGATTGTGGTTTTCGCAGTTGTAGGATATTCGGGCGAGTGGTGTTGACAGTTTTGGGACTAAATACTGTACGAGAAATGTTAGAACACAATCAACGCTTGACTTTATGGCTAAATATAGACAGCTTAGGATATGTACTAAGTGTTAAAAAGGCTGGTGGGGAAATGCCCCAACCACAACACGAGGAAGCGGTAAGTAAACTTAAAAGCTACTTTCAACAAAATATGGTACGGATGCCTATTTGCTATGCTCTACAAGATATTGACCGTACGTATGAAGAACAGCTGAAGCTTGCAATTGAAAGTTTTCGTGAAAGTGGACCAAGAACAATCATTGCATTTTTCCCAGGTGAACTGCCGTTGCGCTACAAGATAGCTAAGAATTCTGGCTATAAAGGTTCAATGCTCGACTATTTGTTGCTGAAACTAAACGAGCAGGAAATACCGATTAAGAAGAAAGTACGTGTGCATGGGAAAAAGGACATCTTCGTTAAGCCATGAACAACGCCAAGCTTGCTTAAAGTATGATTGGGCATAATCTGCATTTTAGTCTAAAGGTTAGTTGATAAGTAAAATATACAAATTTGGTGCTCGTTCACCTTAAAAACATAAAGAAGATGAAGAAAATATTGTTCTATCTACTTGTAATCGTTTGCCTCACTACCTCATGTGTTTGGCAAAGAACAAAGAGATATAAAATACCGAAAACAAATAAGGTACTGCTAATTTATAGACCTTGGTTTACGGGGGCTGCGTAGGTAACAATTAGAGACAGTGGTGCGACTGCGCCCAAGAAATCAGACATCGATGTTATACGCGTTCCCATATACGAATCGACAGAACTTAATTTTGTGCTGGATCTGTCTGATCCCGACAAGATATACTATGTAGACCCATGGGATATAGCCACACCACATCCTAGGCAAAAGAAATATAAAAGAATCATATATGGGGACAGACGATTTTATCAACCGAGACAACCGGCTAGCAGGTTCGATGTTCGGCCTGGATATATAGAAGTGAGCGTAAGAGATTATGCCAACTATGTAATCTGCATCGAAAAGAATGACTATTTCATCCTAGAATCATTCTGATGTTTGATACTATTACCAATATTGAGGGGTGCTATAGATAAGCCCAGGTAGAATCTCCTAAATAATAGAAACAATGGAATTCAAAACTATACTTATGAATAGACAACGATTTCTGCACATCGTCTTGGCAGCATTCATTCAATGTTCCTACGGGATAATGGTGCATGCCCAAGGGTTTAATGCGGTAGAGAAAATACGCAACGCCTACCGCGTGGGCGACAGGATGACGGGAAAGCAGCTGCTGGTGGGCAATGTGTCTAGCCTGCTTAACGATAGTGTATGCGACTTGTCTCAAACGCAAGCGGCCAACGAACGCTATACTTGCCGCTATGGAAAGGGACCAAACAATGCCATGGTTAGCCGATTGGAGCATGGCACTCGCTATTTCTTCGAACAAAAGGGCGACAGCTTGCTTATTATGGGGTTTGAAAACCATTTGGCAAAGATAGATTACGACCTACCCGAGCTGTGGTTAAAGTTCCCCATGCACGCTGGTGATAGCCTTTCGGGACTGTATCATGGCTGTGGACTATATGGCGAACGATGGAATGTGAGAAAACTAGGTGATTATAAAACTTGGGCAAAGCTGTGCCCAACAATGGTATTGCCAGAAGGCGACACACTACGCAACGTGTTGCGACTGCATACTCAACGACAGGTCTGCACGATTAATAGTCCAGCGAGAATGCCTGGCGACAGCCTGCCACACTTTACACCCGACAGCATTCGCTGGCATTTGGCCAACAACAAGGGTGTACTTGTCGAAAACGTTTACCGCTGGTATGTGGCTGGGTGGCGTTATCCTATACTAGAAGCTTACGTTACGGGTGGCACGCAGAGTCAAGCACCTTTGTTTACCACAGCATTTTATTATTCGCCTCGCGAACAGGAATGTCTAACCGATGACAATACAAATACGCTAATCCGTAATGCTGTAACCCAACAAGAGACCAATGGTCACGCGCTCGCAGATAACGATGAGGATCTTGACTATAAGGTCTTGGTAGACAGTGAACGCAAAACGATACGTCTGACTTACAATTTGGAGCGAGAAACCCACGTTCGGCTTATCCTCTCGGATAATGCTGGCATTGTTTACAAAACTTCAGAACGAAAGGACGCACAAGGCAAAACGCATATACAAGAGATAGAGTATGGTACGCTTCCACGAGGACGTTATGTGTTATATATCAATGCGAATGGGAAACGCTACGCAGAGAAATTTAAACACTAATGGCCTGTAATTTCTAAAAGTTCACAAAAGTCAAGTGAGTAAGGACTATTTCTTGTTTAGAATGGGGTAGTAGGTGAAATTGTGTTTTATTAAACAACCTGAAATTGAGAACCAATTCTGGCTTATAGCACCTATTCTGCGCCTGCATCACCATTTTATCCGTCTAGCTTTTAAATTCGCCACTAAACAGATGGCAATGCGAGAAAATAAACGTATCTTTGTAGCAAAAGAACATTTAGCAAACACCTACTTAGCCACTGCAGCAAGGGGACAAGTAGCTTCATCGCATTTTACAAAGCATAAAAGAAATAATGAAAAAGAAACTTTTACTGTTATTACTTCTAGTGGCAAACACGGCCTTATCCGCATTCGCCATTAACAAAAAACCGTTCACCATTCCAGAGGTTAAGCAATGGAAAGGGGCTGAGGGCGAACTGGCTCTCTCGGGGCGCATCGTGTGCAATGGTGCTGAAGAAAGACAAGTTGCGCAGCAATTGGTCGACGACTATCGACTGATGTTCGGCACTACGCTTTCTGTAAGCCAAGGAAAAGCCAAGAAAGGCGACATCGTTTTATCGCTTAAAGGGGCTAAAACGCTAGGCGAAGAGGGCTACACCATGGCCATAACGGGGCAGGTTAATATTGCTGCTGCCAATCGCAAGGGACTTTATTGGGGTACGAGAACACTGCTGCAACTGGCCGAACAGAACGAAAAACATGCGCTGCCATGTGGATTTATCAATGACATGCCCGACTATCCGTTCCGCGGTTTTATGCTTGATTGCGGTCGAAAGTTCTTCTCGATGGATATGCTTCGCCAGTATGTGCGCATGATGGCTTATTATAAGATGAATGTGTTTCACATCCATCTCAACGATAATGCTTTCCATTGGTTCTATAATGGCGACTGGAGTCGCACACCTGCTGCTTTCCGTATGGAGAGTAATTGGTTCCCTGGACTCACGGCTCGCGACGGTCATTACACCAAAAAAGACTTTATTGCCCTGCAAGAGCTGGCCGACAGCGTGGGCGTAGAGATACTTCCCGAGATTGATGTGCCTGCACACTGCTTGGCTTTGACACGTTTTCGCCCCGACTTGGTGAGCAAGGATTATCCGCCCGACCATCTTGACTTGCTCAATCCTAACACTATTACCTTCTGCGACTCGGTGTTTACCGAATATCTAGAAGGCAAAAATCCTGTGTTCCGTGGTAAATATGTGCATGTGGGAACAGACGAATACTCGAACAAAGACCAAAATGTGGTGGAGAAGTTCCGCGCTTTCACCGACCATTATATCCGTTTGGTGGAGAAATACAACCGTAAGGCGGTGGTGTGGGGTCAACAAACGCACGCCAAAGGTACAACGCCCATCAAGGTGAAAGATGTGTTGATGTTCTCGTGGTCTAACGATTACTCCAAGCCCGACGAGATGATAAAGTTGGGATATAACCTTGTGAGCATCCCCGATGGTCAGGTTTACATCGTGCCGAAGGCCGGCTATTACTACGATTACCTCAACACGAAGAAGCTTTACGACGAGTGGACACCCGCCAATATCAACGGAATGAAGTTTCCCGAACGCCATAAACAAATAGAGGGAGGCGCGTTTGCCGTGTGGAACGACATCGTGGGCAATGGCATCAGCGACAAGGATGTGCATTATCGCGTGCTGCCCGCGCTGCAAACAATGGCCACCAAGATGTGGACAGGCGCCAAACCTAGCTTTAATTATGAAGAGTTTTTGGGTAAATTGCAGACTTTGAGCGAGGCTCCTGGTTTGAACTACGCGGGTTATTATCCTGCTGGAGTGGTGCTGGAAGAGGCAACCGTTGCCCCAGGTGCCGTGCAAAACATACCGCAAATAGGCTGGAACTATCGTGTTAGTTTCGACATCGAGGCGCAACAAGAAGAAAAGGGCACGGTGTTGTTCTCGTTTGGCGACACGCATTTTTATCTCTCCGACCCCGTTGCAGGCAAGATTGGTTTCTCGCGCGACGGCTATCTCTACACGTTCGACTACCAGTTGTTTCCTGGCGAAAAGGTTCGCATGGCCGTTGTCGGCGACAAAGAGAAAACGTCTCTTTACATCAACAACCGCCTTGTGAGCGATTTGCCCGTACGAAAGATGAATTTTGGCAAGCGCGGCGATATGTATTACATCAGCACGTTGGTGTTCCCCTTGCAGCAAGCAGGTGCGTTTAAGAGTAAGATAACCAACTTAAAGGCAGAAAGTTTGGAGTAAACGGCCTTTCCACCTCCTTTCTTTCCAAGTAAGAACGGGGGTACAACATGCCTTTAAAGCAATGTATAAGAAAAGCGCAGTCTTAGGGTTAAGACTGCGCTTTTGTTATCTGTATTGCAACATGTCAGCTGTAACTGCATTTCCAGATAGCTATATCACTTCAACGGCTATTCGTTGTTACTCTCAACCCGCATCAAGCCACGCGAGAAGGGTGAATGGTGGTATGCCATAGCCTAACAAAATGCACTTAGGGTGTCCTCCTTTCAAATTCCCACATCATACCTTTTCTAATACAAATGCAGCCTATATATAATAAGGTGTATAATGTGTGTGGACAGACAACGTAAATGATTCACTACAAACTAACAGCATTCTGCCAACGCACACCCCACCCCTTAATGCCAATACACCAGCTTGCGTTTAGACCACAACACCTTACTGCGCTCTGTTATGAAATAGTGCTTGGTCCAATTGCCATGCTTATCGAAGTTGCAATACCGCTCATGCACCTTGTTGTGTTTGCTTTCCGACCACAGAGGTACACACGAAAAACAGTCGTTTGGGTCGCTAGATTCGCGTATATAATCCGTCAATTGCCCCTTATCGTTATACCTAAACTGGTGATATGTTGTGTTACCATCCGGATATATACTCTTCATCATTGTCTTTCGGCCTTGTGCATCGTAGGTGTAAACAAACCTCTTATCCACCTTTCCCGTTGAAAGGTATCGGGTATAAGCCATTAGCTGGGGGCCATTGTAGACGAAACTATCCTCTACAGCCATGAACCAAACAGACTTGCCTGAACCCATTAAACGCCTTTCCTGCCTACGACACCGCCCCTGCTCATCGTAAAAGTACTTATCAATACAACGAACAGGGCTGCCTTTCTTCTGCCCCGATAGTGTTCTCACCTCTAGAAGCGAGTCGGTTATGGTGTAGTCATACGTCTCCTCCGACCGTTTACGCCCCCTTTTAAAATATTCAACGAGCCGTAAATATCCTTGTTCGTCGTAATGGCTCACTGTTTTCCACCCGCGTAACGATTTTTCCGTTATTTGCTTTATGCCACGTGTACTAATCTCTTTGGTATAGTATTCGTCAATGTCTTGGGCATAACCCAAGGCGGTTTTGCCCATTAAAAGCAACAATATAAAAGCTATTTTCTTCATCGCAATAAAGGTTTTAATACTATCTTAAGAATATCAGACTTGTCGGACTTGTCGGACTAGTCAACCTAACCTAGTCCTAATTTTTGCCCCTTCCTAATCTCCTCCATGATGTTAGCCGGTGGGCGTTGCGCCTGCAATTCGCGTTTCATAAACTCGAAATAAGGGGCGGCATGCTCAAAAAACTGGTAATAACCCTTGCAAAGATAGTTAAGGCCAGGTTGGTTATAGCGGTCGCGAACAAAACGATTTTTGGGACATTCGCCATGACAAGCAAAGCGGAAACGACACTCCTTACACTGCTGAGGCAAAAGCGCGTTCTTCAATTTGGCAAACTCCTTCTGTCGTGGCGAGTGCATCATCTCGTAGATGGTCTTGTCTTTCAGATTGCCAAGCTTATACTCTGGATACACAAAATGGTCGCAAGCATACACGTCGCCGTTAAATTCCATCACGCCCGCATGCCCACATTCGGCCGCCATGGTGCACACACCCGGAGCCACACCCACCCAGTTGGCCAGCGTGGCATCGAATAGTTGCACGTAATATTCGCCCACATCATTGCGCACCCACTCGTCGAAGATGGTGCAAAGAAAGTTGCCCCACTGTTCGGGTGTTACCGAAAAGTCGGCCAACTGGCCACCTTCGTACATGCCTGGTGCAAGTTTCAGTCCGTCGTTGCGCATTACAATACGTTCTACAATGGGCGTAAACTGAATGTAACGGCACTTTATCTCCTTAAAGAAATGGTAAAAATCCAGTGGATAATCGGCATTAAAATCGTTCACCACGGCCAGTGCGTTCCATTCCACACCATGCTTATTAAGTAGCCTTATGCCCTGCATCACCTTGTGAAACGAAGGTTTGCCCGATGCCGTTTTGCGATATTCGTCGTGAAACTCTTGCGGTCCGTCGATAGAAACACCCACTAGAAAGTTGTTCTCCTTAAAGAATTGGCACCACTCATCGTTAAGCAACGTGCCATTAGTTTGTATGCAATTATCCACCTGTCGGCCGCGAGCGTAGGTGCGTTGCAACTGCAATGCACGCTTATAAAAAGATATTGGGCGCATCAACGTTTCGCCACCATGCCATGTAAAGAGCACTTCGGGCGTGGTTTGCGCCTCGATGTACTCGCGGATGAACTTCTCCAACATCTGGTCGGAGATGATATGATTGGGGCAATTAGTGTATAATTGTTGTTTCTCGAGATAATAACAATACTCGCAACGAAGGTTGCAAAGCGAACCTGCCGGCTTTAACATGATGTACATGGGGCGGCCGAACGGATTGATTGTTGCCATAGCTAACTTGTGGAATTGAGGATTTAGCGCGATTCGATGAAGCCTTTTATAATGCGTTTACACATTGCAGACTAACAGAACATGCCTTCAAAGGTAAGTAAAATATTTCTGAAATAGGTAAAACGCATAGTCGATGTGGCCTCATTGCCCCAAATAACAACCAACTTTATGGAAGAAAACACAACCAAAACAGCGATTTCAACGCAGATGGCCATGCGAATAACCTATAAACGATGATTGTAGTTCACTCCACTCTCCTCTATCCACCTCACATTGTAGGCCCTTTAGTGTTTCAGCGATAGCAACAATGTGAAGTGGGGCGATGAATACAAGGTATCAAACAACAAGTAACGCATTGTGCATTAAATCTTTCAACTTGTAATCTGTGGAAGATACAAAACCGAAAAGTTGTAACCTGCTAACACATTAACACGTCAACAAGCCAAAAATAGCTTAGTTCGCTACGTTGGTGGATAGTGTGAAGGAACACTAATAAAATGTTAAATCTTTAGGGATGGGCGCAGAATAGCCCCCAAAAAGTTTCGTTGTTCTGTCAATTTTGTTGTACTTTTGCCATCGAACACTGGAAGGCGCAACAGCAGATGCCGTGAACCAAGCAGCCAACCGAGCACAAAGCGCATCGCAGGTGCGCACTAACCCAACGGCAAAAGCCGAAAGGATACAAACCTAAGTCACCTAAATTGCTACACTACCACAGATGATATACATTGAATTGCCTATCAACCACACACGACAAATCACGTTTTACCTGGCCATGGAGGAATTTGTGGCTCGAAAACTCGACCTTGACGAATGCTTTTTTATGTGGCAGGTGGAACCAACGGTGTTGTTTGGGAGAAACCAACTCATAGAAAACGAGGTGAACCTAGACTACTGTAGAAAGCATAACATTCAAGCATTCAGGCGTAAAAGCGGAGGCGGATGTGTCTATGCTGATATGAGTAACGTGATGTTTTCCTACATAACGAAAGACGATAACGTGAGTCTCACCTTCTGTCGTTACCTCAAAATGGTGACAAATACGTTGAGAAAACTGGGTGTTGAGGCCGAAGCAAGTGGGCGAAACGATATCTTGATTCATGGAAAAAAGGTATCGGGCACGGCTTTCTATCACGTTCCAGGACGAAGTATCGTGCACGGAACAATGCTCTACGACACCAATATGCAGCACATGGTGGGCAGTATCACACCCACAAATGCTAAATTGGTGAGCAAAGGCGTGCAAAGCGTGAGGCAACATATAGCCTTACTCAAAGACCACACCAATATCACGTTGCCTCAATTCAAGAACTTTGTGCGACAGGAACTTTGTAACGACACGCACAAGCTAAGTCAAGACGATGTGCTGGCCATTGAAGAGATAGAAAAAGAATATCTTACACCCGAATTTATCTACGGAAACAATCCACGATATACCTCGATTAAGAAAAAAAGAATTGAGAATGTGGGAGAGTTTGAGGTGAGAATTGAGATGAAAAATAATATTGTGAAGCAGGTGAACATCATGGGCGACTTCTTTTTAACGGGAGACATCGACAACCGATTGTTGGCCAAACTCAAGAACATCCCCTACACCGAAGAGGCCATTAGGCAAGCTTTACCCGATAGGTAGACGATATCATCATGAACCTGAGCAAGGAAGACTTTATCAAACTTATCATATAAACGTCCTAAACAACATGGAATATAAGAAGACTTGCCTACACGATAGGCACGTTGCACTAGGTGCACTGATGCAACCTTTTGCGGGCTACGATATGCCCATACAGTATTCGTCTATTACCGACGAACATAACGCAGTGCGCAACCATTGCGGCGTGTTTGATGTGTCGCACATGGGCGAAGTTTATATCACGGGAAACGATGCCGAAAAATACGTAAACCACATCTTTACCAACGACATCGCTGGCGCTCCTGATGGAAAAGTGTTCTACGGAATGATGCTTTATCCCAATGGTGGAACGGTAGACGACTTGTTGGTTTATAAGCTTGGCGAAAACGAATTCTTCCTCGTTATCAATGCCGCAAACATCGATAAGGACGTGGATTGGATGAGACAGAATGCCGAAGGCTATGATGTGGCCATAGACCACTGCTCGGATTACTACGCACAATTGGCTGTTCAGGGGCCTGAAGCCGAACAAGTGATGGAAGAAGTGCTGGGATTGGCTTGCAAAGAACTAGAGTTTTATACTGCTAAGACCATCGCACAAGAGGGTCGCAACATCGTTGTGAGCCGCACTGGATACACCGGAGAAGATGGTTTTGAAATTTATGGACCACACGAATTTATCGTCGAACAGTGGGATAAGCTGATGGCAAGCAAACGCTGCGTGCCTTGCGGTCTAGGTTGTCGCGACACCCTGCGCTTCGAAGTGGGCTTGCCGCTCTACGGCGACGAACTAAGCAACGATATTTCGCCTGTAATGGCTGGCTTTAGCATGTTCTGTAAACTCGATAAAGAAGAGTTTATCGGCAAAGAGGCTGTGGCAAAACAAAAGGCCGACGGCGTAGAAAAGAAGGTGGTGGGCATTGAATTGAAAGATAAAGCTATACCTAGACACGGCTACGACGTGGTGAAAGACGGCGTTAAAGTGGGCGAAGTTACCACTGGATACCACTGCATCTCGGTAGACAAGAGCGTGTGTATGGCTCTCGTTGATAGCCAATACGCTAAACTTGGCAACGAACTTGAAATACAAATTCGCAAAAAAACGTTCCCCGGAACAGTGGTTAAAAAACGCTTTTACGATAAGCATTATAAGAAGTAAAACATCAAGTTGATGGGTTGATAAGGCCTCCCCCCCAACCCCTCTCCAAGGGGAGAGGGGAGTGGTATGTCTTATTAGTTGACAAGTTAACCTGTTAACGAGTTAACCAGTTGACGAGTTGACGAGTTGACGAGTTGACCAGTTTACAAGTTGATCAGTTTACAAGTTGACTGGTTTACCAGTTAACGAATTGACAAGGATTTCCGTCCGCTCTGCAATTAAGCATTTGGCTTAACTCCTTAAACTCCTTAAACTCCTTTATCATCCCCCTCAACTCCTTTCCAAAAACTCAATAACTAAAAAACTTAAAATACAACACTATGGCTAAATTTATTGAAGGACTCTATTATAGCGAGTCGCACGAATATGTACGTGTAGAGGGAGAATTTGCATACATTGGCATCACCGACTATGCGCAAAACGCATTGGGAAATGTGGTATATGTTGACCTTCCAGAAGTGGACGACGAAATTGAAGCTGGCGAAGACTTCGGCGCAGTAGAAAGCGTTAAGGCTGCCAGCGACCTCACTTCGCCCGTTAGCGGTGTGGTGGTAGAAACCAATGAGGCACTCGAAGACGAACCCGAACTGATTAATAAGGATGCATTTGCAAACTGGATTATGAAGGTGAAACTGGCCGACACCACCGAATTGGACAGTCTGATGGACGCCAAAGCCTACGAAGCATTCTGCAACAAGTAAGCCCCCAATAATCCTAACGCTATGCAATATAAGTTTTTTCCGCATACGGAAGAAGATATCAAGCTGATGCTTGATAAAATCGGTGTGCCTTCGCTAGACGCACTCTTTGCAGAGGTACCCGAAGAAATACGCTTCCGACGCGACTACGACCTGCCCAGTGCAAAGAGCGAAATAGAAATAAGAAACCTCTTTGGTAACTTGGGGAAGCAAAATAAGCAGCTAACGGTGTTTGCTGGTGGCGGTGTGTACGACCATTACACGCCGTCTATCGTGCCATACCTCGTTTCGCGCTCCGAGTTTCTCACTAGCTACACGCCTTATCAGGCCGAAATATCGCAAGGCACACTGCACTACATCTTCGAATTTCAAAGCATGATGGCCGAACTTACTGGCCTTCCCATTGCCAATGCGTCGATGTACGATGGTAGTACTGCCACTGCCGAAGCAGCTATTATGGCTGTTGCATCGGGCAAAAAAGCCAATAAGGTGCTGGTTTCCGAAACCGTCGACGACAAGATTTTGGCCGTAATACGCACCTATACCCATTTTCAAGGCGTGCAAATTGAGGTGGTTCCTGCCGAAGACGGCATCACATCGCGCACCGCCATGCAAGAAAAATTGCAACAAGGGGGCGTGGCTGGCATGATTGTGCAGCAACCTAATAAGTACGGCATCATTGAAAACTATGATGGTTTTGCTGATGACTGCCACCAACAAAAGGCGCTCTTCGTTATGAACAGTGTTGCGGCCGACCTCACTTTGCTGAAATCGCCTGGCGAACTGGGGGCCGATATCGCTGTGGGCGACGGCCAGTCGCTGGGCTTGCCCATGCAATTCGGCGGTCCTTCGGTGGGCTATCTATGCTGTACCGAGAAGCTTATGCGCAAAATGCCTGGACGAATTGTGGGCCAAACACGAGACAACCGCGGACAACGCGTCTTCGTGCTCACCTTGCAAGCACGCGAACAGCACATCCGCCGCGAAAAAGCTACATCGAATATCTGTTCTAACCAAAGTTTGATGGCCTTGTGGGCAACCATCTATCTCAGCGTGATGGGTAAAGAAGGTGTGAAAGAAGCCGCACAAAGGTCGGTGGATGGTGCACACTATCTATACCACAAACTCATCGAATCGGGTAAGTTTAAACCTGCATTCAATCAGCCTTTCTTCAACGAATTCTGCGTAAAATATGTTGGCGGTGACCTCGACCAATTGCAACAACGTTTGCTCGACAACGGTATTTTGGGCGGGATTAAGATGGCCGATGATATGCTGATGCTGGCCGTAACAGAGAAAAGAACCAAAGAAGAGGTTGACCTTCTGGTAAGTTTAGTAACCCAATAAACCCGAAAACAAGATGAATAACAAACTATATGGCAAACTGATATTCGAGCTTTCGCGACCTGGATGCCGCGGCTTTCACTTGCCAGACAACCCTTTCGGGAACTATCCTATAACTAATGAACTGAAAAGGGCCAACGATGCGCAACTGCCCGAATGCGACGAAGTAACCGTTGTGAGACATTACACCAACCACAGCGGCAACAACTTCGGCGTAGACAATGGATTCTATCCCTTGGGTAGCTGCACAATGAAGTATAATCCCGTTATCAACGAAGAGGTTGCGGGTATGCCAGCCTTCGCTGGTTTGCACCCTGCACAGCCTGCCGACACCTGCCAAGCGCGTTGGCCGCACTGTACCAACTGCAAAGGGCACTCTCCGAAATATCGGGTTTGCACGAGTTTACCCTCAATCCCTTTGCCGGCGCACAGGGTGAGTTCACGGGTTTGATGATTATACGCGCCTATCATCAGGCAAACAACGATACGAAACGCACCAAAGTGATTGTTCCCGACTCGGCTCATGGCACCAATCCTGCTTCGGCTGCCGTGTGCGGACTGGATGTTGTGGAGGTGAAAAGTACCCCCGAGGGTACTGTCGACACCGAACATCTGAAACAATTGCTGGGCGACGATGTGGCTGCCATGATGATGACCAACCCCAATACCTTGGGATTGTTCGAGAAAGACATACCCACCATTACCAAAATGGTACACGATTGTGGCGGACTGATGTACTACGATGGGGCTAACCTTAACCCCTTGCTGGGCGAATGCCGCCCCGGCGACATGGGTTTCGACGTGATGCACATCAATTTACACAAAACTTTCTCAACGCCTCACGGCGGTGGTGGCCCCGGTGCTGGCCCTGTTGGCGTGTGCAAAGGCTTGGAAAAATTCCTGCCCTCGCCACATGTGGTGCGCAATGGCGAACGCTACGAGATTGTAGAAAATGCCTTTGGCTTTGCGCCCGATGCGCCAACGATGAATGTGGGCACCTTCTTTGGCAACTTTGCTGTGCTGATGCGCGCCCTAACTTACATCCTAACGCTGGGTAAAGAAAATCTTAAGAATGTGGGAAAACTGGCCACCTTGAACGCCAACTACATCAAAGAGTCGCTCAAAGATGTGTACGACCTGCCCATCGACGTGCTCTGCAAACACGAATTTGTGTTTGATGGTCTTAAAAACAAAGATACTGGCATACGCACAATGGACGTGGCTAAGGCTCTGTTAGACTTTGGCTATCATGCCCCAACCATCTATTTCCCCTTGCTTTTCCACGAGGCAATGATGATAGAACCCACAGAAACCGAAAGCAAAACCACTATCGACAGCTTTATTGAGGTGATGAGGCTCATTGCTAAATATGCAGAAACCGACCCACAACGTCTCAAAGATGCTCCTTTGAACACGCCTATCGGGCGCGTTGACGATGTGCTGGCTGCCAAACAACCTATAACCACCTATAAACAAAGCCTAGATGAACAAGTTTGATATCTTGATTATCGGTAGTGGACCAGGTGGCTATCGCACTGCCGAACATGCAGCACGCAAGGGCCTAACTGTGGCTGTGTTTGAGAAAGACCAGCCGGGAGGTACTTGTCTTAACAGCGGATGCATCCCTACTAAGACGCTTTGCAAACATGCTGAAGTGGCCGACACCGTGAGAGAGGCTGCTCAATATGGCGTAAAACTTGAAAATGCTGCCTTTGATATTGATATGCAGGCTGTTGTTGCTCGTAAAGAGGAAGTTACCGAGAAGTTGCGCCAAGGCATTGAGCAGCTCATGGCTATGCCTGGTATCACCTTTGTAAGGGGCGAAGCTCGCTTTACTGCCAACAAAACGGTGGTGTGCAACGGCGAAGAATACACGGCCGATAATATTATTATCGCTTCTGGCTCGTCGGCTAAGGTGCTGCCGGTTGAGGGCGCGCAACTCAATGGCGTGATAACTTCTACCGAACTGCTCTGCCTTGACCATGTTCCACACAGTCTGTGCATCATTGGTGCGGGTGTTATTGGTATGGAATTTGCCAGCATCTACCGCAGTTTTGGCTGCGAAGTAACGGTGGTTGAATTTCTTAAAGAATGCCTTCCTGCTCTTGATAGCGACATTGCTAAACGTCTTCGCAAGCAGTTGGAACAGCGCGGTGTGCAATTTGCATTGCAATCGGGCGTAACCAAGATTGAACAACTGGAGGGCAACGCCCTGCGCGTGCACTATCAAAAGAAAGGCAAAGACGCCTTTGCCGATGCCGAACTGGTGCTCATGGCCACGGGACGTGCGGCAAATGTAGGCTCGCTGGGCTTAGAAAATACCGAAATTGCCTACACTAAGGCTGGCATAACCGTTGACGAGAACATGCAAACAAATGTTCCTGGCGTGTATGCCATTGGCGATGTGAACGGCAAACAGATGTTGGCGCATGCTGCTACGTTCCAAGGTTTCAGGGCTGTTAACCACATTGTGGGACATGCCGACCGCATTTTGTTCAACATTGTGCCTGCTGCCATCTTCACGCATCCCGAAGTGGGCAGCGTGGGATTGAGCGAAGACCAATGCAAGGAGCAGGGCATGGCTTACAAATGCCGCAAGGGATATTATCGTTCTAATGGTAAAGCCCATGCAGGCAACGCCACCGAAGGCATGATTAAGTTGATGACCGACGAGAACGGCCGCATCCTGGGTTGTCATCTCTATGGCGAGAACGCTGCGTTTATCGCACAAGAGGTGGCTGTACTGATGAACTTTGGCGCAACACTTTCACAGTTGGGCGAAATTGTTCACACGCATCCCACACTTAGCGAGATATTACAAGACATGGCTTTTATGCCTTAATAGTGATGGCGAACCATTGTGTTCGCATCACCATACCTTTGCTATCAAAGGCGGATTTTATAACTTGCACTTGTTGCAGGCTTATAAAGTCCGCCTTTTTTATGTCTGCTGAAATCTGCAGCGATGTTTGTGGGGGCAACTTAACTTTCTACGACAAGAGAAATCTACTGGTTATAAACCACTAAATCAACGAAAGACGAACTGTGGGCGATGAAAAGCACTATAAATCGTTGTAAACAGTCTAATCTCTGAGGGGCGTACAACTTGGCTTATTCGCTCGTTTGGGTACAGCTGTTGTATGGTTAACGCTATGGAGTGTAAAATATTTGTACTAAATTTTAACATTGTGAGTGCCTTCGTTGCAAAAAATCTGGGCGATGGGTGAATAAATGCGCGTATTTTTTAAGTCTGTAAAAGGCTGATTTACCGATGTTTATATTATAAACAGTATAAATACTCTTTAATTTCCGAATAACAGGAAGTGCTGTGCATAAATAAACGCACATCAAACTGCTTTGAATTATATTTTGTTGAAATTTAGATAACACGCTGTTAGTCAGTAGTTTTATTCGATTAACAACGCGCTAGGTATGCCTTTTCCTGCTTTAAAAATTGCGTTTAGCAGCATTTTACCTCGCGTTTAGCAGCAAATAGCACTGCGTTTAGCACCACTTAGCAGTGCGTTTTGCTGCATATTGCGATATGTTTTGCTGCATTTTATCGACAGTTTCGCACATTTAAGTTCTCGTTTTTGCATCGTTGAAAACACCAATCCGCCGAAGAATTTCAATAAATAGAGAAGCAAACTCATAGTATTTTGCAAAATAAGGCTCGAAATATGCCCTTGTACGAACCCTGAAATTTCTCTTTTTAGCGTGTTTTATATCGGTTTTTGCCGTTTGCTCGTCTAAAAGGAGTGGTTGTGGAATGTGTGTTTTGTAAAGATTAATTACCTAGTGAACAAGTTGAGGTTGTGTATAGTGCATTGTCAATAAGTCCACACAATGTTTCCAGAATTCTTGTTTTTATGTTGTTCCCTCGCATCTTTTATTTTCTTGTCGGTATCTTGCCAGTCTTTGCAACTTGACGTAGCCCGCTACGCTTGCGTTACAAAGACTGGCAAGATGCTCGACAATAAAGCACAATGCAAGAACGATCAAGGTAGGAAGTGTCTTTTTCATAATTCCATGGATTTAAACACCTCACAAAAAGCAGCAAAGATAATATTATATTCCACGTAAGCAAATAACATGATAAACAGATCGCAGGTAAGGGACAGAATCGTAAAAATACCTTTCAAAGGCTTTTGAAAGACGGAATACAAACTATTATCAAGTAGAAAACGAACATCAAAAGAACGATATAGAGCTTATAAAACATACCGCAAGTTCAACTTAGAACTGCAATTCTGAGTGTAGGTTTAGCTTAATAATCTATACCAGAAAACACCGAGGGGTTTGGGGGCGAGCAGCCCCCATGAGTGGAAAATCAACAAGCAATGCTTAAAAATAAAAAAGGGAGACCTCCGTCTCCCAAAGATTAATTAATTTTGCATTGCAATGTACAAACAATTAACCTCGGAGCAAAGGTACACAATTTCTGTACTACTCCAAAACAGAACGAAACAAAAAGAGATTGCCAAAGCAATAAATGTAAGTGCAAGTAGAGTGTCTCGTGAGATAAGACGTAATAGTGGGGTCAGAGGACGCTATAATTGGGAAACAGCCCAAACAAATGCAGTACAAACAAAGCGTAAAAAGCCAGGCAATCATTCAATCAACAAGGATGTCCTGGAAGAGGCAAAGCGCCTTCTTGTTACCGAGCAATGGTCTCCTGAACAAATATCTGGTGTGTTGGCCAAGAACGGCAAGCATATTAGTCATGAAACCATATACCGTATGATACGTAAGGACAAGGCTGAAGGTGGAACACTATACAAACACTGTCGTCACAAACTAAAGCATCGCGCCAGGCCTGTTGGTGGCAGACGCATATCCATACCCAATAGAACAAGCATCAGTGAGAGACCTACTGAAGTTGACGGAAAGCGCTTTGGCGACTTCGAGATGTACACGATTGTTGGAAAAGGAAATCATGGGGCCATTGTGACACAGATTGAGCGCAGCACAAACATGCTATTTATGAGAAAACTCAAAAAGGGGAAGAATGCCAAAGAGCTGGCACGCACTGTAATACATTTGCTGTCTCCATTCAAAGAGCATATCAAGTCTATTACAACAGACAATGGTACTGAATTTGCTTGCCACGAAATGATAGGCAAAAGCCTTGGTGTCAACATCTATTTTACCGTTCCATACGCTTCATGGCAGAAGGGCGCTATAGAAAATACTAACGGACTGATTAGACAATACGTGTCAAAACAGAAACATTTGAACATGTCAGCCATCAACAAATTACAAAGTATACAAAGAAAATTAACATGAGACCAAGAAAGAAATTAGAATTTAAAACACCACAGGAGTGCTTTTACGAACAAATTAAGTAAATTTACACTTGCTTGTTGAATTCACGTAATAATTGCATTATATATATTATATAAAGTATTCAAATATGAAAAAATGTTTTATTTCAATAGCAGCTTTTATTATGCTGTCTTGCATGGCCTCTTCGCCTCAACAGAGTCTGCAATCCCGATTATTTGGTACTTGGGCGGCAAGTGGTGATGAGGTTGCTGTGTTCCAAATCGATAAGGATAGTTTGTATTATATTGATGAAGATCCTATTGTGGCGATATCTTATCAGTTTGCAGGCGATAGTATGTCCCTAAACTATTGGGGGAACACTATCGTACAACACATTTCATTTCGCAAGGATACGCTCGTTATGAAAAATAAGTTGGGCGAGGTTAATTGTTTTGTACCCGTTAAATGAGCTATGATTGATTATATACGAGAAGCTCATATATACAATTATTATGCCTTAGCGGAATTTGGAATACATGATAGCGCTTTTCAAACATACTTTCACTAAGAGCAGAACCATTATAAAAATGGTGAATACAAACTTACAATCCTAGCGCAATGGGCATAGAGGGGCGAAATAGTTTTATCAGGCCAAAGCCAAGTGAGCACACCTTATATGATAATCTAGTGCGAGTGAAGGGTGCACCTAGAGAAGTTACAAAATAGAAACATGATTAAAACACCTCAGACCGCAGCAAGGAGGTTCATATAATGAGGAGTAGGGACACGTAAGCTATCGGCAAATTAACCCAAACCCCAGTGATAAACCCCCAAACACCGCCCAAAGAGAAACCTAGAGAACAGCAGAAACAATAAAAAAAAGTGCTAAAAACTTGTTTGTTAGGAAAATATGATGTAATTTTGCACCGCAATTTGTAGACATTGCACAAAAAACAGAATAAGTTAAACATTAAAATAAAAAATAAGACATGATTATTGTACCCGTAAAAGATGGTGAAAACATCGAAAGAGCGCTTAAGAAGTTCAAGAGAAAATTCGAAAAAACTGGCGTAGTAAAGGAACTCCGCGCTCGCCAACAATACGACAAACCCTCTGTGCTGAAGCGCTTGAAGATGGAGCATGCCGTGTATGTGCAGAAGCTCCGCACCATGGAGGAATAATTTGTCTCCGAAAAATTTGGTGGTTTGAAGTTTAATGTGTAAATTCGTTGCCTGATACCTTTATTGGTCAGCAATGAGTATGACAACAGAACAATTTTTGAACTACCTGCAGTACGAGCTTAATCGCTCGGAGTTGACCATAGTAAGCTATGGCGACGACCTGCGTGCCTTTGAGGCATTTTTCAAAAATAAGGATACTCTGCTCACATGGGAGGCTGTAGATGCCGACCTAATCCGTGATTGGATGGAGAGCATGATGGATAAAGGATGCAGTGCCACTACAATCCAAAGAAGATTGAGTGCATTGCGTTCTTTTTATCGTTTTGGGCTAACTCGTGGCTATGTAACGAAAAATCCCGTAAGGGGGATTGTTGGACCCAAACGTAGTAGGCCACTACCGCAGTTCTTGCGCGAGTCGGAAATGAATCGCCTACTTGATGATGTACCGTTGGAGACAGTTATCGTGAACTATTGGCCTATATCATTGTGCTGGTGTTTTACTCAACAGGAATGCGTCTAGCCGAACTTGTTGGGCTGGATGATGACAATATCGACTTTGATACGCGCGTGATAAAAGTGCTTGGAAAAGGTAGTAAACAGCGGTTAATTCCCTTTGCCGATGAGTTGGAAGAGGGATTGAAAATCTATGTAGCGCGTCGCGACGCCGAAGTGGTGCGCAAAGATAAAGCCTTCTTTGTAGACCAGCGAGGCCAACGCGTAAAGCGTGGAGCCGTACAAAATAGCGTTCGCGCAAGTTTGGCCAAAGTGACGTCGATGAAAAAACGTTCGCCACACGTGCTGCGGCATACATTTGCCACCGCCATGCTAAACAATGAAGCAGGATTGGAAAGCGTAAAGAAACTTTTGGGGCACGAAAGCCTGTCAACAACAGAGATATATACGCACACCACATTCGAACAACTAAAGAAAATATACGATAAAGCCCATCCTAGCTTAACCTTTTAAAAGAATAGGAGATATATTATGGAGATCAAAATTCAAGCGATTCATTTCGATGCAACAGAACAGTTGCAGGCGTTTATCGAGAAAAAAGTGTCGAAGCTGGAAAAAACTTTCGAACAAGTGCAGAAAGCCGACGTGTCGCTGAAGGTGGTTAAACCAGCCACTGCCATGAACAAGCAAGCAAGTATCACGGTTTCGTTCCCCGGGAATACCGCTTTTGCCGAAAAAACATGCGATACATTTGAGGAAAGTGTAGACCAATGTGTAGACTCTTTGAAGGTTCAATTAACGAAAATCAAGGAAAAACAGCGCGAACATTAAAAAAAACGCGGAAAAGTTTTGGTGAATAAAAAATAATATCTACCTTTGCAGCCGTCTTAGAACAAGTGCTACATGTTTCGAACGACGGCTGCAAAGCCAAAACCTCTCAAACGAGGTTTTAGTAAAAGCCAAGAAACAAACACACGTTTAATAAGGCGCAACGCTAAATGAAAATTATGGCGATTGCAAAACAAGGGTGGTTACCAGAGTGGCCAAATGGGGCAGACTGTAAATCTGCTGTCTTTCGACTTCGGTGGTTCGAATCCATCACCACCCACTTCAGTAGAAGTTTAGCGTTCTCGCAATGAACAATGCAACGTTGTTTATGTGATAGAGTGAGCGAGAATGCAAGCATGCGGAAATAGCTCAGTTGATAGAGCACTAGCCTTCCAAGCTGGGGGTCGCGGGTTTGAGCCCCGTTTTCCGCTCTAACCAATGCTGTAATAGCTCAGTGGTAGAGCACTTCCTTGGTAAGGAAGAGGTCCTGAGTTCAACTCTCAGTTACAGCTCTATCACGGTTCTTTTTTGCATTGGAAAACCATTTGATAAATCAATTAATAAATAAAAAGCAAAGCTATGGCTAAAGAGACATTTGTGCGTACCAAACCGCATGTTAACATTGGTACTATTGGTCACGTAGACCACGGTAAGACCACCTTGACCGCTGCCATTTCTAAGGTTCTCCATGAGAAGGGCTTCGGTTCTGAAGACGTTAAGTCTTTCGATCAAATTGACAACGCTCCTGAAGAAAAAGAGCGTGGTATCACCATTAACACCGCTCATATTGAATACGAAACGCTAACCGTCACTACGCTCACGTAGACTGTCCGGGTCACGCCGACTATGTGAAGAACATGGTAACTGGTGCTGCTCAGATGGACGGTGCCATCATTGTAGTTGCCGCTACTGATGGTCCTATGCCCCAAACTCGCGAACACGTGCTTCTCGCCCGTCAGGTAAACGTTCCTAAGTTGGTTGTGTTCCTGAACAAGTGCGACATGGTTGAAGACGAGGAAATGCTTGAACTTGTTGAAATGGAAATGCGCGAGCTGCTTGATCAATACGAATACGACGGCGACAACACGCCTATCATCCGCGGTTCTGCTTGGTGCATTGAACGGCGTTGACAAGTGGGTTGATTCAGTTATGGAACTGATGGACGCTGTTGATACTTGGATTCCTCTGCCTCCTCGAGAAGTTGACAAACCTTTCTTGATGCCTGTTGAAGACGTATTCTCGATTACTGGTCGTGGTACTGTTGCTACGGGTCGTATCGAAACTGGTAAGGTTAAGGTGGGCGACGAAGTTGAGTTGCTCGGTCTTGGTGAAGACAAGAAGTGCGTAGTTACTGGTGTGGAAATGTTCCGCAAGCTGCTCGATGAGGGCGAAGCTGGTGACAACGTAGGTCTGTTGCTCCGTGGTATCGACAAGAACGAAATTAAGCGCGGTATGGTGCTTTGCCACCCCGGTCAGATTAAACCTCACAAGAAGTTCAAAGCTTCTGTTTACGTTCTGAAGAAAGAAGAAGGTGGTCGTCATACTCCATTCGGTAACAAATATCGTCCTCAGTTCTACCTCCGTACGATGGACTGTACCGGTGAAATCACTCTTCCCGAAGGCGTAGAGATGGTAATGCCTGGTGATAACGTAGAGATCACTGTAGATCTTATCTACGCTGTTGCTCTGAACGTTGGTCTTCGTTTCGCTATCCGCGAAGGTGGCCGTACAGTAGGTGCTGGTCAGATTACCGAAATCATAGAATAATACATTCAGCTTCGGCTAAGTATTAAATATAAAAGGGCTTCCGCAACAAACGGTTGCGGGAGTCCTACATACGGGAATAGCTCAGTTGGTAGAGCATCGGTCTCCAAAACCGAGGGTCGTGGGTTCGAGTCCTCCTTCCCGTGCTAATAAGAAGATAATATGTTTAAGAAGATAGTAAACTACTGCAAAGCTTGCTACAACGAGCTGGCGCATAATACTACTTGGCCTACCCGTGCCGAACTAACACACAGTGCAATGGTTGTATTATCTGCTTCCCTAGTCATTGCAATCGTGGTGTTCATCATGGACAGCCTGTTCAAGTTCGTCATGAGTGGGGTCTATCCTAGTTAATTTGTTAAGAAACAATGGCAGAGACACAGAAGAATTGGTATGTGCTTCGTGCTGTTAGTGGAAAAGAGGCAAAGGTGAAAGAATACATCGAGGCCGAATTGAAACACAACACGTTGCTTCAGTCGCATGTTTTTCAGGTATTAATACCCATGGAAAAACAGGCGTCTTTGCGTAATGGCAAACGCGTAGAAAAAGAGAAGATTAGTCTTCCTGGATATGTGTTTGTTGAAGCCATTCTCAAAGGAGACGTTGCGCATACCCTAAGATTCATGCCTAATGTCTTAGGTTTTCTTGGCGGATTGGATAATCCTTCTCCCGTACCCCAGTCGGACATCAATCGTATGCTCGGTGCCGCAGAAAACACAGAATTGGAAAACGATATTGATATTCCTTATTCTGTAGACGAAACGGTAAAGGTTACGGACGGACCGTTCAGTGGTTTCACTGGAGTTATCGAAGAGGTAAATACAGAGAAACACAAACTGAAGGTGATGGTCAAGATCTTTGGGCGCAAAACACCCTTGGAATTAGGTTTTATGCAAGTAGAAAAAGAAGGTTAATTTGCTGTTACGGGCAAATAGCTTTCAACAAACAATAAATTTTAATATTAACAACAAATGGCTAAAGAAGTTGCTGGATTAATCAAGTTACAGATTAAAGGTGGCGCTGCAAATCCCTCTCCTCCCGTAGGACCTGCACTGGGTTCGAAAGGTATCAACATTATGGGGTTCTGCAAAGAGTTCAATGCTAGAACTCAAGACAAAGCCGGTAAAGTTATACCGGTTGTCATCACCTACTATACTGACAAGTCATTCAGCTTTGAGCTCAAGACGCCTCCCGCAGCTGTACAACTTAAAGAGGTTGCCAAGGTTAAGAGCGGCTCTGCTCAGCCAAACCGACAGAAAGTTGCTTCTGTCACCTGGGAGCAGATCAAAGTGATAGCTGAAGATAAGATGAAAGACTTGAACTGTTTTACGGTTGAGTCTGCCATGAAGCTTATCGCAGGTACGGCAAGAAGTATGGGTATCACTGTAAATGGGGAGTTCCCTGGTAAATAATTAAAACTTCAATTAAGAAAATGAGTAAACTGACAAAAAAACAAAAATCAGTAGCTGATAAGATTGAAGCAGGGAAAGCCTATACACTAAAAGAGGCTGCTGAGTTGGTAAAAGAAATTACCACTACTCAGTTTGACGCTTCTCTCGACATTGACGTGCGTTTGGGCGTTGACCCTCGCAAAGCTAACCAGATGGTTCGTGGCGTATGTACGCTTCCTAACGGAACTGGTAAGACTGTGCGTGTGCTCGTTCTTTGTACGCCCGATGCTGAAGCTGCTGCCAAAGAAGCCGGCGCCGACTATGTTGGTCTTGACGAATACATCGAAAAGATTAAAGGTGGTTGGACCGATATCGACGTTATCATCACCATGCCTTCGGTAATGGGTAAAGTAGGTAGCGTAGGTCGTATCCTCGGCCCTCGTGGATTGATGCCTAACCCTAAGAGTGGCACGGTTACGATGGACGTGGCTAAAGCAGTAAAGGACATCAAGTCGGGTAAAATCGATTTCAAAGTAGACAAGGCTGGTATTATCCATACCTCAATCGGAAAGGTTTCTTTCACTCCCGAGCAAATTTATCAGAACGCAAAAGAATTCGTTGCAACTGTTATTAAGCTCAAACCTGCCGCTGCTAAGGGTACGTATATCAAGAGTATCTTTATTTCAAGCACAATGAGTAAGGGTATCAAGATTGATCCGAAATCAGTTGAATAACTCTAAAAGTTTTGTAAAATGAAGAAAGAAGTAAAAGATACTATCATCGTAGAACTCGGTAAGAAGCTGAAGGAGTATCCTCATTTCTATCTTGTTGACCTCGCTGGCCTTAACGCCGAAGCGACCACGAAGCTGCGTGCAGCTTGCTTCAAGAAAGAAATTAAGCTTTCTGTTGTGAAGAATACCCTTCTACACAAAGCTTTTGAGGCTTCAGACATCGATTTCGAACCCTTGTACGGCACATTGAAGGGTACCACTGCAATCATGTTTACCACGGTTGCAAACGAACCTGCTAAATTGCTGAACGACTATAAGAAGACGGGTGTTCCTTCGCTCAAGGCAGCTTATGCTGAAGAAAGCTTCTACGTTGGAGCTGAAAAACTTGACGAATTGGTAGCCCTCAAGAGCAAAAACGAAGTTATCGCCGACATTGTGGCCTTGCTGCAATCGCCCGCGAAGAACGTTATCTCTGCTCTTCAATCAGGTGCAGGCACCATCATGGTGTGCTCAAAACATTGGGCGAGCGTCCTGAATAATCCGTTGAGCCTTCCTCTCGTGGCATAATTAATCATGTGCGAGTGGGAGTTCAATTAAAAGTCAATCAACAACACTTATATTAAAAACAATTAAAATTTAGAATAAAATGGCAGATATCAAAGCTATCGCTGAAGAATTAGTAAATTTGACAGTAAAAGAAGTAAACGAGTTGGCAAATGTCCTCAAAGAGGAATACGGCATTGAACCCGCTGCTGCAGCTGTTGCTGTTGCTGCCGGTCCCGCTGCTGCTGGTGCAGCTGGTGCAGCTGAAGAGAAATCGTCTTTCGACGTAGTTCTCGTTGAAGCAGGTGCTGCTAAACTTCAAGTTGTAAAGGCTGTTAAGGAAGCTTGCGGTCTTGGCTTGAAAGAAGCTAAGGACCTTGTTGACGGTGTTCCCTCTACCTTGAAGGAAGGCTTGTCTAAGGACGAAGCTGAGAACCTGAAGAAGGCTATCGAAGAGGCCGGCGCTAAGGTTGAATTGAAGTAATTCTACCCCAACTCCGAAATACGGTTAGGATTTGCCCAGTAGGCGAGTCCTAACCTTTTTGTGTCTTATCACTTCTAAAGGCACTTTTCCAAACCACACAATATAGTATAGGCGCTATAAGGCTTATCACAACAGTGACAATTCTGCTTAAGCCAATCTCACTACCCACACGGATAACGTATAGTTCTCGCCTATAATCATTATATAACATCATATTGAATGGCTTCAAAAATTGTTGATAACAGAGTAAATTTCGCCAGCGTTCATAATCCGATGCCCTATCCGGATTTCCTCGATGTGCAGTTAAAGTCTTTCAAAGACTTTTTACAGTTGGACACACCACCCGAGGAACGCAAGAACGACGGTTTGTATAAGGTGTTCGCTGAGAACTTCCCAATAACCGATACACGGAACAATTTCGTTCTTGAGTTCCTTGATTACTATATAGACCCGCCTCGCTACACCATCGACGAATGTCTAGAGCGCGGTTTGACGTATAGTGTGCCTTTGAAGGCTAAAATGAAACTATACTGCACCGACCCCGATCACGAAGACTTCGGTACTTTTATTCAAGACGTTTTCTTGGGTACTATTCCTTATATGACTTCTAATGGCACTTTTGTTATCAATGGTGCTGAACGTGTTGTTGTGTCACAGCTTCACCGTTCACCGGGCGTTTTCTTCGGACAAGGTGTTCATGCTAACGGAACAATGCTCTATTCGGCGCGTATCATTCCTTTCAAAGGTTCGTGGATTGAGTTCGCTACCGATATCAACAATGTGATGTATGCTTACATCGACCGTAAGAAAAAACTTCCTGTAACTACTCTGTTGCGTGCCATCGGCTACGAAAACGACCGCGACATCCTGCAAATCTTCGACCTTGCCGAGGAGGTTAAGGTAAATAAGAAGAATATGAAGGAGGCGCTGGGTAAGCGTCTCGCTGCTCGTGTGCTGAAGAGTTGGAACGAGGACTTCGTTGATGAAGACACTGGCGAAGTTGTTTCTATCGAGCGCAATGAGGTGATTATGGAGCGCGAAACCGAAATTACGGAAGAAAACGTTGGAGAAATTCTCGATAGTGGCGTTTCTACCGTGTTGCTTCATAAGGATGCCGATGCTGCTAACAAGTATTCTATTATATTCAATACGCTGGCTAAAGACCCGAGTAACTCGGAGAAAGAGGCAGTGCTTTACATTTATCGTCAGCTTCGTAATGCTGACCCTGCCGATGATGCTAGCGCAAGGGAAGTGTTCCAAAACCTTTTCTTCTCAGACAAACGTTACGATTTGGGAGAGGTGGGACGCTACCGCATCAACAAAAAGCTTGGACTTGACACCGATATGGACACGCGCGTGTTAACCAAAGACGATATTATTGAAATTATCAAATATCTCATTCAGCTGGTTAACTCTAATGCAACGGTGGACGATATCGACCACTTGAGCAACCGTCGTGTGCGTACTGTTGGCGAACAATTGGCCAACCAGTTCTCTATCGGTTTGGCTCGTATGAGCCGCACCATTCGCGAACGCATGAATGTTCGCGACAATGAGGTGTTTACTCCCACCGACTTGATTAACGCTAAAACTATTTCGAGCGTTATTAACTCGTTCTTCGGAACCAACCCACTGTCGCAATTCATGGACCAAACCAACCCTCTTGCCGAGGTTACACACAAGCGACGCTTGTCTGCTCTTGGTCCTGGTGGTTTGTCTCGTGAACGTGCAGGCTTCGAAGTGCGCGACGTTCACTACACGCACTATGGTCGTCTTTGTCCTATCGAGAGCCCTGAAGGTCCTAACATTGGACTTATTTCTTCGCTCTGCGTTTATGCTAACATTAATGAGTTGGGCTTCATCGAAACTCCTTATCGTAAGGTTTCGAATGGAGTGGCCGACCTAGACAATAAAAACTTGGTGTACCTCACTGCCGAAGAGGAAGAAGACCACATCATCGGACAGGGTAATGCACCGCTTAACGAAGACGGAACATTTATCCGCGATGTGGTTAAATGTCGCCAAGATGCCGATTTCCCTGTTGTTGCTCCCGAGGAAGTAGACCTCATGGACGTATCTCCTCAGCAGATTGCATCGGTTTCGGCTGGTCTTATTCCTTTCTTGGAACACGACGACGGTCACCGTGCACTCATGGGATGTAACATGATGCGCCAGGCAGTTCCATTGCTTCACAACGATGCTCCTATCGTAGGAACAGGTTTGGAAAAGCAAGTTTGCGAAGATTCGCGTACGATGATTACTGCCGAAGGCGATGGCGTTATCGACTATGTTGATGCCACCACCATCCGTATTCTTTACGATCGCACTGAAGACGAAGAGTATGTAAGCTTCGAACCAGCGCTAAAAGAATATCGTGTGCCCAAGTTCCGTCGCACAAACCAAAACATGACCATCGACCTTCGCCCCATCTGCGTGAAGGGACAACGTGTTAAGGCTGGCGATATTCTTACAGAAGGTTATGCAACTGAGAATGGAGAATTGGCTCTTGGTCGTAACCTCCTTGTGGCTTACATGCCTTGGAAGGGTTACAATTACGAAGATGCTATTGTGCTTTCAGAACGTTTGGTACGCGATGACGTGCTAACTTCTGTTCACGTTGACGAATATTCACTCGATGTTCGCGAAACCAAACGCGGTGTGGAAGAGTTCACAAGCGACATCCCCAACGTTAGTGAAGAGGCAACAAAAGACCTCGACGACAATGGTGTTGTACGTGTTGGAGCGCGTATCGAACCCGGTGATATCCTCATTGGAAAGATTTCTCCTAAGGGAGAGAGCGACCCTTCGCCCGAAGAAAAACTGCTTCGTGCCATCTTTGGTGATAAGGCTGGCGACGTTAAAGACTCGTCGCTCAAGGCTAACCCCTCGCTCAGCGGTGTGGTTATCGACAAAAAACTCTTCTCGCGAGCCATCAAAACACGCGAATCGAAGAAGCAAGACAAGGTTATCCTTGCTAAGATTGACGAAGAATACGAAGCAAAGAACGAAGACCTCAAAGACATTCTTGTAGATAAACTGCTTGAACTCACCGAAGATAAGGTGTCGCAAGGCGTTAAAGACTACACGGGTGCTGAAATAATCAATAAGGGAAGCAAGTTCACAGCGGCCACGTTGAAGAACTTGGAGTATGATGGTATTCAGTCTAACGACTGGACCGACGATGCTCATGTGAACGAGTTGATACAGAAACTCATCATGAACTACATCCGCAAGTACAAACTGTTGGATGCAGAACTCAAGCGCCGCAAGTTCGCTATCACCATCGGTGACGAACTGCCCTCTGGCATTTTGCAGATGGCTAAGGTGTATGTGGCTAAGAAACGTAAGATTGGTGTGGGCGATAAGCTAGCCGGTCGACATGGTAATAAGGGTATTGTTTCGAAGGTGGTGCGCATGGAAGACATGCCATTCCTCGAAGACGGACGCCCCGTTGACCTCGTTCTTAACCCGCTGGGTGTGCCTTCGCGTATGAACTTGGGACAGATTTTCGAGGCTATCCTCGGAGCTGCTGGTACTAACTTGGGCGTGAAGTTCGCTACACCTATCTTCGACGGTGCTAAACTAGAAGACCTTTCTGAATGGACAGACAAGGCTGGACTGCCTCACCTCTGCTCTACTTACCTCTTCGATGGTGAAACAGGTGAGAAGTTTGACCAGCCCGCAACCGTTGGTGTGACCTACTTCCTCAAGCTTGGACACATGGTTGAAGACAAGATGCACGCACGTTCCATCGGTCCGTACTCGCTCATTACGCAACAACCGCTTGGTGGTAAAGCCCAATTCGGTGGACAGCGTTTCGGAGAAATGGAGGTTTGGGCTATAGAAGCATTCGGTGCTAGCCACATCCTTCAAGAAATCCTCACCATCAAGTCCGATGACGTTGTGGGCCGTTCTAAGGCTTACGAAGCAATCGTCAAAGGCGAGCCGATGCCTACTCCTGGCATCCCCGAGTCGCTCAATGTGCTCTTGCACGAGCTTCGCGGTCTGGGATTGAGCATCAAGATGGATTAATTCACACCCTTAATTGAAAAGTAAAATGGCTTTTAAGAAAGATACAAAGGTAAAGAACAATTTCACGAAGATTACCATTGGATTGGCTTCGCCCGAAGAAATCCTGGAAAATTCGTTTGGTGAGGTTACCAAACCTGAAACCATTAACTACCGTACATACAAGCCCGAGCGCGATGGTCTTTTCTGCGAACGCATCTTCGGTCCTACTAAAGACTACGAATGTGCTTGCGGTAAATACAAACGTATTCGTTATAAAGGCATTGTGTGCGACCGATGTGGCGTTGAAGTTACCGAGAAAAAGGTGCGTCGCGAACGTTCGGGACATATCGAACTGGTGGTGCCTGTGGCTCATATCTGGTACTTCCGCTCGCTTCCCAATAAGATTGGATACCTCTTGGGCTTGCCCACAAAGAAACTCGACACCGTGGTTTACTACGAGAAATATATCGTTATCAAACCTGGTGTGCTAGAAGGACGCAAAGACAGTGATGGCGAAGACCTCAATGGCTCGCATCAAATGGACTTGCTCTCTGAAGACGAGTACCTCAATATCCTTGAAACGCAAGTAGACCCTAATAATGAATTTCTCGACGATGACGACCCCAATAAGTTCATCGCCAAAATGGGTGCCGAGGCTGTTTACGACCTCTTGGCCCGTCTAGACCTTGATGCCCTGTCGTACGAACTGCGCGACCGTGCTAACAACGACTCTAGCCAACAACGCAAAACCGAGCTCTCAAACGCCTACAGGTGGTGGAAGCTTTCCGCTCTAGCGCCGAAATCAACCGCCCCGAGTGGATGATTCTCAAGATTATCCCCGTTATCCCACCCGAATTGCGCCCGCTCGTGCCACTCGATGGTGGACGTTTCGCCACATCCGACCTCAACGACCTCTATCGTCGCGTTATCATTCGCAACAACCGTTTGAAACGTTTGGTTGAGATTAAAGCTCCCGAGGTTATCCTCCGCAATGAGAAACGTATGCTGCAAGAGGCTGTCGACAGCTTGTTCGACAACTCGCGTAAGAGCTCGGCTGTGAAAAGCGAGAGCAACAGACCGCTAAAGTCGCTCTCCGATTCGCTCAAAGGTAAGGCCGGACGCTTCCGTCAAAACCTCTTGGGTAAGCGTGTTGACTATTCCGCTCGTTCGGTTATCGTCGTTGGTCCTGAACTAAAAATGGGCGAATGTGGTCTACCCAAACTCATGCTGCCGAACTTTACAAACCGTTTATCATCCGTAAACTCATCGAGCGAGGTATTGTTAAGACGGTTAAGAGCGCCAAAAAGATTGTAGACCGTCGCGAACCCGTTATCTGGGACATCCTTGAAAACGTGATGAAGGGCCACCCTGTGCTCCTCAACCGTGCTCCTACGCTTCACCGTTTGGGTATTCAGGCCTTCCAACCCAAGCTCATTGAGGGTAAAGCAATCCAGCTTCACCCCTTGGCTTGTACTGCGTTCAACGCCGACTTCGACGGCGACCAGATGGCTGTTCACCTCCCTTTGAGCAACGAGGCCATTCTCGAAGCTCAGGTACTCATGCTTCAAAGCCACAATATTCTTAACCCTGCTAATGGTGCGCCTATCACTGTGCCTTCACAAGACATGGTGCTCGGACTCTATTATATCACCAAAATCCGTCCCGGAGCTAAGGCTCAGGTCTCACTTTCTACGGTCCCGAAGAGGCAATCATCGCCAACAACGAAGGCCGTTGCGACCTCCACGCCCCGATTAAGGTGGTGGTAAACGACCTGGTTGATGGCAAACTGCAACCTCGTATGGTAGAAACCTCTGTAGGACGTGTCATCGTTAATGGCATTATCCCCGAAGAGGTAGGCTATTTCAATGATATCATCTCGAAGAAAACATTGCGTGGCATCATCGCCGATGTAATTAAGTGTGTGGGTATGGCCCGCGCTTGCGAGTTCCTCGATGGTATCAAGAACTTGGGTTATCGTATGGCATACGTTGCCGGACTCTCGTTTAACCTCGACGACATCATCATCCCTGGTGAAAAAGAAGAGATTGTTGAGCGCGGTCACGAAGAGGTACGCCAGATTACCGAAAACTATAACATGGGTTTCATCACCGATACCGAACGCTACAACCAGGTTATCGACACCTGGACGCACGTAAACAACGACCTCGGTAACGTGCTCATGAAGCAAATGACCGAGGCCGACCAAGGTTTCAACGCTGTGTTCATGATGCTCGACTCGGGTGCGCGTGGTTCTAAAGACCAGATTAAACAGCTCTCGGGTATGCGTGGTCTGATGGCTAAACCTCAAAAAGCCGGTGCCGAAGGACAACAGATTATCGAAAACCCCATCCTTTCTAACTTTAAAGAAGGTATGTCGGTGCTCGAATACTTTATCTCTTCGCACGGTGCACGTAAGGGTCTTGCCGACACGGCTATGAAAACTGCCGATGCTGGATACCTCACACGCCGTCTGGTAGACGTGTCGCACGACGTTATTATCAACGAAGAAGACTGCGGAACGCTGCGTGGACTGGTCTGCACTGCACTTAAGAATGGTGATGAAATTATCTCTACACTCTACGAACGTATCCTCGGACGCGTTTCTGTACACGATATTATTCACCCCACCACAGGCGAACTCATCATTTCTGCTGGTGAAGAAATCACCGAACCCATTGCTCGCATCATCGACGAGTCGCCTATCGAAAGCGTTGAAATACGCTCGGTGCTCACCTGCGAAAGCAAACACGGCGTCTGCATGAAGTGTTATGGCCGCAACCTGGCTACAAGTCGTATGGTTCAAATGGGCGAAGCTGTCGGTGTTATTGCCGCACAAGCTATTGGTGAGCCTGGTACGCAGCTTACTCTTCGTACCTTCCACGCGGGTGGTGTGGCTGGTAACGCAGCCGCCAATGCCTCTATCGTGGCTAAAAACGATTCGCGAATCGAATTCGATGAGTTGCGCACTGTGCCCTTCGTCGAAGATGCCGAAGATGGTGAACGCAACTGCGAGATGGTTGTTAGCCGCTTGGCTGAAATCCGTTTCGTCGACCCCAACACCTCTATCGTGCTTTCTACACTCAACGTACCCTATGGTGCGTCGCTCTATAACAAACATGGCGATGTGGTGAAAAAAGGCTCGCTCATCGCTAAGTGGGACCCCTTCAACGCCGTTATCGTTTCTGAATACGCTGGTACACTCAAGTTCCACGACGTTGTAGAAGGTGTTACTTTCCGTGCAGAGACCGACGAGACCACTGGTCTTACCGAAAAGATTATCACCGACGCCAAAGACCGCTCTAAGGTCCCCACTTGCGACATCGTTGGAGCTGATGGTGAGGTGCTAGGAACCTACAACTTCCCCGTGGGTGGCCACGTGGTTGTTGAAGACGGAGCCAAGGTTAAGACGGGTGCTACACTCGTTAAAATTCCTCGTGCCGTGGGTGGAGCTGGTGACATCACCGGTGGTTTGCCTCGTGTTACCGAATTGTTCGAAGCTCGTAACCCCTCTAACCCTGCTGTCGTGTCCGAAATCGATGGCGAGGTAACCATGGGTAAGGTTAAACGTGGTAATCGCGAAATCATTGTTACTTCTAAAACTGGCGACCAGAAGAAATATCTGGTCAGCCTCTCGAAGCAAATCCTGGTACAGGAACACGATGCTGTTCGCGCAGGAACGCCACTGTCCGACGGTGTTACCACACCCAACGACATCCTTGCCATCAAGGGTCCTACCGCTGTTCAAGAATATATCGTTAACGAGGTGCAAGACGTTTATCGTCTCCAGGGTGTGAAAATCAACGATAAACACTTCGAAATTATTGTGCGCCAAATGATGCGCAAGGTGCAAATCAACGACCCAGGAGACACCACTTTCCTAGAGCAGGAATTGGTAGACAAACTCGACTTCTCTGAGGAAAACGACCGTATCTGGGGTAAGAAAGTGGTTACCGATGCTGGAGACAGCGAAACCATGCGCCCAGGACAAATCGTTACGGCTCGCCGTCTGCGTGATGAAAACTCATCGCTCAAGCGCCGCGACCTTCGTCCTGTGCAAGTTCGCGATGCAGTGCCCGCCACTTCAACACAGATTTTGCAAGGTATCACCCGCGCTGCTCTTCAAACTAAGAGCTTCATGAGTGCTGCTTCGTTCCAAGAAACCACCAAGGTGCTTAACGAAGCTGCCATCCGTGGAAAGGTAGACCGCCTCGAAGGTATGAAAGAAAACGTTATCTGTGGACACCTCGTACCTGCCGGTACTGGTCTCCGTCAGTGGGAACGCATCATCGTTGGCTCTAAAGAAGAGTACGACCGCATGCAAGCCAACCGCAAAAACGTTATCGACTATTCTGAGAAAGAAGCTGCCACGCAAGAGTAATTTGCGCTTGCTACTCGCACTTTCATCGCCTTCCTAGGCGTTAACAACAATAAAAGGCCATCGGCATTCATGCTGGTGGCCTTTTTTTATTACTCTAATCGGTTGTTTGAGGTTGCGCTAATTTCGTTTGATTATTTGGTTAGCTGCTTGTTCACCCTATTCTTAAAGGCGTTGCTAACAACGTAAGGCGAACAAGAAAGGTAAGATGCCGATAAGTAACCTGTGCCAAAGGTTTTGGCAATACATGGCATAAACTCCTTTGATATACTTACGCCCAGTAAGTTCGTCACCTTCAACTCCCGGTTACGCACATTCACTTCTCTGATAAAGTCGCCTAAACGTTTATACTCCGCTTTACTCATAGTTGTTTTTGTTTATCAGGTTAACCACAACTTTCACCATAACGTCCTTTTCTTCTGTTCGGCTCTCGGCAATCATCAGCGTGAGCGCAACAAGGGTGCTGTCTGCTATACGCTTACTGCCGTCAGGGTGATAGAGTATATGGTTGCCGTTGAGAAACCAAAGAAACAACGTGGCGGCAATGCGCTTGTTGCCATCGCTAAACGAGTGGTTCTTGGTAACAAGATAGAGTAGCATGGCTGCTTTCTCCTCCACACTGGGGTAGAGTTCTTCTCCGCCAAAGGTCTGGTATATCTGCCCGATAGAACTTTTAAAGGAATTGTCCTTCTCATGTCCAAAGAGAACAGAGCCGCCAAATTTCTCGTGCAACCCTTTGATAGCTTCCATCGCATTATCGTAGGTGGCATGGAACGGCTCTTCTTTTGTGGTCTTATTGATAGTAAGCCGCTCGTAGTCGTAGTTGTCGAGGGTGTCGAGAGCGTAAGTATAATCTGTCACTACCTTAAACAGTGCATCGGTCTCGTCGTTAGACAATAGCGGTTGGTTCTGAATGGTGCGCCCAAGCATACCCACCAGTTGGCGCAACTCGCCAATCTGCTCTTTGCGCATACGCTCGTTCACGGCATAGCCCTTCATGAGGTATTGCTTTAACACCTTGTTGGCCCACTGACGGAAACGAGTGGCGTTTTTGCTGTTAACCCGATATCCAACAGAAATAATGACATCGAGATTGTAATACTTTGTGCGATAAGTTTGCTTTCCTGTATTGCCCATGTGTTCCAAAATGGAACATGTGCTCGTTTCGTCAAGCTCTTCGGATGCATAGATATTCTTCAAGTGCTTGGTTATTGCTGGGCGTTTTGTATTAAACAACTCCGCAATTTGTTGCTGTGTAAGCCACACCGTTTCGTTCTCCAGGCGTACATCCACCTGTGTCTGCCCATCCTCAGACAGGTATATCACAATTTGATTATTCGAGTGCATATCCTAATGAATTAAATAGTTCTTTCAGTTGCAATTTGTTCTCTTCCTCCTGTTGCATCAGGTGGCGTATTGCTTTTGCAATTTTCGATTATTATGGTCTTTATCTGTTTTTTGCCATTGTTTTCTTTGTTTATTTACCACCCATAGCATGGATGTTTGCAGATATGCAAAAATAATCATAATTTGTTAAATAGCGGCAGACTTAATGGTTAGAACTTTAATTTTACCAAACAATTCCTCAACCCTATTTTTCAATTTGTCTATAACTCGTCTATGTTTATCTGTCTGCCCAGATTAGAATGCATAAAAGATTGATAATGGAGTTGTTCAGGACGCCAATATCCCCAATATTCAACGCAAAGCAGTGGTGGAAGTATGCCATCAGTTACGTTTGTGTATGCCTGCACCAGTAGGATGTGGCCTATCGCCTCTGCTTGGTCTGCTTCGCCCAACAATTAATCGTGCGTTGTTTTCTTTGGCTTGTAAAATATTCGGCGTGAAATGCACGCTAAAAACAAGCTTTTTTATTCACCAACTGTTCTGTTGCTTGCAAATTCTCCATTCTCGCGGAGGTTTTGTTGATGCCAAAAGGCTTGGTGTGTATCGGGGCACAAATGAATATCACGATGCATAATATTGCGAAATACGCAAGATGTGCTACTACTTTTACCGTATTTTCTTGTGTTTTGGTGCTAAACACACTGCGTTTTGGTGCTAAACGCAGTGCTATATGGTGCTAAACGCAGTGCTATTTGGTGCTAAATGCAAGGCTAAATGCACCAAAACGTAGGGCTAATAGCAGCAAAATTTGTTGTCAACTGCATAATGATGCATGCTGTATGCAGCCGTTAATGCTCTCCACAGACTAAAAAATGCTGGTATTTGGTGCGAAATAAGCAAGAAATAATGAAGTTTTAGCTACTAAAACCATGTTTTGGGGAGATGACAAATGAAGAGGAAATGTGCTTCTAGAAAGGCCAAATGGTGCTTAATGCTGGTGCAGCACTAAAAAACGGGGTGAAATTTAATCGCACCAAGCTGAAAATAATACCAAATTGCATGCTTTTTACCTTTTTTTTCGCTAGAATGAGGGGCGAAAAAATGGCGATTTGTAAATTAATTTTACTTTCTTTTTTTCTGCGCTACAAAATAGCTGGCGCTGGAAAGAAGAATGCCTAACGTTTATTTTGTGGCAAACCCCGCTTTCACTTTCCTTATTAATTTGATTGCAGTTTTTTAAGCAAGGTTTTTTCATGTTTAGCTTCAATCAGCCTTTAGTGGCTCTATAGATTTTGTGTATTGTTGCGCACATTGCTCGTGTTATTGTTAAAGGCCTAGTGCGCAACGGCAAAAAGAAAAAGACAGACAAGATGTTAACCAGCAAACGCAAGAAGCACACAAACCAATGAAAACAATAAAAGGTGCTTTAAGCGAAACATCTGTTCCGTCTTAAAGCACCTTTTGCCAAGTTTGGCGCGATTAAGCCTCGCCTTTACCGCCTACGTTAAAGGGAGCAATAGTGCGCGAACCCTCGTTGGGTAGTTGTATTTTGCCAAACTCTTGTTCGTATTTATATATATTTTCTTGCAGCGCCATCAGCAAACGTTTGGCATGTTCGGGAGCCATAATAATTCGGCTAGCCACTTCGGGTTTAGGCATGCCAGGCAAAATGCGGGCAAAGTCTAGCACAAAGTCGCTTGGTGAGTGCGAAATGAGCACAAAATTAGAATACACGCCCGATGCGATTTCGGGTTTCAAGTCCATTTCAAAGGGTACGGGTTGTTTTTGTTCCATTTGTTTATAGGTTTTTTATTGGCCCTCTTCCCACGGCTTTAGGGGCGAGGTGGGGGTGTGGGCCACGAGTTGGTATCATCTGTTTGAGCTGTTTGCGGGGCAAACTCTCCCAATCAACCATGCAAACACCATGCCGAAAAACCGGTCTTGATGCTTTAGGCCTTGGGTTGTTGGCTTTTGGCAGTGTTAGTTTGATTGGTGGCAATAGGCTCAGTGGTAATGCCCAGCTTTCTAGCTTGCTCTTGCAGCATGCTGTTTTTTTTGCGTTTGGCTTTAAACTTATCAAATCCCTCGCCATATACGCCAATTACCGAGCTTTGCGAAACAAAGGCGGCAGGGTCTATCTCGTTGATAATTGAAAATATCTTGGCCGACTCTGTTTGGCGTGCTAGCACAAAAAGCATCTTTACTTCGCGTCCAGAGTAAAAGCCTTGACCGCTGATGGTGGTGCATCCACGTTGTGCATTAACGTTGATGGCACGGCCAATCTGCTCGTATTTTTCGGAGATGATGAAGAATTGCACCGATTGGTGCATCATGTTCACCACCTTATCAACGCACACCGAGAAGATAAAGAGAAAGATGTAACCATAAATAACCTCTTCCCAGTTGCGCAAAGCCAAATAGCTGGCCGTTACAATAGAGATGTCTACCAGCAAAATGAGCTTGCCAAGAGAAATGTCGTGATACTTGTTAATCATGGCAGCAATCACGTCTGTGCCACCAGTAGAAGCATTACTAGCCAATCCCAGGCCCACGGTGCTGCCCAAGCTGGCGGCACCAAGCACGATAGCCATGAAGGGTTGGCCTTGCAATAGTGTTGAACCCTCCATCCAATGCTGGCCTAAAGCACTGAAAAGGGTGAACATCACTGCTGCATAGAGCGTTTTAAGACAGAACTGCCAGCCCAGCACCTTTAAGGCAATGAGCAGCAAAAGGGCATTTACGCCTAGGAACGTAACTTGCACCGGAATGTTCAATCCCCAATAAAGGATGGATGCCAGGCCGGGTATGCCACCCGTTGTGATGTGGTTAGGCAGCAGGAAGATGGCCCATCCCAAACTGCCAATGAACATGGCGATAGTAAGTAATACTAGGTCTTTTAGTAGCGAGTATTTTTTTAACGTCAACATATTGTGATTTTTTATGCGACAAAGATACACAATAATCACGAAAAAAGAAACTTGCTTAAAAAAAAAATAAGAGGCTTGCGAAAGATTTTATTATGTATGCCTAGAGTGTCACGTTTTTATTGGTTGTTTTTAAGAATAATTGCGTGTATGGCAATGATATAGTTGCTTTCGCCAGTTCGGGGTCAGTACTGGCGTAGTTAGTAAGTTTTGTGTTGATGAACTTTTGAGTTTATAAACCAGTGAGTTTATTTATGTTGTAATACACTTAATTTGTAGAAGTATTAAACGTCAAAACGATTTCGTCTAATAAAGTCAGAATAAAGATGTTTTTAAGGAAAAAATGACTAATTTGCTTATTTTACGCCTATAAAACATTAAAAATATAACTTAAAAAGACTTGTTTCAGAGTTTTTTAATACCTTTGTATGCGAGTTATTTAGGATTAGAAGAACGACGGTTTTATTTAAATTCAAAGGAAGTGATTGCCGCAAGCAAATCCGTTTAGAGAAACCCAAAACTCTCTTCAGAGTCTTTATCTAAGAGGGCGCATCATTAACACATTTTGATAACGGTTACGCATTCAACATTTTAATGTATAATAGATTTTATTCAGGTTTTATGAAACAGCGATACGTATTACTGATAGTGCTCTTTACTATCTGCACACTCGGTGCATTCGCACAGCAAACAGTTACAGGTTATGTTTTCACGGCCGACAACAGTGAACCCATTTTGGGGGCAACGGTGATGGCCACCGGCACAAAAATTGGTGCTGCAACCGACATTAACGGCAAGTTACATTAACAAACGTGCCCAATACTGCCCGAAGTGTGGTGGTATCATATGTGGGAATGAAATCGCAAACAGTGACCATCAAGCCCAATATGAACATCTATCTCGAACCCGATGCACGTTCGCTAGACGAGGTTGTGGTGCAGGTGGCCTATGGTTCGGCCAAAAAATCTACGCTTACAGGTGCCGTTTCGCAGGTTGGCACCGAGCATATCGAGTTGCGTCCTGTTTCCAGTGTAACCTCTGCATTAGAGGGAACAACATCGGGCGTGCAAATAAACAGCACTTACGGTCAACCGGGAAGTAATCCCGCCGTGCGCATTCGTGGTTTCGGAACCGTGAACGGCAGTTCCGCCCCGCTGTATGTGCTGGATGGCGTACCCTTTTCAGGCGACATATTTGAACTGAACCCTGCCGACATCGAGAGTATGACGGTGTTGAAGGATGCCGCATCGAGCGCACTTTACGGCAACCGTGCGTCTAACGGTGTGATACTTATCACCACCAAAAAGGGCAAAAGCAACAAATTGTCTGTTAACCTCCGCGTTAGTCAGGGCACATATACGCGTGGCATTCCCGAATACAAGCTGCTTAGCCCACAGGAATTTATGGAAGTGAGTTGGCAAAACCTGCGCAACTCGCGTATGACCGATAAAAAGGTGACGGCTGCCAAGGCAGGCGAGTATGCCACGAAGAATCTCATTGCCGATGCGTTGTACCTCAACATCTTTAATAAGGCCAACGATGCCCTCTTCGACGCTAACGGAAAACTGGTGGCCGATGCGCAAATCCTGCCAGGATATGCAGAAGACCTCGACTGGTACGATGCTACCATACGTCGAGGCGCACGACAAGAGTACAGTCTCAGTGCCAACGCCGCTGGCGATAAGAGTGATTACTACTTCTCGGTGGGCTATCTTAAAGAGAACGGCTACGTTGTGGGCTCCGACTTCAAGCGACTCACGGGTCGTGCCAACATGAACTTGCGCCCAAAGAAATGGTTTACAACAGGGTTTAGCCTCAATGGCTCATATCAAAAAAGCAACTTGGCCGACAATGGATCGGGTAGTTTCAAAAACCCCTTCATGTATAGCCGCACCATTGCGCCCATCTATCCTGTGCATTTGCACAATGCCGACGGTTCGTACCGCTTGGATGCACTGGGCAACTTGCAGTACGACCCAGGTAGCTACACCAACGACAACGGAGATGTGGTGCTTACCCGAAATCAATTTGGCGACCGCCACGTGGCTTGGGAGAACGAATTGGATAAAGACAGAATAGTGCGCAACACGCTTGAAGCTACGTTTTACACCGAGTTTAAGTTTTTAAAGGACTTTACCTTTACCCTGAAAGGGCAAACCAGCATGCGTAACAACGTAAATGATACTTTCGACAACCCCACCATCGGTAATGGTAAGGGTAATAACGGACGCGCTTCTCAAAGCCTTAACCGATACAGGGAATACACCTTCCAGCAACAGCTAAACTGGAACCGCGAGTTCGACAAGCATACCATTAGCGCCTTGCTGGGTCACGAAAACTATTATTGGTATCATAAATACGCTCACGGACGCAAGTCTAACATCAAAGTCCCTGGGCAAGACAACTTCTCTAACTTCAGTGCCATCATTTCGCTTAGCGGTTACGAAGAAGACTATGCCACGGAAAGCTATTTGGGGCGCGTGCGCTATAACTACGACGACAAGTATACGGCAGAAGTTTCTTTTCGCCGCGATGGTTCTTCGCGTTTTGCAAAAGCAGTTCGTTGGGGTAACTTCGGCAGCGTGGGTGCTAGCTGGATGGTGTCGCGCGAAGACTTCATGAAGCCCGTGAAATGGGTGAATAGCCTGAAACTTCGTGCCGACTATGGGCTTGTTGGTAACGATGCTGGATCGGGCTTGTACTCCTATCTAACAGTCTATGGGGCTGCCCAAAACAACAACAAAGGCGCATTCTATCTCACCCAACTAGGCAACGATGAACTGAAATGGGAAACGGGTGCATCGTTTGGCTTTGGTGTAGACGCGCGACTGTTCGACAGATGGAATCTTAGTGTTGAATATTTCAACCGTCGTAACCGCGACTTACTCTTCAATGTCTACATGCCACAGTCGGCAGGAGCCACCGATTCAGACGCATCCTTGCCTTCGATAACACGAAATCTAGGAACAATTGAGAACCAAGGTTTCGAGATAAACACCGATGTAGACATCTATAAGAACAAGAATTGGACGGTAAATTTCGCTACTAATGCCTCGTTTGTCAAAAATAAGGTTATCTCTTTGCCCGAACAAAACAAGGACGGCATTCTCTCTGGTGCTTACAAAATTGTGGAGGGACGCAGCCGTTACGAGTTCTATACCTATACCTTTGTGGGTGTAGACCAGCTTACGGGTAACTCGCTCTATAAGGTTAACACCGAGAACAACCACTATACCCGCTCAGACGGAACCGTGGTTGGCAACACAAGTGGCACAGACATCACCGCTAACGTTACCGAGATAAACGGCGAATACTTCGTAAAAGGCACTACATATGCGCAACGCGAGTTTCATGGCTCGGCTATTCCCAAGATGTATGGTAGCTTTACCACCACGGTGAGGTGGAAGTCGCTGGCATTCTCTGCCCTTTGCACCTACGCCTTGGGCGGTAAGGTGTACGACAGCACGTACTCGTCGCTGATGTCTACCAGCACCGGTCCGACCAATTACAGTGCCGACATTCTCAACTCGTGGCGCGAAGCCCCCGTGGGAATGACCGCTACCTCGGCCGATCGTATTTGGTATGGTGGCATACCGCAGATAAACAGCAGTACCAACAAAGATAACAATGCCGTTTCTTCGCGCTGGATAACCAATGGAAACTACTTCGTTGTGAAGAACGTCAACCTAAGTTACCAGCTACCTCAGAAGTGGGTGCGCGCCATCGACCTCGACAATGTGCGTCTAAGCTTCTCTGCCGAGAACCTACTTTCACTTTCTTCGCGTCGTGGGCTAAATCCGCAACAGGCTTTTAGCGGTATGCTCGACAACTATGCCGTAACGCCACGCGTGTTCATCGTGGGTCTCGAAGTTAAGTTCTAGTTCATTTCCTCCATATAAAAAACAATTCGTATGAAAGCTACATTATTATATATTTACGCCCTTTTAGCAGCACTTACATTGGGTGCTTGCAGCGACAATTACCTCGATACCGAGAGTAATGATGCTGAAAAACGACTGATTCTCTCTAACACAAGCTACATCGCTATGGCTGTTAACGGACTTAGTAAAATGATGAGTACCCAGTATCTGTCTAGTCAGGGAATGAACGGCGAGGGCGCAATACTTACCCTATACGGCAACTATCATGGAAACGATTTCCAAAAATGCGACCTTACAGGATGGGTACAGATGACCAACCTCGACTTCGTTGAAAACTCCACCAGCATATACGACTATTATCCTTGGTATTATTACTACAAGATTTTGGGCAATGCCAATGCCATTATCAACAATGTTGATGCGGCGACAGGTCCCGACAACGAGAAACGTTTCCTCAAAGCGCAGGCGTTAACATTCCGCGCCTACTGTTTCTTCCGTCTGTCGCAAGTGTATTCTAAACGTTGGTCCGACAGCAACAATGGAGCTAGTAGGGGCGTGGTGCTGCGTTTAGACGAGAGTACGGGCAACATGGCGGTTTCTACATTGGCCGAAACCTATGCGCGCATATATCAAGATCTCGACGATGCCTTGGCACTTTATGCCGAATCTAAGCTTAATAGGGACGAAGACGAGAACTATGCCGTAAATGCAGACGTGGCTCATGCCATCTATGCAAGGGCTGCCCTAACGCGTGAAGACTGGGCCGTGGCGGCCAGCCATGCTGCATCTGCACGTGCTAACTACACTTTGATGAACAATGGGCAATACGTTAACGGTGGTTTTAACGCGCCCAATAAAGAATGGATTTGGAGTGTTTACAGCAATGCGCAAGAAACGTTGTATTTTTACCAGTTCTTCGCCAATCAGGGAAGTAATTCTAATGCCGCACTCGCGCGTAACTATCCTTGTGCCATCAGCAAGGAACTGTACGACTCTATCCCCACCACCGATGTGCGTCGCGCTATGTTCCTCAATCCCGACACAATGACCTTTAACACGTCAAGTGGGCTTGCTGGTAAATGGATGACGGCCTATGCAAAGCGCGTTTATAAAAAGAAATTATACAGCACGAGCCGCATCTATGCCTATATGCAATTTAAGATGCAGGCCGTAAGTAATCCTGGCGTGGGAGAAATTCCCCTGTTCCGCGCTGCCGAAATGTATCTTACCGAGGCCGAGGCCAATTGCCATCTTGGTAAAGATGCCGAGGCGCAGGCCTTGCTTGTGGCTCTGAACAAAACTTCGGAACGCGACGCGGCATATACTTGCACCAAGACAGGCGACGAACTGCTGGCTGAAGTGCGCCGCTATCGTCGCATCGAACTATGGGGCGAGGGCTTCGACTGGTTCGACTATAAGCGTTGGAACTTGCCCATCGTAAGGCGTTCGTTTGCCGATGGTGGCAGTTTCCACTCTGCTTTCGCCGTTACCATTAAACCCAACGAGAAAAATAATTGGACGTGGGTTATTCCTAGTCGTGAAACAGATTACAATAAGCTTATTACTTCTAATAAAGAATGATAAAGTTGCCTCACCCCTCCCCTCCGAAAGAAGGGAGAGGGTGAGGCTTTTTAAATAGAAAGAGTCAAGACGATTTATTAATGTTTTCCAATATATTTACTTTCGACTATCTATTACGTCAGTTCAGGATAAGTTATGATATGGTCTTACTTTTTTGATTGACCCTTTCTTTTGGTTTAATGCACTACGCTTTCAAGAAAATATTAGTTAGGTGTGTTCAACAATACATAAAGTCTAAACAGTTCTAGCGATACAGGTTTGGGTTTAGACTTACTTTTCCTAGATAGAAAGCCTTGTTGACATGCCTTATACAGCCACTTGAAAACCTTAAAGTAGGTGAACGAAAGCCATGAGTTTAAAAAGATATATTCTAAATAATAAAAATAAGGTTATTAACCAAAAAAATATCAAAAAAAAGAAACGTAAAATAATGGCACTTTAGAAAAATTCTCTTATCTTTGCATGCGAGAAGTTCACCACGTTGATAAAACGATACGCTTTTCATATAGCCCTAATCAGGAGGTAAGGCGCATCGGTATAGTACTCCAGGCGTCTATGCATTAGGCGCGAAACAACCTCTTGCAGCTTTGATGCTGCCATGTTGAGCATATTGTTAGTGTCTGCAACCTGATAGAAATAAAAATAAAACTTATTAATAACTTAATTTTTACATTATGGACATTATTGGAAATTACAAAGAAGTCTTAACCAAGAAGTACGCACAATTTAACGGTCGTGCCGGTCGTGCAGAGTTCTGGCAATTTGTTCTTGTTAACATAGCCATTACTTTTGTTTTGTACATCCTTATGTTTATCGTTGCACTCACAGGCGTTAAGGCTTTGTCTATGGTTTTCTCGCTGTTGATGGGAGCCTTCGGCTTGGCAACGATTATTCCTAGTATTGCTGTAGGCGTTCGTCGTATGCACGACCTTGGCAAGGATGGGGTGTGGATTTGCGTTAACTTTATTCCTTTCATTGGTGGTATCTGGTACATCGTGCTGTGTGCTACCGAAGGCGAACGTACTGCAAACCGTTTTGGCGAGCCTCAAATTTAAAACTGCAAACAATAATTGGCGTTGTAAATGCTATATAAACCAATTAGCAGCGCAGCGCTAGAAGCATACTTAATAATGCAACCTCTTGCTATGTTTTTCATTGCATCAATGCAGTGTACAACAAGCAAGAGGTTGCTTTTTTTATTTAAGCTTGGTCTAGGGGGTGTAAAGCTATGAACGGATGGATTTCAAGACGCCATATAGAGGTAAAAATAGACTTTTGGGGTCATAATTGTATAGCTAACTCAGTTTGCTATTTCGTAAAATAAACATTATTTTTCGGGCATCAGGTTAGATAGTACACTTTTAGTACACTTTGATATTTGGAACTTTTTA
>NZ_BAIZ01000005.1 GCF_000613445.1 Hoylesella shahii DSM 15611 = JCM 12083
GTTTTTGTTTGTCTGTATATTGTTGGGAAAGGAAAAATACGAACAAAAAAAATAAGAAACGTATTTACGTTCCTTACACCTTTATATATAGCATAATAATATCCTGAATAACCTGGATTGTAACCATGAGCGGTAAACGAGGCTCGAACTCGCGACCCCCAGCTTGGGAAGCTAGTGCTCTACCAACTGAGCTATTACCGCATTTGAGCCGATACCCGGACTCGAACCGGGGACCTATTCATTACGAATGAATTGCTCTACCAACTGAGCCATATCGGCCTTTCCCTACTTATTGCATAAGGGCATTATCTCAAATGCGGTGCAAAGGTAGCAGTTTTTTCGATAAATACCAAATGTTTTCTTCATTTTTATTTCCGTTTGTGAATGCGTAAACATCGTTTTACGGCTTTTGTTTGGTTAACTCCCCCATTGTTCATTCCATACACCTAATGTGCAATTTGGCTTAAAGCAAGCACCATGGATTAGTTGTTTGGCGATAGCGACTGGCTATATCGCCCCTAACCAATGTTTACTTTTATCCCGATTTTCGGTCGATAATATAACCTAAAATAAAAAGGCAGACCCCTACAAAGATATGTTGTATAATCTTTATAGCAGTCTGCCTAGATTGGAGCAGTTATTTAGAAATTACTTCTTAACAAACTTCAGCGTAGTTTTTCCCTTGCTGATGAGATATACCCCAGCGGGTAGATTGGTAACATCAATAACGTTGTCGCCTGCTTTTACATCGTACTTGCAGATGAGGTTGCCCGAAACGCTAAACAAGTTTAACACGCCAGCTTCTTGAGCCGAAATGGTTATTTCGCTAGTTACAACATTCGCGTAAAGTGTAAGTTCGGCCTCGTTTGCTTTCACTTCACCAATACCTAATGTATTATCAATAGCATTTCCATCGGCCTTGTTTCCTACCGACTGGTACAGCTGACCAAATGCAGGGGCTGTTTTAAAGTCGAACGTTGGACCCATTGTTGGATTCTTGTCCCATTCACTCATATCGGCGGGCAGGCTATAGCTTGCATATGTATAGAAGGGTACAGCATCTGTTGGATAGTACATCCAGTTATTGCCACTTGTGGTATACATGATGTTCATGTAGTAGCGAGCATTGCGTAAGTAGGTCGTTGGCATCACAACATCAATATAGCCATTAGTGTTAGGCTTCATCGAAACCGTGCGCTTGTCTTGCATATAGCTATTAACAGCTTTCGAACCATTTGGCATATCAGTTACATAGAAGCATACGCGACCTTCAAAGCCCTTTGTGGTTTTCACATAAACACGAGCAGTGAATTTACCCGAACTTCTTGAAATATAAGCATTGTCTGTACCAAGATACGAACCACTTTGATAGAAGAAGATGGTTTGCAGCTTCACATCGTCTTTTGTTACCTTATTATAGTTGTTTTCTGGATTAATGGTTAGTTCCCCAATCTTCCATGCTAGCGAGCCCGAGCTAGCTTTAACAGCTATTTCTTTGTTGTCTACAAAGTAGCCAATAATGAGGCTATATTTGCCCGTGTTAAGCGTCTTCAAGTTATCGTTGGTGTAGAACGAGAATGTAACGCGCTGACTTTTTTCAACTTTTGCATTGCCTTCGCAGATAACGGTGGCCGAACTCAAATTCGTAGACGTTATGGGTAGTGCATACAATCTAAGTTGTCCGTTGTACGATGCCTTACCTTCGTTGGCCAATGTAGCCACAATCTTGGCACTTTCTCCCTTAGTAATGTAGCTTATCACTTTTTGTACAGCCACTAGTTCAGGTTTCGCAGTGGTAACATCTGGGTCGGGTTCAGGATTGGGCTTAGTCTTTCCAACGGTTACAGTTCCAGCGATGTCGTTGATGGGTTTATATCCCGAGCCATAGGCATAGTTAACCGATAAATTGTATGTTCCTGGGTCTATATTGGCCAGATTAGCATAGAAGGTGATGGCCTTTTTGGCATCAGCGCCAATAGAAGCCGTGGTTGTACCGATAATTGTAGCCTTGCTATCCGAGTTTTTGAAGATAGCTAAAGCCAGTCTGCCATAATAGCTTTCCTCCGAATTAGAATTACCCACGGTGATGGTGATAGGCACCGAATTGCGCTGTTCCAAAGTGGTTTGTGCACATTTAGCGGCTATATACAGGCTAGTTTCTGTTTCTTCGTCGGGATTGGGGTCGGGTTTTGGGTCGGGATTTGGGTTTGGTTCTGGCTCTGGGTCGAAGTCGCGATCGGGTTTCAGATAGCGAAGCATCTGTTGATTTGAGCTGTATCCACCAGCACCACCGCCGATACCCTCTTGTCCTGGTCGAAGCACGTTGAGCAGATGCCATCCGTTAGACGAATAGTTCCATCCCCAGTCTACGTGAACATAACCATTTGAGGCAAATCCGTCGAGCACAAAGCAGTGTCCGCCACCGTTAGAATATCCTGCATAAACCACAGGACCATAGTCGCGCATCTCGTCGTGAATTTCTTTAAGCCATGCATTGTCATAATAGTTGTCGCGCTCAAGAAATCTAACCGTGTTTTTATAACCAAAGTTTCTTGTTAGCACTCTTGGAGCCTTGTATACGAAAGCCCCTGAACCACCAGCTGCAGCAGGGTTATAATCCATTTCTACAGCATAGCCGATGTCGCGCAGCAGTCTGCCGATGTTGTCGGCTTGCACGTCTGTAACCCTTCGTCCAGTTAGTCTGTCACGACCAGCTCCGTCCACTCCAGCGGGCATTTGACTCCAGTCGTAAGCTGCATTTTCAGACCCGTTACCGTCGAAATTCAACGCCATGTATTTACCTTTCCAATAATAGCTCACAGAGCCAGTTGCCTTACGTGGCCACTTATGCCAGCGAAGCACGGTGCAGATACCCGTTGCAACGCATCCCGAAACGGTGGGATAGCTGTTGCCGTTATAACGATAGTTAGGCGAATACTGGTTGAAGGGCCAGCTTTGTCCCCAGCTAATGGGTGTGGCTAGTTTCGTGGTTCTATCGGTAGCATATTCCAACAGTGGTTGGATTTCTATTTGATAGTTGCGTGCACGAGTGGTTGCAGCCATTTTATACTCGTTGGATGGGATGTCGGGTTGGTTTTCGATGGCCCACTTTATTTGATTACGATATTCGTCGTACATCCATTTAATAGATGGATGGTTTTGAATATCTTGTTCGGTGAGTGTTCCTTTGTCCGAGAAAGCGAGAACTGTTTTCACGCGATTATCTGCTGCAATCACCACATAGCCTTGGTCGTTCCCTCGATTAATGATGTAGAACAAGTTTTCTTCTGCCTGTCCAGCTCTAGTTATTGCCGACGCTTTATACGTCATCTTCAGTTGTGCTCTTGTTGCGCCTGCTCCGAAGAAGTTTTCAGCCAGTTTCAATGCCTGTGCTTGGTCGATAGGTCCTGCAAAAACCATCTGGCAAAGCAGCATCAGGAACGCTATCAGTGTAAATGACTTTTTCATTTTTGTATATTATATTAATCCCAAATCGTTCATTAGTGCGGGGTGTGGCTCTGAAAGGTTTTAACCTTTCCACAATAACCAATCGCCTTTGTGTGTGTAGTCAATGGTACAACTATTTTGGGCTTTAGCTTGTGGCCAACCTCGTCTAATGAACGATTTGGGGGAGTAAGTTATTACTTAAAGAACTTAATATCCATAATCTCTACATAAGCATGAATCTTAATTTGCTTGTAGCTGCACTCAAGTTTCACAATGGGTGTTTCGCCTTTGAACATTGAGTAAACGCTACCAAATGTATGGTTGTATTCCGTGCGGTCGTAGTTATATTTGTAAATACCATTGTCGGTATGAAGGTCGGTAATGAAAGTCATCTTCATATGGTCAACGAAGTCTTCCAAGCTTTCTTCACCGTTTCTATCAAATTCAATGTTTACAATACCACCTTTACCAATCTGGTGCATGGTTTCGTTCTTCTCGCGATAGTTAAAGTAGAACGGATTTTTTTGTGGGATGTTCAGCAGTTCGTACTCTTGTCCGTTAAGTGCGATGGCAACTTTACCCCAGATGTTGGCCTTCTTGTCGAGGTTGGGGAAGGGCCCTGTGTTCTTACCCGAGAAGCCCAGCACGCGCACTTGCATGCGAACCTTGTTGAATGTAGGAACGAAGTCGCGTTGCGTAACAGTAAACTCGTTGCTTGTTACTACGCGAGCCTGCGTGTTGTCAACAGCATAGCGAAGCGAGAAGCTGATGGGGTGCATCTGTTCCATGGGGATGTCTGCTGCGAGGAACTTTTGGAACGAGTCGATGTCGCCCTTCAAAATTTCTTGTTGGATGGTTTTACCGCCGCCTAATACGGTGATATGTACATCACTCTTTGCAAGCATCTTTCTGTAATTTACCGCTTGGTCAACCGAAACGTTAACGTCAACGCCCTTAATTTGGTTCAATGCAAATTCAATAGCCTCGTTAATGTTCTTTTCGTTCTCGTCGGTTTCGATAGACAAGTATATAATTCTACCATAGTTGATGTTAGAAATGTATACGGGTTGGTATTCGTCTAGCGCATCTTTATCGATTGATTCGAAGATAGTACCCTTCTTTGGTGCATCGGTCGAAACAGAGAAATGCTTTTGGATAAGGCGAGCTAAGATATGATTTTTCTTCTTGTTGAAGTTAAAACCTAGGTTCACCGAACCATTACCCACAGGAGTAGTTACTGCAACGCCCAGTTTAGTAACGAGTTCCTCTTGAGAGTTGATTTTCTCTACGCTCTCAATGGTTGTTACAGGCGATTCTTTCCAATCCATGTTGGCCCACTTATTCCATACGGCTTGGTATTCGCTCTTGCGGATGTTAGGGATGGTGGCCGATGTTTCGTTTGCTTGGGCGGGATTAGCAGGCGACAAACTGATAGAGAATGTCACATCACCCGTTTGGTGTGAAGTAATCATGGCGTAGGTTCCGTTTGAGATGGTACCGCCTTTAAGCACGCAACCAGGATAAATAATGTCGACGGTTGGGTCGAAAAGGAAGTTTTCATCAAACGTTTGCGTCATTTTGTAACGCCGTGTGGTTTTCACCCAGTTGCCTGGTATGCCATTCAGTACGCCCTCATTTTCCAGTACAGGAGCGTTTTCGTCTACTGGCACAGGTGTTCCATCATTTGGACTAACGGGTGCAGTTGCGCGTGTCATGTTTGGTGCTAATGGCAACGTGCGCAGGAAGTTTTGAATGTCTGCCTGTTTGTCCAATAATTTACTCTCGTTTTGTTGTTCTCCTTTTTGCTCAATTAATTGTTCATCTTGCGAACAAGAGCCCAATGTCATGGCGAATAACGCCACTGAAATTGGCAGAGCGGCCTTCAATAAATTTACTTTCATACTTACAAAAATTTAGGTTGTTTCTATTAAGTGATAGACTGCAGAAGCTGTAGTCTGAATGGTTATTATATTGCATTACAGCACTATACGATGAGTAGGGAAGTATTATTTGTTCACTTCATGTATTGCTTGCCTTATAAATGGTCTAATTCTCAAGGTTGGCATTTACTCAATCAACGGTCTACTTTTTAGCTTTCTATGCGTGCTGTGTTATTTCGAATCTCGAAGGCAAAGTTAGTCTTTTCTTTTTACATTGCAATAGCTTATAGTTCAAAAAAATGATAAAATGATATTGTATTAAACTTAATTTGCGCTTATTGTAACATTTAGGTTCGAAATATGGACTTTTTATAGTTTCGTGACAATTATTTTTGTGTTATTTAAGCTTGATAATGAATATATTAGCCGTTGTTTGGTGGTGTTTTGTTTCCCTGGTTTCAAATTGTTACTAAAGATTGTTTTATATTACTATCTTATAAATGTAATAAATCAAACAGTTTTATGCTTTTTATGACGAGTAATTGCTGTTTTTGTTTTCTATTATTTGCGTAAAATTAGGGCGTTGCTTTCTACTGCTTAAATGTTATCACGCTCCTTTTTTACGCTTTGTCGTATCCTCTGGGCTTATAATTTTTATATGTCGGAGTTGTGTTTCTAGGGATGGGGTGAGGCAGATGAAGGGGACGGGGGGGCTTTTTTTTTGTGTGGAGCCTTCTGGTTTGAATGCTACACTCATGTTTCTGTTGGTTATTCGTACCAGGATAGGTGCCAATTATTGTTTGTTGTTTTGTAAAATAAATATACTAAGTTTTAGCATCGTGGCTGCCTTCCCTACAAAAAATCTGGACGTTGGGTGAATATAAGCGCGTATTTTAAAAGTTTGTAATATGTTGATTTATTGAGGTTTATCAGTAAAGTTGCAAAAATATGCTTTTCTTTGGCGTTAATGAAGAGATTACGGCATGATTATGCGTTTTGCAAAACGTCTACAATTCGTTTTTGTGCCTAAAGGATAATCCTTTTATAATCAGTTGTTTATATGTTTTAAGGGCGCTTATGGAATGTTGTTTGCTGCAAAATTAATGTGTTTTGCTACAAATAACCTTGCGTTTTGATGCTAAACGCAATGCGATCTGCTGCTAAATGCAAGGTATTTTGCTGCTAAATGCAAGGTGTTTTGGTGCTAAATGCAAGGCAAATTACAAGTTCCGACTGCATATTTTTTTTGTTGTTGGTGCAAATTTGGCTTGATTTTTCTTCAAAGAGAAATGCAAAAACATAGTAAATAGCAAAAAATGGATCGAAAAACAAGTAAAAAGCCTTCGCGCTTTTTTTTGTTTTGGTGCGTTTTATATCGTTTTTAGGGTGCGTTTTCGTCTAGAATTGGGGTGCGTAGGGTGTGGTTTTGTAAAATATAATCACTGGATTTGCGTCTTCTCTAGTTAGCCATCTGCTGAAATTTAAAGGCAGTATGCTTTTAGAAGAGGGTATTTGGATAAAGGAAGCGACAAGAAGTAAACATCCAACTTAACTTGGATGTTATACCGCTTATCGCATGTTTTATATTGTTCTCAATGTTTCACAACAGTCTTTCGTTTGCTTGTTGTTATCTTCGCTGTATTATTCTTTTGGCGTTGTGGGTTGTGCTTTCAAACATAATACAGGCAATGCGCTCAACCATACACAACATTTAAATGGTTCTAACAGCTGATTGGGGTTAAATGCAGTAGAACTCTAGCACAACACAAACACAAAGGCGTGCTTTGTAAACGCATCGTTAGTAGCAACAGAGGCGTGGGCATAACCCAAACCACGAAATGTTGCCTAAGACACATTTACAAAACACGCCTTGCGCATTATTATAGTTCAGTGGAAAGCGGGCGAGCAACTTACATTACGCCCTTCTCGCGCAGTTTCAATTGCCATTTCCAGGCCGTGCTTAGCGCCTCTTCCAGTTCAGATTCGGCTTTCCATCCAAGCACATTATTAGCCTTGTCGGGGTTGGCCCACACTTTTTCGATGTCGCCTTCACGACGAGCGGCATAGCTCCAATTCACCTTCACGCCAGTGGCTTTTTCAAATTTGTCAACCACTTCGTAGGTACTAACGCCACGCCCAGTGCCTACGTTGAAGTATTCAATTGGTTCGGTGTCCATGTCTAGCACCCTTTGCATGGCCTTAACGTGCGCTTTGGCCAAGTCAACCACGTAGATATAGTCGCGAATACAGGTACCATCGGGCGTGTCGTAGTCGTTACCGAAAATCTTCAGTTCGTTTCTAATGCCCATCGCTGTTTGTGTAACAAAGGGGATAAGATTATTGGGCACGCCGTTAGGAAGTTCGCCGATGAGAGCCGAGGGGTGTGCGCCGATGGGATTGAAGTAGCGAAGAATAACGCTCTTGATGTTAACGCCACTGTGAATATAGTCGCGAATAATCTCCTCGTTAATTTGTTTGGTGTTGCCGTAGGGGCTGCAAGCCTCTTGAATAGGAGCATCTTCGGTTACGGGTAGGTTTTCTTTTGAAGGTTGACCGTAAACGGTGCAACTCGAAGAGAAGATAAAACCCTTAACGCCATATACAGGCATCAGTTCGAGAAGGTTGAGAAGCGACACCGTATTGTTGCGATAGTATAGCAAAGGTTTTTCTACACTTTCGCCCACAGCTTTAGAAGCAGCGAAGTGAATAATGCCATTGATGTTTTTATATTTGGCAAATACAGCCTCTAGCGCCTGTTTGTCGCAGCAGTCCACTTGCTCAAAAGCAGGTCTGATGCCAGTAATTTGCTCGATGCCGTCAACCACTTCTGCATTAGAGTTCGACAAGTTGTCTACAATAACCACATCGTATCCAGCTTGTTGCAGTTCAACGGTGGTGTGCGAACCAATAAATCCGGTTCCGCCAGTTACCAATATTGTTTGTTTCATATTTGTATGAGGTGTATTTGTTTTTTATTTTTATATTGTTGTTGTTTGTTGTCGTTAGCTGTTGTGCTCGTTAGCGCCATGTGGTGGCAGCGATTAGGTGTTAAGGGTTTAATATTGCCGTTCGCCAAAGATGTTAGTGCCCACGCGTACCATAGTGCTTCCGCATTCTATGGCAATGTGATAATCGTGGCTCATACCCCAGCTACGCTCTTTAAAAGCCTCGTCTTGAGCAAAATAAAGACTTTTAATCTCGTCGAAGAAGCGCCATGCCGTTGTTAGTTCAGCACGTATTTGCTCATCATTGTCAACGTTAGAGGCCATAGTCATCAGTCCGCAGATGCGCACATTTTTCATATCTCTCCATTCGCCAGCTGCCAAGAGGTCTCTACACTCGTCGAGTGTGAGTCCAAATTTGGTGTCTTCTTCGGCCACATGCAGTTCAAGCAGCACATCAATAACGCGCCCGCATTTTTCAGCTTGCTTGTTAATCTCGCGCAGTAGTTTTAAGCTGTCTACCGCTTCAATCATGCTGATGTAGGGTGCAATAAACCTCACCTTGTTTGTTTGCAAGTGTCCGATAAAGTGCCAAGCAATATCTTTTGGCAGTTGTTCGGCCTTTTTGCTAAGCTCTTGTTCTTTGCTTTCGCCAAAAACGCGTTGTCCTTCGTTGTAGGCCAGCATCAATTGCTCGTTGGGATGGTACTTACTAACAGCCACCAGTCTAACGTGTGGTGGCAAGCTTTGTGCCACACGCTTAAGGTTTCCTGCCACATCGGTAGCCATTATTCAGCCTCCTTGGTGCTAATGGGGTCTTCTTCGTATTCGGGTTTGTCGTTAGCGACAGTTTTACCCATTGTTGCCATGTGTTCGTAAACGTCCATGATGAGCGTTTCGGTAACGCTAGCAATGTCGTATGTAATCATTGTGTTACCCATTACAGCGTCGATGTGCTTAACGGCTCCCTGCAAACTGGCGGCTTGCACAAGATAATTAACGTTCGATCTTTTTTCCTTTTCGGTTTTTTCGTCGAGCGTAATAAATTGCAATTTTGCCTTATACCATTTGTCGTCGTTATCGTTTTCGCTGAAGAACACCTCGTGATAAGGTGCGGGTTTGATGCCTGTGATTTTGAAATCTCCCGCAATAAATGCCGACATTTCTTCTATGATAGCGTTTTCGGCTTCGGTAAAGCTTAGTGCGTCTACCACATATTGTTCGGTGATGGGTTTCAACATGCCATCGTCCATGGTTTTGTCGTATCTGATTTTTGTTTCAAACCAGTCTGCAGTTCTTTGTCTCATGCTTGTGTTTTGCTTATTGATTTTGTTGGCAAAAGTAACAAATTAATCCGTAAGGCACAAAAAAAATGTGTCTTATTCAAATAAATTTACTATTCCCGCATTACTTTTCGGATTAAATTCGATAACTTTGCAAATCACCATAAAACTAAATAATTATGCCTGAAATATCTGTTCGTGGGTTGGAAATACCAGAATCGCCCATAAGAAAACTAGCTCCATTGGCCGTTGCAGCAAAGGGCAGAGGAATTAAAGTTTATCACTTGAATATCGGACAGCCCGACTTGCCTACGCCACAAGTGGGTCTTGATGCCCTGAAAAACATTAATCGCACGGTACTTGAATACTCGCCATCGCAAGGTTACCAGTCGTACCGAGAGAAACTCATCTCTTATTATAAGAAATATAACATAGACGTAAAGGCCGATGATATTATTGTGACTGCTGGAGGCTCGGAAGCTGTGTTCTTTGCACTTATGGCTTGCTTGAATCCTGGCGACGAAATCATTATCCCCGAGCCAGGCTACGCCAACTACAAGGCTTTTGCACTTTTGGCTGGTGCAACCATTCGCACAATCACTACAACGATTGAGGAGGGTTTTGCGTTGCCCAAGGTAGAAAAGTTTGAAGAATTGATAAACGAACACACAAAGGGTATATTGATATGTAACCCCAATAACCCAACGGGCTATCTTTACTCTCGAAGCGAGATGGAACAGATACGCGACTTGGTGAAGAAATACGACCTCTATTTGTTTTCAGACGAGGTTTATCGCGAATATATCTACACCGATGCACCTTATACCAGTGCCTGCCACCTAGAAGGCATTGAGAATAATGTGGTGCTTATCGACTCCGTTTCGAAGCGTTATTCCGAATGTGGGGTGCGTATTGGTGCGCTAATTACGAAGAACGAAGAGTTGAGGGCAACAGTGCTGAAGTTCTGTCAGGCACGTTTGTCGCCTCCATTGTTAGGTCAAATTGTGGCTGAGGCTTCGCTCGATGCGCCCGAAGCTTATTTCCGCAGCGTGTACGATGAATATGTAGAGCGCCGCAAATGCCTTATTGATGGGCTAAACAGTATACCAGGGGTTTATTCGCCCATGCCTATGGGAGCCTTTTACACTGTGGCAAGGTTGCCTGTAGACGATTGCGAGAAGTTCTGTCGCTGGTGCTTAAACGAATTTAGCTACGAAGGAGAAACGGTGATGATGGCTCCTGCTTCTGGTTTTTATACCACTCCTGGCGCAGGATACAATCAAGTGCGCATTGCTTACGTACTGAAAAAAGAAGACTTGGAACGTGCATTAACGATATTGCGTAAGGCTCTCGAAGAATATCCTGGGCGCGTTGACGAAAAATGAAAGGGCTTTTAAAGGTGAAAGGGCTTTTAAATGTAAAAGGGTGAAAGGGTGAAAGGGTGAAAAATGGCTGCGTCCGTCAACTCATCATTCTCAACTTGTTATTTATTAACTTGCCATTCATCAACTCATTATTCGTCAATTCATCATTCATTAATACAGCAGTTCATTGGTTCATCGGTTCATTAGTTACTGTTCAACAACTCATGAACCCATGAACCCATGAACTGGTCAATTTATAAATTCAACAATTCATTAGTTTGTCAGTTCATCCCCCGTCATTCATCAACTCATCAACTCATCAATGCTTCAATACAACAACGCGTAAACTCATCAATTCCTCAATTTATAACTTCATCAATTTATAACTTCTTCAATTTATAAACTCGTAAACTTAACAACTTGTGAATTTACCCTTTTTCCTCGCAAAGCGCATTTATACCAACAATGCCGATAAAATACGTGTAGACAGACCAGCCATACGCATAGCAATTGCTGGCGTGGCTGTGGGTTTGGCCGTGATGTTGGTATCGGTGAGCGTTGTTTTTGGTTTCAAACACACCATCAGAAATAAGGTGGTGGGCTTTGGAAGTCATATTCAAGTGGCCAACTTTATGACCCTTCAGGCATCCGAACAATACCCCATACAGATGGGCGATTCTATGTTGAAGGTGCTGCGTGCCATCCTGGTGTGAAACATGTGCAGCGCTTTGCCGTGAAGCAAGGCATACTTAAAACAGATAAAGACTTTCTCGGCGTAGCCTTTAAGGGTATAGCGGCCGACTACGACACCACTTTTATTCACCAAAATCTTGTGACTGGCACCATTCCGCATTTCTCTGATTCAGCAGGAAAACAGCAAGTCGTGATTTCGCAAGCCATTGCCGACCAGCTAAACCTTAAACTTGGCGATAAGGTTTTTGCTTATTTTATTGATAATACAGGTGTAAAGGCTAGGCGATTTACCATTGCGGCCATTTATCAAACCAATCTTTCGCAATTTGATAAGGTAACGTGTTTTATTGATTTGTATACGGCGGTGAAGCTAAATGCGTGGGAAACCGACCAAGCTAGTGGCGCTGAACTAACGGTTAACGATTTTAACCTGCTTAACCAAACGGCTGCACGCGTGGTGGAGAAGGTGAACCGCACCATCGATAGTTACGGCGAAACCTATTCTTCTCAAACCATTCAAGAGATGAATCCGCAGATTTTCTCGTGGCTCGACCTGCTCGACCTCAACGTTTGGATTATTTTGGGGCTTATGTTAGCCGTTGCTGGCGTTACCATGATTTCGGGTTTGCTCATCATTATTTTAGAACGAACGGCCATGATTGGCATCCTTAAGGCCATTGGTGCACGTAACACAACTATCCGTCGCACCTTTCTTTGGTTCGCGGTGTTCACCATTGGCAAGGGAATGCTCATTGGTAACCTCATCGGCTTGGGACTTATTGTCTTGCAACACTACACAGGACTGGTGAAACTAAACCCCGCCACCTACTACGTTAGCACTGTTCCAGTAGAGTTCAACCTTTTTGTATGGCTCTTACTCAATGTGGCCACGCTAGTTATCAGCGTGTTTGTGCTAATCGCACCTAGTTATTTGGTGTCGAAAATCAATCCCGCAGCTTCTATGAGATACGAATAAAGAAGGGTGAAAGGGCTTCACCCTTTCACCCTTTCACCCCTCGTTTACTCGTCAAGCATGGTGTCCCAATAGTCTCTATCTAGTTTCATAACCTTCAAAACTCTTTCTGTTTGTAGGCCAAGTCCACATTCATAAATATATTCAGTGAGTTGTTCACCATTAATTAAGATGATGATGGGCGACCCATTTAGGCTTTCAACATATTCGATGGCCCCCTTTGTATAAGAGGATGTGGTGATAAATACACCCTTTTTAGAGGGCGTTCCGGCAACAGCGCCAACGAAAGCTTGCACCTCTTTGCGACTAACATGATTGTCTTCTGCATATCTTTTGGCTTGAATAGAGATATGGTTAAAGCCTAAAACATCTTCTTTAATAATGCCGTCGATGCCTCCATCATTAGACAGTTGGGTAACAACGCCTGCATTTTTAATTTCGCCTCCATAGCCCATAGCTTGCAAAAGGTCGACAACTAGTATTTCAAAAGCCTGTGGTTTTTTGCTTAAGATGGTTGCTAGTAGGTCTGTTTTTATCGACTGCTTAATGTCTTCGAACGAGTTGTTCAGTGCTTCTTGAGGTGTTAACTCGGTGGCCTCAACAGGGTTTGTGGCATCCGTCGGTGTAGTTACATTCTCGGTAGTTGCTTTGGGCTTGTTTACCGCTTTATTTATAAAAGCGTTTATTTGTTCTTCGTTGCACGAAGCAATCATCTCTTTACCCATTTGGCTAATAACATACTCTCCACGCCTAGGCTTTTCAATCAGTTTGGCCATAAAGAGGTAGGATAAAGCCCAGGAAATACGGTCTCTAAACACATTCCCATTCCCCGAATTGTATATTGCATTTACCTCTTCGGGGGTAAGTTTAAAATGATTGGCTAGGGGAGTTTGCAAATCTTTGACTTGCATAATGTTGCCATTCCTTAATTCTTTGAGTATTTGAATGCGAATTTGTTGAAATGAGGGTATCACGTTGAAAGTTTTAAAAAATGGGGATTAAAAACATATTAAATTCAGCAGTAAAAGGCGAAGTGTGCTACTCTTTTAAACTGTGCACAACCATATTCCTAATATTGCGACCAGTTATTTGTTGTATTAGGCTTTCGTGTAAACATTCATCTGGCGTCCAAAAGTTCTTTATATTAATTCTACGTCCATTACGTAGATAATAGAAAGTATCTTCGTCAAAGCCCACAGCATCCTTCTTTTCTTCATAAAAAAGGGTAGAAAACTCGTACCAACTACCATCTATGCCCTTTACCTTAAAGTGGTCGCCTTTTCCTTCAGGCTTTAAACCACTGCGTAGACAAAAAGTTCTAAGCTGCGGTAGGGTGAAGTAGAGGCCACGTCCTGTTTCGCGGTAAGCAGAGTCGGCACAAACAACCAGCATATAGGGCTTCTCTCCTAAGTCGATAAGGTCGTAGTGTATGCTTTTCGTTGCAATAACCAGTCGTTTGTAAAGCGAGTCGCGTTCTTCTTCGTTAGTTGTTTCTTGCCATTGGGCTTTAAGTCTCAGCTGGTTTTCAGCCCATAGTTGAAACGTTTTATCGTTAACGCCATTGCCTTCGTCGGCCATACGTTGATGATATTTTATTAACTCGTTACACATGTCAATGCACAGCTCTTCCAGTTTGTCATGATAATAATAGTAGTGGTATCTCATATAAGGGCGTTTCGTTTCGTTTGGATCGTCCTTCTCATCTTGGTCGGATTCTGCTCCAGGCGAACGTTTGCCATATTCCAGTTTATAACATTCCCCTTGCAAGTACATGCGCAAGTAATATTGGTTCTCTTTAAGGTTGTTTTCTTTGCTGAGATAAAGTTCAAATGCTTCTATCAAGCGTTTTGCGCGCCAAATATCGTCCATTGTTTCTAGTGCTAAAGTGGCCGCCCCAAGCGAAAAGTCCCTAACAGGAAACGGTCTCCATATTCGCTGTGTGGCAGCATCCAACTGCTTTAACGGCCCTTGTTCAAATTCTTTTGCACAGCGTAGCGTAACCACTTTATCAAAGTCGGTTATAATACCTTTCCTCGTTTTCATCATCGGGAAGGGGTAACTACTAATATAGCAAGCCACTCTAAACGTGTCTTTAGGATAACCCGATAACGTAAAAGTCCAAATGCGTATGTCGTTTGTCAAGCCACGCTTAGTTGTTCTACTGGATGAAAGAACAATATCTTGGTTGGGAAATTTTTCCTTAAGGTACTCCATAACCTCGTCTTCAGATTTGAAACTGGGGAAACAGCTACTTACCACTAATGCTAATAATAGTATAAGCATAAATAATGGCGACTGAGTTATAGTTTTCTTTATTTTCATTGTTGGCAAAATATGGTATTGTTTTAATTGCTTGCGCACGGCCCAATTGCACCTGTAAGTTTAAGTCGTGAACCTTGATGTCTCGCGCTTTTAGGTGTGTGTCAAAGCAAAAGGTAAATTGTTATGTTTGCAAAATTAATAAAATATATGTGACTACGCAATTTTGTTGGAAGTCGTCGTTACTTTTTTATTCTTTCAACAAATGGAGAACGTTTTTATTATCTCTGTGATGCAAAACCAAGGCAATTCTCTATCAGGTCCGAAGTGCTGAACAAAGATGCTTTAAAATCCAAAATTCTGCCCCATTTGTCTGTGGCAAAAAGCGGTTATACCTTAAAAGATTACCGAGAGAAAGTTATTCACAACATTCTTAACATGCCAGAAAACAGGCTGTCAATGGCAGATTACTGCTACCTTTGCAAGAAATAGATCCGTTAACCATAAGCTGCATTCCCTGCAACCGCTCGCGCTAGCGAGCGTAAGCGTACATGCTTTCCGTCAAGTTGCTCGTGTGCGTGTATGCAATACGATCTATTTTGTCCATTTTTAAGCAGTAAATTTAACATTATTACAGCCCTTTCTGTTCACCAACCGCTCACCTTGTCGCAAATAATCGATTCTCGCGAAGGTTTGTTTCGATGTAAAATAGGCTTAGCTCGTAAATGCAATAAGATGAATTTTTATTTATAATAATCGACGTTTATACCCATTTTGGGGCTATTTGCCGCTAAATGGAGTGCGTTTTGGTGCAAAATGCAGTGTAATATGCCGCTAAATGCAATGCGTTTTGCTGCTAAATGGAGTGCGTTTTGCTGCTAAACGCAATGCAAAATGGTGCAAAATGCGCTGTGGAATGGTGCTAAATACATAATGGAAGGTATAAATATCCGCTTCAATGGTATATACAAAACCCTTTCGCGGCATGAAATACATGGCTAAAAAGGGCAAAATGGGCATTAAAAAGTGTGGTTTTGGAGGCTAAAAGCGGATATTTGGCTTTTAAAAAATATGAGCTCGCAACCAAACTAGAAAGGCTAAATGGTGCAAAATGCAGGTTGTGTTCTTAAAAGTAGACAAAATAATAGACGTGAATGGTTAAAAATAGTGGGTTTTTTCCTACTTTTCAGCTTGTATCTGCGCTAGATTGGAGTGAAAATTAGAGCGCTATTGTAAAATAAAAAGAATGATTTAAGGTTTTGAGTTGATGAGTTGATGTATTCAGTAGTTGCTGATTATAAACCTGTGCGTTAATATCTTCAGTATTTCTCATACGACAGGAGTGTTTGCGTTGGTATCACAAAGATAACAAATACCTTTCAATTTATAGATTCATTCACCCCCAATCGCTCCTTAGAGCCTAAACAGATTTTGCTTTATTGTCGAGCAGATTGGCTCTCTTTGTAATGCAGACGAAGTGGGTTACGTCAAGTTGCAAAGACAAACAAGATGGCAAGAAGAAAATAAAAGATGTTAGGAAACAACACAAAAATAAGAATTCTGGAGATATTGTGGTTTAATCACCGATTGGGGATAAAGGTAAAGACGGCCACTTGGTTTTATTTGTACGCAAATACTAATGGCACACGTACTTTAAATCTGGGGGTTATAGGTTTACCAAAGTGCGTGTGGTGATATTTAGTACAATCAACTGGTCGCTATATATCATGCTGCCTCAACAGCGAAATTACATATATCTTTTACCCTTTCGCGTTGCATTTAGCAGCATACAGCATCGCATTTAGCAACGAATAACCGTGTATTTTGCAGCATTATGCAGTGTGCTTTGATGCTAATTGCGCACCTTTTCTGCACAAATAGCACTTAAACAAGGGAAACTTTCGCTGCTTTGGATTTCAGTCAAAGGGCGAAGGCGTTTTATTGTTTTATTTCGTGCACCACCATTTGCCTAACATCACGCCCCGTTATTTGGCGTACAAGTGCGTCGTTTACGCATTTTTCGGGCGACCAAAATCCCTGCATCACTACTTTACGGCCATTTTGCAGATAATAGCAGGTGTCTTCCTCAAAGCCCACTACGTCTTTCTTCTCTTCGTAGAAATGAATGGAAAATTCGTACCTACTTCCATCAACGCCCTTCACCGTAAAATGGTCGCCAGTGCCTTGCACCCGCAAGCCGCTACGTAAGCAGAAAGCCCGTAATTGCGGATAGGTGAAGAAGATGCCGCGGCTGTTTGGGCGCATGTCGCTATTAGCTAAGGTCACCATCATATAAGGTTTTTGTCCCATATCAATAAACACCCGGCGCACATCGTCGTCGTCAACAACAAGAACCTTGCGTAGCGAGTCGCGTTCCTCTTCGGTTGAAAGTTCTGGCAAGCGCGCTTTGAGCCTTAGTTGTTGCTCTGCCCATTCCTGAAAGTTTTCTTTGGTAACGCCATTGCCTTGGTCGGCCATCAGCTGATGAAAGCTCATCACGCTGTTGTAAAACATCTGGCACACCTCCTGCCTATTAACGTCGCCATATATATGAAATTTTAAATAGCAAGGACTCTTTTCGCCAGGTTCTGCAGTCTCCAAATTATCCATAAAGTCAATGTAATTGCCCCCTCCCAAGGCATAACATGGGCCTTGCATGTACATACGCAAGTAATAATGGGCATGGCTGTCTACCTTTTCTTCGCTAAGAAATTGTTCAAAAGCGTCGATTAAGCGCTTGGCACGCCAAATATCGTCAAGCGTTTCCACCTCCCATTGTGCAGCTCGCAGCGAGAAGTCTGTGTGTGGAAAGCGATGCCAGATGCGGCGCGTTGGCGCATCGAAAGCCTTCAAAGGCCCTTGTTCAAATTCTCGTTCACGACGCAGAGTAACCACTTTGTAGAAGTTGCTGATGATACCTTTATTTGTTTTCATCATCGGAAAGGGGTAACTGCCGATATGGCTGGCCACTTGAAAGGTGTCTTTGGGATAACCCGATAGCGTAAATTTCCAAATTCGCCAATCTTCCATTAAGCCACGACTTGTTTTGTATTCAGAAGAAAGTACAATATCGTGGTCGGGAAACTTTTTCTTGAGGTATTCCATAACTTCTTCGGCTGAGTTGAAACTTGGTAAACAACCACTCAGCAAAAGCATTCCAAAGCTTGCCACTGCATATAAGGGAGATTTGCGTAGAACTGTTTTTATCTTCATTGTTAACTAACAATCTGTTTTGTTTTTTATTATTAGGTGTAGCGCCCAACTGTGTACATGGAGGATTAAGGAATTAATTCTCCAAATCCGTGTTTTTAGGCGGGTACCATAATTAAGTGTAAATCACTATGAATGCAAAAGTAGTAAAATAAATGTAGGCACGCAATTTATAAAACTTAATTTGTAAGAAAAAACAAACTTCGTGTATTGTTTTAATCTCCTATTTCTTGTCTCCTTGAAGTGTGTGAGGCGATAATTTGCGCACCGAGAAACGTAAACATCCAGTGCGCTACATGTTCAGTTGAAGAGCAAAAGGTTCGTTTTTTAACGTTTTGGGCAAAGCAACAGTTGTTACATCTCCACTTTTTTGCATTTTAAGGCGTTGGCCAGTACCAAGTAATTGCACGCTTTTGGGTGCATTACCCCGCCATCGCAACGAGAGAGGACGAATCTCATTGTCTTTAAGTGCGTAGATGGCATAGCGTGTTTTGCCGTCTTTGCTGGCAGTAAACCACAGTTGTTTGTCATTATATATAGGTGTTGTGGTGGTGTTGTATATCGCTTTTCCATAGCGGTTGAGCCATTGTCCAATTTCGATGAGTCGTTTTTCGGCTTCAGGTTCAATCAACCCTTGGGGAGTAGGCCCAACACCTAGCACCAAGTTACCACCCTTAGCCACAATCTCTGCCAATATGTTCACCACCGCGTGAGGCGTTTTCCAAGTGGTATTGGGCACCCATCCCCAGTCGTTGCTAAGCGTAATGCAGCTTTCCCAGGGATAGTTCAGTTGCGTATCGGGAATGGTTCGTTCGGGCGTTTGATAGTTTTCAAATTCGCCGTGTATGGTTCTGTCCACCATAATAAGGCCAGGTTGGTGTGCTCTACCCATCTGTGCAATCTTCGGCATGTCGATATCTTGGTTGTTATCCTTGTTAACCCATCCGCCATCTAGCCAAAGAATATCAACAGAACCATAATTGGTGAGCAGCTCTTCCAGTTGGTTAAACACAAATGTTTTGTAGCGTTGCCATCTCCAGGGCCATCGATTTACATCGTAGTTCACGTTTCGCCCGTGCTTAGTGGGGTAAACATCCCACCAGTAATCTTGCGAATGCCAGTCGGGTTTCGAGAAGTATTCGCCTATCATAAAACCCTTAGTACGGAAGGCAGACAGCACATGTCTCAGCACATCGCGTTGTGGATGGTTTTTAAAAGCATGTTTTGCGATAGAGAAATTGGTGAATTTAGAATCGAACATGCAAAAACCATCGTGGTGTTTGGTGGTAAATATCATATATTTCATGCCCGCGCGATGCAAGATGTCGGCCCATTGGTTGGGGTTAAACTTCGTGGGATTGAACTCGTTGCATAGCCCCCAGTACCAATCTTTGTACTGTTGATAGGTGCAGGTGGTGTCGCGCGTCACCCAATCTTCGTCGCAGATAGACCACGATTCCACAATTCCAGGCACCGAATAAAGTCCCCAGTGCATCAAAACACCAAACTTAAGGTCTTGCCAATGTTTCAGTTTCTTTATCACTTGCTCGTCTTTTGGAGCCTCGTATATGGTGGAACGTTGGTGAATTTCGCCCTGTGCTAGCGTGGTTGCGGGAAAGATTAGCCAGAGCAGACCCAAAAGAAAACTTTTACTCATAGTTCTATCGTAAATAGATAATTGATGTTTAGGGTGTTACTTGCAGATGCAAAAATACAAAAACATGCCCAAATAGCTGCTGTTGTATCGAATTTTATTTGTAATTTTACACCAACTTCAACACCAACAACAATACAACCTGTTATGACAATAAATAAAACACCGCGTTTATGGATGAGCGTTTTGCTTATGCTGATGAGTCTTTGCGTGTTGGCACAACAACAAAACCGACTGGTAATAGCCTATGTTTGCTCGTGGACCGACCAGCGATTGCCCAACCCAATGTTGATGACCAATATTAATTATGCTTTTGGACACGTAAACAAAACCTTTAACGGATGCAACGTTCAGAACCCAGATTTCTTGCGAAAGGTGGTGGCACTGAAACAGATTAATCCCAAATTGAAAATACAACTCTCGGTGGGTGGATGGACAAGCGGAAACTTTTCGGAGATGGCTGCCGATGCAAAGAACCGTATGATGTTTGCAAAAGATTGCGCACGCATTGTGAAATTGTATGGTCTAGATGGCATTGACATTGATTGGGAATACCCCACAAGCAGCGAAGCAGGTATTTCGTCTTCGCCCAACGACACCAAAAACTTCACTTTGCTGATGCGCGACTTGCGTAAGACGTTAGGAAAAGACAAATTGCTAACTGCTGCAACCATAGCCGATGCATTGTATGTAGACTTTCGTTCGTGCATACAATACATGGATTTTGTGAACATTATGGCATACGATGTGGCCGATGCACCCAAACATCACACCACACTTTTTCGCTCACCGCTATCAGGTCGCATTACCGTTAGCGAGGCGGTAGACGCCCATATCAAAGCAGGTGTGCCCAAAAACAAACTCTGTTTGGGACTTCCACTTTATGGACGAGGCGACCATGGCAACAATATCTTAGAACATTATATGAAGACTGGCTATACGGGCGGTTATTATAAAGCGTGCTGGGACTCGGTGGGGCAGGTGCCATATCTTGCAGATTGGTCGGGACAACTGGCATGGGCTGCAGAAAATACACGCTCGTTTGCTGCCAAATGTCAATATATAATAGATCGCGACTTGCTTGGAGCCATGTATTGGGAGACCACAGAAGACAATGCACAAGAAGATTTGATGAATACTGTTTACCTCTCGCTGCTAAAATACAACAAGGCTACCATACCATTGAAGCAAGTATTGGTGATGACCGATGGTCAAGAAAATGCCGAAACAGAGCATCTTCGTGCCTTGGGTAAAAGCTTAGGCTTCGTTGTGAACGTGTTTACACCCGCAACACCCTTTGTTGACCGCCTCTTTGCTCGTCACCATCTTTTATATAATGTAAATTGCAACATGGATGCCCTTTCGGCTGATGCCAAGACCGCGTTTGAACGTTACATTGACAAGGCCGAGGGAAGTTATTTGGCTTATAATGCCGACACCACCAAACATTGGGCTTGGTATAACGCCTTCTTTAAACAACCCCAAGCCAAACATGCACGCACCATATTATATAAGGTGAACCCCAACTTGGGTTATATGCCTCGCCTCTCGACCTACGAAGAAAACAAGAAGCAGGCTTTGAAGTGGCTGTTAAGGTTGGAATAAGCACCCACATATATGTTGCTATGCGATAAGTATGCCGTCTCGCTGTTAGCTTAAGCCCGCAACATGGCTTTAAACAAACATATCGCTCAGCACAATCACAACGAGATGATTAGCCGCAAACTCTAAATATTCACACCCACATGCATGAAACAAACAATTTTGGCCATCATTTTATCCCTTTGCAGCGCTGCATCATGGCTCAGAAGATGCCCTATAAAGACCCAACCCTACCCATTAACGAACGAGTTGCCGACTTGCTAGGGCGCATGACACTGGCCGAAAAGATTGGACAGCTGCGTTGTACCTTGGCGTGGAACTACTACGAACTGAAAGGAAACAAGCCCGTGCCATCCGAACAGTTTAAAAAAGATTTGCGCGAAGGACACATCGGAATGCTGTGGGCTACTTACAGGGCCGACCCTTGGACGCAGAAAACACTTGACAACGGACTAAATCCCGAACGAGCTGCAGCTGCTGGCAACGCATTGCAACGTTATGCCATTGAAAACACCCGATTGGGAATACCTCTTTTCTTGGCCGAAGAAGCGCCACACGGACACATGGCCATCGGAACAACGGTGTTTCCTACGGGATTGGCACTTGCTGCAACGTGGAATGAGGAGACTTTAAAACGCGTGGGGCAGGTGATAGGAAAGGAAATAAGGCTGCAAGGAGCACATATAAGCTATGGACCTGTGCTAGACCTTTCGCGCGACCCACGTTGGTCTAGGGTTGAAGAGAGTATGGGCGAAGACCCTGTTCTCACTTCGCAGCTTGGAGCTGCCATGGTAAAGGGACTGGGCGGAGGAAACTTGGTAAATCCCTATTCCACTATTGCTACGCTTAAGCACTTTATTGCTTATGGCACAACTGAGGGCGGACAGAATGGTAATCAGAGCGTTGTTGGCACACGCGACCTTCTGCAAAACTTCTTACCTCCGTTTGAAAAAGCTGTAAAAGAAGGGGCACTTTCTGTGATGACCTCGTATAATTCGCTCGATGGAATACCCTCAACAGGCAACGCATGGTTATATAACAATCTGCTAAAAGGGCAGTGGGCGTTTGATGGTTTTGTTGTTTCCGACCTTTATAGCATCGACGGACTTTATCACACGCACCACGTTTGTGCCAACCTTGAGCAAGCTGCCGTTATGGCTTTAAAGGCAGGAGTGGATGTAGACCTTGGGGGTAATGCCTATGCCGAACTGGAAAAGGCTGTGCAGAAAGGGGCTTTGAGTGAGAAACTTATCGACCAGGCATGTGCTAGAGTGTTGAGAAAGAAATTTGAAATGGGGCTTTTCGAGAAACCTTATGTCGATGTTAAGGCTACCAAAGAAGTGCATTCGGCAGCACATAAGCAAGTGGCGCTAGATGCAGCACGCCAGTTAATAACCCTATTGAAGAATGATGAGGGAGTGCTTCCGCTCTCAAAAAACTTGCGATTGGCCGTTGTTGGGCCTAATGCCGACAATGTTTATAACCTGCTTGGCGACTATACGGCACCGCAAGCAATGGGCGATGTAACCACAATTTTGATGGGTGTAAGACAGAAATTGCCACAACAGCAGGTGCTTTATGCTCGCGGATGCGCCATAAGGGATGAGGTTAGCGCACAAATTGATGAGGCTGTACAGGCTGCTTTGCATGCAGATGTGGTGCTGGCATGCGTGGGAGGCTCTAGTGCGCGCGACTTTAAAACCAACTATCAGTCCACCGGAGCTGCCGAAGTGAATGCTAACAGCGTGAGCGATATGGAGAGTGGAGAAGGCTACGACCGCGCAACACTTTCGCTCTTGGGTAAACAACATACCCTTTTGTCTGCCTTGAAGGCCACCGGAAAACCCCTTGTCGTGGTGTATATTGAAGGACGACCCTTATTAAAGAATTGGGCTGCCGAACATGCCGATGCACTCCTCACGGCTTATTATCCAGGCGAAGCAGGCGGAACAGCCATCGCTGATGTGCTTTTTGGCGACTACAACCCTGCAGGAAGGTTGCCCATCTCGGTGCCACGAAGCGAAGGGCAGCTGCCTGTTTATTACAACAAGCGCGCCCCCTTGCCCCACAACTACGTTGAAATGGCCGCCACACCGCTCTATCCCTTTGGTTACGGACTAAGCTACACCACCTTTCATTACGACAATCTTCAAGTAAACAAAATTGGCGAACGCCGATATACGCTGAGTTTCGACCTCACCAATACAGGTAAACGCGATGGCGAAGAGGTTGCACAGCTATATCTCACTCCCGAAACAGCATCGGTGGTACAGCCTGTTAAGCAGTTAAAGCACTTTAAGCGCGTGGCGATAAAGAAAGGAGAAACGGTGCATGTGACATTCGATTTACATCCAGAAGACTTCCAAATCATTGGTTCGATGCTACAACCCGTTATCGAACCAGGCCTTTTCCATCTCTTTGTTGGTCCTTCTTCTGAAGTAAAAGCATTGCAACACACTATCAACTTGAAGTGAAAGCGAGATTTATGCCTGTTTGTCTTGTTTTTGAACATAGATGATTTACTAAATGTAAACCGAAAGGAGATAACGCATCGTATGATATTGATGCGCAAAAAGAAGACTTGCATTGCAAACAAACTAGCGTTAACAAAGTACTCACCAATGTTTTAGCCTATGTTGTCGCAAGTCTTATTTTAAAGATTGGATTAAACCAAATAACATCTAAGGTTAATAATGTTTAATGCATAGGTTAAACGGTAGCGTTTATGGGCGAGATAGGCAAATATATTGGTAATTTTGTGTTATAAAAAGAAAGAGACTATAACAATATCACATCTTAATTATTTAACTTAAAAACAAAACATGAAGAAGTATCATTACGCACACCACCCATTTTGGGGTTGGGCGGCCTTGTCTGTTTGTTTCCTCTGCCTTCACCCGCAAGGAGCGAAAGCAGCAGATGCAACAACAAAAGGTAAGGGCGCGCTGCATCAGCAGCAAACTGCGAACACCTATTCGGGAGTGGTAAAGAGCACAACTGGCGAACCCCTAGTGGGCGTAAGTGTGAAAGAAGTTGGTACATCAAATGGAGTTGTCACCAATATCGACGGACAATTCACCATTCGCACACAGGGCAATAACCCCACGTTAATATTCTCGTATGTGGGATTTGCTAGCAAAAACGTTACACCTGGTGGAAAAACGGAGGTAAACGTGGTGCTCGAAGAAGAAGGAAAAGCCCTTAACGAAGTTGTTGTTACTGCTCTTGGTATTAAGCGCCAGGAGCGTTCGTTGGGTTATTCCACCACACAATTGGGCGGCGACAACTTCCAGTTGGCTCGTGATCCCAATGTGGGTAACGCCCTCTCTGGTAAGGTTGCTGGTGTGTTTGTGGCTGGAAACGCCACGGGTTCTACAGGTTCGTCGCGTGTTATCATTCGCGGTAATGCCTCGTTAACAGGAAACAATATGCCCTTGTATGTAATAGACGGTGTGCCTTTCGACAATTCTAACCAAGGTTCAGCGGGAACATGGGGCGGACTAGATATGGGCGACGGTCTTTCTAATATCAATGCCGACGATATTGAAAGCATTCAAGTGCTTAAAGGTGCTGCTGCTTCGGCCCTATATGGCTACCGCGGAGGTAATGGTGCCATCCTTATCACCACCAAAAGCGGAAAGAAAGGTAAGGGAACTGTTATCGAAGTGAACGAGAACATCACCTTTAACAATATATACGACTATCGCGATTGGCAAAAAGAGTATGGATTGGGTAAGGAAGGTGTAAAGCCCACCACAGCCACAGCTGCGAAAGAAGGTGAAAGCTACAGCTGGGGAGCAGCCCTAGATGGTAGCGATGCCACCAACTTCCTTGGCAATACCTACAAGTATTCGTATATCGACAATTGGCCTAACTTCTATCGCACTGGTGTAACTTCTAACACCTCGGCCTCGGTTTCGGGTGCATCGGATGTAGCCACTTATCGCTTTGGCGTGTCGTATAATAAAGAAAAGTCCATCCTACCCAACGCACAAAACAGTCAGGTGGGCTTTAACCTCAACACGCAATACCAAATATTGAAAAACCTCTCGGCAACCATCACAGCCAACTATGTGTTTGATAAGGCGAACGGACGCGCCGGACTATCTGATGGTAACGGCAATACCAATGCTTCTTTGATGTATCGAGGCAACTCGTTCGACATTCGTTGGATGGAAGGTGTTAAGACTTGGGGTACTAATGCCAATGGAAACGAGATGATTGGCGGTAACAATGTTTACTTTAACAACCCCTATTGGCTGCAATACCGCAAGACCAACGAATCAGAACGCAACCGACTAACGGCTGCCGTTACTTTGAAATGGGATATCACCGATTGGCTTTATCTGCAAGGTTCGGCACAACGCGATGGCTTCAATATGGAGTTTAAGCAGGTGCAACCTAAGGGAGCAGCTGCCGACCCATCGGGTTTCATGAGCGAATACAGCAGAAACTTCTACGAAACCAACTTCAATTTCCTTCTAGGTTTTGATAAAACAGTGGGCGACTTTACCATCGGTGCAACCTTTGGCGGTAACAGACAGCACAACGTTACTAAGACTTATTTCACCACAGCAGGCGGTAGACCCTTCATCGTGGATGGTGTTTGGTCGGTTAATAACCTCGCTCCTGGTGGTCAACGCCCCGAGAAACGTCACCTTGAATATAAGGTAAACTCGTTCTATGGAACACTCGACCTTGGTTATAAGAACCAATTGTTTTTGAATTTCACAGGTCGTAACGACTGGTTCTCAACACTTGCAGCCAACAGCAACAGCTATTTCTATCCCTCGTTAACCGCATCGTGGGTGTTCACCGACACCTTCCGCGAGTCGCTTTCGCTACCAGAGTGGTTCGACTTTGGTAAGATTAGGGCTGGTTATGCATTTGCTTCTAACGGAACAGAGCCTTATAAAACACTTTTGCTTTATAAGATTAACGACTATTCGGTTGACGGACGTACTACCGCAACCCAATATAACGGAAATGTATTGCCCAACACCAACCTCAAACCAGTAAAGATTACCGAGTTTGAAACAGGCCTTAACCTCTCGTTCTTCCAAAACCGACTCACCTTCGACATGAGTTATTACAACAAGAGAACCACCGACGACATCGCAACAGTGTCTACTTCTTCAACCTCAGGATACGATGCTAAGATTGTGAACGTGGGCAAAATAAGGAACAGTGGATTTGAGTTTATGGTGGATGCATATCCTATTCGCACTGCCGACTTTACTTGGAACACCTCTTTGAACTTTGCCGTTAACGACTCGAAGGTGGAATATTTAGGCGACGGCGTTAGCCAATTGTCTATCGATGGCGCATCATCGCGCAACGGAAGCGTTACCATCTACAATATCGTTGGTTCGCCTTATGGCGAGATTGTGGGTCGTAAGTACAAACGCGACTCAGAAGGCCGTCTGCTCTTGAGCAAGGGAAAACCCCAGGCTGGCGATGTGGTAAGTCTTGGAAATGGTGTTTATAAATGGACGGGTGGTTTCAGAAACTCGTTTACTTTCAAAGACTTCAGCTTTGGGTTCTTGATTGATGCCAAGTTTGGTGCGAAGATATTCTCTGGTACTAACCACCAATTGTATGCTTACGGTTTACATAAAGAAACCCTTAATGGTCGCTCGGCAGCCAACCCCGTGGCTCTATCGTTGCCAATGGTATCGACGAAGCTACTGGAACTGCCAACACCGTGGCCATTAGCTCTTACGATTATTATCAGGCAATAACAAGTAACAACATCGCCGAAGAGTTTGTTTACGATGCTTCGTTTATCAAACTGCGCGAGTTGAGCCTTGGCTATAACTTCAAGTCGCTACTCAAAAAGGCTACTTGGATTAAGGATTTGAACGTGTCGGTGATTGCTCGTAACCTCTGGACAATCATGAAGCACACGCCAAATATCGACCCAGAGTCGTCGTTGAACAACACCAACGGACAAGGTTTGGAGCTTAATGGCTACCCCGCAGTTCGTAATATCGGATTTAATGTGAACGTGAAATTTTAATCCCTCTTTAAGAATATCACAATGAAAAATATAAAATATATCGCGATGGCTTCGCTTTTCGCCTTTGGCTTAACTGCTTGTGGCGATTTTGGCGATACCAATATCGATGGTGAACACCTCAATAGCGAAAATGTTCCTTACGAAATGTTGTTCTCAAGTGCGCAACATCAGGTGCTGGGTTCTGATTGGGACCTCTGGCGAACAGGTTGTATCTATTCTGCACAATGGACTCAACAGCTTTCGTCTATTGGCTGGTGGAACAATTATGCACGTTATCAATGGAATGAAGGTTATTCTGCATCGTTCTTTAACACCTTCTCTGGCGACCGAGGCGCTCTGCGCAACGTAACCACCTGCTACGATCTTTGGAAGGACAACGCCGACATGCAGATTGATTGGAACATTGCACGCGTGTTGCGTGTTTACGCTTTTGCTAAGATGTCCGACCTTTATGGAGACATTCCTTATAGCGAAGCGGGAAGACCCGAACAGTTCTCTTATCCCAAATACGATACGCAGGAAGCCATGTATAAGAGCATGTTGGCCGAACTGGATGAGGCTCAAGCTAACCTCTCTTCGGGTACTGCGGCAATGAAATCGCAAGACTTGTATTACAACGGCGATGCTTCTAAATGGAAAAAACTAGCCAATTCGCTCATGCTTCGCTTGGCTATGCGCCTTGTTAAGGTTGATGCTGCCACAGCAAAGACCTATGCAGCAAAGGCTGTGGCTAATGGTGTGTTCACCTCTAATAGTGACAACTGCCTACTAAACCATAGCGGTGCTGCTGTAACAAACGACTCTTCAGAACCCTTTGCAAAGATTATTTCTAAAGAAGACCGTGAGTTCTACATGGGTAAAACCTTTGTAGATATGCTTAAGAGCGCCAACGACCCTCGTTTGGGCTTGATTTGTACCGTGGCTCCCACAGAGAATGGTAAGCTTTACACCAACATCGAAAAGAGCAATGGCACATGGGGGGCAGCAGACTATGGCAACATGAGCTTCGCTTCTCAACGTGGTATGCCTGTTGGTGGCTACAGCGATAACAAGGAATCACAGTATTTTGTGGGTCAGGTTGATGCTTCGTTCAACACGCAATCGTTCCTTGAGAACTATGGCGCTTACTTCTCGTCGCCCAACCGTTGCACTTATGCCGACCCAACGGGTCCTACATTTGTTGTAACCTATGCTCAAACCTGCTTGCTTATGGCCGAAGCTGCACAGCGCGGTTATATCTCTGGTTCGGCAGCCAACTATTATAAAGCGGGTGTAACGGCTGCTTTCGAGCAGTTCTCGCAGTTCCCTGCTTACGCTGCTGCTCTCACAGCACTCAATAGCGATGCCACTGTGGGCATTTCTGGTGGAACACTTGCCGCCTATGCAACTGCTTATTTGGCAGCCAATCCCTTTAATGCAGCTAGGGCTTTAGAACAAATCAATACGCAATATTACATTACCACCTTTGGCGACCCACACGAAGTGTTTGCTAATTGGCGTCGTTCGGGTTATCCCGTGCTCACTCCAGCCGCTATGGCTGCATTGGATGGACAGTCGGCAACGGTAAATAATGAAATACCACGTCGTTTCCGTTACCCCACAAGAGAGGAGAAAATCAACACTACGAATTATAACGAGGCTATCTCGCGAAGCACATACAGCCATGGCGACTCGTTCAGTTCGCGTGTATGGTGGGATAAAGAATAAGGCTTAACAAACCTTATTTCCAATAGCTCACAAGCGTCTATACATATTTTGTTTGCTTGCTGGTAAATTGCCTAAAGCTTTGTGAAGCGTAGCGAGCTACGGCAAGCCAATAGGGTAGGCAAGATGCCGACAAGCAAACTAAAGGTGCACAAGGAGCAGTGTAAACAACTTGAAATGTTTTTACAACCGCTCTAATCCTCTATTGGGGATAGCCAAATAAAGAGAGGAATAAGTTACTGATAAAGAAAGGCTACTCGATTTAGACTCGGGTAGCCTTTCTTTTCATTAAGTAGGTCGTGCGCGTGTATGCAGTATAAACAAATTTGTCTGGTTTTCAGTAAGAAATTTAACATTATGAGTGCCCTTTTTGTCCACCAACCGCCCACCTTGCCGCAAATAATCGATTCTCGCGAAGGTTTGTTTCGATGTAAAATGGGATAAGATTGAGAATGCGGCAAGATGAATTTTTATTTATAATAGCCGTCGTTTGCACCCGTTTTTGGACTATTTGGTACTAAATGGACTGCGTTTTGGTGCTAAATGCAGTGTAATATGCCGCTAAATGCACTGCGTTTTGGTGCTAAACGCAGTGCAAAATGGTGCTAAACGCAAGCTAAAATGCCGCTAAATACAGTGCTAAATGCTTCAAAATGCCCGGCGAAAAGCATAAATATCCACTGCAATGGTATAAACAAAACCCTTTAGCACCTTTAAATACATGTCTGAAAAGGGCAAAATGGCCATTAAAAAGTATCGTTTTAGGGGCTAAAAGTGGGTAAATGGGCTTCTAAAATCACGAGTTGGCGGCCAAACTAGAAAGGCAAAATGGTGCAAAATGCATGTTGTGTTCTTAAAAGTAGACAAAGCAAAAGGTGTGAAAGGTTAAAAACAGTGGTTTTTTACCTACTTTTCAACCTGTATTTTCGCTAGAACGGAGAAAAAGTTAGAGTAGTATTGTAAAATAAAAGGCAATAATTTAAGGTTTTGAGTTGATGAGCTCTTCATTGCTTCAGTTGATGGGCTTATAAGTTTATGAAGCTATGAATTTATAGGTTTATAACCTTTTTGGGTTTGTATTTTTTTGATTTGAAAGGTTGATATGTCCACGAGTTTATGTATTTGTGACTTGTTGGGTTTTCGCAGGCTTATAAACTATTGAGTTGATAGGTACTGCACTTCGTCTTTGAGACGAGTGCCTATCTTGTGTTGGCATCATAGGGATAACAAACTTCTCTCCATCTATAGCAATATTAAAAGTCACGTCGGCTTCATTATCATTTTCTTTCTTTTCAGTTGTCATTATCAAATAAAATAACGAACTTTGTTGTCGGGTTTAATATTCCTGCCGATAAATACCGATACTGGGGAAAGTCAATTTGTCACGGCTGCTTTGTCGGTAGTCTTAACCCTTATGGTATCAGCCCAATAGGTAATTCTTGCTTACCTTAACCCCGGCGTATGCAATAAGCTTGTAAGCATAAGGGCTCAGAAACGTATAACCTAAAAAATCACTGGCTAACAAACTTGATATATCATGAAGTTAAAGAGATTAATCATAAAACCGAGAACAGGCCCGTTCGTTTCAACGAGGAAATGTTGCTCTATCAATAAAGTTGTTACAGCCCTTGGCTGTATCATGCTCTTCTTACTCTCTTCGTGTACTCGCGAGAGGAGCAAGCCTATTGCCGTAAATGATATTATAGGCCATTGGCAAGTGGAATCGAGATACGCTAAAGCAACTTTATATTGCCACTTATACTTTTATCGAGACTCGACAGCTGTTTTTGATTGTGTGCATGATACCATAATGTTTGTGCGTTACAAGCTTGTGGAAGACACTTTGTTTATTACAGATATGAACAACTATACCACAAAGAACCATGTGCAAATGCCAGACTCGGACGAGTTGGTGTTTGATAAATTGAAAGATATAGACTGCGAACAGAAGTTCAAGAGGAATAAACTATCAACAATGAACTTTGACAGCTCTTCTCTAAAATGGCCCATGTAATGGCAGCGCAATCGTCTAATAGGTTTACATTCTCCTCGATTTGTCTATTTCTAAGGCACTCATTCGTTCATGTTATGGCGACATTGGCGTTGATGTGTGTACTGTTATGCAGTTCAACAATAAGCAATGAGCATCTTGTTTTTGTGCAGGAACATCAGAAACTCTTATCAAAAGAGGTGACAATGAAACTTCCTAAGCCATTTCATCGACAGAAAGAGAACTACGAAGAAGGCGTGATTTATTTCTATCATTTTGTTGATAGCGCATATATTATTGTCTTCCAAGGTTCAATGGTGGAGTTTTCCATAGATAAATACCAAAGTAAAATGGTGGAAAGGAAAGGCGAAAGAAAAACGTCTGTTGGGGTGGAGAACAATCGATATTGGCGTAAAGACGTTTATTCTGATGGGGTGAGGGTGTATTATGATGATGTACCAAAACGTAATAAAGCTGTTTATGATAAGGTGTTGGATGAAATTGCGTTCAGACAATTGCGACGTGACGAATAGCTTATGCGTTGGTTTGGGTGGCGATGGTATGGCGTTTCGAGGTAGGTAAGTATGTAAGTATCTTTTAACGAAAGTACTTTTTGATTGTGGATAAATGGTGAAGAGGATGAGATATTTAAAAAGTATGGTGGCAATACTAGCATAGTATGTTTAATGGCATGTGAAAATACATGGATGTGTTCTTGCAATATTACAGAGAAGGACATGGTTTACGAGCCGGCGGAGAAAAAGTTTTATCCATCAGCGCAGCTAAAGGCTAAGGTGGTAAAGGCCTTTAATGGTTCTTTTTCTTGGCGTAGGGCAGGCTATGTGTATAGAGATGCTTTTGAAGGCATTGGAGCTATCGTTTTTGAATACAATCCCGATGTAGGTGAGATTGACTATGTGCAACTGGTACGACCAACGAATGTGACATCTGTTGATCAAGAGTTGGTGAACTGTATTAAAGCGATGCGTTTAACAGATACTTTAAAAAAGCATCGTGTAAAGCCAGTTAAGTTTATATTGAAGATAGATTACTTTGATATGACCGCATACTAATAACGATTTGTCTCATCGCTAATCGCTTCTTATTATAAATACTTTCTGAAACAGTTATGGTATGAGATTTGTCACAATTAATTTGTTATATTCGAATGTACGTCTAGTCTTTTGGTCAATGGTAAGTATTAATAAAGAACTCCATGTTAAAAGCAAAATATGTTGAACGTGTAATAAAAGAGCCGTAATTTAATTTGCAATATCGCGTATGAAAAGATTTTTGGCGTTTAATATAGTAATAGGTGGCGCTATACTTATTTCGCATTTAGTGAACTATCTTATAGTTGTTCCTTGTGTTATAGGTAATGGATGTGACTATGATGCTGGTAAGTTCGATGGGGGAAAGGTGTTTGAACTGTTGTTTGAGCAATCGTCTGACACGGGATACCATCCTGAACCAACCTTATTTAACTTCTTCTTTGTCACGTTTATTGGAGCAATGGTTGGAATTTGTTTCTTCAAAATCATTCTGCGTTATCTCTTGCCTAAAACAAAAGTCTCGCAAAATTGTGCACGAAAGACTTAATACAACAAGGTTACTGTATACAAGGTAGAAAAATGAAAAAGGGAAGTTCAACGAACCGAGGAGAGAAGTGTGTTGCATTGCCTTGTAAATGGTAGTGGGCGAGAGTATAGAAAATGACTGGGGAACAATTATAATACATTGCGTATGAAAAGATTACTCTTGTGTATTTGCATCTTTCTAAGCCTTATCCCCCTTTTCTTATGGGGGCAGAGTAAGGTTAATAAGCAAAGTCGTGGGCAGAAAGTGGCTGGGTATATCTCACTCTTAACGGCCGACAGCATTAAGTATTGGGATTATGAAAGTGGTAGATGGGGCGTGGCTTTACAGAAACAGGGTTTTGAATATATGGAATACGACGAGGGGAGACATCGAGAGTACCTAACCCTAACATGTATGGGCTTTTTAACCTCGTTCTCTATCGATGAGCGAAAGAAGTTAAAGGTGTTTCGTTATAATAGCGTTGTTCCTACAACGCTGTATCGAATAGGGGATATCTTGAAACTGACTGAAGACACTTTGATTGTAAAGTGGGAAGACTCAAAAGAGAATAGATTGCTTATAAAAAGTAAAGACCAGTCTTCTCCATTAAAGCCTGCATTGAGTCTATATAATAGGAGGTACCCTGAAATGGGCGTGTCTAAGGACTCCTTGTGGGAGATGGCCTATTCACTTTATTGTACTTATCGTGAGAAGAAAGCATGTCCCGACACGATGCTCTTGGTAGTTAAGCTGAAATTGAACGAAGAAGGTAAGGCGGTTATGGCCAAGTATGAGCGTACACCGCCAGACTCTGCCACCTATGCAGACTTTTATAACGTTTTCTTGTCGTTCGTTAAAAGTCTCCCGTTTACGCCTGAAAGGGACATCGAAACGAAGGAAACGTTCGAATCAAGCATCATATTACCCTTTTCTTTTTTCGCAAAAGAAAGTTGGCTGAGATATTTCGCCGCGAATTGCGACAGAAACGGCAAGCGATAAGTAAGGAGAAGTCAACGGCAAAGTAGGGGAAATGAGCTGTAACGTTGTTCAATACAGATAAAATGTGCATAATGAGTATGTTTATATATAGAAAGTGAGGTGATGGTATGAAAAGGTTAATCTTGTGTATTTGCATCTTTCTAAGCTTTATCCCTGTTGATTTATGGGGACAGAATAAGACGGGGCTGCAACCGAGTAAGTTAGAAACAGAGGTGTTGTATGATGTAGAAGGCATTGCTTATAAGCAAGTTTGGGATAAGAGAGTGCCCTAAAAAGTTGGTAATCTCGCTATTATTTTATAGTTTTATAGTTGTAAATCAATAACTTACAAAACATATATAGCGAGATTACCAACTTTTTAGGGCACTTTTTTATCCCGAACTGGCGTAGTCTTACACGCCCTCCTCTTCTTCTGCAGTGTTGTTAGAGGTCATTTCGCTTTGTGTATCTAGTGTTGCATCCTTTTTGATGCTTACTTCTCCAAATCTAGAAATCTTAACAACCAGTGGCACATATTCGTCGCTCGATTTATCGGGTGACCCAACACTAGCTGCGAAGTAGAGATTGTTGCCATCGCACTTGTCGTAAACCACACCAAGCAAGGCGCCATCCTTGTAGTTAGCGTCTATTTGGTTAATGAAGTCGGCTTTTGAGAATGTACGATTGAAGAATACCGAGCCATCTTTGCGAAGTATTTTCACCGTGGCACGGTTGTCGTAGTATTTTTGTTCGCCGTCGCTAACAATGGGCAGCGACTTGTCGGCTTTTAAGTCGGTGTCAACAGTATAGCTGTTGCCAATCCATTGCACTTTTCTACTCTCACTATGGTTGCCCATCATGCGTGTTTCCTTAGCTCGCACCACAATATGTTTGCGTGCGATAATGTCTGTTTTCTCTTTTTTCTCCCCACACGAGGTCAAGCTGATGGCCACGCTCATGGTAACGAGGCCTAGGATATGTTTTTTCATTTGCATGTAGTTTTTATCTGGCAAAGATAAGAATAAATAGCGTAAATAGCAAAATGATGTGCACTTTATTTATTAACTTTGCACAGCACGTAAATCAATATGAGGAATGTATAGAAGTGTTTTAATGGTATTGGCTTTGGCTTTTATGCTTTTGGCTTGTTCGGATAAGAAAATCCAACCAACTAATGAAGCTATCGACACAGTGCCTGTGATGGTTACTCAGCTTAAGAAATGTTCTCGACTCTACACCACTGAGATACGAGTTCATAAGATTATTACCCACAATGATGAGAAAAGCATTAAGGGTTCGTTTCTTGGAAACAAGTTTAATATCAACTTGCCGCTTAGCAAACGGCAGGTGGCCATACCTATGGAAGCCACGTTGAAGGCTTATGTTGACTTTGGGAGTTTTACCAAAGATAATGTTAAGCGTAAGGGCGACCGCATCGAAATTACACTTCCCGACCCGCAAATAGAACTTACTGGCACGCGTATTGATAATAAAGGTATTAAGCGATACGTAGACTTTGCGCGTTCTAACTTTACTGATGCCGAATTGGCTTCTTACGAAAGGCAGGGACGCGAGTCGATTGTGAAGTCTATACCGCACTTGAAGGTGATGGAACAGGCACGACACAATGCGGCCAATGTTATCATTCCGATGGTGGTGCAGATGGGATTTAAGGAAGAGAATATTACCGTTAAGTTCCGCAACGACTTTGGTTACGGCGACATTGTGCGTCTTTTGTTGGGCAATACAGAAAGGAGAAATGACAATGAGTAAGTTTAGCAAACTGGTTTCGCTTATTCCTTTCCGCGTTTGGCTATACGCGGTTTTAGCGTTTGTGGTGTTTATAGTGATTATGGTGTTTGTTTCTCGCTGCGAAAATTCTAATGAGATAAGCATTGTTAGCAACGATAAAATCGACCTAACGCCCAATCAGATACAGCAAATAGAGGCTATTGGTGAGTGGGAGTTTTTGGCCATCGAGAACGAAGAGTTGGTAGACACTGTTAAATATGGCTTCTTTGGCGACGACAAACTAGTGCGTATCTATTATGGTACGTTGCGTTTGGGTGTTAATATGCACGAGGCCGGTCCGCGTTGGCTGTCGATGCAAGGCGATACACTTTGTGCAACGCTTCCTCCCGTTAAACTTCTCGATGCTAATTTTATTGATGAGGCTCGCACGCAGTCGTTTTTCTCTTCGGGTTCGTGGAGTGATGCCGACCGCGAACTTCTTTATCAAAAGGCCAATGTTATGATGCGCAAACGCTGTCTTACGCCTGCTAATATTGCTCTGGCCGAGAATAATGCGCGCTTGCAGTTTGGTAGTTTGCTTCGTTCAATGGGGTTTGATAAGACGAAAGTGGTATTCGACAACGCCAAATCAGTTGCGCAAAAAGAGGGATAATAAAAAAATAGTTGGGCTACAAGCACCTTGTAGTGCGACTACAAGGTGCTTGTAGTGTGGTTACAAACGACTTTGTACGCTTGTAAGTGTAATTAATCGCTAGCAAAAGCGTGCTATGGGCCAGGCTCACAGTTGTTTGTTTTTGTTTATTGCACAAGGGTGTTGTGTGGTTTCCCCGCTATTATTATGGTTTGCTTTCAGCAATGGGTAAGTTGAAAGTAACCACTAAAGGCAGGTGGTCGCTAAATCCACCAAGGTATTTTGGTCCCTGATAGGTTCGCCACGGGCGTTTGCCACCGTATTTTTCTTCGTCCTCCATTAGGAAAGGAGCATCGAAAATGCGACAAGATACACCCTTTTTACATAATTGTTCGCTCACAAAAACATGGTCTAGGCTGCCCCATTCGCCTTGGTATCTATATGTGCCTTTGGCGCCGTTGCAGCCTTTAGCATTGGCCGAAACGTCTGTTAAGGCTTTTTGAGTTAGCAATTGTAGTGCCGGCGTATTGCCATAGTCGTTAAAATCGCCAGTAACGATGATGTTGGCGGCTACATCTTCTCGTCTTATTGAGTCGATAGCATTGCACAATCGTTGTGCCACAGCCACACGATAAGGTCTTGTATTGGCTTCTCCGCCGGCCCTACTAGGTGCGTGAATAACAAAGATGTGCAGCGTGTCGCCCACTGGTCTAACCCCTTTAGCATAGAGAATGTCGCGTGTGGGGCGCATACCAGTTGGCGGATTTATGCGCATGGTGTGGCTTTTAATCAATGCAAAGGTAAAAGGCGAGTAGAGTAGGGCCACGTCGATGCCACGAAGGTCGGGCGAATGTGTCATTACATATTCGTAACGAGCGGTGCGAAGCAGCGAACGACGTGTTAGATCGCGCAGCACACTGTCGTTTTCCACCTCGCACAGTGCCACCACATCAGGCAGTTTCCATTGCTGTCCCTCCCCTCCGCAGGCCACAATCTCTTGCCCAATGCGATTAAGTTTCTTCCAATATCTTGAGGGTGTCCAGTGTCTATATGCATCGGGTAGAAATTCTTGGTCGTTTTTAAGGCTGTCGTGTCGGCAGTCGAAGAGGTTTTCACAATTTAATTGAACCAGCGTAAACACCGAAACGAGCAATGTACCGAGGCTTATCATGCGCTTTTAGATTTTCCACTGAGAAACAAACCCAATAAGATAAAAGCCGTGCCTACGATGAAGTAGGGGGTTATAGTTTCGTGAAGCACCAGCCAAGCAAACACAATTGTGGTGATGGGGTTAACGTAGATGTAGTTGGTTGCACGCATTGCGCCTAGCTTTCCCATAACCCAGGTCCATGTAAGGAAGCAAATCATCGAACCCAAAACGCCTAGAAAGAGCAGATGGCCGATAACATCAAGGCGGGTTAAAGCCTCTAATGGTGGCATCTGTGGCACGATGATGTAATAAGGGAGCATGGTAAGCAGTCCGTAGAAAAACACTTTTCGGGTGATAAAAATGCTGTCGTAGCGTTCGTTCATGCGCTTCATGATGATGGAATAAAAGGCCCAAGCCAGACAAGCACTAAGCGCAAGGAAGTCGCCCAATGGCGAAAGATGCAATACAAATTTGCCATTAAGCACCACGGCGGCCATACCAACGAACGAGAAAAGCGTACCCAGTACTTGCCAAGCACTCAAACGAGTGCCACGAACCAGCAAACGCATGAGTACCATGGTGAAAAGTGGACACGAACAAACAATGAGCGACACGTTGGTGGCTGTAGAAAAACGCAACGCTTCGTTTTGCATGAGGAAGAAAGCCGAACCACCAGTAATGCCCAGCAGTATCATGCAGGCTTCGTCGGCCATGTTTGCGCATAGCAATTTGCGGTTTCCGCCCTTGGTAAGTCCAAGCAGCGAGAGGGTTAGCATCAGCACATAGGCGATGAGAAAGCGCAAAGTAAAGATGTGCGCAGGCGAAAGACCAGCGTAAATCAGTAACTTGGTGGAGATAAATGTAGAACCCCAGATGGCCACTGTTACGAAGGCCACAACGTGATAGATAAATGTCCCGTTGTTAGTTGTATGTTTAAGCATTCGTGGTTGTTGTTAATAGTTGCCAGCAAAGGTAGGTTTTTATTACAAAACAGCCAAAATAATTTGCCTTTTTTTGAGGTCGTGGATTAAAAATGATGGAATGTTAGTTGACTATTCAATAACAGCATCGGTTATTAGACTTGTAAATAGCTAAATAGATGAGATAAATACTCGTAGGTGATAATCTAAAAGACAAGTTGAGGTGTGCGAATTTAAGGTTGTAAGACCGATGTTTATGAGGTTAAAATTTTACACAAAGCAGAACGCTTGATAATCTTAAGATCAACAGTTGTTCGCTATATGTAGCGGCAATGTCGATGGGTGAAGTTTGTAAGCGGAGTTATTCACTAGCAGAAAAATCACTGTTTCGCCAACTTTTGCTCAATGCCGATGAGCCAATTTGTCAACAAGTCCACCCATATAGCCATTGTCTCGGCAATCAATCTTTGTACTCGCTAACTAATAGTCTGCTCACCCCTGTGTCAATCTACATCCATTAAGGTTAACTAATTTGTTGCACTTGCCCTAATCTCGCGATTTATTCGTAACTTTGTAGCCTTATTAAAGAGCAAAGAATAATAAATGGACAGAAGAAACAATACTTCAATACAAATGATTGCCGACTATGAGGGCGACATCAACACGCTTTTCGATACGCCCACTCCCGATGTGGTACCCATTTTGGCCACTCGTAATCTTGTATTGTTCCCTGGTGTGGTGACGCCGATACTTGTGGGGAGGTCTGCAAGCGTAAGTCTTGTTAACAAGTTGAGGAAAACCCAGAGCAGATCTTTGCCGTGTTCTGCCAGAAAAACGCTGATGTGGAAGACCCAGGGAAGAAAGATCTCTATCCCTTAGGCGTGTATGCCAAGTTGGTTAGGGTGCTCGAGATGTCGGGACCAGGCAACAATATCACCGCCATTGTGCAGGGATTGGGACGTTGCCAACTAGAAGACGTGGTGAAACGCAAACCTTATCTCGTGGCGCAAACGTCTAAACGCCCTGAAGTGTTCGCCGATGAAGACAGCAGCGAATACCATACGGCGATGGAAGATTTGCGAAACCAAACCGTGGAGTTTATCAAAGCCAACGAAGAAATGCCCGACGAGGCGCAGTTTGCTATAGCTAACATACACCACGATGTAATTGCAACCAACTTTATCTGCTCGAACATGCCCTTTGATGTGGACGACAAGATAACCATGCTCGAGGCTGATAACTCGCTTGAACGGGTGTATACGGCACTAAAAACGCTGTATAAGGAGATGCAGTTGCTGCAAATAAAACAGTCGATTCGCACGAAAACGCGTGAAGATATCGATGAACAGCAACGTGAATACTTCTTGCAACAGCAGATAAAAAATATCAAGGAAGAATTAGGAAACGGCGAAGGCTCGCCCGAACATCGCGAACTTGAAGAGAAAGCTAAGGCTAAAAAGTGGAGCGAAGAGGTGAGTAAGATTTTCTATAAAGAACTGGATAAACTGGATACACTAAACCCACAGAGTCCAGATTACAGCATTCAACTGTCGTACTTGCAAACGATGGTGGGATTGCCGTGGAACGAATACACCAAAGACGACTTAAGTATTAAGCGTGCTCAAAAGGTTTTAGACCACGACCATTATGGAATGGAGAAGGTGAAAGACCGTATATTGGAGCATTTGGCTGTGTTGCAGCTTAGTGGCGACCTTAAATCGCCCATCATTTGCTTGTACGGACCTCCTGGAGTGGGTAAAACCAGTCTTGGAAAGAGCATCGCCACGGCCATGAATCGCAAATATGTGCGTATGTCGTTGGGCGGATTGCACGACGAATCCGAGATACGCGGACATCGCCGCACTTATGTTGGCGCCATGCCTGGCCGTATTATCAAGAGCATTCAGAAAGCAGGCTCGTCTAATCCCGTGTTTATTCTCGACGAGATAGACAAGGTTACGCAGAATACTTTGCACGGCGACCCCTCGTCGGCATTGCTAGAAGTGCTCGACCCAGAGCAGAATAACGCCTTCCACGATAACTATCTCGATGTTGATTTCGACCTCTCGCGCGTGCTCTTTATCGCCACCGCCAACGACCTCAACACCATTCCGCGCCCCTTGCTCGACCGTATGGAGCTGATAGAAGTGAGTGGATATATCACCGAAGAGAAGATTGAAATTGCTAAACGCCACCTTGTGCCGCGCGAATTGCAAAACACGGGCTTGGCAAAAAGTGTCACCGAGAAACCCACTTTCAATAAGGCGGCACTAGAAAAAGTTATCGAGCAGTACACCCGTGAAAGCGGTGTGCGACAGCTAGAGAAACAAATAGACAAGGCTTTGCGTAAAATGGCCTACCTGAAGGCGCTAAATGGCGAACTGCCTTTCACCAAAATATCTCCCGCCGAGATAGAAGAATTGCTGGGAAAACCACCTTATTATCGCGACATTTATCAAGGTAACGACTATGCAGGCGTGGTAACAGGCTTGGCATGGACAAGTGTTGGCGGTGAAATTTTGTTCATCGAAACCTCGTTGAGCAAGGGTCGTGGTGCCAAACTAACGCTAACCGGTAACCTTGGTGAAGTGATGAAAGAGTCGGCTGTGATTGCTTTGGAGTACGTTAAAGCCCATGTAGACAAGTTGGGTGTTGACTATCGTCTCTTCGACCAGTGGAATATCCATATCCATGTGCCCGAAGGAGCAACGCCAAAAGACGGTCCGTCAGCTGGTATAACCATAGCCACATCTATCGCTTCGGCCCTAACCCAACGAAAAGTGCGTAAAAACACGGCTATGACTGGAGAAATTACGCTGCGTGGAAAGGTGCTCCCCGTGGGTGGAATAAAAGAAAAGATACTTGCAGCTAAGCGTGCGGGCATCACCGATATAATGATGTGCAAGGCCAACAAGAAAGATATTGAGGAAATTCCAGAGAAATATCTCACCGGCGTTAAGTTCCATTTCGTAGAGAATGTGCAAGACGTGTGGGACTTTGCACTGACAAATGAGGTGGTGGACAACGCTATTAAGTTTGATATTGAAGAAGAGAAGAAAAAGGATTGACAGATAAATGAAATTTGAATTGCAACATACGGACTCGGCGTCGGACGCAAGAACGGGCATCATTACCACCGACCACGGGCAGATAAAAACGCCCGTGTTCATGCCTGTTGGTACCTGCGGCACAGTGAAAGGTGTGCATTTCAGCGAACTAAGGCAGCAGGTGAAGGCGCAAATCATCTTGGGTAACACCTATCACTTGTATCTTAGACCTGGGCTAGACGTGCTGAAAAATGCCGGCGGACTGCATAAGTTCAACACCTGGGATAAGCCAATACTAACCGATTCGGGTGGCTTTCAAGTGTTCTCGCTCACTGGTATCCGCCGATTAACCGAGAACGGATGCGAGTTTCGTTCGCATATCGATGGCAGCAAGCACATCTTTACGCCAGAAAGCGTGATGGACACCGAACGAATTATTGGTGCCGACATCATGATGGCCTTCGACGAGTGCCCTCCTGGCAATAGTGATTACGCCTATGCAAAGAAAAGTTTGGGCCTAACACAACGTTGGTTGGACCGTTGTTTTAAGCGTTTTAACGAAACTGAGCCGCTGTATGGCTATCAACAAAGCCTCTTTCCTATTGTGCAAGGTTGCACTTTTAAAGACCTTCGCCAAGAGGCAGCCAAGCATGTGGCCGATAAAGGTGCCGATGGTAATGCCATTGGCGGGCTTGCAGTGGGAGAACCCACCGAGGTGATGTACGAAATGATTGAGGTGGTGAACGAAATTCTGCCTAAAGACAAACCTCGTTACCTGATGGGAGTGGGCACACCGCAGAATATTCTTGAAGGAATAGAAAGGGGAGTGGATATGTTCGACTGTGTTATGCCAACTCGCAACGGGCGTAATGCCATGCTCTTTACCTACCAAGGCACGATGAACATGCGCAATAAAAAGTGGGAAAACGATTTCTCGCCCATTGATCCTGATGGCTGCGAGATAGACCGCATACACTCTAAAGCTTACTTGCACCACCTTTTTAAGGCGCAAGAGCTGCTGGCCATGCAAATAGCAAGCATACATAACTTGGCTTTTTACCTGCGACTAACGGCCGATGCGCGCCATCATATCGAACAAGGCGACTTCGTGCAATGGAAAGCTAGTGTTATAGACAACCTTAATAGACGCGTGTAAATACGGCAGAAAGAAATGAAACGAATGCAACTAAAACGCTTTTTTAAACTGTTAAAGCTGCGATTTATGCACCAAAAATGGGTGGCATGGCTCGTGGCTACTCTGCGTTTTCTACGTGTGTTGTTGCCCACTCGCTATCTTAAGATACTGGATTGGTACATCATACGCAAGTTTATTGGCACGTATGTGTTTTCGATTTTGCTTATCATCTCTATTGCTATTGTGTTCGACGTGAACGAGAACTTGGCCAAGTTCACCCAGTTTCATGCACCACTCAAGCAATAGTGTTTGATTACTACGCCAATTTCGTACCTTATTTTGCCAACTTGTTCAGTCCGCTGTTTGTATTCATTTCTGTTATCTTCTTTACTTCTAAGCTAGCGGGCACGTCCGAGATTATTTCGATGCTAGCAGCAGGCGTCTCTTTCAATCGCTTGATGCGGCCTTATATGGTGTCGTGCTTGCTCATTTCGGCGCTGTCGTTTTATCTTAGTGGCTATGTGATACCACATGGCACGGTGATTAAGCAGAATTTTGAGTCGATGTACAAGAACAGCAAGAAAAACACATCGGCTCAAAACGTGCAATTGCAAGTGGACAGAGGAGTGATTGCCTACATTCAACACTACGATGACAAGACAAAACGCGGCTACGGATTTTCGTTAGATAAGTTTGAAAACAAGAAATTGGTGAGCCATATGACGGCTTCCGAAATTCAATACGACACTATTAGCGATTCGAAATATCATTGGCAAGTGTCTAATTGGCGCATTCGTGAGATGAAAGCCTTACGCGAGAAAATTACTTATGGCAGCAAACTTGATACGCTTATCATGATGGAACCAGCCGACTTGGTGTTTTCTAAGGGACAGCAAGAGACGTTTACCAATCCCGAACTCTCTGCCTACATCTCCAAACAGATAGGAAGAGGAAGCAGCAACGTGGTGCAATACGAGGTGGAATATCACAAACGCATAGCTGCATCGTTTGCTTCGTTCATCCTAACCACAATCGGACTGTCGTTATCCTCGCGCAAACGCAAAGGCGGTATGGGTCTTTATCTTGGTATAGGCTTAGCGCTGAGCTTTGGTTACATTCTCTTACAAACCGTTTCGGCAACCTTTGCCGTGAATGCCGACACGCCTCCCATGCTTGCAGCATGGATTCCCAACCTGATATTTGCCGTTGTGGCCTATTTCTGTTATCGCAGTGCGCCCAACTAAAGTAGGTTTACACCACACATTATATAATATATAGCTCAAGGCGAAAAGATTATTATACTAAATATATAGGCACAAAAAAGAAAAATATGTGCCCCTACAACATGACATTTGAAGAATTAGACTTAAACGACAATGTACTCGATGCACTGTACGACATGCGTTTCGAGACGTGCACTCCCATTCAGGAACACTGTATACCTCAAATCCTTAAAGGAAACGACATTTTGGGCGTGGCTCAAACAGGTACTGGCAAAACTGCTGCCTACTTGTTGCCCATCATGTCGATGCTAGACGATGGCGGTTTTCCACACGATGCCATCAATTGCATCATCATGTCGCCCACCAGAGAGTTGGCTCAGCAAATCGATCAGGCCATGCAGGGCTTTGGTTATTATCTAGACAGCGTGAGCAGTTTACCTATTTACGGCGGTAACGACGGCAACCGCTACGACCAAGAGATTAAATCGCTGCGCCTAGGGGCTGATATCATCATCGCAACGCCTGGCCGTTTCATCTCACATCTTCAGCTTGGCAATGTTGATTTAAGTAAAGTGTCGTTCTTTGTGCTCGACGAAGCCGACCGAATGCTCGATATGGGCTTCTCTGAAGACATTATGACTATTGCCAAACAGCTGCCGCCAACCTGCCAAACCATCATGTTCTCGGCCACCATGCCACCTAAAATAGAGCAGTTGGCCAAGACTTTGCTGAAAAATCCCGTTGAAATTAAGCTCGCAGTGAGCAAGCCAGCCGAGAAAATAGCACAGAAAGCCTACCTTTGTTACGAGCCTCAGAAACTTAAAGTGCTTGAAGACATCTTTAAGGCAGGCAACCTTAACCGCGTGATTATCTTCTCTGGCAAGAAACAAAAGGTGAAGGAAATTAACCGCGCCTTGGTGCGGATGAAGATAAACAGCGACGAAATGCACTCGGACCTTTCGCAAGAGGAACGCGACCAGGTGATGTTCAAGTTCAAGAGTGGCGCAACCGACGTACTCGTTGCAACCGACATCCTGTCGCGGGGCATCGATATCGACGATATCACGATGGTGATTAATTACGATGTTCCGCACGATGTGGAAGACTATGTGCACCGTATTGGGCGAACTGCGCGTGCCGAACGCGATGGTGTGGCTACACTCTGATTAGCGATCAAGACGTTTATTACTTCCAACAGATTGAACGTTTCTTGGAAAAAGAAATTGAAAAATTGCCCTTACCCGAAGGCATTGGCGAAGGTCCTGAATATAAACCGGCCTCTAGAGCACCGCAAAAGGGTGGAGCAAGAGGTGCCCACGGCGGTAAAAAACGATATGCTAAGGCGTACTCTAACAACCACCGTAACGCCAAACCCAACCACAATCAGGGCAATGGGGCTAGAAACAATCGCTCGCGAGGCAACAACAACCGCCGTAAAAACAATAAACCGGCCAACAACGCATAGGTTGGAGTGTTGTGAAAGTGGGTTTTGCATGGCTTTAAGCAGCTAGCCTTCTTTCACAATATACACTAAACAAAAAAAGGCTTGCACGAAAATGAAAACCCAACTGTCTGTTCTCATTCCCACATACAACTATGTTTGTTTGCCACTTGTGCGCGAACTGCACAAGCAGGCTATGGCCATTGAGGGCTTGCAGTTTGAAATTGTGGTGGCCGAAGATGGAAGCGATGAGGCTGAAACCATTGAACGAAATGCCGAAATAATGGCTTGAGTCATTGTAGGCACATCGTTAACACAGAAAATGTGGGTCGTGCGGTAATTCGTAATCGCCTAGCAGCACAGGCCAACATGCCTTGGCTGCTCTTTGTTGACAGCGATATGCGCGTGGTGAAGCCCAATTTCGTGGAGCGATATTTACAACTGCCCAACGAGTGTACGGTGGTTTATGGCGGAAACACCACGTATGGCGGTGCATGGACCGACGAACGACTGCTAAGAGTGCGCTACGAGCAGGCGGCCGAACGACAGTTCACCGCTCAGCAACGTGCAAAACAGCCGCATCATCACATCACCACGTCAAACCTTTTGGTACATAAAGCGGTGATGCAGACCGTTCCTTTCGATAATCGCTTTATTACTTACGGTTACGAAGACGTGTTTTGGGGTATGTCGTTGGCACAAAAAGGCATTCAAGTGGCACATATCGACAACCCCGTGGGCTTTAATTATTACGACAACAACGTGGCATTCGTGGCCAAAACCATTGAGGCACTCTACACGCTCTATGCTTTTAGCACAGAACTGGCAGATATCTCGCCCATCATTAGGCTCGAACGTCGCTTGCATCACTGGCATCTGGATGGCCTTGTATGCAAAATGCTCAATAGAATGATGCCTATGCTGCATTGCAACATCGTGGGGGTTAAACCCTCTCTCGTGGCCTTTAAGCTGTTTAAGCTGTGCACCTATCTGCGAATAGCGCAGACAAAAGGCCAAAACAACACCTAATTGGTATAACTGGAAACAACGTAAGGATTGGCAAAACATATGTGCAAGGAGCAATTATCGCACCGAACGCGACTGATACACCGTCCTAACACCTTATTATATATATGTATGTCTAAACTAACTTATGCAATGAGAAAAACAATCTTGCTTGCCTTCGCCCTGCTATGTGCTGTTGGGGTTAAGGCTAAACATGGCAATGCGCCTGAAAATTATGTGCCCACGGCGCAAAACCTTGCTGCCCGCGAAGCATTTCAAGACCAGAAGTTTGGCGTGTTTCTACATTGGGGACTCTACTCGATGATTGGTGAAAGCGAATGGGTGATGACCAATCGCAACATCAACTACAAGGAATACCCCAAGTTGGCCGAGACTTTTTACCCCTCTAACTTCAATGCAGATGAGTGGGTAGCTGCCATTAAGGCCGCTGGTGCTAAGTATATAACCATCACCACGCGCCACCATGATGGTTTTTCGCTATACAAAACAGGCACTAGTACCTATAATTCGGTTGATGGCTCACCTTTTAAGCGCGACATTATCAAAGAGATGGCCGATGCCTGTGCCCGCCAAGGCATCAAGCTACACCTCTATTACTCGCACCTAGACTGGTATCGTACCGATTATCCCGTGGGAAGAACGGGCAAAGGAACGGGTAGACCCAAGGATGCTGTCAACTGGAAAAGCTATTACAACTTTATGAATACGCAGCTAACTGAGCTGCTTACCAACTATGGACCAGTTGGTGCCATCTGGTTTGATGGCTGGTGGGATCACGATAGCGACCCAACACCCTTTGATTGGGAACTTCCCGAGCAATATGCTCTCATTCATAAGTTGCAACCCCAGTGCTTAATAGGCAACAATCATCATCAAACACCCTTTGCAGGTGAAGATATTCAGATATTCGAACGCGACCTACCTGGAGAAAATACAGCCGGACTTTCGGGTCAAAGCATTAGCCATTTGCCTCTTGAATCGTGCCAAACCATCAACGAACATTGGGGATATTCGTTGGTCGACACCAATTATAAATCGGGTAAAGAACTTATCCAGATGTTGGTTAGAGCAGCAGGAAAAAATGCTAACCTGTTGTTAAACGTTGGTCCAGAGCCTGGTGGTCGTCTTCCTTCTATGGCTGTTGATCGCCTCAAAGAGGTTGGACATTGGCTATCTAAGTATGGTAACACCATCTATGGCACGCGTGGCGGGGTGGTAGGTCCACATACATGGGGCGTTAGCACGCAGCGAGGCAACAAACTTTACATTCACATCATGGACCTGCAAGACTCTGGACTGTATTTGCCACTTGGTAACCGCATGCCCAAACAGGCCACAGAGTATGCCACAGGCAAGCGTGTTAATTTTACAAAGCATGCCGATGGCGTGACACTTCATCTTAATAAAGTGCCCACTGATATTGATTATGTGGTGGAGTTGACGATGTAAACGTACCATCTAAGCGCAGCAAAACATCAGTACAAGGTCCCTTGTACTGATGTCTGTATGCGCGTTACAGCTGGCAACAGCTTTTCAAAACATTTGTTTTTCACCATGACAATATAAGATACCTAATCTATGACCTTTCTACCAGAAGAAAAACAACAAAAAGCAAAAGACGTACTGCGAAGAAACACGAAATACACCGACTTGCACTTCTATCAGAAGACGGATGTCGTATTCCAGCTAACGTATATCTTCTGCAAGCGTTTTTTACCTAAGTATGGCGACCGTACCGTAGACCAAATGGTTCAGGCCGCGCGTTCGAGTAAGCAAAACATTGTCGAGGGAATTGAAGACGGCAATACTTCGACAGAGATCGAACTTAAACTGCTTAATGTGGCTCGTGGTTCACTTCGCGAGTTGCGCGAAGATTATGAAGATTTTGTGCATACGCGTGGCCTTACTTGTTGGGACAATGCGCATCCTCGCTACAACTCGATGCTCAAATTTTGCAGGGCAAACAACAAGGCAGAGTGCTATTTGCCTTACGCCAACAAATGGACGGCAGAGGAGTTCTGCAATACGCTGCTTACGCTTTGCCACATCACGGATAAGATGATGTGCAGTTATCTGAAAGTATTAGAGAAGCGGTTTGTGGAACAGGGCGGCATTAAAGAACGTATGCACGCTGCTCGCACGGGGTATAGGCAGGCTCAAGACGAATTGTTGGAGAGGTTGAAAACGGAGAACGAACAATTAAAGGCCGAAGTGCAAAGGCTGAAAGCAGAGTTGAAGATGGGGAAGCTGGAAGAGTGAGAGGTTCTTTTTGATTCTCCTAGGCATTCTAGTAATCCTAGGCTTTCTAGTAATCCTAGTAATCCTAGTAATCCTAAGTATCCTAGGCATCCTAGGCATCTTAGTAGCGCTAGCTATCCTAGGCTTCTTAGTTATCTTATGCCTCCCTGTTACCCTAGAAATGTTATTCCCCAAACTTTGTTTTCCCGCATTTTTGTGTACCTTTGCAGAACAAAAAAATTAGAGTATAAAATGAAAATGAAATTGATTGCAGGCATGGCCATAGCTGCTATGTCGCTAATGGGCAACAAAGCATATGCCCAAATAGACTTTGGAAAAATACTTCAGAATGGCGCGAGGTGCTATCTAATGGCGGTTCTACAGACGATTTGGTATCGGGAATCACCTCAATTTTCTCAAGTAAGAAAGTGGCAACAATAGAAGACTTAGCTGGCGATTGGGCTTATACCGAACCTGCTGTGGTGTTTATGAGTGATAACCTGCTGAAAAAAGCGGGCGGAAAACTGATGGCAAGTGCCATAGAGAAGAAAATTGAAACGCAACTCAATAAAGTGGGTATTAAAAAAGGTGCTATGTCGATGAACTTTACCACCAAAGGCACGTTTACGCAGACTATCGGAGGTCGCAAACTTAGTGGCACTTTCACCATTAAAGGCCAACAAGTGGTGCTGAAATATGCTGGTCAAGTGAAACAACTTGTTGGTACAACACAGGTGGATGGCAACGACTTGCTTATCGTTATGGATGCCTCTAAGCTGCTTACTTATCTCAAAACCATAGGCGCTTATAGCGGAAATACTTCGCTCAAAACTGCAACGTCGCTGATTGGAAGCATGAATGGAATGCTCTGCGGAATGCGACTAAATCGCGTAAGCAAGTAAAAAAGCATACGAAAAGGCTGTGTCATCACAGAAAACACAGCACTTTTAAGACCTATACGTTGCGTAATACAAAGAAAAATCGTAACTTTGCACCGCTTTTTGAAGCACATCAATCGTGAAATTGATATTTCGTGTGATGGCGAATTAAGCGCATTTAATAATAACTTAATTTAGAGTAACACATTATGAGAGAAATTAATGTAGCAGGTAAGAGCAGAAGCAACCTGGGTAAAAAGGCTTCTAAGGAAATGAGAAAAGAGGGATTGATTCCCTGTAACCTCTATGGCGAAAAGAAAAATGCTGATGGATTGCCCGAGGCTCTTTCGTTTACCGTTCCAATGGCCGACCTTCGTAAAGTGGTTTACACTCCCCATATCTATGTTGTAAACTTGGATATCGATGGCCAAAAGCACACTGCCATCATGAAAGAGTTGCAATTCCACCCCGTAACAGACGCTCTGCTACACGTAGACTTCTACGAAATCACCGAAGAAAAGAGCATCTCAATCGGTATTCCTGTTAACCTCGTGGGCTTGGCTCAAGGTGTTCGCGATGGTGGACGTCTTAGCTTGTCTATCCGTAAGCTTGTTGTTAAGGCTCCTTACAAGCAAATTCCCGAGAAACTTGACGTTAACGTAACTGCATTGGGTATCGGTAAGAGCATCAAAGCTGGAGAACTTTCGTTCGAAGGTTTGGAAGTGGTAACTCCAAAAGATGTTATCGTTTGTACAGTTAAGATGACACGTGCCGCTGCTGCTGCCGCTGCTGCCGCCGCTAAGTAATATGAAAATGGGCTTTGAGATGCCCTTTACCGAATGGAGAAATATTTAATTGTAGGCTTGGGAAACCCCGGAAGAGAATACGAGGCTACCCGTCACAATACTGGATTTATGATATTGGACGCTTTTGCTAAAGCGTCCAATATTGTTTTTGAGGATAAACGTTATGGCTTTATCACCTCAACAATGGTCAAAGGTCGTAAACTGTTCTTGCTTAAGCCTTCTACGTTTATGAATCTTAGCGGAAACGCCGTGCGATATTGGCTTGATAAGGAGAATATCCCGCAAGAAAATTTGCTCGTTGTGGTAGACGATTTGGCTCTACCCCTAGGCACTTTGCGCCTTAAAGGGAATGGAAGCAATGGTGGACACAATGGATTGGGCCATATTCAACAGCTTATCGGACCGCAGTATGCTCGTTTGCGCGTGGGGATTGGTAACGAATTTCCACGCGGTGGACAGGTAGACTGGGTGCTTGGGGAATATGATGAGGAGGAACAGAAAACCTTACAGCCAGTAATTGAACGAAGCATTGAGATAATCAAAAGCTTTGCATTGGCTGGATTAACCATAACAATGAACCAGTTTAACAAAAAGAATGCATAATACTTTGCTATGAACGAGGCAAGAATTGACAAATGGCTGTGGGCCGCAAGGATATTCAAAACCCGCTCGATAGCGGCCGACGCTTGTAAAAACGGACGGGTTACATTTAATGGAATGAACATGAAACCAAGTCGAACCATCAAGGAAGGCGACGTGGTGAGTGTGAAAAAACCACCTGTTATCTATTCGTTTAAGGTTCTTAAGGCCATTGAACAACGTGTGGGCGCTAAATTGTTGCCCGAAATTTATGAAAATGTTACCGACCCGAAACAATACGAACTGCTGCAGATGAGCCGTATTAGTGGCTTTATTGATAGGGCACATGGCACGGGCCGACCAACTAAGAAGGAACGAAGAGCCTTAGATGCCTTTGTAGACCCTGTGATGTTTGGGTTCGACGACGATGAAGAAGACGAGGATTAAAGTCTAGATAGGCTGCTTGCTGTAGGCTTTTACTGTTTAATTTTAGACAAATTACTCTTTCACTGAGGATAATAGAGTGCTCTTTGGTACTCAATACAACATTCAACAACGACAACAATAACGCAAATACAAAACCTATGACCAACATTGCCATCTTTGTTTCGGGTAGTGGTACCAATTGCGAGAACATCATTAACTACTTTGCTAATGATGCCAACGTGCATATCGCATTGGTGTTGAGCAATAGACCAGATGCTTATGCACTGGTAAGGGCCAAAAATCACCATGTGCCAACGGCTGTTTTAACCAAAAGCGAGTTTAATAACGAGGCCAAAGTGATGAACTTACTTCATGCACACGATGTCAATTTTATTGTTTTGGCTGGTTTCTTGCTCATGATTCCGACTTTTCTTGTTTCGGCTTTCCGTCAACGTATGCTCAATATTCATCCTGCTTTATTGCCCAAATATGGCGGTAAAGGCATGTATGGACACCATGTTCACGAAGCGGTGAAGCTCGCAGGAGAAGTAGAAACAGGTATCACTATTCATTGGGTGAGCGATGTTTGTGATGGTGGAGAGATTGTGGCGCAGTTCTCTACGCCTCTTACGAGTGCCGATACGCCCGATGATATCGCAGCAAAGGTGCATCTTTTAGAGCAAGCTCACTTCCCAGAAGTTATCAAACAAGTGTTGGGTAAAGTCAATTTATAGTTTAAGATAAATACACAACTAAGATGAAAAAAACAGCTTTAATCTTTGTGGCGCTGCTTGCTACGATTTGTTCTAATGCGCAAGCGCCCCAGAAAGTGGAACGATGGCCATCGTTTCTACAAAAAACAGACTTGCCCAATGCCACTAAGTTTATTCCAGCTCCGCCCGATACTTCGAGCATTGATTATCTAAAAGACTTTAATCACTATCAGTGGGGCAAGTCGATGCGTAACACTGAGCGTGGAAAACAGGCCGTTTATGATGCGTATGTCGAGGTCGACTCGGTGCTTAAAGGCTTTTCAGAGGCTTTTGGCATGTTAATCACCAAACAAACTGCTCCCGAATTGTATTATTTAATGGAGCGTGTGGAGAACGACGGTAGTCTTTCGGTGCGCGCTGCAAAGAAAAAATATATGCGCAAACGACCTTATGTGCAGTTTGGAGAACCAACAGGCGTGCCTGCTGATGAAGAAGAATTGCGTAAAACGGGTTCTTTCCCCTCAGGGCATACCGCTCGTGGATGGGCTATGGCCTTAGTATTGGCCGAGATTAATCCCGAACGCCAAGACGAAATCTTGGAACGTGGTTATCAATATGGTGAGAGTAGGGTTATTGTAGGCTATCATTACCAGAGCGATGTCGATGTTGCGCGCGTTGCTGCTAGTGGAGCAGTGGCCCGTTTGCATGCCGATGAGGGTTTTCGTAAACAACTTGAAAAGGCTAAAAAAGAATTTGCACGCTTGAAGAAGAAATAGAATGGCGAGATACGCCAAAGTGTGAATACCTTAACGGGGTATTTATGGTAAGCGATATTGCTGCCATAAATGCCCCATTTTGTTTGTCTAAGCCCGCCAAAAGACAATGGATATCATCTTTTCTTTAACGCTTTATTACCTTACTCCTTTATCAGCATGCGATAAGCTTCGTCGAAGGCTTTAGGGTGTCGGCCAATAAGGCAGATGTTTACCAGGCAATTAGCGGCAAGCTCGATGTCGGTGAGGTCAACACCCTTTTCTTTCACCACCTCTTTGCCCAAGCACACTTCCCACGTGGTGTCGAAAGCGGCGTCTTCGGCTCCCATGAACGATGCGTCGCTGTTGGGGTCGGGCATTATTCGGTAACGAATATTCTTCTTTGAAGCCACGGGTTTCATTCCCATTAATATGTTATAGCCCAGTTGAAGAGCTGTGCGATACTTTCCTGTGCCAGGGAACATGTCGGCGACAACAGGCATGAGGTCGTCGAATGGATAACGTTGTAAGAGTTGTTGTAGTTTCATTCTTGTCTAGTTTTATGTGGTTTGAGTTGGGAATGCATTTCCCAATCAGAGTATTTTCAATGCTATGGCAGCGCAAGCTTCAGCATCGGCCAATGCGTGGTGGTGCTTATCCAGTTCGTAACCGCAGTGTTTGGCCACGGTGGGCAGCTTAAAGTCGGTTAGCCCAGCATCTTTTAGTTTGCGTCTCGCTGTTAATAGGGTGCAAAAGAATGGGTAATCTGGATATTCCATTTCGTAAGCAGCGAAGGCCGCTTTAAGGCACGACTCGTCGAAAGCCTTGTTATGTGCCACCAATGCCTTGTTTCTTATCAGTGGCGCAATCTCTGCCCACACTTCAGGAAATGTGGGTTGTCCGTTTGTGTCGGCAGTAGTTAGGCCGTGAACACTTATGCATACGTCTTCAAAATAATTAGGTGTGGGTTGAATAAGGTGGTAATACGACCCTACAATCTCACCCTCTTCCACCAGAACAAGGCCCACGCTGCACACGCTTTCCCTTTTAAAATTGGCCGTTTCGAAGTCGATTGCTGCAAAGCTATTCATTCTTTTTAAATATTTTAAAACGATATGGGCGGAACATTTCTTGTGTTCCGCCCATATATAGATGTTGATTATTCGTTTTAAGTTTGTAGGCTAGGTTTAAAATTTAGCCATTTTGATGGCCACAATGGCGCATTCGTCGCCTTTGTTGCCATATTTACCGCCACATCTGTCAAGAGCCTGCTGCTGGTCGTTAGTGGTTAGCAAACCATACACCACGGGTATTTCGCTTGTGGCGTTAAGTTTGGCAATGCCATAGGTAACGCCTTGGCAGATATAATCGAAGTGTGGGGTTTCTCCACGGATAACGCAACCCAAGATTATAACAGCATCATATCCGCCGTTAAGCACCATTTGGTGTGCGCCATACACCAGTTCGAAGCTTCCTGGAACTGTTTTCACGTGGATGTTTTCGGGCAATGCACCATGTTTTTCCAGTGTTTGTACAGCTCCGTTAAGCAAAGCACCAGTTACTTCGGTGTTCCATTCAGACACAACGATGCCAATACACATGTTGCTAGCATCGGGAATTTTCGTAAAATCGTATTCCGAAAGGTTGTGTAATGCGGTAGCCATTATTTTGTTGAAGCGCGTTCGATGTATTTGTCTATCTCTGATGTCTGTACGAGCATCGAGTTAACATACTTCTTTTTGATGTCTTGGTAAAGAGTCAAAGCTTCGTCTTTCTTGCCTTGTGACTCCAAAATTTCGCCAGCTTGGATAAGGAACAGAGGCGAAAGACTGCTATTTGCGCCATCGGCATCTTTGCTATCAGCCATCTTAGCGGCCTTTTTCAGGTTGTCAACGGCCTTGTCCAGTTGGTTCAAGTTTGCGTAAGCGTTACCTAAAGCTGCTACAGCAGCAGGACTAACCATTACATCTGAAGCAGGCGAGTAGCTGTCTAAGAATTTGCTAGCTGCTTCCCATTTGCCCAAATTTGCATTGCAAAGTCCAGCGTAAAGCTTGGCTAGGTTTCCAGCATCGGTGCTGCTGTAGTCGTCGGCAATGCGTGCAAAGCCCACATATCCGGCTCCGTCGCCGTTCAGGGCCTTGTCGAATTGCTCAGAGTTGAAGTATTCTTGACCTTTAGCTAGAGCCGTACTGGCTTTTTCTTCGCGTGGACCAGCCACGAACGACTTGTAAAGGAAGAAGCCGGCAATGATGATTACCACTGCTGCAATGGCGCCTAGAATCACTTTTTTGTTCTTCGAGAAGAAAGCTTCTGAGCTTTGCGATGCGTCGAATGTTTCGGCAACGCCTTGTTTAATTTTGTCTGCCATTATATTTAAACGTTGTTATTGTTCTAAGAAGTTTGGCAAAATTACTTATTTTCTCTCATATAGTGAAACATATCCGCTACTTTTTTCGTTTTTCATACCCAAATGGCGTATCTTTGCATGATAGATAAGGCTAGTTGTTTAATTTGCCTATGATGAATTATTAGATTTTCTATACTGTGCTTTTTCTTGTTTATTACACAAACAAGGGGGCTTTGGGGATTGTGATGGTGTTTCTGAGTGAATGGCTACGCCAAGCTTTTGTTAGGCCTTGAGGCATGGTTTCGAGCATCGCGGGTGAGCCAATACGCTTTTCTGTGTGCTAAAATGATTGTTTCGGATTATGATTTTGAATAGCATTTCGGTTATCAATTATAAGAATTTGAGGGCTGTAAATTTACAGCTATCGCCCAAAACAAATTGTTTTATTGGGCATAACGGGTCGGGAAAAACCAATTTTCTCGATGCACTTTATTATCTTTCATTTTGTCGAAGTGCACACAATCCCATTGATTCGCAGCTTATCACACACGACCAGGATTTCTTTGTAGTGGAAGGCGACTATATCAACGAGACGGGCGACAACGAAAATGTGTATTGTGGCATGAAACGGGGTGCCAAAAAGCAATTTAAACGTAATAAAAAGGCTTATCAAAGACTTTCGCAACACATTGGCTTGATACCTTTAGTGTTTGTTTCGCCAGCCGATGCCACGCTTATTGATGGGGGGAGTGAAGAGCGACGACGTTTAATGGACATGGTAATTGCTCAATACGACTCCTCTTATATAGATGCGCTTACTCGTTGCAACAAAGCTTTGCAGCAGCGTAATGCCTTGTTAAGAATGGAAAACGAACCCGATTTGGCTTTGCTCGAACTCTGGGAAGAAGAAATGGCTACGCAGGGAGAAGCGCTTTTTGCCAAGCGTGCAGCTTTCGTTGAGGAGTTCATTCCGGTGTTTCAAAGCATTCACCAACGTATATCGGGCGGCTCTGAAAAGGTTTCTTTGCGCTATGTTTCGCATTGCCAGCGTGGTTCTTTGCTTGATGTTATACGCAAGGATAGGCACAAAGACCGTGCTGTGGGCTATTCCTTGCATGGCGTTCATCGCGATGATTTGGAAATGCTTATTGACGGTTATCTGCTCAAACGTGAGGGTAGTCAGGGACAGAGCAAAACTTATGTCTTGGCAATGAAGTTGGCTCAGTTTGATTTTCTTAAACGAACGGCCTCTAAAACCACGCCACTGCTTTTGTTGGATGATATCTTTGATAAGTTGGATAGCCAGCGAGTAGAACGTATTGTGCAACTGGTTTCGGGCGATAGCTATGGACAGATTTTCATTACCGATACCAATCGCGAGCATCTCGACCGTATATTGCAGGCTGGTGCAGCGGATTATAAACTCTTTTATGTTGAAAACGGTGAGATAACCGAGAAAGGAGGCGACAATGTTTAGACGCGATGTGAAGCCTTTGGGCGAAATTTTGCTAAAGCTTTTGCGCGATGAGGGATTGGAAACGCCATTGCAGCAAAAGCGTTTGATTGATGCTTGGGAAACGGTTGCAGGGCCAATGGTGGCTAGTTACACCACAGAGCGGTTTATTAAAAATCAGACTTTGTTTGTAAAAATCACCAATCCCGCCTTGCGTCACGACCTTTCAATGATGCGCACGCAACTGATGAGACGCCTCAACGAGCAGGTGGGAGCGTTGATTATTACCGATATTAAGGTGTATTAAATGAGCGCTGATGGGGTTTTGAATATATTCTCCTAAACATTTTGTTAAACGTAGTAATAATACTTTACAAGACGTATGTTTTTGGGCAACTCCTTTTAGCGAATAAATGTGCCCAAAACTATGTTTTTCCTCCCAATTTCTAGCTTTTAGAATTTATTTCTACCGCGATTTTGGAAACAATATGGGTGTTTTGCACCATTTTGCCTTTCTATTTTTGAATTTTCTCACGATTTTTCTCTGCCCAAATGAGTGCTTTTAGTAGGTAAAAAGTCGCTTTATTTGATTGTTTTCGCGTATTTCACTTGCTTTTTTTTATTCTTTGTACGTATTTAAGTAGCTCCAAATTTTGCGTTTTGCACCATTTAGTATTGCATTTAGCAGCATATTACCTTGCGTTTAGCATGAGTTAGCACTGCGTTTAGCATGAGTTAGCACTGCGTTTAGTAGGAGTTAGCACAGCGTTTTGGTGCATTTTGCACAAGATTTTGCTTTAAAAAGCCTATTTTGTAGTGAAAAATACGGTTTTTGTAATGAAAACATATTTTGCTAGCCATCACTATATAGATGGTTTTATTTCAAGTCAAACCTCCGCGAAAATCGAAAATTTTCGCGCGAGAGGGCAATTGGTGATTTTAAACGGCTCTTTTTGTGTTAAATTATTGGCTGAATATTTTACAAAACAATACTGTGCTTACCGGTTGAATTTGAATACAGCACACAGAAACCAATAAACGCTCAACATAAAGCATCGCGATAAACATTTATCACCGATTGGGATGAAACTTTTCTTCGCAGTATGGCTTGCAGATAGAGGTGTAGTTCATCAACTCGTGTTTTTGATAACTATAACAAGTTTGCTCAATTGGCAAAGTTTCATGTTATAGATTTGCATACACGATAGATGGTGTTTACAGCGTTAAAATAAAAGTGATTTTGCGTTTCACATGTAAGGCCGTGCAAAATGTAGCAAAAAGGGGGTAATAAACTTCTGGAAGGCGCGAGTTTTTGCGGAAATGGAATGAGAGAAATTGGCGAAATGTGATGGTACATTTCTGAAAGGGGCGTGTTTTTCGGGGAATGAGGTGAGAGAAATTGGCGAAATGTGATAGTACATTTCTGAAAGGGGCGTGTTTTTCGGGAGAGAATTAGACTAGAAGCCGCCAAAGGCCTAGAAAAAGAAAATAGTTGGTTCGAAAAATGTGCGTATTATAGCGACGCATTCCCACGCTTGTGTGCGCTATATATAATAAGGAGTGGGGCAGGGTGGTGCTTATCTGTCACCCTCCTGCCCCACATTGTTATATCACTTCATTCATTTGGATGTCGTTTTCATCAGTAGGTACTAGCTCCACCTTTTGGAAATCAAAGCAAACACCTATTTTATAAGCTTGTGGCACCTGTGCCAAAAAACGGTCGTAATAACCTTTGCCACGCCCCAAGCGATTACCCTGGGGGTCGAAACTCATGCCAGGCACAAGCACCGTTTCTATCTCTTGATAGTCGGTGAAAGGCGTTCCGGTGGGTTCAAGAATGTTCATGGCCCCCAATTTTAAGTCTTGCGGACCTTGATAAAGGCGTATTTCGAGATTTTCCTCGTCGATAACCACTGGCAAGAGCACCCGTTTGCCCATTTGCACCAATTGGTCAACGGCCTCGTGGGTGTACACTTCATCAGGTAAAGAGTGGTAGAACATCACCGTATTAGCTTGCACCACTCGCGGATGCACCAACAAACGTTGCACCACTTCTAGCGACAGCTGTTGCAATTGCAGAGAGCTCAATTGTTTTTTACGCCCCCTAATTTCGTGTCTTAGCTCCTTTTTGTCCATCATTTGGTTTTTGTTTGGTTTCGCTTTTAGCTTTATCTGCTTGTGTGAGCTTTGGGAACGACGCCTCTTCTTTAAACACTTTCATTGCAGCAGCGATAACGGGGTCGTCTTCGTTCAGGTATTCGGTCCACACTTCATCGTCGAGTATGCTGTAAATAATGCGGCTATTGATGTAGCGCATCAGCAGTTTATGCGACTTGCGTATCATCAAGTTGCGTCTTTGCAGTCCATGTTTGTCGGCGTATGCAGCAAATTGCTCCACCAGATTTTGTTTATCCAAATAAGCAGTGATTTCTTTAAGCGTTTTAAATTTAGAGAGCTTTTGGCGGTTGTTATCGGTATAGGTGTAAGCAAACTGCAAAATCAGTCCGCTCATAACTGCCTGTTTGAAGTAAGAGGTAACGCCCAGTGTGTCTTCGGCCACAAAAATATCGGGAGTAATACCACCACCACCATACACAACACGGCCAATACCCGTGTGATAAGCCGGTCCGGTGTGCTTAATACTATCCTGTGAGAAAAATTCTCCATGTTGATAGCGACTGTAAATGTCTTGTTCGTAGTTGGCACCGTCGCCAGCCGTGTAGGGTTTTTGTATGCATCGTCCCGATGGAGTGTAGTAGCGGGCGATGGTTAGACGTATCAAACTGCCGTCGGTGAAGCCCAATTGCTGTTGCACTAGTCCCTTACCAAACGAGCGTCTGCCGATAATAACAGCGCGGTCGTTGTCTTGCATGGCGCCAGCAAATATCTCGGAAGCCGATGCCGAGCCCTCATTGATGAGCACAACCAATGGGAAACGCTGATAACTCCCCTTACCGTCGCTCAGGTATTCTTGTCTTTGCGATTTTCTTCCTTGGGTGTACACCATGAGTTTGTTTTTAGGTAAAAACTCGTTGGCCATCTGAACGGCCGACTGCAAGTAGCCACCAGTATTGTCGCGCAGGTCGATAATGAGCTGTTTGCATCCCTCGGTAGAGAGTTTAGCAAGAGCAATGAGCAAGTCGGGATAAGTTCTTTCTCCAAAGTTTTTGATACGAATATACCCTGTTTTCTCGTCAATCATGTAACTAGCCGTGATACTTTTTTGAGGGATGTCGCCACGAGTGACCGTAAATTCCAGTGGTTTTTTATGGCCAAACCTCACCACGCCAATGCGCACTTTGGTGTCTTTCGGCCCTTTTAGTCGGCGCATAGCCTCATCGTTGGTAACAATTTTCCCCACAAAAGGCTTTCCGTCAATGCTCACCACCTTATCACCAGCGAGCAAACCAGCCTTTTCGGCGGGTGCGTTTTTCACCACGTTTTGCACGTGCAGCGTGTCTTGACGGATGTTAAATTCAATACCCACGCCCGAGAACGACCCCTTAAGGTCGTCGTTGGCAGCTTGCATCTCCTTTGCACTGATGTAAACCGAGTGCGGGTCGAGGTCGGAAAGAATTTGTGGAATAGCTTTATCCACCAGCGAGTCGATGTTAACGTTATCCACATACTGGTCGTCGATGATGTGCAGCAAGTTGTTAAGTCTGTTACTGCCCGAATTGATGATGTTGAGTCTATTGCCCGAGAAGTGGTTGGCATAGAAAGTGCCAATCACAATGCCGAATGCAACGCATACAGCCATGAGCACGGCATATAACGGTTACGTTTATTAGGATTCATTCTGTATCAGGGTTGAGGAAAATCACTTCGATATTGGCTCTGCGAAGAAGGTCGAGCCCCTCTTCAAGGCGGTATTTCTCGCCATACACCACACGTTTAATACCAGCTTGAATAATGAGTTTGGCGCATTCTATGCAAGGTGCTGCCGTTACGTATAGCGTAGAGCCATCGCTATTGTTGTTGCTTCGTGCCAGTTTGGTTATGGCATTGGCTTCGGCGTGCAGCACGTATGGCTTGGTAACATTATTGCTATCCTCGCATACGTTTTCAAATCCGCTAGGTGTTCCATTATATCCGTCGCTGATAATCATTTTGTTTTTCACCACTAATGCGCCCACCTTACGGCGTTCGCAGTAGCTGTTTTCAGCCCAGATGCTCGCCATACGCAGGTAGCGCAGGTCGAGAACGGTTTGTTTATTGTCGTTACACATATTAAGAATATGGGTGGTTGGTGTATTGTAGTTATGGCCTTTAATCGGCGTGGCGATGCTTGGAGGGTGGGTTTAGTTGTTTGTGGTGATGCCGTCGCGTTGCAAAAGGGCCTCAATGGTGGGTTCGCTTCCTCGGAAACGTTTGTATAATGCCATAGGATGTTCGGTGCCACCACGTGAAAGAATATTGTCGCGGAAGCTTTGTGCCGTGGCTTGGTCGAATATTCCGTTTTTCTTAAACATGCTAAATGCATCTGCATCCAGTACTTCGGCCCACTTATAACTGTAGTATCCAGCAGCATATCCGCCCGCCATGATGTGCGAGAACTGCGTAGTCATGCATGTTTCGGATAGTTGCTTGGTGATGATGGCTTCTTTCCACGCCTCTTTTTCAAAGGGAATGATGTCTGCCGTGAAGGCCTCCTTCTGTGTGTAATAGGCCATATCCAGTAAGCCCAGACTCACTTGTCTTAGACATCCCGAAGCCGCCATGTAGTTGCGACTCTTTACAATGCGCGCGATAAGATCGTCGGGGATGGGTTCACCTGTTTTATAATGAATGGCAAATGTGCGTAAAAAATCTTTTTCGATGGCGAAATTCTCCATAAACTGCGATGGCAGTTCCACGAAATCCCACCATACATTGGTGCCGCTTAAGCTGCTAAACCTGCTGTTGGCAAACATGCCATGCAGCGAATGACCAAACTCGTGCAAGAAAGTTTCCACCTCGCCCAGGGTTAGGAGGGCAGGTTTTTCGGCCGTGGGTTTGGTAAAGTTCATTACCACGCTAACGTGTGGCCTAACATTCTCGCCCTTGCGGTCGATCCATTGACCTTGGAATTCGGTCATCCAAGCACCGCCTTGTTTGCCCTTGCGTGGGAAGAAATCGGCATAGAACACGGCAAGATAGCTGCCATCGCGGTCGAATACCTCGTAAGCCTTAACGTCGGGATGATAAACTGGGATGTTGTTATTGGGTTTAAAGGATATGCCATAGAGGCGATTGGCCAAACCAAACACGCCGTCTATCACCTTCGACAGTTCGAAATAAGGGCGGAGCATTTCGCTATCGAGGTTGTATTTTTGCATTTGCAGTTTGTGCGAATAGTAAGCCGTGTCCCAGGGTTGCATCTCAAAATCATCGCCTTCCATGTTTTTGGCCATTCGTTCCAGCTCGTGATGTTCGTTGATGGCTGTGGGTTTGTAGGCTTTAATCAAGTCGTTAAGTAGACGATAAACATTCTCGATGTTGGTGGCCATTCGATGTTTGAGCACATAATCGGCATAAGTGTCGTAGCCCAAGAGTTGAGCAAGTTCTCTTCTAAGGTTCACCAGACGCTTGCAAATCTCCAAGTTGTTATTGTCGTTTTGGTGCGTGCATTCGGTGTTTCGCGCCATATACAATTGTTTGCGTAGGTGGCGTTGCGACGAATAGGTCATGAAAGGCGAGTAACTAGGGAAGTCGAGAGTAAACACCCAGCCCTCTTTCTCCTGTTCTTTAGCGGCCATAGCAGCCGCTTCGCGGGCCGTTTCAGGTAGTCCGTCAAGCTCGTTTTCGTTGGTGATGTGCAGCGTAAAAGCCTTATTTTCTTTTAAAAGGTTTTGCGAAAACTGTAAAGACAACACACCAGCCTCTTCGGTAAGTTTGCGTAGACGCTCTTTCCCTTCGTCGTCTAGAAGAGCACCGCTGCGCACAAAACCATCATAACAATTATCTAAGAGCATTTGTTCTTCGGCGTCTAGTTCGCGATGGTTTTCGTAAACATACTTAATGCGTTCGAAAAGCTTTTTGTTCAGGCGCACATCATTGGCATGCTGGGTAAGAATGGGGCTCATTTTCTGTGCCAGTTCATCCAGGTCGTCGTTAGTTTCGGCACTAAGCATGCACGAGAAAACGTTCGACACGCGGTTAAGCAGGTCGTAATAATGGTCTCCGTTTTCGTTGTCGGCCCTGATAATGGTGTTTTCGAACGTAGGCGTATCGGGGTCGTTCACAAGTTTCTCAATTTCTTCTTTGTCTCTTCTAATACCTTCAAGGAACGCCTCTTCGTAGTGTTCTGTTTTGATGAGGTGGAAGGGTACGGTCTCGTGTGGTGTCGTATATTCCCCGAAAAAGGGGTTGTTTTGATATTTGCTTTCTTCTTTCAAATTTTCATTCATAACTGTAAATGTCTTCAAGCGTGTTTTTTTTCGCTGTTTTCGCGAGTTCGAGCGTATTTGTTGATGCCTTCTGCAGGTCTGCATGAAGCACTTGTGTTGTCTCGAAGTGCGTAAATATTGGTCCAAGCCCATAAGGCCTAGTCCCTTGTTGCGATTTTTCAATTACAAAAATAACTAATTTCGGTCAAACGGCTATCTATTCCTTATCTTTTTAACTTATGTTAGTTTTGCAGGGACGTTAGCTAGCTTGGTAAAGGTTGTATGATATTGTGTTTTGCGTGTAGAAGTTGAGGTTTTGTTGCTCTGGATTGTTGACTAAATTGTTTTTCAAAATACGTAAACTAAGATGTAATGTAAAGCGAAGGTGTTTAACACAAAAAACACATCTGAGTAAGAAAAGCAAAGTAATGAACTGACAATGTTTCTTGTTGCACATATAAACTCAATATGCGCAGAAATGAATGACAAGTAATTTAAAAACTCTTAAAACTTGGATATAAGTATTTCCTTTTTTCCTTTTTATCACTATCTTTGCATTAAACCAATTAAAAAAGACGATAAACCTCAATGTTTGAAAATCTTAGTGACAGACTAGAACGGTCTTTTAAAATAATAAAAGGTGAAGGAAAAATCACCGAAATTAACGTAGCCGAAACCCTCAAAGATGTTCGTCGCGCATTACTTGATGCCGACGTTAACTATAAAGTGGCCAAGACTTTTACAGATACGGTGAAGCAAAAGGCATTGGGTATGAACGTGCTCACGGCTGTTAAGCCTGGTCAATTGATGGTTAAGATTGTGCACGATGAGCTTGCCACACTGATGGGAGGCGAAAGCGTGGGACTGCAACTTACCAATCGCCCTGCCATCATTTTGATGTCGGGCTTGCAAGGTTCGGGAAAAACCACATTTAGTGGTAAGCTTGCCAATCTGCTCAAAGGCAAACAACACAAAAATCCATTACTCGTGGCTTGCGACGTGTATCGTCCCGCAGCCATTGAACAGCTAAAAGTGGTGGCTCAACAAGTGGGCGTGCCCGTATATAGCGAACCTGATAACAAAAATGTGGTGGAAATAGCCACCAATGCCATACGCGAAGCCAAGGCAAAAGGCAACGATGTGGTGATTGTGGATACCGCAGGACGCTTGGCGGTTGACGAAGAAATGATGGACGAAATCTATCGTCTAAAGCAGGCGTTGAACCCTGATGAGACTTTGTTTGTTGTGGATTCGATGACTGGTCAAGACGCAGTGAACACCGCTCGCGAGTTTAACGATCGACTAGATATTGATGGTGTGGTGCTAACAAAGCTCGATGGCGACACCCGTGGTGGAGCAGCGCTTAGCATTCGCACCGTTGTTACCAAGCCAATTAAGTTTGTTGGTACAGGCGAAAAGATGGAAGCAGTAGATGTTTTCCATCCCGAGCGTATGGCCGACCGTATTTTGGGTATGGGCGATATCGTGTCGCTGGTTGAAAGAGCGCAAGAACAATTCGACGAAGAAGAGGCAAAGCGCCTGCAAAAGAAAATACAGAAGAATAAGTTTGACTTCAATGATTTCCTTAAACAGATTGAACAAATCAAGAAGATGGGAAACTTGAAAGACTTGGCTTCGATGATTCCCGGCGTTGGAAAGGCTATCAAAGATGTTGATATCGACGATAATGCTTTCAAAGGCATTGAAGCGATTATCAAAAGTATGACGCCAAAGGAAAGAACAAATCCCGAAATCCTTAATAACAGCCGTCGACAGCGTATAGCAAAAGGTAGCGGAACCAACATTCAAGAGGTGAACAAGCTGATTAAACAGTTTGATCAGACTCGAAAAATGATGAAGATGATGACTGGAAGCAATATGGCTAAGATGGCAGGCATGGCGAGCAAGATGAAAGGAATGCTCGGAATGCCGAAACTTTAAAACCTAATTAGAATGATGCAGTTAATCGATGGAAAGGCAACTGCTACCGCTATTAAAGCGGAAATTGCAGAAGAAGTGAGGCAAATTGTTGCTAATGGCGGCAAACAACCACACTTGGCCGCGGTGCTTGTAGGGCACGACGGCGGGTCGGAGACCTATGTGAAGAATAAGGTGATTGCTTGTGAACAATGTGGGTTTAAATCTACCCTTATTCGTTTTGAAGAAAACGTCACCGAAGCTGAACTCTTGGCCTGCGTAGACAAACTAAATAAGGACGAAGATGTTGATGGGTTTATCGTGCAACTGCCATTGCCCAAGCATATCGACGAACAAAAAATTGTTGAAGCAGTAGACTATCGCAAGGATGTTGACGGCTTCCACCCCATCAATGTGGGGCGCATGGCCATCGGTTTGCCCTGTTTCATCTCGGCCACTCCTCTGGGTATTATCACCCTTTTGCAACGCTATGGCATACCCACTTCTGGAAAGAAGTGCGTGGTGCTAGGACGAAGCAATATCGTGGGTAAGCCAATGGCTCAGTTGATGCTGCAAAAACAATATGGCGACGCCACTGTTACAGTGTGCCACTCACATTCGCCCTCGCTTAAAGATGATTGTCGCGAGGCTGATATCATCATCGCTGCTATCGGAAGCCTAACTTTGTTACGGCCGACATGGTAAAAGAGGGTGCTGTGGTTATTGATGTGGGTACCACACGCGTGGAAGACCCCACGCATAAGGGTGGTTTTAGACTCAATGGCGATGTTAAATTCGACGAGGTTGCACCTAAATGTTCGTTCATCACACCTGTTCCTGGTGGCGTTGGTCCGATGACCATCTGCTCGTTGATGAAGAACACCCTCTCGGCAGGTAAGAAAGAGTTCTATAAATAAGGTAAGGAAGGCGAACGAGGCTATGTACCTCGTTCGCCATTCACCACAATAAGCAATGAACAGCCAAGACTATTACGAACAAGGCAATGCTTACCGCCGGCAAGGAAACTGGCAAAAGGCGTTGGAATGTTATGCGGAGGCCATAGAACTCAACCCCGATAGTCCGGCAGTACATGCAAGGGATATGTTAAACAGCATCCTGGGCTTCTATTCAAAGGATGCCCTCAATCCTTGAAAAACAACTTGCTGCGCCCTGGCGAATGTCTTTCGCCGTCGCTGCAAACAAAATTATTGCCAGGTTGGGCTGCTAATGACTATGAGCCACATGCTAAAGCCTAGCTAAAAAGAAAAACTGCCGAAAAGCAGCCTATAAGTTAGATATTATGAACAAGATGAAAGGAGCCGTGGTTATCAACACCAACAGGTGCAAAGGTTGCAGCCTGTGTGTTGTGGCTTGCCCATATTCAGTGTTGGAACTGGCTCGTAAAAAGGTGAATGCTAGCGGATACGCTTATGCGCAAGCCACGAATGCCGAAGCATGCGTGGGATGTGCAGCGTGCGGAACGGTTTGTCCCGATGGCTGCATCACTGTATATAGAATGAAAGTGGAGGAGAAATAGTATGGCAGAACGTGAAGTCAGACTGATGAAAGGTAATGAAGCGATAGCCCATGCGGCTGTTCGCGCTGGCATTGACGGGTATTTCGGCTATCCTATAACCCCTCAAAGCGAAGTGATTGAAACTTTGGCTCAACTGCGCCCCTGGGAAACTACGGGCATGGTGGTGCTACAAGCTGAAAGCGAAGTGGCATCTATCAATATGCTTTACGGTGGCGGTGGATCGGGTAAACGTGTAATGACTTCTTCATCATCGCCCGGTGTGGCGCTAATGCAAGAGGGAATTTCCTATATGGCCGGTGCAGAGATACCGGGACTCATTGTTAACGTGCAGCGTGGTGGTCCTGGTTTGGGAACCATCCAGCCATCGCAAGGCGACTATTTTCAAAGTACTCGTGGCGGTGGTAACGGCGATTACAATGTTATTGTGCTTGCTCCAAACTCGGTACAAGAGATGGCCGACTTCGTTGATTTGGGCATGAACCTCGCCTTTAAATATCGTAATCCGGCTATGATACTAAGCGATGGTGTTATCGGACAAATGATGGAGAAAGTGGTTCTGCCACCAATGAAACCTCGTCGAACCGAAGAAGAGATTATCAAAGAATGCCCCTGGGCTTCTACAGGGCACACCAAAAATCGCGAACCCAACGTTATAACTTCGCTCGAACTGCGTCCCGAGCTGATGGAGGTTAAAAATAAAGCTCTGCAAGCTAAGTACGAAGAGATACGCAACAATGAAGTGCGCTTCGAAACGTTGCACACCGACGATGCCGAATACATGTTTGTGGCATTTGGTAGTGCTGCTCGTGTGGCCGAAAAAGCCGTAGAACTAGCTCGCGAAGAGGGCTTGCGTGTGGGACTTTTCCGTCCTATTACACTTTGGCCTTTCCCCGAAAAGCAGCTCGCTAGTCTTTCAAAAGACAAAAAAGGACTGCTCGTTGTGGAGATGAATGCAGGTCAAATGGTTCAAGATGTACGATTGGCCGTGGATGGAAGTCTGCCTGTTGCTCATTTTGGAAGACAAGGTGGCATAGTACCAGAGCCCGAAGAGATTGTAAAAGCGTTAAAGGAGAAGTTGCAATGACCACAGATATAATCAAACCAGAGAACCTCGTTTACGCCAAACCGGCGCTCTTGAACGATACAACCATGCACTATTGTCCCGGCTGTTCGCATGGCGTGGTACACAAACTCATTGCTGAGGTGATTGCCGATATGGGCATGGAAGAGAAAACGGTGGGTGTTAGTCCTGTGGGATGTGCCGTGTTTGCTTACCGCTATATCGACATCGATTGGCAAGAAGCCCCTCACGGACGTGCTCCGGCATTGGCAGTGGGAATAAAAAGACTATGGCCCAACCGCCTAGTATTTACTTATCAAGGTGATGGCGACCTCGCTTGCATCGGCACTGCAGAAACATTGCACGCACTAAATCGTGGTGATAACATCACCATCATCTATGTTAATAATGCTATTTATGGCATGACGGGTGGACAAATGTCGGCCACAACGCTGCTAGAGCAGCCCACAGCTACTTGTCCTACAGGCAGAACGCCCGAACTTCACGGCTATCCCATCGATATAACAAACCTTGCTGTGCAGCTTGAAGGTACTTGTTTTGTAAGCAGACAAAGCGTAGAAACCGTGGCAGCCATTAATAAAGCCAAACGAGCCATTCGTAAAGCATTCGAAGCTTCGATGGAGGGTAAAGGCTCATCGCTCGTAGAAATCGTGTCAACTTGCAGCAGCGGATGGAAAATGTCGCCCGTAGCCGCCAATAAATGGATGCAAGAAAACATGTTCGACCATTATAAAAAAGGCGACTTAAAAGACAGAACGAAAGAATGAAACACGAGATAATCATCGCCGGCTTCGGTGGGCAAGGGGTGCTTTCAATGGGAAAGATACTGGCCTACTCGGGCTTGATGGAAGATAAAGAGGTGACGTGGATGCCGGCATATGGACCAGAACAACGCGGAGGAACTGCAAACGTAACGGTTATTGTGAGTGATAGTCGTATATCTTCGCCTGTTCTTAGTAAGTATGATGTGGCTATTGTGCTTAACCAACCATCGCTCGATAAGTTTCAACCAAGAGTAAAACCTGGTGGTATTCTTATTTACGATGGTAACGGAATAGCCTCGCCACCTACGCGAACCGACATAAAGGTGTATCGAATGGATGCCATGGACAAGGCGGCTGAGATGCGCAATGCCAAGGTTTTCAATATGATTGTTCTTGGCGGACTGCTTAAGGTTTGTCCGGTTGTTAGCACTGAGGGCTTGAACATGGCTTTGTTTAAAACCCTTCCCGAACGCTATCACAACCTCATTCCGCTGAATATGGAAGCTGTAGAACAAGGCAAGCAAATCATTGTGGAGCAATAAGCAATACAAATGTGGCTGCCCTGAAGGCTAACGAAATACAATTGACCAAAAAAGAATTGCTGAAAAGCAGATAAACAACTTGATTTTTTTATAACTCTCTAATTTTTTGGGGGCCGGCTGCAGTGATGCACCCGGTCTTTTTTGTATTAGATACAAAGCTATTGCGCGCCATTAGCCTCATCTTTTTCTTTCCTTTTGATGGAAAACGATGTGCAATGCCATCGAAAACACCAAACAAAATCTGCATTCTTATGGCTTTTTATGAGTGACGAACTATCCAGCATGTAAGAATTTACAGCACTCATGATTTTACAGCATGCCTTAACATTTCTTCTTCTACCTTTTCTTCTTTCTCGTTTGCCCGAAAACGCAAAAAGTTGTACCTTTGTGCAGAAATGGAGCGTTCAGGATTATATAAATATCAACCCCTTCAATTATTGCGTAATGCGTTAAATACCTTGCCCTTGTGGTGCATGGTTGCCTTTTTGGCTGCATGTAGTGCATCGAAGTTTGTGCCCGACGAGAGTTGTTTGCTTGAAAAAGTGGAACTGAAAAGCGACACCAAGAAGTTTAATGTGGCCTCACTCGAACCCTATATCCGCCAAAAAGCCAACTCAAAGTGGTTCTCGGTATTCAAAATTCCTCTCGGCATTTATGCCCTTTCTGGGCGTGATTCTACGCGTTGGGTTAACCGCACGCTGCGCAAAATTGGCGAAGAGCCTGTGGTGTACGACACCTTACAGGCAAAACTTTCGTGCAACGACCTTAAACTGGCTTTGCAAAACATGGGATATATGAACGGAGAGGTCGACCTTACCACCCGAGCTAAAGGCAAACACCTTACCGCTGTTTACACGTTGCATCCTGGAACGCCCTTTTATATCAATTCGGTGCGCTATGATATTCAGGATTCGATTATTGCAAAAATGCTCGATTTGGATAATCCCAACCGACAAGAACTAAAGTCTGGCGACCCCTTCACCGTTACTCGACTTGAAGATGAACGCAAACGCATCACCCGTGTACTCATGGATAGTGGCTATTATCGGTTTCATAAAGATTTTATTCAATATGGTGCCGACTCAACAAAAGGCAGCAACCAAGTGAATTTAATGCTTCACCTGCTGCGCTATCGACCCAATAGTAGCGTTCCCGAAACGCTACACCCTCGCTATACCATACGAAGTGTGGCATTTTCTAGCAACGATAGCACCAAAATTCACCTTCGTCAACGTGTGTTGCGACGTAGTACACTCATCAGACCAGGCGATCTTTTTAGTGCAAGTCTGCTGCAACGCACATACGCCAACTTTGCTCGTATGCAAGCTGTGCGCTATACGAACATTAGATTTCTCGAAGTTCCCGACACCACCTTGCTTGATTGCGACATCAATATCAGCACCAACAAACCTTCCTCCATCTCGTTCCAACCCGAAGGAACAAATACGGCAGGCGACCTTGGTGCGGCTGCTTCGGTTACCTACGAGAATAGAAACTTATTTAGGGGTAGCGAATTGTTGAGCATTCAGCTTCGTGCTGCTTACGAAGCTATTACCCGATTAGAGGGTTATCAAAACAAAGATTATCAGGAATATGGTGTAGAAACAAAACTTACTTTTCCTCGATTTGTAGCTCCATTATTGTCTAAAACGTTTCGCAGACGAAGTTTGGCCACCAGCGAATTGTCTCTTAACTGGAACCTTCAAAACCGTCCAGAGTTTCATCGACGCGTGTTTGCCATGGCATGGCGCTACCATTGGAACGAACCTCGCCATCACATTACCTACCGTTACGACTTCTTCGATATCAATTATGTCAATATGCCCTGGATTAGTTCGCGCTTTAAGGCCGATTATTTGGACAACGCCACCAGCCGCAATGCCATTCTAAGGTATAACTACGAAGACATTTTTATTCTTAAAATGGGTTTCGGTATGTCTTTTAATAATGGTGTAAACGCCGTGAAGCTTAATGTTGAATCGGCTGGAAACATCCTGCAGGCTGTGTCGAAGACTTTCCGTATGCAACAAAATGCTGATGGAAAATACACCTTGGTAAATATTGCTTATGCGCAATATGTGAAGTTCGATGTGGATTATACCCGTTTGTTTAAGTTTGATGAACGCAACTCTTTGGCCTTCCATGTGGGACTTGGCGTGGCCTATCCTTACGGCAACAGTACTATTTTGCCTTTCGAAAAACGCTATTTCTCGGGTGGTGCTAACTCGGTTAGGGGTTGGCGAGTACGCGAATTAGGACCGGGTTCGTTTAAAGGTACTGATGGACGCATCGATTTTATTAACCAAACTGGTGATATGAAGCTCGACCTCAATCTCGAATATCGCACTTTCTTGGGTTGGAAACTCCATGGAGCGGTGTTTGTGGATGCTGGCAACATCTGGACTTTACGCAATTATGCCGACCAACCTGGTGGACAATTCCGCTTCAACACCTTCTATCAGCAGATTGCAATGGCCTACGGCTTAGGCTTAAGGCTGAATTTTGACTACTTTGTTCTGCGTTTCGACCTCGGAATGAAAGCTGTTAACCCTGCTTACAGTTCCACACGCGAACATTATCCGCTGTTTTATCCCAACTTCAAACGCGACTACGCTTTCCATTTTGCAGTGGGCTTCCCCTTCTAATGGGCTGGTTTTGGCTTCTTTGCACAATAAATGTAGGCGCAATACTTTTACCACCAGTGCCAGTGTGCACTTTTTTAGCGATGACAAGAAACGAACGATATACTTACATACTAGATTATTTCCGTGCGCAATCCCCAGTCGTAACCACAGAACTGGAGTTTGGATCGGCTTTTCAATTGCTTGTGGCTACATTGCTTAGTGCCCAATGCACCGACAAACGCATCAATCAGGTAACACCAGCTTTGTTTAAACGTTTTCCAACAGCCGAAGCCATGGCGAAAGCCGATGTTGATGAGGTGTACGAATTGGTTAAATCGGTGAGCTATCCCAATGCTAAGGCTAACCATTTGGTGGCTATGTCGCGCAAGTTAGTTGATGATTTCAAGGGCGAAATGCCTAGTACCACGGCCGAACTTACCACTTTACCTGGCGTTGGACGCAAAACTGCTAATGTGTTGCAAGCTGTTTGGTTCGATAAACCCAACATGGCGGTTGATACGCACGTGTATCGTGTGAGCCATCGCATGGGCTTAGTGAGCAAAAAGCTAACACGCCTTTGAAGGTTGAACAGGAATTGCTGCGCCATATTCCCACAGCTGATGTAAATAAGGCACACCATTGGTTGCTTTTGCATGGACGATATGTTTGCACTAGCCGAAAAGCAAAATGCGAAGAGTGTGTTTTTAATGATATTTGCCCTAAGCTTTTGGAGGGTTCTAAACTCGAATAAAGGTGAAAGGACTTTTAAAGGTGAAAAGGTGAAAAGGTGGTTTGGTACTGTTTTGTTTGCGGTGTATTTCCTGTAAATAGTGAATGTTGTGCCAATAGAGTATGATTCTAGAATTAGGTTTTGTACGAAACTGCTGATGTAAACAACTATAATGAGGGCTATGCGATTAACGTTTATAGCTTGATAAGTAATAAATATAAGTGAAGATGGACGTAAAGCGTATCTTAAACTATCTTGCCGACCTATCGGCTAACAACAATCGCGACTGGTATCAGGCGCATAAGGATGAATATTTATTTTGCCGTGCCGATTTTGAAGAGGGGGTTAGGCAAGCTTTGGCCGCCATTTCGGTGTTTGATAACGAGATGAGCCATTTACAAGTAAAAGATTGCGTTTATCGGTTTAATCGTGATACTCGCTTTTCGGCCGACAAGTCGCCATATAAGAACCACTTTGGCGCATACATGTGTGCCAAGGGTAAGAAGGCGTTACGTGGTGGATATTACCTGCATGTGGAACAAGGACATTGTCTTTTGGCTGTGGGTGGCTACTGGTTGCCCACGAATATTCTTTCTTCGTGCCGCAACGAGATTATGGGCAATATCGATACTTGGCGTGGCATTGTGGAAAACAAAGACTTTGTTGAACTCTTTGGTTTGCCCAATGCTAGTAAATGGGGTGAAGGGTCGCGCGGATTCGGTCTCGAAGCACTTAAAAGTGCACCCAGTGGATTTCCTCGCGACTATGAGTTTATACAGTATCTGCGCATGAAAGATTATTGTGCTTGGGTGAAAGTGCCCGATAATTTCTTTGAAGGTGATGGCTGGATTGACAAGATGGCACGTATATTTAAGGTGGGTAAGCCCATGATGGACTTCATGAATAATGTGATTGACGATTATGAGTAAGGGAAGAAAACTCCATAACAAGGCTCACACCACCCTACAAGAAGTCTCATCCCCTAACCCCTCTCCAAGGGGAGAGGGGAGTGATATGCTTTGTTTATAACGTTTAAAAGAGCGGTTAAGGAGAGTACAAAGCAGCTTGTACTTACGCTACAAGGTGCTTGTAGTGACACTATAAGGTGCTTGTACTGTCGCAACAAGGTTTCTTGTACCGACTGTTTTGATGCAGAAGGGATGTTGTTTACCAGGGTTTGTGTTTTAACAAGCGAACTTAACAATCCCTCATAGCTATAACATAGTGAGCGAAAAATGAAATGCCTACGGCTTCTAACAACAAGAAGACGTAGGCATTTGTACGTTAAACCACAATGGTAAGCAATTGTATTGTTTGGATATCTGATGGCATTGGAGGCATAAGTTTTTTATTTCCTTTGTTCACTACTATTATTAATGTGTAGCTTTCCACCAGCCAGTTGCCTTTTTAGTGGTTGAAGCGTTCTCGAAAGCCGACACGGTGGGGTCGCTAATGGTAATTCCACTATAATTGTTAACTTGAATGGTGTTGTTGGAAATTTCTCTAAGAGCAGTGTATATAAAAGGTGTACACGATTTATATGGCACCAAGCGGTTGAGGGCCGTTTGCATATCAAGAGCCAAATGTTGGGTGCTAGGCGTGTTGCAAAGCTTATTTACGTAGTCGCCCATATCAAAGAAAATGGTATGTTGATAGCCATCCAGTCGCTGAATGTCCACCCAATTGGGTGCAGCGTATGCTCCTGAGGTGGCAGCATTGATGGTTCTCATCAGTCCAATTACCTCGTCTACTTTGCTACAATCGGTAATTCCGATGTTACCATAAGGATAAGTGTAGTTAGAATAGAAGCGATGAAATTCGTTAACCACCTCTTGATAGTTGGGTTTAGCCTGCGCTAGGTGTTTCCAAATAAGCCTATAGGGCATGCCATAGGCCATAATCTCGCTGCAGCAACCAATGAGATAGTCGGTAGCCTGGCGCATTTCGTAGGCCACTTCGATGTTAGACATATAACAATCGTCGAACATCACAAACTGCATGTGCATTTTTGATTGGCTTATGGCAGCAGCAAGGTGCTAATATTGGTTTGGTAAAAGTGCTCTGTACCGCCAAAATAGCGTGTTTGTGCCCTGCTCACGCCCTCTTTATACAGCCATCCCGTGCCATGGCAGCCCACAATGAGGGCATAGCTTTCTGCTGGAGCTTTGGTTTTGACAGTGGATAACAGGCTTGAAAGACCATTAACGGTGGTGTAGGCAGGCATATTTGAAGAGTTGAATTTTTGCAAGGTGTCTTGCTTACACTCACCTTTATCCGTATATTTCACCTCCATCAGCAATGCAGTGTTAGCAGATGTGGCAATAAACACCATCAGTTTGTTTCGCCCCAGTCCCTTTCCGGTAGTGATGGCATCCTTAATATCGTTGATGTTTTGTAAGAAATTGGAATATAAGCTATTGTCTTCGCTTGTTCTCGAAGCGCTCCACGGCATGTAAACAAAGATTGTTTTAGCGTTTATTGGTTCAGGAACGGGGTAGGGTTCTGGCACATCTTTGTGACAACCTGCAATGAAGAGCGTTGCCAAGAGTATGAGTAGCACGTTGATTTTATTTTTCATGAAGGTGGTGTTAGGTGTTGAAATGAAAAGAAGTTCCTGCACCATTTGTTGCCATTAAGCCTCAATATAGCAGTAAGGTGTGAGTAAGGTTACTCACGATGGTACCAAGTGGTACAGGAACTTCGATTAAAACTCTCTAAAGTGGATGGCCTAAGATTGCCATCCGTATCTATTTTTTCTTTAATTCTTCGATAGACGCTTTCAGCGCAGCAATCTTTTCTTCCGAGTCGCTTTGCTTTTTGCGTTCCAAAGCCACAACGGCTTCGGGTGCGTTAGCCACAAATCGTTCGTTAGATAGTTTTTTCTTGATGCCCGCCAGAAAACCTTCGAGGTGAGCCAATTGTGCCTCTTGCTTCTTAATTTCGGCCTCAACGTCAACCAAATTGCCAATGGGCACAGCGTATTCGTCTGTTCCAACCATGAATTGAGCCGTATCAGCAGCTTTCTCTTTTACCACTTCCACCTGGTCAAGGTTGGCCATTTTGGTTACCACATCATTGTATTGTGCATAGCGGTTTTGGCCAATGGCATGCAGAGATAGTTGTTCTTTGGGTGCGATGTTCTTTTGGTTGCGCACCATTCGCACACCACTCACAATCTGTTTCACCATTTCGATGTCGGCGTTCAGTTTGTTGTCGGCCTCTGTTGGGGCGTCAATCTTTAGGCATTGGCACATAATCGACTCGCCCTCTTTGCGTTCGGCGATGTGCTGCCACAGCTCTTCGGTGATGAAAGGCATGAAGGGATGCAGCATGTTGAGCAGCGTTTCGAAGTAGCGCAGCGTAGCTTTGTAAGTCTCGTTGTCGATGGGTTGGCCGTAAGCAGGCTTCACCATTTCGAGGTACCAACTAGAAAATTCGTCCCAGAAGAGGCGATAAACGGCCATAAGGGCTTCCGAAATGCGATATTTAGAGAACAAGTCGTTCAGTTCTTCGTTGGTTTGGCGTAGCTTGGCTTCGAACCATTGACAAGCAATTCGGCTTGCTTCGGGTTGTGCTTGGTTGCTAACCTCCCAGCCTTTAACCAGTCTAAACGCATTCCAAATTTTATTATTGAAGTTGCGCCCTTGTTCGCACAGTGTCTCATCAAACAGAATGTCGTTGCCTGCAGGTGCCGAAAGCATCATGCCCATTCGCACACCGTCGGCGCCATATTGTTCAATCAGTTCGATGGGGTCGGGCGAATTGCCTAACGATTTTGACATCTTACGGCCTAATTTATCGCGCACGATACCCGTGAAATACACATTCTTGAAAGGCATTTTACCACGATATTCGTAGCCAGCCATAATCATACGAGCCACCCAGAAGAAGATAATATCAGGACCAGTAACGAGGTCGCTTGTGGGATAATAATAGTTTATCTCCTCGTTGTTAGGTTGGTTGATGCCGTTAAACACAGAGATGGGCCATAACCACGATGAGAACCAGGTGTCAAGGCAGTCTTCATCCTGCTCTAAGTCGGTTGTAGTTATGGTGTTGCATATAGCTTTAGCCTTGGTCAGGGCCTCTTCTTCGTTCAATGCCACCACGCATTCGCGTTTTCCATTGGCTGTGAAGTAATAGGCAGGTATGCGGTGTCCCCACCACAGTTGTCGGCTGATACACCAGTCTTTGATGTTTTCCAGCCAGTGGCGGTAAGTGTTTTTGTATTTCTGCGGATAGAAAGCAATGTCGTCGTCCATAACAGGTTGCAGAGCCAAATCGGCGAAATGCTGCATTTTAAGGAACCATTGGGTAGACAATTTGGGCTCGATGGGCACGTGTGTGCGTTCAGAATAGCCCACCTTATTATCGTAATCCTCCATTTTCTCCATCAATCCAGCAGCCTGTAGGTCGTTAGCAATTTGCTTACGCACGTCCATGCGGTCCATACCCACGTACAAGCCAGCAGCTTCAGACAAAGTACCGTTGTCGTTAAAGATGTCGATAGAGTCCAGTCCGTGTTTCAATCCCAAGTTATGGTCGTTGATATCGTGTGCAGGCGTAACCTTTAGGCAACCCGTACCAAATTCGATATCTACATAATCGTCTTCGATAACGGGAATTTCGCGGCCCACCAGTGGCACGATAACGTGTTTACCCTTAAGCCAAGTGTTCTTTGGGTCGTTGGGGTTGATACACATGGCGGTGTCGCCCATGATGGTTTCTGGGCGAGTGGTGGCTACTACGGCATACTTACCAGGTTCTTCAACCACCATATATTTAAGATAGTAAAGCTTAGAGTGCTCTTCTTTGTACACCACTTCCTCGTCAGAGAGAGCCGTTTGTGCTTGAGGGTCCCAGTTAACCATGCGCACCCCGCGGTAAATCAGCCCCTTTTCGTAGAGGTCGCAGAACACTTTGAGCACACTTTCCGAGCGTTCGTCGTCCATTGTGAAAGCCGTTCGGTCCCAATCACACGAAGCGCCCAATCGTCTAAGCTGTTTAAGGATGATGCCACCGTGTTCGTGTGTCCAGTCCCACGCGTGTTTTAAGAACTCATCTCGGCTCAAGTCGGTTTTCTTCACGCCCTTTTCGGCCAATTTAGCCACTACTTTAGCCTCGGTGGCTATAGAAGCGTGGTCGGTTCCAGGCACCCAACAAGCGTTCTTACCCTCCATTCGTGCACGGCGAACGAGGATGTCTTGTATTGTATTGTTAAGCATGTGGCCCATGTGAAGTACACCCGTAACGTTGGGTGGAGGGATAACCACGGTGTAAGGTGCCCTTCCGTCGGGCTTGCTAGCAAAGAGTTTATTGTCTAGCCAATATTGATACCATTTGGTTTCCACTTCTCTGGGGTCATACTTACTTGCTATTTCCATATCCTGTGTTGTTATTATAATTCAACCTTTATTGTGTACAGACTGCAAATTTACTAAAAAACATTGGATTAACGCCACTAACTACAGTGCTAATACGCATAAAATTAGCTACTTGTTTGTCACAGGTGTGTTGGGTTGGTGTTTCAAAGGTTGGGTTGGTGTGGGTTGTGTAGGTGTATTTCTCGTTTGTTTTGTATGGTTTTGGCTCTTTTCGTAAAGATTTTTGTACAAAAAATGCACTGTAAGCTGATAGAAAGTGGAGTAAAATGCTTACAAATGTTTCTCTAATAACGCTGCCATATAGACGCAATTGTGTAAAAACTTTAGTCGAAATGTTTATAAGAAGGTTATGGTTTATTGTGTAGTCTTCATCCTTATTAGTGCATTGTACAAGCCTTGATGATTGTTTAGTTGCACTAAAAGCTTGAGATATTGGCGATGGGTAACTCCAATTCGTGCGCATCAATCATGGCATTGAAGAGCATGATGCGTTGAAACGAGGAGATGGAGGCAGGCGAGATGTGTGCTTCTTTTATTTTGTTGTGTTGTAAAAGCCATTGGCGCATCGTGCCATTAAGTAGCGGTTGGGCAGGTGTGAGCCATTGTTGACCATCGTAAAAAGCCACGTTGGTGAACGATGTGTCGGTAATCAGTCCGCCTTTAACGATGAGCACCTCGTCACAATCCTTACGAAGTGTCAGCAGGTGGTTAAGTTGTTGGCGGTTGGTGCTTTTAAAATGGTAGTCGATGTGGTTGTCTTCCACCAGTTGCAGACTTTGGATATCGCGTTTGCGGTAAGGTTCGAACGAAGTTTCTCTAACCCCGTTAACATCATAAACCACCCTGGCCTTGATTCGTTCGTTGCTTAAGGGAGAAGCTTCGAGCCATTTTTGCAAGTCAAGGGGTGCCACGAGTGGTGCGAAATGAGCACGCGTGGCATCCATACGAGCTTGGTGTAGCGGTAGGTTAATGGGTTTGCCGCCTTCAATCCTTATTGTTTCTACAAACTGGTGCATACACTTTTTCAATCACTTCGTGGTATTCGTCTTTCCAATTACTTTTGGCGGTGATGCCACCTCCAGCTTTAAAATAGAGATTTCCTTGCTGTAGGTCTACAAATCTAATCATTACAGCACTATCCAATTCGCCGTTATCCCATCGTCCCATCACGCCTGTATAGAAGTCGCGATGATAGTTTTCGGCCTCGGCGATAATCTCCACCGTCTTCTTTTTGGGTGCGCCAGTTATCGAGCCAGCAGGCAATTGCGAGAAAATAACATCGCCAGGACGATGCATTAAGTGAGGCAAAAGTTGTCCCTTTATTTCAGAACTGGTTTGCAAAAGCGGTCCGCGGTGAGTGTTTAATCGTTCAATATATCGGTATCGCTCCACATGCACGTTATTGGCCACCATGCTTAGGTCGTTTCTTATGAGGTCGACGATGGTGGCATGTTCGGCAGCTTCCTTCTCATTGTTCATCAAAAATTGCGCCGACGAAGGCGAAACATCTTCGGCAGTGCTTCATGGGGTACGAACTAATTTCTCCTTGTTTAATCTTTACAAATGTTTCGGGCGAAAAACACACCAGTTTATTTTTTATCCAAAGTCGATAACGCGCCTCGGCCACATTAAAAAGGTCGAGCAATGAAAGGTTGGTTTGCAGAGCAACGCAGCAAGTAAGGTTGGCCAGATAGCTGTTTCCGGCCAGCATAGCATTTCTAACGATGTTGAAACTCTTTAGGTATTCCGACTCCGAGGGTGGGTCAATGCACCATTCAATATTCTTGTTAGTAGGAAGGGTGGCGTGTGTGGCGTTTCCTTTTCCGTTGAAGCAATACTTCAATTCGTTGGCGTCAACTTCGTTTTCAGGAATAACCACAGCACAGTTAGCCTCGTAATTGATTACGAAAATAAACGGTATGGCCTTTGCAGCCAAGTCGTTCATTCGCTGTTGGGCCTCCTCTCGATTGTAAAAGTTCATTTTCTAACTTGCGTTTTTGATGGTGTAAAAGTACGAATAAAAAGTGAAATGCCGAAATGTAGCAGTTTTATTCAGCGAAACACTTATTTTTTTATTATCTTTGCAACGGCAGAAAGATTTTAAACCCGTGCCAAGAAGTTTGGCAGCCTATGCCATCACCTAATATATAGTATGCATACACAACAAGAAAAGATGGAAGCCTTTGGGCGATTGCTCGATGTGCTCGACGATTTGAGAGAGAAATGCCCGTGGGACAAGAAGCAAACCTTCGAAAGCCTGCGCCCAAATACGATAGAGGAAACATACGAATTGTGCGATGCTCTGGCCAAGAACGACATGAAAAATGTTTGCAAAGAATTGGGAGATGTGTTGATGCACATGGTATTCTACGCCAAGATGGCCAGCGAACAGGGCGAATTTGATATCGCTGATGTGTGTAATAAAGAGGCCGACAAGCTGATTTTTAGACATCCGCACATCTATGGCGACGTGCAAGCAGACAATGTTGACCAGGTGTTGAAAAACTGGGAGCAGATAAAGTTGCAAGAAAAAGATGGAAATAAAACGGTGCTTTCGGGCGTGCCCGACGCCTTACCCAGTATGATTAAGGCTTATCGCATACAGGATAAGGCCCGAAACGTGGGATTTGATTGGAAAGAGAAAAACGACGTTTGGGCCAAAGTGCGTGAAGAACTGGACGAACTGGAAACCGAACTCAAACGCGAAGATAAGGAGCGAGCTACCCAAGAATTGGGCGATTTCTTGTTTAGCGTAATCAATGCGGCCAGACTTTACCATCTCAATCCGGATAATGCTTTGGAGAAAACCAACCAGAAGTTCATCAGAAGGTTTAATTATGTGGAGCAACATTCTATTAAAGTGGGGAAACCTCTCACGGAAATGTCGCTTGAAGAGATGGACAAATTATGGAATGAGGCCAAGCAAGAAGAAGGCAAACAGTAGGGCAAAATTCAATCCAATAGTGTTTTAACCTGATAGCTTGTGCAACTGTGGCATCAATTCTAACAGGTTGGTTAACAAAGAAATTGCAATATTAAGTACAAATACATTAAAAAAATAGCTCATGAATAGAAAACTATCAACCATATTTATGGTCGTGTTTGTCGCTTTGGTCTTTGTGGCATGCGATGGCGACAAGAAAAAGAACAATAAACAACAGTCGTTGTCAACGATGGAAGAAAGCAAAGGCGACTCAACCATGTATGGCGTATGTGGCGATAACACAGGAATGCATGTGTTGGAGTTAATTACCGTGCAAGGCGACACGCTAAGTTATGTGTTCGATGTTGAGGATGGCGCTACCGTTAAGGGTGGAATATTGGCCGGAGACCGGTTAGCCGTGGTGGGATATAAAAATGCTGACGGTGAAAACGAAGCAACCGAGGTGTTGAATCTCACAACGCTGATGGGAAAGTGGCGCAGTATTGACAAGCAATTTGAATTGATGGAGGACGGTACTGTGCTGTCGGGAGTGAAAGAAGAATCGCAGCCTTGGACCGCATGGAAAGTGTATAACGGTAAGCTTCTACTTAATAAAGACACCTTCTCGGTGAACGCTTTGGGTGCCGACTCGCTCTATTTGGAGAACGCACACGGCATTTTCACCTTCACACGCCAAAAATAATACGCCCTTGGAACCGTTTAAAGTTCATATCCTGGGTTGTGGCAGTGCGTTGCCAACGCTGAAACATAATGCCACATCGCAGGTGGTAGACATTCGTGGCAAACTCTTTATGATAGATTGTGGCGAGGGGACGCAGGTTCAATTGCGTCGCTCGCACATTCGTTTCACGAAGATAGGAGCAGTGTTTATTTCGCATTTGCATGGCGACCACTGTTTCGGGCTCATCGGGATGATATCCACATTTGGCTTGCTTGGTCGCACGGCAGCCTTGCATGTATATGCTCCAACCGAACTAGGTTCAATACTTCGCACGCAGCTCGATTTCTTTTGCGCGGGCATAGAGTTCGAAGTGGTGTTTCATGCAGTAGACACAACCGTGCAACAAGTGATTTATGAAGACAAAAGTATCACCGTTGAGAGTGTTCCACTTGAACATCGTATCAGCTGCTGTGGTTTTATTTTCCGCGAAAAAGCATTGCTTCCGCACATACGACGCGATATGATAGACTTCTATCGCATACCAGTGAGTCAGATAAACAATATTAAATTAGGAGCCAACTGGGTGGACGAAGAGGGGCAAACGGTGTTAAATTCACGTCTCGTCACACCATCAGCACCAGCCAGGGCGTATGCTTATTGTAGCGATACACGTTATATGCCCGAGCTACACAAGGCCGTGCAGGGGGTAGATGTGCTTTATCACGAGGCCACTTACGACGCCAAAATGGCATCTCGAGCACGACTCTATTATCACAGCACAGCCGAAGAAGCAGCTAAAGTGGCTCGCGATGCAAGGGTGGGTAAACTGGTTTTGGGGCATTATAGTGCCCGTTACGAGGCCGAAGACCTATTGCTTACCGAGGCTAAAGCAATCTTTCCTAACACTATTTTAGGGCAAGAAGGTATGGAAGTGTGGATTGATGCGAAGGCAGATTAATAAGGTGACGAGTTAATAGGGTGGGGAGTTAGCTGTTCTGCGTGTTAACAAGTTCAACATAGATCTGCAATCCTAATCACAGGAGTAGCATAATAATCTATATCTGATAAGCATTTCAATGTTGACTTCACAAAAACGCACTCGTTGTTGAGTTTTTTAACAAATCTTTCGTTAGTACATATTTGTGTCTAATCGTGATGAAAAACAAGTGGATGAGGTGCGAATTAAAAAGAATAATTGCGCCAAAATCCCGCAAAGTATGTCGCAAAAGCACATAAAATAAGTGCATTTGTTAAATAGGTTTAACAATGGGAGCATTGCATTTGTTTGTTATCTTGATTTACATCAAAAAATGTTATATTTGCAGGTAAAACAAGAAAACACAGTGTATATGGCAAAAACGTTACTTACAATATTATTTACAACCGCCCTGTTTGTGGGCAGTCCGCTAGCATCTAGAGCCAATAGTGCAATCGAGTTTGTGGATAACGACTTCCAAAAGGTGGTAATCACCGTGTCGGAGTCAACTATTCATGTGGCTGGAGGTGCAGGGCAGATGCTGGCTATCTACGATTTGGCAGGCGTAAGAGTGGCTTATCTCAAAATAGATAGTGCTGAAAAGCATTTCGATTTGGGACTGCCTAAGGGCTGCTATATCATAAAAGTGGGCAAGGTGGTACGCAAAATAGCCATTAGATAGCATAGATATTTGTGGTAATCTAAACCCGATGGCGTTGTGATGAGAGCTAGATGAGTGCGCCTACAGTGTGCGGGATTAGCTCGTTGCAATTTAAAAACAGGCCAATCTTTGCGTAACCATCAGAAAAATGCAAATCAAACACAGTATAAAAAGAAATAATTGGGCCGCACAAAACAATAGCGGCATGTTAATGAGATATATTCTGGAACTAGGTAAGTCCTCTTCTTTATTTATAGGTAAGTTCCTTTCTTTGGTGCTCTTCGCAAGTGGCTTTCTCGTAGCTTGTAGCGAGAAAGGAGATGTGGAGCGCCCCATTCCGTCGTATGATGGCCTAAATGCAATGGGAAAAGATGCTTTTAGGTTTGAAGCTAACGAAATTCAACAGCATATCTATCGGTTGGCCAAGGCCGATAACGACACGCTTGTGGCCGATGCTCGCACTCGTAGGTATTATAAAGATGGCGGAAACCTGCTTTGGATAGACAGGTTTGGTGTAGATGAAAGAGCAGATAGTGTTCTTGCTTACCTTAATGAGGTGGAAGGAATGGGCTTTTCAAAAAGAGTATTTGGTGTAAAACAGATAGAGCGCGACCTACAACGGCTGCGCACTTTAGATGTGGATACGGGCGTGAAAAATGTTAATCGCGTGGCAGCTAGACTGGAATACAACCTCACCAAGGCTTTTTTACGCTATACAGCAGGCCAGCATTATGGCTTTACGAACCCCTCGCAGATATTCAATCGCTTAGATGTCCGAGAGAAAGACTCGGTTCGTACCACTTATCGAGTGTTGTTTGATGTTCCTATTAAACGTGCTTCGAAAGACTTTTACACCATGGCTTTGCGTAAAGTATATAACGATTCGGTGGCTCTTTTTCTGCGCGAAGTTCAACCGCAAAATGCACTTTATGCCCAATTGATAAAGTATTTTAAGGGCAAAACTCTGTCGTCGGCCGACCGAGTGCGCATGTTATGCAATCTCGAACGTAGTAGATGGCGTCAAAATGATTATCCGCAAAACCATCGTAAATATGTTATTGTAAATGTGCCATCGTTTCATCTCGATGCAGTGGATGGGGATAGCGTGTTGAATATGCGCATGGCTTGTGGCACATTAGAAACAAAAACTCCTTTGCTTAACAGTTGTTTCATTCGTATGGATGTCAATCCGCAATGGATTATACCGCGTAGCATCATCAAAAAAGAGGTGGTGGGGCATGCTGGTAATCCCGATTATTTTAGTAAACGCAGGTATTTTATCCTACATCGACTCGGGTAAACGTGTAGATCCAGCAATGGTTTCGGCTGGTATGCTGCTCAATTCAGAATATTTTGTTGTGCAAGAGGGTGGCGAAGGCAATTCGCTGGGTCGTATTGTATTCAGATTTAACAACAATTTCTCCATTTTCATCCACGATACATCCTCTAAATGGGCTTTCGATAGAGACAACCGCGGAGTCTCTCACGGCTGTATCCGTGTGCAAAAACCGTTTGAACTGGCTGTTTTCCTCTTGGGTAATAAGGATAAAACGCTCATCGATAAAATACATTATTCGATGCAGGCCGACCTGACGAAGCCCAAAGACGACGAAGCCCCCAAACCAAAACTAGACCCTCAACGGCTGGTTAACAGCGTAAAAGTAAATCCACATATTCCACTGTTCATAGCCTACTATACGGTTTATCCCGATAATAAAGGCAAAATGTACACTTACGACGATATATATGGCTACGATAAGGTACTTTATGGCTACCTACGCCACTTTGCACTTTAAGTGTTTGCCCTACATTTTGCAACATCACATCTACAATTCACACCAACGACAAAATTGTTTTGCACCAACGGCGTAATGAATGATATAGACGAACAACTACTGTTGCAACGTTTGGCCACACCAGCCACACGCCACGAGGCCTTCGAACTATTGGTGAAGACCTATGCACAACCGCTTTATTGGAAGATAAGGCGCATGGTGCTTGTGCATGAAGATGCCGACGACCTGGTGCAAAATGTGTTTCTAAAGGCGTGGAGCGCATTAGATAATTTCAAACAGCAGGCAAAACTCTCCACGTGGCTCTATCGAATAGCCATTAATGAGGCGCTAGACTTCTTGCGCAAACAGAAAAATGCCACTGGCTTGCAAGGCACTTCCGACCATACACTGGCCAATCAATTGCTGGCCGATGATTATTTTGATGGTGATGCCACGCAAGCTCGTTTGTTGGAAGCCATTGCCGAGTTGCCCGAAGTGCAACGAACCGTGTTTAACCTTCGTTATTTTGACGACATGAAATACGAGGAAATTAGCGTTATTCTCTCAACTAGCGTTGGTGCATTAAAGGCTAGTTATCATTTGGCTGTAAAGAAATTAAGGAAGATAATGGATGTGGAATGAACCATTGCCTTTTTATTGAAAGTATTGTGCAACGAAATTCAACCTTTACAGCCTTGTTTCGCCATTTTATTGTGTTGAAGTCGTTTTGACTTTTAAATTGAGAGGAGTTTATTATCTTTGTGCTGTAATAACCAGATAAACACCACGCTCATGTGCGAAGTACTGCACAAAGATACGATAAAACCTGAAATTCTGCCCCATTTGTCTGTGTCTAAACATGGTTGTTTCTCAAAAAGGTGACCAGGTAAAAGGTATTCAATACATTTTCCACAAGTTGAAAACTGGCTGTCAATTCCATCTTACTTCTGCTTTTCCATGATGTTGTTTCCGCTGCCCATGAGCAGTATGCCCTGTCACCGCTTGCGTTGTAAGTTGTAAGCGTACGCGCTTTCCGTTCCGTTGCCCATGCACGTGTACACCGCGCAATTGTTTTTGTCTAGTTTTTAGCAATAAATTTAACACTATTAGTGCCTTTTTTATCCACCAACTTCCCATCTTGCCGCAAAAAATCGATTCTTGCGAAGGTTTGTTTTGATGCAAAAAGGGGTTGGTTTGTGTATGCGACAAAATGAATTTATATTTAAAAGCACCACCGCCTGCACTGGATTTAGGGCTATTTGCCACTGAATACAAGGTGAAATGGTTCAAAACGCAGTGTGTTTTGCTGCTAAATGCAGTGCGTTTTGATGCTAAACGCAACGTAAAATGGTGCTAAACGCAGTGCAAAATGCTGCTAAATGCAAGACGAAAAGCATAAAAATACACTTAAATGGTATAAACAAAACCTTCTCGAACCATTAAAACATGGTTCGAAAGTGGCAAAATAGCCGCTAAAAAGTGGGTTTTTAGGGGCAAAAAGCAGGTTTTTGGAGTTAAAAATATACGAGTTGGCAACCAAACTAGAAAGGTAAAAAGGTGCAAAATGCAGGTTCTAGGCTTTAAAATTGATAAACACCAAGGCGTGAGAAGGTAGAAATAGTGGAAATTTACCTACTTTTTGGCCTATATTCTCGCTAGAACGAAACGAAAATTGGAGCAGTATTGTAAAATAAAATATAAGGATTTAAGTTTTTGGGTTGGTGAGTTTTTTGACTTGATGAATTGGTGAGTTGATGAGTCTTGGAGTTTTTAAGTTGGTGAGTTTTTGAGTTGATGATTTTCAATTTGTACGTTGTTACATTTGGGAATTGTTGGTTTGTTCATTGTCTACAAACTCAAACAAATTATGAACTCACAAACTCACAAACTCATAAACTCACAAACTCACAAACTCATAAACTCATAAACTCACAAACTCATAAGCCCCAAAAGTACGAACGCCTCATGTCGCTGTAAGCGATGTGAGGGCGTGTTTATATTTCTATGTTATGTGCTGCTTAGAAGGGAAGGTCGTCTGAAGTGTCTTCCTTAGGAGCTTCGTTAGCAGGGGGGAAGTTAGAAGGAGCAGCAGTTGCAGGCTGTTGAGGCGGGAAACCAGCAGGTGCAGCTTGTGGTGCTGCAGCGGCAGCCCCGAATTGTGCAGGGTCTACTTGGCGCACATCGTATGCGCGAATGCTGTTAAACCAACGTCCTTGATACTCGTGTGCATCGATGTCGAACGAAACCATTACCTCTTGTCCCACTTGAATATTGAAGCGTGCAATTCTATCGGCACCAAATACCGAGAAAACCATCTTGTGTGGATAAGCCTCGTGAGTTTCAATAACGTATTCTTGCACCTTCCATTCACCCTTGGCAGATACACCAGTCTTCTCGGGAAGTGCAGCAATGACTTTACCTTGTATGTCCATTGTGTTGTGTCCTTATATATTTAATGTGATAATGAATATTTGTTGTTTTGTCGAATAATGTGGGCTTAGTCCCTATTCTCTGGTCGAGGGTGTGCAGTTAAATAGCTGTGCGCATCGCCCTTTTGTAGTGCGAAGATAGTAATTTAGTTCTGAAATCTAAACTTTTCAATCTTTTTTTTTGCTAATAGACGCGATTTTAGTATTTTTGTGCTTATAAAACCCACGTTGCACAAGCCAACAATACGTTGTCTTGTGCAATCAAACGTAACCATGCAATAAATTAAATAAAGATAAATACTGATGAAATTTTCAATCTCAAGTACAGCATTAAGCAGCAAATTGCAAAACTTGGCCAAGGTGTTGAGTGCTAAACCATCTATTCCCATTCTCAATAATATTCTCTTCGAGATAGTAGATGGCGTACTAACCTTAACAGCTAGCGACAGCGAAACTACGATGAAGGCCACTATGCAGCTTGACGAAAGCGACAGCAACGGGCGCTTTACCATGCCTAGTAGAACCATTCTTGATGCAACGCGCGAACTGCCCGATCAGCCTTTGCACTTCGATATCAACCTGGAAACGTTGGCCGTGCAGATTACTTACCAGAATGGCGTGTATAATTTCACTGCACAAACGGCAGAAGAATATCCTCGTAACAAGGAACTAGCAGCCGATGCGGCTAGCATACAGATGGAATCGGTGGTGCTACTCAATGGTATTGTGCGTTCGCTTTTTGCTACTGCACAAGACGAATTACGACCCATCATGAATGGAATCTACTTTGATTTGAAGGATGATGGATTGGCTATCGTTGCCACCGATGGGCATAAGCTTGTGAGAACCAAGAATATGGCCTTACGCTCTGATGTAAAACGCTCGTTTGTGCTAGGTAAGAAACCGGCTTCGCTGTTAAGAAACATCTTGCTAAAAGATAGCTCGCCGGTAGAAGTGAAGTTCGATGATCGTAATGCCGAGGTGCATTTCCCAAATGGAATGCTATCTTGTCGTCTGCTAGAGGGTAACTATCCCAATTATGCTTCGGTTATACCGCAAGACAATCCTAACCAAATAACCGTCGACCGCAAAGGTCTCGTGAGTGTGTTGCGTCGTGTCTTGCCTTTCGCAAGTGAGAGCAGTCAGCTTATTCGCCTACATGTAGAAATGGGAATGGTGGAGTTATCGTCAGAAGATATCGACTTCGCTACAAGCGCAAAAGAGAGCATGGTGTGCGATTACGTAGGCATACCCATGAACATCGGCTTTAAAGGTAGCGTGATTAGTGAAGTGTTGAACAACTTAGACTGCGACGATGTCGTGGTTCAATTGGCCGATCCTAGTAAGGCTGCATTGGTTGTGCCAGCTGTTCAGCCCGAAAACGAAGAGGTGTTGATGCTCATGATGCCCATGATGCTTAACGACAATTGATGGCTTTTGCCCATCGTAAAAATGGTGTTTAGGGCAGTTGGCATGCGCTTAACGGTCCTAAACACCACTTTAGACAAACTTACCCAGCAACAGTGTAAATGAAACTGAACTTAACCCGTCCGCTGATTGTCTTCGACTTGGAGACAACTGGCCTCGACTTGGTCAACGACCGCATCATACAGATATCGTATATCAAGATTTATCCGGATGGAAAAGAAGAGCGCGAAAACCTCTTTGTTTATCCAGAAAAGCCCATTCCTGATGAAGTGAGCGAGCTAACGGGAATTACAACCGACTTGGTGGAAGACGCACCAACGTTTGGAGAGTTGGCGCCACGACTTAACGAAGTGTTTAAAGGCTGTGATTTTGCCGGTTTTAACTCCAATCATTTCGACATTCCGATGTTGGCTGAGGAGTTTTTACGTGCCGAGATAGATTTCGACTTCTCATCGGTGAGACTCATCGACGCACAAACCATCTTTCATAAGATGGAAAAACGCAACCTTGCTGCAGCCTATAAGTTCTACTGCGGAAGAAAGATGGAAGACGATTTTGCAGCACATAGGGCCGACCAAGACGCGGAAGCCACTTACAGAGTGCTGTTGGGAGAACTTGAAACCTACTCGGAAGCCAACCAAGAAGAACCCGAACGCGTGCTGCCAAACGATATGGACTACCTAGCAGAGTTCTCAAAGAACAACGACAATGTTGACTTTGCTGGCAGAATAGTGTGGCGACCAGTGCTAGATAGCAAGGGAAACGAAATGTTGGACGCCAAAGGAAAGGTGATTAAAAAAGAATACTTCAACTTTGGAAAGTATAAAGGCTGTGCCGTTGACGATGTTCTGCAACGCGATCCTGGTTATTATAGTTGGATGATACAGGCCGATTTTACTAATAACACTAAGCAAGTGCTTACCCGTATTAGGTTGAAAGGATTTGGCGGACGCTGATGTCGGCTTTTTTCATAGCTTGAACAAAACATGTTGAAAGGAAAGAAAATCGTATTGGGCATCACTGGCAGTATTGCTGCCTATAAAGCCTGTCTTATTGTGCGCCTGCTGATGAAGCAGGGGGCCGAGGTTCAGGTGGTGATAACCGATGCTGGCAAACAGTTTATTACGCCTGTAACGCTCTCTGCATTGACTGGTAAGCCAGTGGTAAGCGAGTTTTTTACGGCCAACGATGGCACATGGCATTCCCATGTCGACCTTGGATTATGGGCCGATGCCATGCTTATTGCGCCCTGCACTGCTAGTTCGCTGGGTAAGATGGTTCACGGCATTGCTGATAACATGCTTATCACCACTTATCTCTCGATGAAAGCACCTGTGTTTGTGGCGCCTGCCATGGATTTGGATATGTATGCTCACCCTTCAACGCAAGGCAATATCGAGCGTCTTAAGCAAGTGGGTAATATCATTATCGAACCGCAAGCTGGCTTTTTGGCCAGTGGGTTGGAAGGAAAAGGACGTATGGAAGAGCCCGAAAACATCGTGGCCACGCTTGAAAAGTATTTTGAAGACGAGGATAACGGCCGTACCTGTACAGCCCAAGGGCAGCTGGCTGGCAAGAAAGTGCTGATTACGGCCGGTCCAACTTACGAGAAGATAGACCCCGTTCGCTTTATCGGCAACTACTCTTCGGGAAAGATGGGCTTTGCCTTAGCCGAAGAATGTAGCCGAAGAGGTGCCGACGTGGTGCTCGTCGCGGGGCCTGTAAACTTGCAATGTTCTGCTGCCATTAGGCGCATCGACGTTGAAAGTGCCGACGAAATGCATGCTGCGTGCATTAAAGCGTTTGCACAGTCCGATGCTGCTATATTGTGTGCAGCTGTTGCCGACTTCAAACCTTCTGATGTTGTAGCGCAGAAAATAAAGCGCGAGGGTAACAAACTTACACTCGAACTTACTTCCACGCCAGACATCGCTGCTGCTTTGGGGCGTGAAAAACAGTCTAATCAGGTGCTTGTTGGCTTTGCTTTGGAAACCGATAACGAGGAAACCAATGCTCTAAAGAAACTGAAAAGCAAGAACCTCGATTTTATTGTGCTGAACTCTTTGCGCAACGAGGGTACTTGTTTTGGCACGGATAACAATAAGGTTAATATTATTTCTGATTCCGAGAATAGGCAATTCGACTTTAAATCAAAGCCCGAAGTGGCCAAAGATATTGTTGATTATTTGTGCGAAAGAATGAAATGTGGAGAGTAATGTCTCACCCACAGCCTCTCTCCAAGGGTAGAGGGGAGTGGTATGCCTTGTGTATTTGCCATTCTGTCACCAAGTGTTTGGCTTAGTTTCTAAAGGTGAATGGGTGAAAGGGTGAAAAGATCAAAGGGTAAAAAGGTGAAATAAATGGCTAACGCTTCCTTTACATCTGAATTAGCTCCTTAGTTTCTTAACTCCTTTATTTCTTAACTCCTCACCCCTTAACTCCTTCTAACTATGATAAGTTGTATTTGTAAATGAAGATAAAGATTGCATTTTTGTTAAGCTTACTGATGGTTTGCCGTGGCGCGTTCGCACAAGAGTTGCGAGCGAAAGTCACTGTGAATGCCAGTCAGGTGCAAACTACCGAAACTGCAGTGTTCGACAATTTGCAGCAAGCTATCGAACAATTTGTGAACACCAGACAATGGACTCATCTGCAATTCAGAGAAAACGAACGCATTGTTTGCAACTTTAATATCACCGTACAACAATACGACCGCGAGTCTAATCACTTCTCATGTAAGGCTCTCATTCAAGCCAATCGACCGTGTATAATGCCAGTTACTCGTCGGTTTTATACAACAACACCGATAACGATTTTAATTTCGACTACTCACAGTTCGACCAGTTGGAGCTGAACGAAGACAATCTCTCCAACCAACTCACGGCGTTGCTGGCCTATTACGCATATCTCATCATTGGTTTAAACCTCGACAGCTTTTCTCCAATGGGTGGCGAAGATGTACTTCAGCACTGTATGACGCTCGTAAACAATGCTCAAAATCTACCATTTACTGGTTGGAAATCGTTTGAGAACGACCGAAATCGATTTGCTATTATCAACGATTATCTGGATGGAGGCATGCAACCGTTTCGACAATTGCAATACGACTATTATCGAAAAGGATTAGACGAAATGGTGAACAATGCCGAAAGAGGACGGGTAAACATCACCACAGCACTCGAAGAAGGACTCAAACGCAGCAAGGAAAACAAACCCTTGAGTATGTTGCCACAAATTTGGACCGACTATAAGCGCGACGAATTGGTGCAGATTTACCAAGGGAAAGGCACACAAAAAGAGAAACAAACCGTCTACGACCTGCTGTTTAAAATCAATGCAAGCCAAAATAACGCTTGGGAAAAAATAAAACAATGACATGCTAACACAACTTTATATAAAGAATTTCGCACTTATCGACGAGCTAGACATGGATTTTCGCTCGGGGTTTTCGGTTATAACTGGCGAAACTGGAGCAGGAAAGAGCATCATACTTGGTGCTCTTGGACTGGTTATGGGGCAACGGGCCGATGTGAAAAGCATTAAGCATGGTGCCGAAAAGTGCACTGTTGAGGCCCATTTCGATATCGCGCCCTATGCGTTGGAGTCGTTTTTTGATAACAACGACCTGGATTATGATGCCAAAGATTGCATCATACGTCGAGAAATTAGCGCTTCGGGCAAGAGTAGGGCGTTCATTAACGATGCTCCTGCTCCTCTATCACTGGTCAAAGAGCTGGGCGAACGCCTCATTGATATCCATAGCCAGCACCAAAATTTGTTGTTGAATAAAGAGGATTTTCAACTTAATGTAATTGATTTAATAGCTCAAAACGCCACTCAAACAGCTGAATATTCCGAAGCTTACAACCAATATAAAGAGGCTGAGAAAGCACTAAAACAGCTAGAAGAACTCATTAAAGACAATAAGGAACGCGAAGACTACCTGCGTTTTCAACATGCCGAACTGGAGGAAGCTAAGCTAGAAGACGGTCAGCAGGAAGCTTTAGAACAAGAGTCGGAGATGATGTCGCATGCTGAAGATATTAAAGCAGCCCTTTATCAGGCTGTTGAAGGCATCGATGGAGATAACAATGGCATGCTTGGAAACTTGCATAGCTATGTGGGACGTCTGCACGACATCGAAGATATTTATCCCCATGTAAAAGAGTTGGCCGAAAGATTGGACAATTGTTACATCGAACTCAAGGATATTGCCCAAGACTTAAGTTCTCAGGTGGAGGATGTTGACTTCGACCCTCAACGTCTTGACGAGATTACACAAAGGCTCAACACCATCTATTCTTTAGAAAAAAAATATCGGCTTGATAGCGTTGCTCAACTTATAGCATTACACAACGATATTAAACAGCAACTACAACACATCGACAATGGAGAGGCCGATGTGGAAGAATGTCGTAAAAAGATGGAACAATGGTTGATAGTGTGTCAAGATAAGGCTGCTAAACTTACGACTGTTCGACAAAAAAGTGCACAACAGATTGAACAACAACTTAAGGTAATGCTCATGGAATTGGGTATCCCCAAGGTGCAATTCCAAATTGCATTGACACCAAAAGAACTTTCGCCCAATGGTTGCGATAAGGTTTCTTTCTTGTTTAGCGCCAACACCAATACAGCCCTGCAGCCAGTTAGTCAGGTGGCTTCGGGTGGTGAAATTGCTCGCGTTATGCTTTCGTTAAAGGCAATGATAAGCAATGCTGTTAAACTTCCCACCATCATCTTCGATGAAATAGACACAGGTGTGAGCGGTAGAGTGGCCGAAAAAATGGCGAACATCATGCTGATATGGGTAAAACCGACCGCCAAGTGATTGCCATCACCCACCTACCACAGATTGCTGCTCTGGGTTCAACTCATTATATGGTGTCGAAAGAAGAAACCGAACAGGGCACAGTAAGCCACATGAGCCTACTTCAACCAAACGAACGAATTAGCGAAATAGCCAAAATGCTGAGCGGAAGCGACGTCTCGGCTGCGGCTATAGATAACGCCAAGACCCTTCTTGGCATTCAATGAATATAACAGAAACAGTAAATATGAAATCTTTTTGCTTATCTCTGCTCTTCACATGTTTCGCCCTCGGTGCGCTAGCACAATCGGCCAATGTGCAGAAAGTGTCTAAATCGGTGTTCAGTCTCACCACATTTAAGAAAGATGGTAGTCTGCTTGCCTCGGGTAGGGGTGTGTTTGTGGGCACCAATGGCGAAGCAGTTAGCACCTGGCTCCCTTTATTGGTGCCGATAGTGCTATTGTTATAGATGCCAATGGCAATAAACACACAGTGGATGTTATATATGGCGCAAGCGAGGTCTACGACCTTTGTAAGTTTAAGGTGAATGCTATTACTACGCCTTCGCCGGCTGCCAAGACGCAAAACGCTGTTGGGGCACGTGCCTGGCTGGTGCAATATTCCACAGGAAGAGCACAAACAAGTTCGCTCAAGGTGACTAAAGCCGAAACCTTTATGACTAACTTTCAGTTTTATCAGTATGATGGTCAAACCGATAATATACATGTTGGATGCCCTGTTACCAACGATAAAGGCGAGGTTATGGGTTTGTTGCAACACTCTAAGGTGACTGGCGAGTTTAGCTCTGTTGATGTTCGATTTGCAGAAACATTCAAAACCTCTGGCCTCTCTGTAAACGAACCCATCCTAAAACAAACCACAATACGCATGGCATTGCCCGATAAACAAGACCAAGCATTGCTTATGTTGATGCTCGAAGCTGGCCAAACCTCGGCATCACGCTATCAACGATATGTGGAAGACTTCATCCAAAAGTTCCCTAAAGCTGTTGAAGGTTATGTCTCGTTGGCCGAATTCTACCTCGGAAAGAACGATGTTGCCAAGGCCAATGCCACTATGCAGACGGCTTTGAGTATGGTGGAGAAGAAGGATGAGGCTCATTATAACTTGGCTAAGCTTATCTATCAGAAGGAGGTGAAGTTGCCAAACGTTTCTTATCCTCAATGGAATGTTGACTTGGCATTGGTCGAAGCCAATAAGGCTTACAGCATTAACCCCCTGCCTTTGTACAAACATTTGGAGGCACAGATTATTTATTTCAAGGGTGATTATGCTAAAGCGTACGACCAGTTCATGACTTTGACCAAAACCAATCTTCGTAATGGCGAATTGTTCTACGAGGCTGCACAATGCAAGCAACAGCTTAAAGCTCCCTTTGATGAAATTCTAACTTTGCTCGATAGTGCAGTGACTGCGCAAGATGCACGGTTGTCTGCACCTTATGTGCTGGCTAGGGGTACGGCTTTGCATGGCGCGAAGCAATATCGCAAGGCCATTGTAGACTATAACCGCTACGACAGTTTGTTGCAAGGACGTGCCTCGCACGACTTCTATTATACGCGTGCACTGTGCGAAGTAGAGTTGCGCCAATTCCAACAGGCACTCAACGATTATGCGCATGCCATTGTTCTTAATCGCACCGAGCCTACTTATTATGCCGAAATGGCACAGTTGCAGTTGCGTGTTAATCAAAAAGAAGATGCCGTTTTAACGGCCGATTTGGGTTTGCGTGTCGCTCCAAACTATTCCGACCTTTACCTCATTAAAGGTCTTGCCTTGATAAACGATAATAAGAAGGCCGATGGTATGGCCGCATTGAATAAGGCTAAAGAGTTGGGCGATGCCCGAGCCGACGAGCTGATAAAGAAATATAAGTAGACTAAAGGCGTGGGGTGGGCGCTAGGTTGCATTTCGTGGTATGTATACTGCAACTTCCCTCTTGCTTCTGTCACTGCAACGGCAGCCCATCCCATCGCATTTAGTACTTCACACACAACCCTCGCACTGCCTTTGTTGCAGTTTGTTATTGCATAATGGAACAACAATATCCCTCCGTGCTCTTAGAAAAAGCCGTGTCTGAATTTAGCCGTTTGCCTGGTATCGGTCGCAAAACGGCTCTCAGGTTGGTGCTGCATCTGCTTAAAACGCGCGTAGAAGACGTTTGAGTCTTTTTCTTCGTCTATCCTTAAAATGCGAACAGAGATTAAGTACTGTCAACGCTGTCACAACATCAGCGACACCGAAACCTGTGACATTTGTGCCAATCCGCGACGCGACGCCTCCACCATTTGTGTGGTAGAGAATATTCAAGACGTGATGGCTATTGAAAATACACAGCAGTTTAACGGACTTTATCATGTTCTGGGCGGGGTTATATCGCCCATGGATGGCGTTGGACCTAACGACATTGAAATCAATTCGCTGGTAGAAAGAGTTGCTAATGGTGGTGTCAACGAGGTGATTTTGGCACTGAGTAGCACCATGGAGGGCGACACCACCAATTATTATATATCCCGCAAGATTGCACCCTACAAAGTGAAAACAAGCGTTATTGCTCGCGGTATCTCTGTGGGCGACGAAATAGAATATACCGATGAGGTGACGCTTGGCCGTTCTATCCTCAACCGAACATCAATAGGAGAAACATAAAATGAAGACCCAACAATTCCTTAATGTACTTTTTTATGGCAGTATAATATTGGCACTGACCTTTGTTTTATTGTTCGAAACAGACATCCTTATTGGCGGATGGTTGGCCGATAATCGCTCGGCCGACTTCCTTTGCGCTGTTTTTCTCGAACTATTGTCTATTTGCGCCATTCCCGTTGCATTTCGTTTGGTACGTCCTGGAAAATCCAATCTCTCTCGAATAAGCTATGAGCGTCGTGCTATTCTTCGTCTTTTGATGTTGAGTTTGCCCATGGTGGTCAACACTTTTGCGTATTATTCGTTCATGGGTGTGCACTATGCTACATGGCCATCATTCTTTTTATATGCTTGTTCTTCGTGATGCCAACTAAATCACGTTTCGAACGCGAACAAGCTGCTTTGCAAAACACCGATAACACCACCGCGAATGACTAAACTTACGGTGATTATTGTTAACTATAATGTGAAGTTTTATGTAGAGCAATGCTTGCTTTCACTTCGCAAAGCCTTGGCCCATATAGACGCCCAGGTGTATGTTGTTGACAATCATTCGCACGATGGGTCGGTGGAATATCTGCAAGAGCGTTTCCCCGAGGTAAACATTATTGCCTGTATGCATAATAATGGTTTTGCTTATGCCAATAATTTGGCCATCAAGCAGAGCCAAAGTCAGTATGTGTTATTGCTTAATCCAGACACATTCGTGGCCGAAAACGCCATTCAAACGATGCTCGATTTTATGGATGAACATCCTTTGGCGGGTGGTGCTGGTGTGCAAATGCTGGGTGCCGACGGTCAAAAGGCGATGGAGTCGCGACGTGGCTTGCCCTCGCCTATGGTGTCTTTTTATAAGATGAGCGGCCTCTGTGCTCGTTTCCCACAGAGTAAGCGCTTTGGTAAGTACTATCTTTCTTATTTGCCTTGGGACGCTCCAGCGCGTATTGAGGTGATAAGTGGGGCGTGTATGATGATAAGGCGTGAAGTGCTTGATAAGATAGGACTGCTTGACGAAGATTATTTCATGTATGGCGAAGATATTGATTTGTCTTGTAGAATACTCAAAGCAGGCTACGAAAACTGGTATTTGCCGTGCCAAATACTTCATTATAAAGGCGAAAGCACGCACAAATCTTCTTTTCGTTATGTACATGTGTTCTATCAGGCCATGCTCATTTTCTTTCGCAAACATTATCGCCACACGCGTTTTTGGGTGTCTCTTCCTATCAAGGCGGCCATCTATTTCAAGGCGTGTGCGGCTTTGCTAAGCATCCAAACTCGTGCCTTGCAACGTGCCTTGGCTTTGCGACCACGCAGAAGACCACAACCTGTATATCGTTTTTTCGGCTCTGAGTGTGCCTGTTTGGCCATCGAAAAATTGGCCCGCCATAAGGGTTTGGATGTTCAGTGCACTGTGGCCAACGAGCAAACGCTACCATTGGGACATGCCACTGAACACAACGTCTTTACCCAACCCTCTGTAATGGTTTACGATATCAGCTCTTATAGTTATCAAACCATTCTTCATATCATGTCTATCAATCCGCAAAGGCATGTTAGTCTGGGGCTTTTTAACCCCGATACGCAGTTGCTCATCACCACTAACGATATCATTAAATGAATCATCCCCATGTAATTTTGCGTGCAATGGAGCCTGAAGACCTTGATACGCTTTATAAAATTGAGAACAATCAAGAACTTTGGGCTGTTAGTGCCACAAATGTTCCGTACTCGCGTTTTGCTCTCCACGAATATGTAGAGACCAATACCAACGATATTTATGCCGATAAGCAGGTGCGGTTGATGATAGATAACGATGCGGGCGAGACTGTTGGCATCATTGATTTGATGAATTTTTCACCTCAACATAGTAGGGCCGAGGTTGGTATTGTTATTATGAAACCTCACCGACAAAAAGGATATGCCACGGCAGCCATGGAAAAACTTGTGGCATATGCTCGTCAAACACTTCATCTTCACCAACTTTTCCTGGTGACCGAATGCGATAACGAGAACTGTTTACTCCTCTTTGAAAAACTGGGATTTGAAAAAACTGCTCTGCTTAAGCAGTGGCTACAACAGAAAGAGGGTGTGTATAAGGATGCTTGTTTGATGCAGTTGTTCTTATAGAAGCTTACGAGTTTTAATAGCAATAACAGCTTACTAATCTCTCTATAACGCATTATTTGTGAGTGAAAACCCACTTGTACGCCCACTACAAGCCTTTTGTAGTGGGTGTACAAGAACCTTGTAGCGTGCCTACAAGCGTCTTGTAGTGACTGTACAAAGGGCTTTGTAGTGCAAGTACAAGCGTCTTGTATTGATGCTATAGCCAAAACACAGCATTGGATTTGCAAAGTAATGCAGCATCTCAAGCCAAGAATAATGTTCCTCTTTCTTTGTTTTAAGGGTTTGTTGACACCATGCCATGCAGGTTTTGCATTCTTTTAAAAGCAAATTTCTGTAACCAACACTGTTTCTACTAATTGTTCTCTCTTCTAAAACAGCCACGATTTAGGTCTATTATGTATATCTCTGCATCGGCAGCCTCTATGCTTTCAACATCGTAAGTAAGACAAACCGTCCATATTTTTCTTTTTCGTATATCGACATAATATAGTTTTTCGTAACAAGAAAGCGTGCCGGCATTGTTGTAGTATTCATAGCATAGCATAGAATCAGAAAGCACATTATTTGTCAACAGCAGGGCGTAGGTCTTGATATGTTCTTCTATGCTGTTTATTGTTCTGTATGATTTAAACTTTATTTTATGGCTTTCATCCAAGCAAAAAAACATAGAAGGAGTATTGGAATACAGTTGATAATAATTGATTTTCAACTTTTCTAGAATACATCCACTTGCATTTTCTGCGCATGTAGTATTTACTCTTTGGACGAAGTTGTGAGTAGACACCAAACTATCTCCTAACAATTGTGTGTTGGTTGGGTTTGTCTTGTTTAGTAGCTTCAACAGATACTTCGCTGTATTTGTGGGTGATTGCATCACATTAAAACTGTCTACCGACGTCCATTTCCCCTCCTTTAATTGAAAAGTGGTGTATTGTGCATCGGCGTTAGGTGTGAAATCGCCCTTGGAGTTGCTTTTTATCATGCTTTTGTTTAAGGCAATAGCGTAAATGTTATACTGCTTTATGGCAGTTTTTATGTGTCGTTCTATGTCTTTGGTGTATAGGTGTGGCCGTTCATTGTCTTTGCCTTTCCAAAATCCCGCCTTATTATATACATCCCAAAAACTTCTTTCCTTGGGACTGTCACCAAGAAAATAAACAGTGTATAAGCATGTTGACGTTTCTCCTGTGAAGTAGGGTAGCATTGTTTCTTCTCCGTCTGTTAGTGCAAACGAAGATGTTCTGTGCTTTCTTTCCAAAAAGTTGGTGGTAGCTGCGCGTAAACACCAAGCGTGGACAAACACGCTGAATAGGAAAATGGCTAAAACGAAATGTCTTTTGTTTATTGTTATTGACATATGCTATGCTAGAAAGATGAAACAGCGTTTATGTTTATACTCTTGGTCGCTCATTACTAGGCAATTGCAAACAATAGTTGTTTATGTTGTTGCCTTTGCAAATATAATACTTTCTCTTAGAAAAAACGAAGGAAATGAAGCCATAAATTTGCTGCTATGGCGGTAACAATACAATCGCTGAAGCTTTAAAAATTTAATGAAGTGCTAAAAAAATGCAGCAAACATTTTGTAGTTTCAATAATTATGTCTACCTTTGCACCGCAATTAAGAACAGAAGCTTTTAAAGGTGCGTTAGTTCAGTAGGTTAGAATGCCTGCCTGTCACGCAGGAGGTCACGAGTTCGAATCTCGTACGCACCGCAAAAGTAAAAGTTCGCACAAGGGAAGGTGCGTTAGTTCAGTAGGTTAGAATGCCTGCCTGTCACGCAGGAGGTCACGAGTTCGAATCTCGTACGCACCGCCTAATAAGAGGAACAAGAGCAATCTTGTTCCTTTTTTTATTGCTTAGCACGAAGTTGTGTCGTTCTACTATTTCTAAAATATAAGAAAAGTGGGGCGTCTGTGGCTTGTAGCCGGTGCAATCCCCACTTTTCTTTTTTGTATTTCTAGTTTTGTTTTGTGCCGTGGTATGGCATATAGGCTTGAATTTATAGTTTATCCAATGCTTGCTTGATGTCGTCAAGTATATCGTCTACATCTTCAATGCCCACAGACAGACGGATGAGGTCGGGTGTCACACCAGCTTCGCGCAGTTGTTCGTCGGTGAGTTGGCGGTGTGTATGACTGGCAGGGTGCAGCACACAAGTACGTGCATCGGCCACATGTGTAACGATAGCCACCATCTTTAGGGCGTCCATCCACTTCGCGGCTGTGGCTCTGTCGCCTTTCAGTCCAAACGAGAGCACGCCACACGAGCCGTTGGGCAGATATTTCTTGGCCTTTTCGTGGTTGGCATCATCGGGTAGTCCACAATAGTTTACCCAAGCCACTCGTGGGTCGTTGTGTAGAAACTCGGCCACCTTTTGCGCGTTTTGACAGTGTTGGCGCATGCGAAGGTGCAGCGTTTCTAGACCTACGTTGAGTAAGAAAGAGTTTTGAGGACCAGGAGTTGACCCCAAGTCGCGCATGAGTTGCACCACCATTTTTGTGATGTAGGCCATCTTTCCGAAAGTCTTTGTGTAGGTTAGGCCGTGGTACGACCTATCAGGTGTGCAGAGTCCTGCAAACTTTTTGGCGCTCTTTTCCCAATCAAAGTTTCCACTATCCACCACAACGCCGCCTACAGCGGTGGCATGCCCGTCCATATATTTCGTTGTAGAGTGCGTAACAATGTCGCATCCCCAGTCGAAGGGGTTGCAATTGATGGGTGTTGCAAAGGTGTTATCCATAATCAAAGGCACGCCATTGCGGTGAGCAATGTTTGCAAACTTCTCTATGTCGAGAACCGTTCCGCTGGGGTTAGAAATTGTTTCGCCAAACAAAAGCTTGGTGTTGGGGCGGAAAGCTGCTTGTATTTCCTCGTCCGAGGCGTCAGGATTAACAAATGTACAGTCGATACCCAGTTTCTTAAGCGTCACTGCAAAGAGGTTGAATGTGCCGCCATATATTTCGCTAGAGGTGACAAAGTGGTCGCCCGCTTCGCAAATATTAAACACAGCATAGAAGTTGGCAGCCTGTCCGCTTGATGTTAATACGGCAGCAATGCCCCCTTCAAGAGCAGCTATTTTTTTAGCAACAGCATCGTTGGTGGGGTTTTGTAGACGCGAGTAAAAGTAGCCTTCTTTTTTCAAATCGAAAAGCATGGCCATTTCTTCTGTATTTTCGTACTTAAACGTTGTGCTTTGAATGATGGGTAACACACGGGGCTCTCCGTTTTTAGGTTCCCATCCAGCTTGTACGCATAATGTTTGTTTCTTCATTTTTTATTATCCTTTAGTTGTTGGTGATGTCGTTTTATATATGCAAAGTAACTAAAAAAGCCTGAGATGCCCAAGGGTTAAGGCGATAGAATTATACATGAGGGAAGAAGAAGCGTTGGCTTTTTCGCCAATATGGATAAGCACACTTGTTCTTCTCGAAAAGTCTTATCTTGCAATTAATTACGTTAAAATAAGAAAATATTATCTCAAAAGTTTGGTTTTCTCAATAATAAGGTCTAAATTCGCAGAACTTAATTCGATTTTGAGATTGTCAAAATCACATTCCGAGGTTGGTAGCATCCTGCACCAACCTCTTTTTGTGTTTGCACTTTTCGTTGAGGCTATGCGTTTGGTGTGGTGAGTGAAGGGGGATAGTGTTTCTTGCTTCTGTGATGTGATGTTGATTGTGGCTTATTGGCAACAGTCTGTCGCCTAATTTCATGATGTTGATGCGATGTTGTTTCATTAAATGTCAGTGATTTACACCAAAATATTTGGTAAACACGGCGAAAGTTCATATCTTTGCAAGTAACTTTTAGCGTTAATAATTCAGTAACTAAAAAGAATAAGCCTATCGATTGACGTGTACTTCATATCAAAACGATTTAGAAAATGCTTAAGATTAGCGAAATGACCGACGAAGAACTGGCCATGGCTTACGTTAATGGAAATAACAAAGCATTCGACTTATTGCTTGAACGCAATCAGTCGAAGCTGTTTTCGTATATACTATTCATAGTACACGATAAGGAAATGGCCGAAGACTTGTTTCAAGAAACATTCGTCAAAATCATCTCAAAACTTCACGAAGGTAAGTATTGTTCTAGCGGAAAGTTTGTTTCCTGGATGCTACGCATCGCGCATAACGCTGTGATGGATTGGTTTCGTAGGCAGAAAAACGAAAAGGCGATGGCTGTTTATGATGAGAACGACCTGTATAGCGACACGCCTTCTGCTGGCATTCTTGATATCAATATCGAAAATCATTTCGTGAAAGAGCAAGTGTTGAGCGATGTACAACGCATGATGAATCTTTTGCCAATAACGCAAAGGGAAGTGGTGTTTATGCGCTTTTATCAGGACTTGTCGTTTAAAGAGATTGCCGAACTTACCAATGTGAGCATCAACACGGCTCTTGGGCGTATGCGTTATGCCGTGATGAATATGCGTAGGATGGCCGCTGCCAATGGCGTGGCCTTGCAATTAGACTAGAATGTTGGCCTCTTGGGGTCTGCGTTCGGTGTGTTTTTGCGATGTTTACGGGGAGTTTTCTAGGTCGTTGTTCTTTATATATGTGGTGTGGATGAGCTCCTTCGACAGTGTTTTGCGCCAACAATTAGAATTAAGAACGATATAGTTGGTTTTACGATAAAGGCTTGGTTTCGAATTGTTCGAAACCAAGCCTTTATCAATTTCTTATTAAGTGTGTTCTTAATATTGTTTATTATCCTTGCCATAGTGCCACTTTTCCGCTTGCTAGCGAAGTTTTTACATCTATCAGTCGTTGGTTTGAACTGCCACGAAAGCGCAAACGTACATCGCGAAGCGAGCGAACAAATGGCCCGTCAACCAGAACATCTAGCTGTTCGAGCAGTGCTCTCCGTCCTTTATCTTTCAAAAGCGCTTCAAAGGTAAAGCCTGTATAGCACCAGATGTCTTTTTTTGTTTGTCGTTTAATTTCTTTTGCCAAGGCAGTAAAGGCCTCGGCCTGTAGCATAGGGTCGCCACCGCTAAAGGTGACATTGGCAAAGGGGTCGGCTTTTATCACCTGCATGATGTTGTCGATGTTCATTTCTTCGCCACCACCCCTGTTCCATGATTGTGGATTATGGCAACCTTCGCATGCGTGAGTGCATCCTGCGCAGTATATGCAGGTTCTAAAACCTGGTCCGTCTACGGTGGTATCTTCTATAATAGAGAGCACGCGCAATGTTTCTTTGTTGTGGGCCATAGTTGTTTTTGTGTTTTATTGCAGCCGCTTTGTCAAGGCATGGTAGGCTCTACGAGCAGTTTAGTGTTGTGAGGCTTACCGTTTGCCTTGACAAAAGCTGTTGCAGCATTGGTAAGGGCATGCATTATTCGGTCTCGTGTATCACTCTATCTTTTAGTTCGGCTAGCTTACCGCTGTTCCATCTGTCGGTTGTGCCCACCAGATAACCAGTTATTCGCTGCAGACGGTCGAGGTGTTTGCTTCCACATTGCGGGCAAACTTCAAGGTTTGCTTCAGCATTTTCAAATCCGCAGTCCATGCAACGGTTGCGGTTATGGTTCACACTTCCGTAGCCCATGTTATAATGGTCCATCATGTCTACAACGTTCATGATGGCTTGTGGGTTGTGTGTGGCGTCGCCATCCATTTCTACATAGAAGATGTGTCCGGCTCTTGTCATCTCATGATAAGGAGCTTCGATCTCTGCTTTGTGGCGAGCGCTGCATTTATAATATACGGGAACGTGGTTGGAATTGGTGTAATAATCGCGGTCGGTGATACCTTCAAGTACGCCAAACTTTTTACGGTCTGTCTTGGTGAACTTACCCGATAGTCCTTCGGCGGGAGTTGCTAGCAGACTAAAGTTGTGGTGATAGGTCTCTGAATATTCGTTGCAGCGGCATCGCATGTAGTCTACAATGCGCAAGCCCAGTTGTTGTGCCTCGTCGCTTTCGCCATGATGTGCGCCCACAAGGGCTTTAAGGCATTCGGCCAAACCGATGAAGCCAATACTTAATGTGCCTTGGTTGATAACCTTTTCTATGGTTTCGTTGGGCGAAAGACTTTCGGCTCCTGTCCAAAGACTACGCATTAGCAGTGGGAATTGCTTTGCCATGGCCGTTTTTTGAAACTCGTAGCGTTCGTTTAGTTGTCTTGCGGCCACGTCGAGCATGTTGTCTAGTTTAGCAAAGAACTTGTTGATACGTGTTTCTTTATCAGATATATTCATACATTCGATGGCAAGGCGCACGATATTGATGGTAGAGAACGAGAGATTGCCTCTTCCCACCGACGTTTTTATACCATATCGGTTCTCGAAAACACGTGTTCGGCATCCCATAGTGGCCACTTCGTGCATATAGCGCTTAGGGTCGTCGGCCTTCCAGGCTTCGTTTTGATTGAAAGTGGCATCTAAGTTTAGGAAGTTGGGGAAGAAACGGCGCGCTGTAACCTTGCATGCTAGACAATAAAGGTCGTGGTTGGGTTCGCCTGGCAGATAGTTAACGCCACGTTTTTTCTTCCAAATCTGAATGGGGAAGATAGCCGTTTCGCCATTACCCACACCGTTATAGGTGCTGTTAAGAAGCTCACGAATAACGCAACGACCTTCTGCCGAGGTGTCAGTGCCATAGTTAATAGACGAGAAAACCACTTGGTTTCCACCGCGCGAGTGTATGGTGTTCATGTTGTGAATGAAGGCTTCCATGGCTTGATGCACGCGAGCAACGGTTTTGTTCATTGCATGTTGCATCATGCGCGCTTCGCCTTCCAAACCATCGAGAGGTTTTTTGAGATAGTCGTTTACCTCCTTATTATATAGGTGTGTATAGCTTTCGCCCGTTAGTTCTTCAAGGGCTTTTAGCTCTTCAATAAAACTTAAACGAACGTAGGGTGCCAAATAGAAGTCGAATGCGGGGATAGCTTGTCCGCCATGCATCTCGTTTTGTGCAGTTTCTAGTGAGATGCAAGCCAGCACGCTGGCGGTCTCTATGCGTTTAGCTGCACGCGAAGAGCCATGTCCGGCCGAAAAACCGCGCTCTAAAATATGGTCAAGGGGATGTTGGCAGCAGGTAAGCGACTTAGTTGGGTAATAGTCTTTATCGTGAATGTGCAAACAATTTTGGCGCACAGCCTCTCTGCTTTCCTCGCTTAAGAGGTAATCGTCAACGAAAGGTTTGGTTGTTTCGCTCGAAAACTTCATCATCATACCAGCAGGAGTGTCGGCGTTCATGTTGGCGTTTTCGCGTGTGATGTCGTTGTTTTTGACGTTGATAATTTCCAAAAACACGTCGCGCGTCTTGGCTTTACGTGCCACACTGCGCTGGTTGCGATACGAAATGTAAGCTCTAGCCACGTCTTTACGGCTACTTTTCATGAGTTCCATTTCCACTTGGTTCTGAATATCTTCAACCGTCATTTGCGGTTTGCCCGAAAAACCAACGCGATCTGCAATCTGCTGTACTAGTCTTTCGTCTTCACCTTTGTCGGTGTGGAGCATTGCCTTTCTTACGGCCGCCATTATCTTTTGTTCGTTAAAGCCAACGATGCGTCCGTCTCTCTTTACAACTGTCTGTATCATTCTCTGGGGGGAGTTAGTTATTTTTGTTTGTGCCTGGTTCTAAAATGTCTACTTAGGGTTATTGGTTTTACTTTTATGTATTGCTCTTCGGTGTCTTATTGTAAAAAGTATCTTTTTGTTCACACTTTTAAGTGCATAGTTTGCTATGCTTCTTCAAGGTTTCTATTGTTGATGCTTTTTATTGAGCTTGAAGTCTCACCAAAGGTAGTATTTTTTGAGCCAGTAATTAGTCATTTGTTGATGATGCAAAGTTAACCTAAATATTCTATGGTTATACCTTTTGGATAACTTTTAACGTGTTAATATTTGTCAAAGTGTTGATTATTAAGTATTTGAGTTTTTGTTTTGGAAATTTGTTTAATATAGATTAGGTTTTTAGTTGTCTAAAACAGATTATCTTATGTCTTTTTTAATTATTACTGTTCGCTAAACATAGTGTCCTCCATCCCAACTTATTGACGCATTGTCGTTTGGATGATTTTATGTTAGTGACAAGCCCCTTATTCGTTTTCTGTCACCCCTAGCGGTGATTCAGCCACTGTTTCAAGCATCAATTTCATGTCCGCATCCGGCATATTGAAGAATTTGTTCATATTGAGATATTCCATAAGTACTATGCGTACCATAGTTGCCAGCCCGAGAAACTCCACCGTCTTTTTGTGGAACTTTGGAGCAGGGATAGCAACAGGTTCGCCATCAACGTGATTCAAATTTGGAACTTTATGGCGTTGGCGCTCTCCCCATAGAAGTTTCTAAGAGGGAAATTCTGCTTGATCTGTTTGAAGAGTGACTCTATTTGCCACCTCCTGCGATATGTAACTATGGTTTGCAGTGGCATGTCGAAGTCGTTGGTAAGCAACAATACCAACTTCGGCAACTTTCCTTTCTTGATGCCCACATGATGCAGCTTTCTGATCTGTGCCGTCACGGCAGCCTCTATCTCCCGAAGGGAATCAAAACGCATGATAACCGCATAAAGCATCGTCACAAGATGAGCGTATCCGTCGAAGCTCTTCACATTCCGCTCACCGCCATTCTTACGGCTCATTTCAACAATTTTATCATGATCAAGTGATTTTATTAGCTGACCATATACCGGCTGTCCGAAGAAATGTGTACTTTTACTCATGTTATCTCAGTTTAGTAACAAAAGCAAAGGTAACAAAAAGGGCTGATACCTCGTGAGAAGTGTCAGCCCTAATTCGTATAAAGAGGTGAGAACTTTAGCGGACAGTAATAAAAGATAATAAACTCCTCTCAATTTGTAGAGATTTTATAAGTCTAGATGACTTCAAAAACATCTTGTAAAGTACCAAGGATTTATCCGCTCTTTTTACTTGCTGGCGTGTTAGATTAGTCATGTTTTTCGTTGTATGCTTTTATGTTACGCAGTTATTTCTATATAAAAACATCATAAAAAGCGAATGGGTAATCCATATTTTTGCTATATTTGCAGTGGAAACCACAACCCAAAGGAGGTAGTTATGTGTGCAACAATCATTTATTCTGCATTTCGCTGCAAACAGTTATTTGTAATGTCGATGGATATGGTGTGCCTTAATGCCAACGCACAAGGCCGAAATGACACCGTATGTTGGCCACCTTACTCCCTTTTTGTTAAGTCCAAGTTTAGAACTTCGTCAGTAAAATAACGCGCGTTTTCCGCGATGAAGACTATGCAAAGTCCAAGTTTCCAGGTGGCGAGGAGGTTTTGAAGGCTTTATAGATAAGGAAAAGATATATCCAGAAGATGCCCAAGACATTACGGGCAGGGTGTTATTGTCTTTCCTTGTGGAGGAAGACGGCTAAATTATAGCCATTAGGCTCCTTCGTTGTGTACATCTCGCATTAGATAAGGCGGCAGTTAACGTTGTAAAAAGGATGCCCGCTTGGATTCCCGGCAAGCGAAAAGGCAAGCTGGTGCGCTTGAAAGTCTGCATGGGCATTCCTTTTTATGTGGTTAAAAGGGGCGGAACAGAGCCCGAACGTAGAGATAAATAAGTGGCGTTTTAAAGGATAGATAACTTGCAAAGAGCTGGTAGACAATCCTTATTAAGCGATAATCGTAGTTGAAACAATAATAAACCAAAGGAGGGAGTTATGCGAACAATGAGCATTCATTCCGTATTTCGTTGCAAGCTATGGCTTGTAATGGCAATATGTTTGGCCTGCCTTAATGCCTACGCACAAGGTGGGAAGGGCAAAAATAAGAAACGAAATCAACCCAAACAAGTTAAGTCGGCAACTACTAAGGCCGAGGAAAACCAGCGTTTTATGTGTGAAATTTTTGAAATATCACCTCAATTCCCTGGCGGAGATAAGGCACTGATGGAGTTTTTAAAGAAAGAAGTGCGACAGCCTGATGAGGCAAAGGATGTTAAGGGTAGGGTTGTTATCGGCGTAATTGTGGAAACCAGCGGCGAACTAACGCATTTTAAAGTAGCCCGCAGCGTGCATCCTGCATTAGATAAAGAGGCATTAAGGGTTGTCAGAAAGATGCCCAAATGGATTCCAGGCAGCATTTATGGCAAACTTGTAGCTGTAAAATATAATTTAGTTATTGCATTTAAAGGCGAGGAAAAGGGCGAAACAGAGCCCGAACGGAGAGATAAATAAGTGGCGGTTCTAAGGATAGATAACTTGTAAAAGGCTGATAGTCAATCGTTAAATCTACACTAGATTTTTATCTTTTTCATCTTTTTTTATTTAGATTGTTAATTATGTGATTTTTAATATAACAATAAGCAAGGATACTGGTGAAAAATACTAACAAGGAAAGTATGACAATGATAGGTATTGAAGTAAAAACATACGTAATTCCTATTGCTAAAAAACCATCTATTATCATAATGCATAATAGAAGAAAGTCTTTCTGTAATGGTTCCTTTAAAGGACTAAAAATTTTTCCCATATGAATTAATATGATACATTTTCTTCAAATATAATTATTAAATTCCACATAAGCAAATATTTGTGTCTTTTTTTTGAAATGAAAGAGCATTTTATATCTCAGAATATATCTGGTAACTATTCAGCAATACCCCCACTTTGCTCCACGCCCTCCCCGGATGGTCTATTTTTCTTAGCTTTCATCCTATATTATGGCGCATCCTTTTTTTATTATTA